>CAWHWE010000016.1:0-150800 GCA_963832915.1 uncultured Acidobacteriota bacterium
CGCGGCAACCGAGACCGAGATGAAAGAGAAGAAGGCTCGCGTCGAGGACGCCATGCACGCCACCAAAGCTGCCGTCGAAGAGGGCATCGTCCCAGGTGGCGGCGTGGCTCTGGTCCGCAGCATCCCGGCACTCGGTAAACTCAAGGCCGAGGGGGATGAGCAGATCGGTATTGACATCGTGAAGCGCGCTCTCGAAGAGCCGCTGCGGCTGATCGTCCAGAACGCTGGCGAGGAAGGCGCTGTGGTGGCGGAGAAAGTCCGCGCCAATACCAATCCCAACTACGGCTATGACGCTCAGGCCGAAACCTATGGCGATCTTGTCGAGGCAGGCGTCATCGACCCGACCAAGGTCACCCGCACGGCGCTCCAGAACGCTGCATCCATCGCTTCACTCATGCTCACCACTGAGGCGCTGGTCAGCGAGATCCCGGAAAAGGAAGATAAGCACATGGGACCTCCGGGCGGCGGCATGGGCGGCGGCATGGGCGGCGGGATGTATTAAGAACAGTTGACAGTCAACAGTTGACAGTCAACAGTTGACAGTCGACAGTAAGAACGAAGGGCGGGGAAACGTACTCCCCGCCCTTTTCGTTCCTAAACCGCTGCTATCGGCCTGGAGTCGAGCGATCATGTGCCTTCCCTCACCCTCAAAGGGGGAGAGGGGATGGTTAAGTAAAGAATCTGTGCTCTTGCAAAGCCCTCGGGCTTGACCTTCACTTTTCGGGGCTGGCCGGGCCATCTAAGCGCGTGGGAGCGGCTCAATAACTACTGCTGTCCCGTAGCAGAGGACTTCTGTGGCGGACTCTCGCCCAACGACTTCTGAGGCATCATAATGAAGGCCGACCACGGCGTTCGCGCCTAGCTCCATGGCGTGCTCAATCATCAAATCGTAAGCCTGCTGGCGGGCCTGCTCGCACATCTCGGTGTAGGCGCCGATGCGCCCCCCGATAATGCTCTTTAATCCCCCCAGGATGCCCTGCGCGATGGTCGGCGCCCGCACGATGATGCCGCGCACAATTCCCCTGTACTCTCTAATCCGGTAACCGTCGATGCTCAAGGTCGTGGTGACTGGAATAGCCATTGCGCCCTCCTCAATAGCGGCCTCTGGAGTGCGGAGCCGGAGCGATCCCCGGCCCTACGAACCGGGTTTAGTTGCGGCCAGAGACTGCCCTGTAAACCAACCGACAAACAAGCGTATGCCCTCATTGAAAGGGACCTTTGGGCTGTAGCCCAATAGCTTTCGCGATTTGTCCAGGCAGGCAAAAGTAACCGGCATCTCTCCCGGCCCGCAGGGAAGATACACCTTCATTGCTGTCTTGCCCAAAGCGTCTTGCAAAGTGTCAATCATGTAATCCAACCGCACCGGGTGGGAATTGCCGACGTTGAAGATCTCGAATCGGTAGTTGCATGCCAGGGCCCGGTCAATGGCCGCCACCACATCGGTAACATAAGTGTAATCACGGCTCATGCTGCCGTCGCCAAAAACGGGCAATTCCCTTCCCTCCTGAATGAACTGCGCAAATTTCCGGATCGCCAAATCGGGGCGTTGTCGCGGGCCGAAGACTGTGAAGATGCGGAGACAAATGGTGGGAAGCTGATACAAGTGCGAGTAGGTGAAAGCCAGGAGTTCGCCGGCCGCTTTTGTGGCGGCATACACCGAGAGTGGCTTACTTATGGGTTCGTCTTCGGAAAACGGCAGGTGGTTAGGTTGACCATACACCGAGCTCGAGGAGGCGAAAATGAACTGTTGCACCTGATATTTTCGGCTGAGTTCCAAGAGGCACAGCGTCCCGTCGATATTAACTGAAGCGTAAAGTCCCGGATAAAGAAGCGAAGGCCGCACGCCCGCCCGTGCCGCGAGGTGGACCACGGCATCCGGCCGAGCCTTTTGAAAGACCTCCTCCAGCCGGCTGGAATCGCGGATGTCCACGGGATAGAAATCATACTCACCGGCCGCTTTTATCGCTTCCAGATTGGCGTGCTTGAGCTGCGGGTCATAGAAATCGTCCAAGTTATCCACCACCGCCACACGCCTTCCGGACCGCAACAGATGTTCACACAGGTGCGACCCGACGAACCCTGCTCCCCCAGTCACCAAAACCCTATTCTTACCCATCGCCATTTACGAACTTCTCCAGCCCAAGTCATTTCTTTTCAACAACATTATCGTTTCGTTAGTACTCTAGCCTACTATTTTCCGCGTGTCAAGAAACACGGTGTCTATTTTGGGATACCCGATGCCTCTCCTGCCGAGGCGTGTGGCCGCTGTCTTTCGGGTTGCAAAAGCTCGGTGATAAGGGTAAAAATGTCATTAGGGGCAATCTGGAACAGCGTCTTTCACTCAGGAGGTGCGTATGATGGCCAGTCGGCGTGAATATCTGAAGGCGGTAGGCAAGGGGCTGGCCGCGGCGGTCATCGCCGAGGGAGCGAAGCCGTTCACCCTCGCTGCTCGAACCGAGTCCAAAACCGAAGCCAGCAAGCTCGCCATGCCGGGGCTTTACCGAGGCCGTGTGGTTGGGGTTGAGAATCCTGCCGTGCTGGTATCGGGTCAGTACCAAGCGGAGGCGGTTGGCCAGATGATGCGCCGGGGGATGATGGAATTGACCGGGGCGGACGGTTGGGCTGACGCCTGGCGGCGCTTTTTCGAGCCCGGGGACGTGGTAGGAATCAAGCTTAACCCGGTAGGCCAGCCGCTGGTGAAGTCAGATGCGACGGTGCTGCGCGAGATCATCGCAGGCCTCGAAGCCGCCGGTATCAAGCCTCAGGATATCGTGGTCTACGACCGCTACCACCGGCAGCTCCTCCACGCCGGCCAAGACAAGTGGGTGCCCGAAGGCGTTCGGATCTCTTTCGCTGTCGAAGAATACGATGACATCCAGCAGGCAATCAAGGGCTACGACCCGGACCACTACATAGACATGGCGCTGACGCTGCCCGGCTTCGACGCCGACAACGTCACGGCGCGCCGCTCCCATGCCGCCCTCTTCATCACCCGCGAGGTCAACAAACTTATCAACGTCCCCGTTCTGAAGGACCACCAGTCGGCCGGCATCACGCTGGCGCTCAAGAATCTCTCGCACGGCCTGGTCAACAACGTTTGCCGCAGCCACGGGACCAGAAGCCTCAACGCTTGTAACGCCTTCATCCCCGCAGTGGTGGCCATGCCCGTGATCCGTAACAAGACCGTCCTCCATATCCTCGATGGCGTCAAGGGCGTTTACCACGGCGGGCCTGGCGCGCGACCGGAATTCGTCTGGGAGCACAACACGCTTTATTTCGCCACCGACCCCGTCGCGCTCGACCACGTTGGCTGGGATGTAATCGACGCCAAACGGGTTTCAGTGGGGATGAAGAAGCTTGTGGAGGATACGCCCGACCAATTCAGCACCTACGTGCACCGGCAACCCGAGCACGTCGAGATCGCCGGCGCCCTCGGGCTGGGCGAGTGGGACCGGGCGAAGATAGATGTCCGGCAGTTGAAATTGTAAGGTCAGGCCTTTAGGTACGGGGCAAGCTGTTCCCACCAGGCATCCAATTCCCGTTTATCAACCGAGTCGAGGCCCTCCAGGCTCGCCACACCACGCCGCTTCGTCGTCTTGAAGACACCGCGCCGGGCCAGTACCGCCTTGCAAAAAGCGACGCCGTACGCCTCCTCGAGGATGACCATGGGCAATAGCTTTTGGAACAGAGCCCGCGCCTCGGCCCACTTGCCGGCCACCGCCAAGTTGTAAATTTGCACGTCAACGTCCACGAATTCGCAAGCGGGCATGGTTCCAGAAGTGCCCCGCGCCAGCTCGTCCAGCAGGGTCTTGCCGGCGCTCCCCGAAAAAATACCCTGCATCACGCCCGCGCTTTTGTATTCCCCCAACCGGTGGGGAGCGGGATCAATTTCTTCCTTAATGTAGGCCAACTGCGGATTTTCCCTGGCGAGCTGAATTACTAAACTGGTTGGAAGAGCCGGTCCCCACTGGCCACCGGAATTTTGAATGAAAACCGGAAGGCGGACGGCAGCCGCAATCGCTCGGTAATAATCCGCAGCCGTCTCGAGTGTTACCGGACCGAGATAAGGCGGCAGGGCGATGACGGCGTCAGCCCCCTTTGACTCCGCATGGCGTGCGAATTGAACCGCGATTTCCTTACTCGGCGCCTGGACGCCAATCACCACCGCACAGCTTCCCCCTGCCGCGCGGATTAGGATTTCCACCCCGCGCCGCCGCTCCTCTTCGGAAAGGACGTAGAATTCGCCTGCAAGCTGCGGCCACACCAGCCCCTGAACACTCGCCCGCTTGCAAAAATTCACTTCCCGTTCCAGATCTTCTTCGTCCAACTGGTCGTGCAGGGTAAAGGGAGTCTGGAGAATGGCAAAAATGCCGCGGAAAGTTTTCCCCGAGCCTGCGGGCGACCTCGCGGCGAAAAGCATGCGCGCACGAGTGAGCAGCGGCAGAGCCAAGGTGGCCCCAGCCGCACGGCGCAAAAAATCCCTGCGCGCGAATTTACGCGTCATGGTTCATCCTCCTGCATGGGAACTCGCATACACGGCCGGGAAGTCCGCGATATCGGTCAGAATCAGCTCTAGAGAGGCTCGGCGTGCTCTGCGATATAACGGTCGAGTACCGACTCAACAGGCCCAATGTAGTGAAACGCTTCCGCCCACTCAAGCCCATGCTGTCGCCCGACCTCTCGATCCGAGGGCACTCCCCTGAGATACCTCGAGTCGTTATCGAGAAAGAAGTGCTTGATATACTGGCGATTGGCGGTGTCGTCGTTATTGCCGAGGATTGGAAGGCGCAGTTTTCGGGCGGCCAGCCGGGATTTGAGACGGGCGCCGTTTTCACCGCCACCCCCCTGCGTCTTATTGGCGAGATTGGCCTCCACCTTCTTGTCTATCCACGGGGTAATATCTACAATTCTATTGACCAGTTGAGGTCCTCGCGCAAAATAGTATTTTTCTCGAACGCTGTGCGGCTGTAATCCAGCCGCGAGGTGCTCCGGGTAATCCTTATCCCCCCCCGCCATCCAGCAGGCAGCCTCCACGACTTGAGCGGTCACGTAATGGTCAGGATTCTCTTCGTAGGTGCCCCAAGGGTCGTAGCAGATGACAGTGTCGATTTTCAGCAGGCGAATCAGAAAGATCAGGCGCTCGCGCATTTCCTCGCGCGATATGCCATCCATTTGATGATTGCGGTACCCGAGAGTGAACACCTTGGCAAGTCCGAGCGCCTTTGCCACCGCATCAGTATCCCGTTCGTTGTTCAATATGGTTTCGCCCACAGTGCCACTGCCGGCCTTGTCGTCATTGGAAGTTTTGATCAGGCATCCCGAATAGCCTTCGCTCACGAGCTTGGCTACAGTCCCTGCGGCAAAGAACGGGATGTCATCGGCATGGGGTTGGATAGCGGCCAGAACTTTGCCTGAGTGAGGCTGGCCCGTAAGCGGACGTTCAATCACAACCTCCGGCAGGCGCGCCAATGCTGGAGGATTGCCAGGAGCGGCGCTCTGTTGGGCTATGCCATCCGCGCTCGAACCCAAAAGCGCACCTCCCGCCAGGAATTGGGTAACGAAACCCCGACGTTGCATGTTCTCCTCCAATGCTGAATGTCGAAGGATTGTAACATATCGTGGCGTAGCCGCAAGCAAAGATCGGGACGAACCCTTTGCTTTCGGCCCAGTCAATCGCACAGGGCTTCGTCAAGCCCTAGCTCTGGGATTGGCAGTCTATTATGGCGCCGCTATACCGAGGAGAGCGGCGCAAGAGGGTTTGGCTTCTTTATTGGAGGCGGAATTAGCATACCCTGCACACGCTGAGATTCTTCTGAGGCCGCACGGCCCCGTTTCCTTATACGCCAGTGCGAAAACTCCTGGCAGTACTTGGCCAGTTCACGGGCAGCAAGTTTATGAGCAGATTCCTGTTCAGGAGACAAACCAGGAAGCGATTCAGACGGCATATACACCTCCATGGGAAGAACCATTATACCACCTAACCGCGAGTCAAGTGTTTTACGAAGATGTATGATTTCACGGTCGAGGGACCTTTTGGCATGGAGGCATTCTGTCCTGCTGTTAAGAACGGCGATGCGAAAGCGGGGGCGTGCCGCCTACCCGCGCCTGCCCACGATCAGGCCCGAGGGACCGGGCAGGCGGACATGCCGCACATCCTGAAAACCCGCCTCGATGAGCCAGGTGGCGTACTCTGCTTCGGTGTAAGTGCTTCCGGCTTGCGTCCCGACCAGCATATTCAGGGCAAACAGCGCCGCCGATTTGGGCGCGGTCTTGTCCGGCTCGAGAATGAAGTCCTGGATCACAATGCGGCCCTTTGGGGCCAGGGCTTCGAAGCAACGCTTCAAGAGGTCCTTGTTCTCATTGGGGCCCAACATGTGGCAAATGGCGGACACGAACACTACGTCATACCCTTCCCCAAACTTATCCGCGCGCAGGTCCCCGGGCCGCGTTCGGACGCGCCCTGCCAAACCTGCACTTTTGATATGGCCTTCCGCGATAGGAATAACCGTGGCCAAGTCCAGAAGATCGACCTGGAGATTTTCATCCGCGCTCGCAAAGGCGATCGAATAGGCGCCTGAGCCTCCGCCCACATCCAGCATGCGGGTCACACCTTCAGTTCCTACGGCCCTGACCACCAACGGCGCCCGCGCGCGCGCGTTGCGGTGCATGGCGGCGATGAAGGATCGCGTCCATTCCTCCCCCCGGTCAACCATTTCCTGATGAAAGACGGAGGCACCGCTACGAATGCATTCGGTGAGCGAGGACCAAGTCTGCCAAAGGTGAACCAGATGCATGGTGGCTGCGCGAGCGTCATCGGCGGACTCGGCCACGAAATATCTTGTGCTGGGGGGAGTATTGCGGAAGATCGTGCCTTGCTTGGTCAGCCATCCCATCGCCACCAGTGCGTTCAGCAGCATTTCCGCGGCACGGGAGTCGCTGCCCGTCCGGGCGGACACCTCATCGGCGCTCGCCCCGCTTCCCACGGCGGTAAAGACATCCAGTTCGACGGCCGTAAGCAGCACGCGACTTTCCTGAAAGCCTCGAAGTGCGCTGTTCAGGTTGTCGGGAAGAACTCCCGTAGCTTCTTGGGCTCGTTGCGCGGCCAGCATCTTGTCGCGGTTGGCACAAATCTCCGCCTTGAGAGCCGTGACATCTTTATTTGCTAATCGCTCCACAACGCGCCCTTGTTGGAAGTGCGTTCGCACAATTTCCGGCACATCCTGGGGCATCACACTGGAGTACCAGACGCCCTCGGGGTAAACAATCATGTTCGGCCCCCGATCGCAGAGGCCGAACGAACCGCAAGCGGTGATTTGCACGTCATTAGATAGCCCCTGCGCGGCCACTTCTTTGCGCAATAGCTCGATCACCTTCGCGGAGCCGCGCGTGGCACAACACGGGATACCCTCGGACTTCCGCTGGTCGCAGACAAACACGTGATGACGAAAAGGCTCCATGATCTTCCCCCCCACCCAGCTTGACAGAAATTTCGGTTGCAACCGGGCCGGAGTCATTCTAACATTTTGGACAATATCATTACTTGGGGGGAGCTATGACAGTTGGGGACCTTATCGAATCGAGGAAGGATGTCTACTCAATCGCCAACGACCTCACCGTGCACGAGGCTGCTCGCTACTTGCGGGAGAAACAGGTCCGATCCGTCGGTGTGTGCGACCAGAGCGGCAACCTTTTGGGAGTCGTCTCCCAAAGTGACATTTCAGACAAAGTGGCCGCGGAGAACAAGTGCCCAGCCTGGATGCACGTGTCTGAAATCATGACCTCGCACCTCACTGTTGTGCCGCCTGAAACGCCCTTGAATGAGTGTTTGCGGCTCATGGAGAAACACGGCTTTTACCACCTGCCAGTCATGAACAATCAAGGGCACTATCGCGGGATGATCTCGGTAAAAGACCTGCTCACCGTCATCGCGTCAGATGAGAAGGCCCGGGCTGACATGCTGGAGGCGTTCGTTTTTCCGCAGCGGTGAGAGGCAGGTGTCAGGTGCCGGGTGTCAGGCCCCTGATGACCGGGTCCCTTGCGCCAATGGCTCGCTAATGGAACTGGAGACGCATTTATTTATCGCGAACAGGTTGTCGTACATCAGCGAAGCGCAACTGCAGTCAATTTTGGATAACGCGGCCGAATTGGGCCGGATGCTAGCCGGGTTAATTGGTAAGCTGAAAGCCCAACGCGAGAGCCCTGACACCTGGCACCTGACACCCGACACCTGTTCGGTCGGAGGATGATTGCCATGCTCAAGCTCAATCGCCGCGACGGCCTGCTCGTCTTGCTGCACCGATCTTTGACTCTGCTGCCACTACTCATCACGGTTGTTCTTGCGCTGGTTGTGCCTGCTGAGGTTCGCGGGCAAGAGGCTTCCTCTTCTAAGATGAAACTGACGACCACCTCATTCACACCGGGCGGTTTCATACCCAAGCGGTTCACCTGCGAGGCAGCGGATGTCTCGCCGGCCCTCACCTGGACGGACCCGCCCCCGGGCACCCGGAGCTTCGCCATCATCGAGGACGACCCTGACGCCCCCTCGGGGACCTTCGTCCATTGGGTGGTGTATGATCTGCCGGCTGCTTACCGCAAACTCCCGGAGGCTTTATCTGGAAACGACCAGATGTCTGGCGGGGGACGTCAAGGGACCAACGACTTTTCAAGAACAGGCTATAGCGGCCCCTGCCCCCCACCGGGAAAACCTCACCGCTATTTCATCAGGCTTTATGCAGTTGGCGTGATATTAAATTTGCCCCCCGCTGCAACCAGAAAAGAACTTGATGAGGCAATGCAGAGTCACATTCTTGCCCGGGGGGAATTGATGGGCCGTTTCGCGCGGTGACCATCCACCCTCAATCGATGATGAACAAAATATGTGTTTGGCTCGAATCCCTTCATGATACTTTAGTACCTTCATGAACACCTTGACGTTCGTATTCTCAGAAGATTATCTCCGGCGGTCCCACCGGCTCTCAAACAAGCATTGATAGTGAAAGCTGTGGGGGTTAATCGAGCGGCTCGTCAGCATCGGGTGATGAACCAGAGGTTATGAATCCAACCAGAAGATCTTTGCTGGTTTCGACGGTCGTGGCGCCGCTCGGAGCATTCGCGGCGGAGGTCACGGGCGGATGTTCTGAGGGTTGTGCCCGCGCAACGGACCCGAAAGCTACCGCGATCAGTGTTGCTGATCTACTCTGCGCACAACCAGCTCCGGGGAAACCCATACCCCTACAAGAGGAGTCACATCCGGATCCGAAGGAGCCGGATACCTGGTTCAACCTCCTGTTTGGTGGCGAGTACTGGGACAAGGACCAAGTCACTTACCAAAAACTAGATGCCGTGCGGAAAGTACGTCCTGACGTACTGCACGCCTCGATTTTTGGACCCGAGCTACTCGGCGCGCTCCCGACAGGCGGTAAGGTGGCGGGCGTCACTCCGATGAGCCCACCTGGAGTTACCACTGTCCGCGAATATCTCGCTTGGTGGAAGAAAGTCATAGACGAGGCTCATCGTCTCGGCGCCAAAGTCCAGGCCACTTTCAGCATGTCTCTCCTCCATGACACTATCTCCCGTGACAGGGGCTGGTTCAGGTACTACAACAACTTCTGGGAGGCGGATATCCTTGGACCGAAGCCGGTTTCAGATCCGCTGGATCTGCTTCAAAGAGATGAGGCGGGCCGCCCGCATTTAAGCGCGTACGTAGGAAGGTCATTTCAAGCACGTCTAGATGAGGATGTGTACCAGTACCAGGGATGCCCGAACAATCCTCACTGGCGTCAGTTATTGAAGCAATTGGTGGCCGCGGGCATAAAAGCCGGTTTTGACGGCTTCATGGCCCAGTTCAACTACCGGTTCGCGTGTATGTGTCAGCACTGCCAGAAAGCTTTTCGCCGCCACCTGTTGACTAACCATTCACCCGAGTGCCTGCGGGATCGTCTGGGTATTGCCGATTTTGATAAAGCGATTCTCGACACAACATTTGGCGCCACAGGTAAACGTGGGGGTGCTTTGGACCTAGCGCCACAAGGCACACAGGAATGTGATCAGCCCGGGCCCTTGGAACTCGAGGCGCGGCAATTCACCAGCGAGTCAGTAAGAGGCGCTCTTAAGGAGGTATTCCTCGAGTACGGCAGATCACTCAAGCCGGATCTGCTGGTGTCAGCCTGGACCCATACTCGCAGGTTTCTATTACCCGGTGTGGACTACCGGACTGAGGGCATCAATCCATTTAACGAGCGCATGCTGTTACCGCCGGAGCAATGGGGACGAGGTGAAGATTACATCTGGTATTCCATTGGTCCTCCCAAGAGCAACCTCCAGCAGCACAATGCGAGCGATTCATCGCTATCCGCCAAATACATATATGACATGAGCAAGGGCAAACCCTTCATGACGCTCAAGTATGATTTGGTGCGGGTCCGGTTGACTCTCGCCGAAGCCTGGGCGCACCGCAGCATAGGGCTCGCTCTTGATCGCCGCGAGGCCCTGGAAGTTCTGGCATCATATTATGATTTCGCACATCGTTATCGCGATCTTTACTATCCATCTGAGTCTTACGCCGAGCTGGGTTTGCTCTTCCCAAACCGCGCCATGTATGGCGACGACGCCTCATTTCTTACGCCTCTTGAGCACTTTGCTCGGGCGTTGCTCGATAACCATGGACTGTTTGATGTACTTATCGATCAGCATTTGAGCGACACGAATCTGAGCCGCTATCGGGCTGTGTTGCTGCCTGCCACAGCTTATTTGTCCCCTGCGGAGCGAAAGCAGATGGACGCCTACCGGAGAGCCGGTGGGCTCATCGTGGTAGCCGGGCGTACAGCCGGGCAAGAACAACAAGTGGCCTCGCTAGCGCCACGAACGGCCTTGGCGCCAAATACGGCAGACCTCCCAGCCCTGGCGGCCTTTATCCGCGAAGCTGTTGCACGGGAAACCGGCGGCCCGCCGCTGAGCGGCTGCGACGCCCCTTGGACGGTTCAGGTGACCGTCTGGCATCAACCGCACCATCACCGAGTCCTTGTTCATCTTGTGAATTATGATCGCGACGAAGCCGTAGTTGACCAGGAGAATCCTCGCGCCGCCGGCCCCGTCAAGGTGCGGCTAAACCTGCCACCGGGGGCACGCCTGGCCGGGGCTCGGTTTGTCACTCCCGAGGAACCTGACCCGCGGACACTCACCACTGCATACGAAAACGGGCAAGTTCTCTTTCGCAGTCCGGCCTTTCTGGTTTATGGTGTCGCAATCGTGGACTATAGCTCATGACCCGGTCACCTTCCGAGGCCGCGCGGGGAGCGCTGGGGAAAAAACAGGTAGTGTTTCTGACAACTTCTATCCAACGAGATTACCTATGACATCCAATTTCAGCCGCCGACACGCTTTGAAACTCCTCGGGCTCGCCGCTCTTTCGTCACAACTTGATGCAGCTACGGACAAGCCCATGAAGGGAATCTTCCCGATCATGGCCACTCCGTACACTTCTTCAAATCAGGTCGATTACGAAGATTTGGAGAAAGAGGTCGAGTTCATGACACGCTGCGGCGCTAACGGCATGGTCTGGCCGCAGCATGCCAGCGAATTGCTGTATCTCAGCCGGGAAGAACGGCGTCGTGGGATGCGAGTGCTCGCCAAAGCAATTAAGGGCAAAAAACCGGCGCTCATTTTAGGAGTTCAAGCTGCGACCAAAGAGGATGCCGTGGAATATGCCGAGTTGGCCGAAGAACTCTCGCCAGACGCGGTGATCGCCATGCCGCCCACGGGGGCTAAGTCGCTCGATGATTACCGAGATTATTATCGGACTCTCGCCCGCATCACCAAGCGCCCTTTTTTCATTCAGACCACCGGCGGTGCACCCGACGTCGATCCTACCGTGGACTTCCTGATTGAACTGGCGCGCGAATTGCCGAATTTTGGCTATGTGAAAGAAGAACATAGTCCGATGTACGAAAGGATACATGCTCTCTCCATGGCGCATCCCACCATCAAAGCAGCATTCAGTGGGCCGGTGGAGCTCTACTCAATGCGTATGGGATGCGATGGATGCATGCCGGAGGCGCTTTATCCCGATATCGACGTGCAGATCTGGGCCCTTTATCACTCGGGGGGTGAAGAGAAAGCGCGCGAGATCTTCAGCAAGCGGTTACTAATGACCGCCACGGCAAATGGTATTCCAGGGGCGCAACCTTACATCATGAAAAAACGCGGGATCTTTAAAATGCCACTTTCGCGCCGACAAAGCACAAATTTGACGGCCGACGCGATTCGGGAAATTAATTTCGAGTTTGAGGGATTGAAGCCCTACTTCAAGCTCGCTCCTGAATGACGGAGGAATGACGATGTCGAACGCCTCGCTCAAGATCATATGCGTCCAACTGCTCTTGGCCGCGTTCTATCTTCTTGCCTTCTCCAAGATCGGGCTCGCGCAGAGTAGCGACGACGCCCCAGCCCTGGAGCGCTTGAAATGGATGCGCCAAAACGAAGGGAACCTCTGGAATGTTAATCCCCAGGAAGGCGCGTTTCTGCGCGCCTTGGCAGAGAAAATCCACGCCAAGGAGGGGTTGGAAATCGGCACCTCGAACGGCTATTCCTCGATTTGGATAGCGATAGGCCTGCGCAAAGAGCGCGGCCATCTGCTGACCATGGAAATTGACGAGGGCCGGGCAAAGCTTGCCCAAGCCAATTTCCGAGCCGCAGGCTTGGATTCGGTAATCACACTGAAACTGGGCGATGCGCTCCGGGAAATTCCCAAACTCCACGGTCCTTATGACCTCGTCTTTATCGACGCCTGGAAGCAGGACTACGTGAAGTACCTCGACATGGTCATCCCCATGGTCAGACCGGGAGGTGTGATCACGGCGCACAACGTCACCGACCTCAAGGAAGAGCTTACCGATTTCATTAGAGCTGTTCAGACGAACCCGCAGCTAAGAACCACTATTGAGAATCCCGGTCCGGGTGGTTTTTCAGTTAGCTATAAGCTCCCAGCGAAATGACGGAACCACTCACCGCGAGGACATGATCAGCGCAGCGGTGAGCGGTAAGCAGTCGGCAGTAGGCAGAAAGCAGCATGCAGAAAGCAGAGGTTGGCAATTAGGCCATTGGGTCATTGAGATCGACAAAAGGTCGCCGAACCTGGTTTGCGCTTCGCACCGGCAGTTTTTCCCCAGCGCATTCTCGGAAGAAGTGCAGGACTGTTACGGGGGGCGGGAAAGCTAGTAAACATGGGGAAAGCACAATTATTTTATCCTTGACATCGCGTTTTGACCTGAAGTACTAATGGCCGCGCAAGGTTCCTGGTGAGTCAAGTGGCACTGGCAGAGACTGGCTCACGCCCGTGGCGTGGAGAACAGTTCTGAAGACTTACCTGGCCAAAGGGAACGCAGGCCAATACAAGGGCAAGGCGCTTTGCAGTTTACGGCCCCCCCCGCCCGCCGTGGGTCGGCCTCGTGTTGCCCAAAAGGACCCGAGTAGAGAAGACACCATAGGAGGTGCAATGTATATCGGTCGTCGGGAATTGATTAAGACTGTTTTTGCTTCGGCTTGCCTGCGCACGTTTGGCGCCACCGCTTTTGGTGCGACCACAACACCGGTTGAGGCTTACGTGCAACGCGCTCAGAGGCTGGTTGCACAACATCGCCGAAACGTGGGCCGCTTAAAGGCGCCAGCGGAGCTGGTGACCGAGGAATTGTTTGCCGGACGCGGGTTGAAGCTCAGCGGTCCCGACAAGGGATGGATCTCGGAAGGCTTAGGCCGCGCCGGGGGCTTGATGGTCACCGGGCAACTCTCCCCGACCGCAGCCGCGAACCCGGGCGATGTTGTGTGGCTTAGCTATGGCGCGCGCACCTATGATGCTCAGGTGAAAAGAGCCGCTGAACTGGAGTCGCAGAAATGCATGGTCCTGGCGTTTGGCCCACGTCCGGCCAGTGGTGCGCCAAAATTCCAGCATTGGATCGACAGCCTGACGCCATGGAATGCGGATCAGAATTTCGCTCTGCTGGGCAATTTGCTTTCGCTTTGGACCCTCACCGGGGAAGTCGCGGCCGCTTCAGCCCGTCGGGGTAAGACGCTGGTGTTCTGGCAAAGCATCGGGATGTCAACGTTTCACCCCGAGATGAAAGGACGCAATGAGCGTTACCGGGGCCATACCTTTCACGCGCCGGGCGAACCCCAGATGAAGCCCGTGCCGGCAGGAGTGGCGGCAGAGGCCTACCTGGATGCCATCAAGAAGATGCTGAGTGAAATCCAAACCCAAGAGCTCGATAAGATTGTGACCGTGGGCAAGGAGGTAGGACGCCGGTCGGCTTCCGGCCCGGTTCCTATCTCCATCATGTCGCACATGATGCATGACGAACTGCGGGATGAAGGCAAGTTGTTTAAGGACTACAAGGGCGACAACGATCACCTGCCAGAAGCCCTGGGTTCGGACGGATACTTGGTTTACTTGGGCTACTACGACGGTGTTTCAACCGGTATGTGGGACGCGGTGCGCAAGGCCAACGCCAAGGCAGTTTGGATCATCGTCCCGGTGCCAGGGCAAACTCTGAATTACCAACAGTACGGTGACGTGGTCATCAACCAGCACTATGAAGAAGGCGACGCCGCCGTCAAGATGCCCGGCTATGACGTCCAGATTCTGCCGCCCTCAGGCGTGGCGCAACTGTTCATTTACGAGATGATGTTGCGCGCGGCCGGAAGCAGCAGTTGAGTGGCGTGATCCCCCGCGTGCGGGAGAAGCTGTAAGGAATTCAACCGCGCGCGGTTTCGGCTGATGTAACCCATTGAGAGTTCGCGTACGGGCAAGCCATGGCGTGCCCGTACGAGGAACTGGTCAAGAGGATCGGGGTAGTGAAGACATCACAATAGGAGGTACTATGCAGATAGATCGTAGGGAATTGATTAAAACTGTTGTTGCTTCGGCTTGCCTGCGGACGTTTAGCGCGACCGCTTTTGGCGCCATCACTTCGTCGGTTGACGCTTACGTGCAACGCGCTGAGAGGCTGGTTGCGCAACAGCGCCGTAACGTGGGCCGCTTGAAGGCGCCAGCCGAATTGGTGGCCGAGGCTTTGTTGGCCGGAGGCACTTTGAACCTGGGTGGCGGCCAGGTGGGGTGGATCCGGGAGGGTGAAGGCCGCTCCGGAGGCATGATGCATCTCGGGCAGGTCTCCTCGGCCAAACCCGGGAATCCGGGCGATATCGCCTGGCTTAGCTATGCCTCGGATAGTTATGACGCACAATTAAAGTTCGCGGCAGAACTGGAGTCGAAGAAATGCCTGGTCATGGCATTTGGGCCCCGTCCAGCCAGTGGCGCGCCAGGATTCACGCATTGGATCGACAGCATGACGCCTTGGAATGCGGATCAGAACTTCACTCTGCTGGGCAATGTGCTTTCGCTTTGGACGCTCACCGGGGAAGTCGCGGCCGCCACGGCCCGTCGGGGCAAGACGATCGTGTTTTGGCAGAGCATCGTAATGCCGAAACTCCATCCGGAGTTTGCGGGACGCAACGACCGCTACAAGGGCCGCACGTTTCACACTGAAGGGGAACCCCACATGGAGTCTGTGCAGCCCGGGTGGGCGGCAGGCGCCTATCTGGATTCCATCGGCAAGACGCTTCATGATATCCAGGCACAAGAACTCGGCAAGATCGTCGGTGTGGCAAAGGAGTTGGGGCACCGGCCCGCCTCCAATCCCGCCTTATACATCGCCACTACGCACATGGTAACCAGGGAAGTTGTGGACGGCATCAAATGGATCAAAGAATTCAAAGGGAACGACGCACAATTGACTCCCGCCCTCGGCTCGGACGGGTATCTGATCTGGATGGGCTACTACGACGGTGTTCCGGCCGACAAATGGGACGCGGTGCGCCAGGCGAAAGCCAAGGCGGCATGGATCGTGGTCCCGCTGCCGGGCCAGAAAATGGACTTCGAAAAGTATGGCGACGTATTCATCGATCAGCACTGGGCCCCCGGCGACGCCATCGTCCAGATGCCCGGTTACGACGTTGGGATTCTGCCGGCAATGGGGGTCGCTCAACTGTTCATTTTGGAGGTGATGCGGCGCGCGGGCCGAAGCTGAAATCAGGTGACGTGATCCTCCAGTGTGCGACCCTTTGAACGTCAAGCGGTGGAGTGACGTTTCACAACCCACCGAAGCGCGTCTGCATTGTAAGGATGCCGAGGCGCCGCCGGCCATGACGAGCGAGAAGATCCACATGGTGAAAGTGGCCGGCGGCTAAGGCATCTGGATCAAACCCACATTTCCGTTATTGCCTTGAAGTTATATTTCTGGTTCGTCGGGAGGCAAACAATGAAGACCATAGCAGTTTGTCTTGCCGGAATCCTGATTTGGGTGGCGCCGATGTGGCCGCAGGCAGGGCCCATCATCCGGCCCGGGACTAGAGATGCCCAGAAGGCAGAAAATCAGCCGCAGGTCCCGCCGCAGTACAAGCCGCGCCCGAAATCTGCCGACCCCGCTGTGCTCAAACGCGAAGCAGATGAGCTAACAAAGCTTGCGGCGTCCATTCCTGACGATGTGGATCGGGCTTCCAAGGGAACGCTGGCGAGCGACTTGAACGAGCGGCTGAAGCGAATCGAAAAGCTCTCGAAGCAGTTGCGGCGCGACCTCTCGCATTAGTCCTTCCGGAAAGGGTACAGCAGCTCCGCGCCCCGTTAGTGTCCTGAATCAAAAGTTCGTTGAATAAGTCAGCCCCGGCGTGTCGGGACAAAAGAGTGTAGCCCACTGCCCGGCAGGGCGGGATGGGTCAGCGAGCCCTCCCTCCATTCCTGGGCTTGGAAGCTGTGCAAAAATAGAGTTGTAGGGGCGGCCCTTGTGGCCGTCCCGCCAGAGCGGGAGCAACCATCCCGCGCCTGCGGGACCCCTACAACGCGACGCCAAAACGTGACTCTTTCACAGCTTCTTGCGCCCTGGTCCCGCAGACGCGGGATTCCGCCCCTGACGGGGCTGCGAAAAGGCCGCCCTGGTTGTAGCGTCCCGGCCCGTGCCTGGCGACACGGGCCGGACTTTTTCGTGCTCCAGAGCGGAGCGTCAGAACGTAAATTTCAAGCCAAACTCCATGACGCGTGGGCCGCCCTGGCCGTATACGCCGGAGCCCAGCGTCACGTGGGTGGCACGCTGGCCGTAAGTCGTGCTGTTGGCATAACCGTTAGACACGGAGGAGCCCGCCGCCTGAAGGATGCCGCTTAGAATGTTGTTACCTTGATCGTAGTTTTGCGAGTTGGTCACATTGTAAAAGGTGACGCTCGGTTGTAAGGTGATCGACTCGTGGATTCGGGCGATGTAAGTCAGGCCCAGATCAGCCGAAAAATAATCCCCCCATCCCCACTTGTCCGGCAGGCGCGTTGGCCAATTGCGGAGCGACCGCACCCAATTGTTGCAATTGTAATGTGCTAAACAAACCAGCGGTAACCAGCGCTTGCCCGGCGGGGGTAAGTTGCCCGGCATACTTGGAGTTATAGGAGTTGATGTAGTTGTTGATATTGGACGGGTTTACGCTTCGTCCGAAGGATCCGATGTTGGTACCCGGCAGAACGTCTCCAGTGGTACCGTCACCGGTCAGATCGGATTGGAAGATTTGGGCGGTGCCGGGCACACGTTCCGGTCCCGGAGACACCGTCAGGGTTTGGGGTAACGAACTGTCGGCATGGGCGATCAGGCTCAACTGGAACCCGTGGACAATGTTAAGTATTCCCCCAAATGAGAACTGGTTGGTGCGGTCCAGGGCGCTCGGCCCGAAATAGTTATTGTAGTGATCAAAGTCTGTAAGCCCTCCGCCGAAATCCTGGTCAGTAACCATCGAATCGAGGCGCGAGAGCGAGTACGAAACCTGCAAGTTCACGCCTCTTACGCCCGGCATGGGGTTCTTCACTTGCTGTTTAAATGAGACATCCATGCCGTTGTAGGTCGAGTGCCCGATGGGGAAGAGCATTTCGTTCTGCCCCACATTCGGGTTGGCGCCAGGGAAGGCGGCGCCGGAATTGGGAATTCCATAGGCGAAGGAGGAGCCAGCCGAGTCGAGGCCGTTGCTGGCAAAATCCGTAATAGCGGCTGGGCGTGGCGTGTATTCGCTGTAGTTGGGATCATTGGGTCCAAGAGGGTCGGTGGGACAATTCGTGATGGCCGCGCCGATCGATCCAACACCGCAATACCCAAGAGTGGTGTTGATGGCGCTACTCGCGGCGTTCTTGTCCAAATAGCGAGCAGCCCCCTGGTGGTTGGTGTCATAGTAGACAAGATAGTGGAGCCCTCGGTTTCGCACGTAATCGATGCTCAGCACGGTTCCAGGCCGAAACTCGTGCTGGATCCCGACATTAAGCTGGATGGAATACGGCGTCCGGAAGTTCGGTGCGAACAGGTCCAGGCCATTGCCCTGGCCGTCTTGGAGAGTCGACCCGATGTAGCTGCCGTTAGCCGACGGACCGGCGGCCAGTGTCGCGGCTTGGTACGCCTGCTGCGCTGCAACAATTTGAGGGTATACTGAGCCGATCGGCTGTCCGCAGAAGTTTCCGCAGGTACCTTGATACGACCAGAACAACCCCTGTTGCAGGCGTGCCGGGGCATCAAACAGCACGTTGTTCCACACCGTGTTCTCGTAATAGATTCCGCCGCCCGCGCGAATTACCGTTTTGCCATCTTTCCGGGGATCCCAGGCGATCCCGACCTGAGGCGCGAAGTTACGATTTGGCTGGTGCACAGCATCGCCCAGCCCTGCTCCAAACAGGTTGATCGCGGAATTGGGACCCAGTTGTGAGTCGCTGCGGCCCGTGTCTCTTATGTAGTGCAGTCCCAAGCTGACGTTGAGGTTCGGCCGTATCTTCCAATTGTCGCCGATATACGCGGAAAAGCGTGTGTCAAATTGGCCGCCGGCGGGGAAGCCAAATTGCGGAAGTGCCGTATCGTAGCCAATACCATTGCCGAGGAAAGCTGCATCAACCGGGTAGTTAAGCGGGTTACCTAATCCCCCGGGGAAAGGTCCACGAGCGGCGAGGTATAGGTCGCTTCCCGGCTTGTCGACGGGGCCGGAGTAACTGTCCCAGACCGCGGGCGCAAGCGCCAGGAACGAGGCGAAGCCACCGCCCAGGATGCGGTTGACCTCAACCCCGTAACGGATCAGGTGTTTGCCCCACATCGTGCTGCCATCGTACTTGTATTCGTGGTCGTGCTGCTGAGTTATCTGGGGTGCGAGGAAGTTCGGTCCCGAGCAGAATGGGTCCGCGCCGCCGGTCAGGCAGAAGGGATCACCGCCGATGGCGAGCTCGATTCCCGGCGCAGGATCGAAGATTCCCGAACCTGCCACCGCATCGCTGATCGCGTTGGAGAAGCGTAGGAACTCAAATCGGAAGCTGTGAGTGAATTTTCCTGTGGTCCAATCAATGCCTGCCAGGTGATCCTGGGCATGGTCGCGGTTGTCGAAAGGCTGAAATGTGTCGGAAATGTACGGGACCACATTGCTGTTGATGTTGTAATCGAAGCGGTAGAACACCTTTATGTTGTCAGTCGCCTGCCAGTCCATGCGGGCAAACGCATCGTGTTCCTTGAAGGGCTGATTGATCGAAGTGGAGAGCGGAGTGAAGGGTCCTGAGAGTTGGACGGGCGCCGCATAGTCCTGCCGCGTGCGCTCCCAGTCGAGAAAGAAGAAGACTTTGTCTTTCTTGATAGGTCCCGCGACATTGGCCCCAAACTGCTCGCGGCGGAAGAAGAGATCTTCAGGGGCGATGCGGGCAGCCGTGTTGTGCCAGCGTCCGTAATCAAATCCTTCACCGTGGTAGGCGTTGGAGCCCGTCCGGGTTGAGATATTGACCGCACCGGAGGAGGTCATGCCGCTGGACAAGTCCAGCGAGGACTGCTCGATCTGAAATTCTTGAATGGCGCTGGCGGGAATGTTCATCGTGGTGGTCCCCACGTTCTCGTCGCTGATGTCGCCGCCATCCACCTCGATGCGGGCGGTACGTCCGTACCGGCCGCCAAAGGAGATAGAAGAGTAGCCGTTCTTGGTGGGATCGAAGACAGCGCCATCCTGGATCTGAACCCCAGGTTCAAGCTGCGCCAACTGCAGGAAATTGCGGCCATTGATGGGTAAATTTTCGATCTGCTGGGTGGTGATTACGCCCTGCACAGTCGCTTGCTCCGTATTCACCGTGGCCCCAGTCGCCTGAACCTCGACCGTGGTGGTAGTGGCGCCCACCTGCAGTGCTACGTTACCATTGGCCGTGTTGTCCACCTGCACGGTCAGGTTGATTTCGGCAGCAGCGAAGCCCGGCGCTACGACGCGCACGGTGTAGTCAGCGGGGGTCAATGGGCCGGAGTTGTAAAGCCCTGCGGAGTTCGAGGTCAGGTTCAACTGCCGCCCTGTGGCTTTGTTGATTATGGAGACATTTGCGCCCGGCACGACGGCCCCGCTTTGGTCGGTAACCGAACCGACAATGCCGCCCGTGGAAATGGTAGTCTGAGAGAAAGCCGGCTGCATCCCCGCGCAAAGTGCGAATACGAGCGCGGCGAACAGGAACACTCTCGATGACAACATCCTCTTTGGCATGACTCATCTCCTTATCTATGAATCCGGCTCCCTGGGAATGCACTCGGTCGCCCCCTCAGCGACTGCCGAGGCAATGACTTGCCCCTCCGGGATCACCGCTGATCAGAACCCAAATTAACTCCAGAGCATTTTCCAAAAATACAAACCGGCGCGACGGGATGGTTGATACGTGCTGCGATACGATGAGGGGACACCGAAGTTGAACTCCTCCGGTTGGCCGATAATTGAATAAACGTTTTAACGCTGCAAAACTCGTGCCAAATCTTGCAGCGGAGTTAACTCGTTAAGAATCAATATAGTAAATCTATTCAGTTCGGCGCGGGTGGGTATTAATATGAAATATTGTATATAACTTTTGGAATTCAAAACGGGATTGGCTGTAGTTCGATGGGATTTGGTGTTCCGAACCACTTGGTCCCAACTGCAACCCGGGTCAGCCACGCAAAGGGACATAACCCCCTGGAATTGGGGTTTGGCGAATTGGGTTCGTAGCGCTGCGACAAATGCCGTCCCTGAGAACCGACTTAGCACACCCGAACGGTCGTGGCGGCGGGCGCAGAAACGTAGGGCGCCTGCCGTAGCAGAACGTCCTTAGGAGTTCGGTGTTCACGTCCCACGCGTTACTACGCGCGACTAAAAGAGGAGTTTCATCGCGAACTGAATTTGCCGGGCTCCCGTCGTGCCATCCGGCTGGCCAACTTGCCCGGAGGACATGCCAAAAGTTCCGGTGTCCGCAATAAGGTTGTCCGGCTGGCCAAATTGCACCCGGTTGAAGAGATTGTAGAACTCAAACCGGAGTTGCAGCTTGACTCGCTCGGTGATGCTCTGATTCTTCATGAGTGCCGTGTTCCAGTTGTTGACTCCCGGACCGAAGAACTTGTTGCGGCTCAGATTTGAGGCTTGGTCATAAGGCACCAACTGGAACGCGCTCAAAGGCGGCCCCGTTTCAAGGCGCGGCGCCCCTGCGGGGATGGCGGTGGGGCCCACCAATTCCGCGCGGTCGGAGAGGCCGGTGTGCTGGCTGTCGCGGTCGCCGAAGACGTCAAACGGCAGGCCCGTTTGGAACGTCGAGATCCCACTGATCTCCCACCCTTCCATAAATCTTCCTGCAAAGCCGTGATTCAAATAGGCGCGGCCACGCCCCAGGTTGGGCTGATACACGAAATTGATCGATAAGCGCTGTCGTACGTCAAAATCGGAGTTGCCGTATTCCGCGTGCAGATTAAAGGAGTTGCGTGGAAGTTCGCGATTGCCGGCGGCGGCGACGAGGGGGTCCGAAGCATCGTCGAGGGCGTGGGACCAAGTGTAAGCTCCCTGGATTTGCACGCCATGCGAGAGCCGCTGGGTGACGTTGACCTGCAGCCCGTCATAAAAGGATCGTGCAATAGACTTATTCAGGTTGGCGCCCGGGGTATACGACGTCGGGTTTTCGAAGGCGTTGTTGTTGACAGCGTCGAAGGGCAGAGTACCTTCCTCTTTTCCGATCCATAGGTTATAGCCCGTGAGGGTTGATTCGGGGATTGGTGTGTTCGTATCCACGCAGCCGTAAGCATTCCCCGGAGTCTTGCAGTACGTTTCGAGCGCCGCTACCAAATTGGGTTGCGGCGGGTTGCCGTCCATGGCGCGGAAGAGCCGTAGTCCCCTCACCCCTACGTAGTTGACATCGAGTCTCAGCGAGTCGGTGAGTTGCCTCTCGATGCCAAAATTCCAATTCTCGCTGTACGGGCTTCGGAAGTTTGGATCGAATAAGTCCGGGTAAACGAAACCTCCCAATCCGGTTACTGGGTCGAAGTTGTTCACAGTGGCTGAGGTTGGGACAGTCGGGGGAGCAGCCAGTCCCGTCAATGCAACCTCAGGAAAGGCGCTAAAAGACTGCTGGAAAGGCGGATTGGCGCGGGCGTTTTCAAAGAGATTGCCGAAGGCACGGTCATGGAAGATGCCGTAGGCGGCGCGGATGGAAGTCTTACCATTCTTGAAGGGATCCCAGGCGAAGCCGACCCTGGGCTCAAAATTGTGGTATTCGTTGTTCCAGGCGGGGCGGGTTGCCCCAGGCCCGACAATGCTGAAAGTAAAGGGGCCGGCGCCACTGGGATCCGCGAAGAGGTTGGAGAAATTGTTTTGAACCTCAAACGGGACACCATAGAACTCCCACCGCAATCCGTAAGTTAATGTCAGATTGGTCCGGAGTTTCCAGGCGTCTTGGGCGTACAAGCCCATCTCCCTTTGGCGGAAACCGCGCAGGTCATCGCCAGTGCGAACGCCTTTAGAATCGAAAAACTGGCTCTGGCTTTGCGAGGTCACATAGCCGAGCAACATGGCAACTTCATCGTTAAGGGTCGGACTTCCCAGAATCCCCGGATTGTTAGGGAGACCCTGCAAGACCCCGGTGCCAAAATCGTACGCAGGAGCGAACACGAGAGAGGTCCTGGAGCTAAAGTCATCGTAGGAATTCGAGTAAACGTCGCGTCCCTCCCACCCAAACTTCAGCGAATGCGTGGCGTGAACCCAAGCGAGGCTATCCGAGATTTGGTAGGTGCCGGTATACCGCACCTCTTCGTTGGCATCTCCAAGCCCGCCACAACCAAAACTTGCAGGGCCCGCCCCAAATGGATCGGTGAGGGCATAGTCAGAACCCCGGCCAAAAGAGTCCACAGCACCGAAACTGTCGAAGACACCCGTTCCCGTGCAAATGAATGGCAGGTGGGTCCGGTTACCACCGATGCGAAAATCATTGACCAGGGTGGGTCGCAGGGTTGAGGTCCAAGCCAAGGACATATTCTGGGTGCGCTGGGACGAGGCGATCGCACCTAAATCCCCGGGTAAGAAATCTGAGTGAAAGCCGTTAGGATCATGGTAGCGGCTGAACGCGTAGCGCGCGCTCAGGGTGTTCCTGTCGCCGATGTGGTGGTCGAGCTTGATGGTGAAGGTGTCTTGCGTCGCCCGAGATGAACTGGGGAAGAAATATTGGCTGACGGCGCTGTCTACGGCCGGACCATTCGGCGACGGGTAAAGTTTAAGGATTTTTTGGATAGTGGGGTCGAGCGGCAGCCCGATACCGTTATTGGCCGTGGTGGGCGTGCTGACGTCAATCGGGACGCTTTGACCTGTGTCTGGATCTACGGCATTGAACTGGCCGGTTCGGAAAGTTGCATTGGGCACATCGCTGACGTTGGTAAGCGTGGTGATGAAACGCTGGCCCTCGTAGTTGGCAAACCAGAAGGTCTTGTCCTTGCGGAGTGGCCCGCCCGCCGAGCCTCCGAATATATTGCGGACGTAGGGGTTCTTGGGAGTGTCCGGCAGATGGTTGAAGAAGTCGCGGGCGCCCAAGGCGTCGTAACGCCCGAACCAATACGCGTCACCATGCACCAAGTTGGTACCGCTCCTGGTTATCACGTCAATGATCGCCCCGTTGTTGCGTCCGTACTCGGGAGCGAAGTTGTTCGTGATCACCCGGAATTCCTGGGTGGAATCGGGATTGAGTGGGTTCAGGCCGCTGGCAATTCCGGGTACGTCGGTGTCGTTGTTATCAATGCCGT
Organism: uncultured Acidobacteriota bacterium; assembly: GCA_963832915.1. Taxonomy (GTDB): domain Bacteria; phylum Acidobacteriota; class Terriglobia; order UBA7540; family UBA7540; genus CAVROP01. The sequence goes on from CAWHWE010000016.1 coordinate 24,090, forward strand.
CGAGCAGGAAGTTGTTGTTCCTCTCGCGCGCCCCGTTGGCTGAGAATCCGCCCAGCGAAGTATTGCTCGCGATTACACCTGGGCTGAGAAGGACGAGTGAATACGGATCCCGCGTAATGAGCGGCAAGTCGAGGATGCGGCTCTGGTCCACCAGATTGCTGATCTCCGAGCTCTCCAGATCGATGAGCGGCACCGCTTGACCGCTGACCTCCACAGTCTGAGAAATAGCGCCGACTTCCAGAGATGCGTTTAAAGTGACCACCTGGCCTACTGTCAGAGTAAGGTTGGCGAAGCGTTCGACCTTGAAGCCAGACTTCTCCACCTCAACATCGTAATTCCCGGGTGGCTCTTCAACTCGATAGGCCCCGGCTGTGTTCGTATTGACCACACGGTCGATTCCGGTTCCGATATTGCGCACTTTAACCGAAGCCTCGGGAACTGTAGCTCCGGAGGAATCGGTGACCGTGCCCGTGATTATGGCAGTCTGCGCCCAGAGCATGCTTGGAACCACGGCGAGCAGCAGTAAAATTGCCCACAAGCCCACTCCGACACCAGGGATTAACGACTTCACACTCGGGTGAATACGCATGATGCCTCCTAACCTGGCATTATTGCCCCCCTCCAAGTTCTCCGGAAAGCCTGGATAAGTTCTTTTGTGCATGCTGCCTCCTATGTTCGCCATAAACATTTGGAATTGCGGCTCATTGCATTTTCGCGGACCCGCATGTATGGTCCCAATTATCAGCGCATACGCAGATCGCGCACTGCGTTAATCCCAACCGAGTGCTGCTTATGGAAACACAACGGCCAAGCCTAAGTATTCAGGTCAACGTATTTGCGCGATTAGAATAATCTGTTCCCGCCACCGAAGTCAAGTCTGCGTGCAGTCAAGATTCCAATCCAGTGGAAATGTTTTATGTCCAAGATTCTTTGGATGATAGGCTTTCATCCTTGTTTTCACAACGCAACACAATTCCAAAAAATGAATGTATATACAAAAATTGGAATACTGCCGGAGTTTCATCTTCTGCCGGCAGACTGGTTGTTGAGGGGGGAAGCCTTAATGGGCCACGCAGGGGCGGTCCCGTCCTGCGGGATAGCCTAGGGGCGTGAAAGCTGTCAGGAACGCTGCTGGGGGGGGCTGCCCAGGACCTCGCGCACCTTGCGAGCCAGGGCCTCCGGGGAAAAAGGCTTTTGCAGGAATGCCGCGCCCGAGTCCAGCGCACCGTGGTGCAAACCAGCGTAATCCGCGTAACCCGAGATGTACAACACTTTGATCTGCGGGTGTGAGTTCGCTAGGCGGCCGACGAGTTCGGGTCCAGTCATCCGAGGCATAACCACGTCGGTCACCAGGAGATCAATCAGCCCACCGTACTGTTCCAATAGCTTAAGTGCTTCTTCCCCACCGCTGGCTTCCAGGACCCTATAACCCTTCTCCTTCAATGCACTTCGCACCAGTGCCCGGACCGCCTCTTCATCCTCCACGAGCAAGAGCGTTTCTGTCCCGAGCTGGGCCTTAACTCCGTCCTGTCGAGGTTCAGACTCACCAACCTCATCGCTTCGAGGGAAGTAAATCTTGAAGGTGGTACCCTTCCCCACTTCACTGTAAACCCAAATGTATCCGCCGCTCTGCTTGACGATGCCATAGACCGTTGCCAATCCCAGGCCGGTGCCTTTTCCCATCTCCTTTGTCGTAAAGAAAGGCTCAAAAATACGGGCTTGTGTTTCAGCATCCATCCCAATGCCCGTATCACTAAAGGCCAGGAGTACGTACGGGCCCGGTGAAAGGGGGAAGTGGGTCTGCGCAGAAGTGCTGTCCATTTCCACGTTCGCGGTCTCGATGGTTAACACGCCGCCTTTGGGCATGGCATCGCGCGCGTTGACCGCCAGATTCAGAAGCACCTGCTCCAGTTGTCCCGGATCGGCCTTGATTGGCCACAAGCTCTCCCCCAAAACCTTGACCAAATCAATAGGCTCGCCAATTAACAGCTTCAGCATCTTCTCGACATTGGCTACCACGGCGTTCAGATGCAACACTCGCGGAGCCAACACTTGCTGCCGGCTGAAGGCCAGAAGCTGGCGCGTCAGGGAGGCGGCCCGGCCCGAGGCGTTGCTGATCTCGTTAACATACGCCCGCACCGGCTCAACCGTACCGGGATGATCGAGAAGAAGTTCGCTATAGCCACTGATGATAGTGAGCAAATTATTGAAGTCGTGAGCGACGCCGCCAGCCAGCCGCCCCACCGCTTCCATTTTCTGCGCCTGGCGGAGTTGCTGCTCGAGGCGTTTTCGTTCCGTCACTTCCGCCTTGATAGCAATAAAGTGAGTGATCTCCCCGCGTTGGTCCCGCACCGGCGCGATGGTCATCTGCTCCGGGTAGAGACTCCCGTCGTTCCGGCGGTTGGTGATCTCATCCTGCCAGATTTCACCGCCCAGGATGGTTTCCCAAAGTTTCCTGTAATAAGCCGCGTTTTGCTTTCCGGACTTGAGAATTCGCGGGTTTTTCCCAAGTGCTTCTTCGCGGGAGTAACCCGAAACGCGAGTAAAGGCGGGATTGACATACTGGATCGTACCCTGGGCATCGGTGATCACGATCCCCTCCGCCGACTGCTCGATAGCGGTCATCAGGAGTATTCTTTCCGCTTCAGCCTCTTTGAGCTCAGTGATGTCGATCAATGTCGCCTGAACGATCGCAGACTCTCCGCTCAGTCCTTCCATCAAGTGGGCGTTGATCAGAAGCCATACCAAGCTCCCGTCCTTGCGGGGTACTGATTTTTCAACATTGGCGAGCGCCTTTCCCTTGCGAAGCGCCCCCCTTATCTCCTCCCGATCTGCCGCACCGGTGAGGAAATCAGATACGTTGCGACCTAGAAGCTCCGTACGCGAGTCGTAGCCCAAAATCCGAACCAGCGCATCGTTGCAATCCAGCACGGTTCCGTCGAGACTCGCATAAAGGACCCCGGCGAGGTTTCCTGCAAAGAGCGATCTGTGTTTTTCTTCCGACGCCCGCAACGCCTCCTCTGCCAGTTTTCCCTTGGTGGCATCAATGGCCACCCCGCGGAGTTGGATGGGATGCCCCTCCCTATCCAAAACCACGTGGACTTTATCGCGCAGCCAAACCTGGCCACCGTCCGCCGCTAGCATCCTGTATTCGAGGCTGTGATCTCGGCCCTCCGCAATCGCCTTTTGGCGTGCGTTGACGGCCCGTTCGCGATCGAGCGGATGAAGATGCTCGACCCAGAAATCAAGTTGGGAAAGCCACTGCCCGGCAGGATAGCCCAGAATCTGTTCCGCCCGCTGGCTCACAAAAGTGAATTGCTGGGTCTTGGCCTCGGCTTCCCAAACGATCGCATCAATACTTTGCACCAATTCTCGCAGGCGGCGTTCCGAAGCCTCGGCAGCCGCCCGCAGCCGCTCGCTCTCAGTCTGGTCCTCCAAGGTCAGCAAAAGGCGGCCCTTGCCCTGTCTGTTCGAGATTTGGGTCAGGGTGAGCCGGGCGGGCCGGGTCCCCATTGCCCCCGGCACGGCCAAGTCCAACAGCACATCGTGCGGCCCGCCAGCAGGCCCCGTAGATCCAATGATCCGGCGCGGCGGCTCCTCTGCCTGTATGACTTCGGGCAGAGCCCGCCCTATCACTCCTTGCGAGCGCACATGGAAGGTCTCGAGAAACGTTCGATTGGCGGAAAGCACGTTCAGATCTGGAGAGAGGATCAATAAACCCACCGGAACATTGTCCACCATCTCCTGGGCAAATGCCTGCAGGGCGAGGATGGCTTGCTGGTGCGCTATCCTTTCTTCCAAGGCGCGAGCCAGCGTTTTGCGTCTATAGCCGAGCAATAGATAGGCGAATACAAGAATAATGCACGCTCCCACCATCGCCTCGAGGCGGGCTGTTGCATAAAAGTCCTCCAGCGCTTCTTCGCGATCGATCTTTCTCACCAATATCCAATCGGTCAGCGGGATGCGCCGCTCGACGCCTAGGACAGGCACGCCACGGTAATCCAACATTTCCCCGTTCAATGATTTGTCTTCCCCTCCAGCCTCGACCGTAGAGACCGAAAGCGGACGGCGCAAGAAACCTCGCATGAGAGGGGCGCCGCGAAGCGGTGAGAAGTAAACCATCTCGTTCCCTTCGCGTCGCAAGAGCAGCGCTTCGCCGCTGCGCGTGGCGATACTCTCCGGCATCAGGATTGGAAATAAGCTCCTCTTGGGGTCGATTTGCAGGACAAACGCGCCCAGGTGGGATGAGGGAAGCTTGGTTCCCTTAATTGGTTGAACATGGGCAGAGACTGGGTAAATGAAATAGACAAGACTGCTCGATTGCGTCTCGTCCAGCGGGCCAACCCAGAAGGCACGGCCCTGCGAAATCTGGCGGGCTTTTTCAATCACTGCGGGCGGCATGCTCTCCGCAGTCGCAGACCGAGTTACGACTACTCCCTCCGGACTGATAAGGTATATGCTCGCATAGCCGTGTGTAAAGGCGAACTGGTCTATGAAGGTTGAAAGGTGTTTGAGTGCGTCCTGCCGGGATTCGCCACTTGAATCGGACTCCTCAACCGGACCGAGCAGTTGTTGAACGGGAGGGTATAAGGAAAGCAACTCTGTGTCGGCTCGGCGTTCCCCCAGCCAGTTTATAATCAGACGCGCGCGGTCGTCCACGATGGTCGACTGTTGGTCCTGCCAATAGACAATGGCGGCCTTTTTTTTCTCCAGAATGTGAAATCCTGTGAGAGCCCCGATAAGCACCGCTCCGGCAAAGAAGGCGAGGAGGTACTGCCAGCGGCGGCCGCGAGCCTCGTCCCGAAATTGGGCGAGTTCGGGCGAAATCTCTCCTGTCGTGTTACTTACTGCCGCAATTTCTTTGCTGTGAGGGTCCATGTACACCGTCGGCATTCTGTGGAATGATATCACCTTGCCGGAGAATTACGAGGCGTTTTTGCGCGAGCCTGTTGCAATACAAGTGGCCGGATACAAATCCCGATTTGACGGAATACGAATCCCCGGAGTATCTTGCACGTTGGAGTTTCCCTGCTTCTGACTCCTGACTTCTTCACTTCTGGAGGAATCCGAATCCCATGGATTTACACCATGTAATTGAAGCCCAGCAATTTGATGTGCCTACGCTTTTGCATCTGATTGAGACTACTCAGGAAATGGAGAAGGCTGTTTCAGGCGGTGGGACTTCCGATCTCCATAAGCGAATCATGGCCACGCTCTTCTATGAACCGTCAACCCGAACCCGCTTCTCCTTTGAAACGGCGATGTACCGACTCGGGGGGAGCGTGATATCAACGGAAAACGCGGCCGAGTTCTCCTCCGTCGCCAAGGGCGAGACACTCGAGGACACGGTACGGATCTTGAACGGCTACGCTGATGTGCTAGTGATTCGCCATTATGAGGTTGGGTCGGCAAAACGGGCTGCGTCGGTTTCACGAGTCCCGATCATTAACGCTGGCGACGGCGCCGGCCAACACCCCACCCAGGCACTGCTTGACCTCTACACCATCCATAAAGAAATAGGCTCGATCGATGGGTTGCGCATCGCCATGGTAGGAGACTTAGCTCAAGGCCGCACCGTTCGTTCGCTGACCTACTTATTGAGCAAGTTCCAGAACATCAGAATCTATTTCGTCGCTCCTCCCCTGCTAAAGATGAAAGAAGATATTCTCGACCACCTGCGCGAAAAGAATGTCTGGTACGCAGAAGAAACTGACCTCGATAAAGTCTTGCCTGAGGTGAATGTGGTTTACCAAACGCGGATTCAAAAAGAGCGATTTGGGGATCGAATTGCCGACTACGAGGCGTGCCGCGGCGTCTACATGATCAATTCAGATTCCCTACGTTTAATGAAAGCCGATGCCATAGTCATGCATCCGCTTCCCCGCCTCGACGAGATCGCGATGGAAGTCGACAGCGATCCGCGAGCCGCCTATTTCCGCCAGGCACAGAATGGCCTGTACGTCAGGATGGCACTACTGAGGATGGTACTGAAATAGCTCGGCGAAGCGCCGTGCGGCATCGGGTATGAATTCGCGGCCCCTATGGAGTGGCGCCACATTTCCGGGCCTCGGTCCGGCATAATGCAAAACGCAGGGTTTGCACTGTAACCTTGAAAAGGCGCGCGGAAGGTGGACTTTCGTACTAGTCAATCAGTAACATTGACTTGTTGGACAAGGTAGCGGATAATTCATCTTTTAAATCTAGCCATCATGAAAATGTGGGGAGGGGAGTATGCCAATGTTGATCGGTACACGCCTGCGTCAACTTCGCGAGCAGAAACGCATGTCTCAAGGGGATATTGAGAATCGCACCGGCTTATTGCGGTGCTACATCTCCCGCGTAGAAAATGGTCACACCGTACCGTCGCTGGAAACCCTGGAACGCTTTGCTGCGGTGCTCAACGTCCCGCTTTATATGCTCTTTTATCCTGGAGAAGAGGTCCCGCCAACACCTAGCCTGACGCCACGCAAGACCTTGGAAGAAATCGCGGCGGACAATGCGAGGACAGGAGAGGATGCGCAATTCCTCCTGAAGCTTAAGAACGTCTTGACCCGCCTGGCAGAGCCGGATCGGGATGTTCTGCTCAGTCTGGCCAAGAGATTGGCCACTGGTTAAGGAGACCTCTCGAGCATTCTGGGACTCCCCAACGGCAATGTGGAAAACTCCCGAGGGCGGAGCGCACAATACTCGCCTTCACTCCCTTTGCATCCCCGAGGGTTTATCGCGGAACCAGAATCACGTTTTCTTCGGCGGATTCCTTCGCCGTCGCCTTGGCCGGGACTTTTCCGTCCAAGGTCCGAAGGTAGTTCACCAGATTCCATAGCTGGTGCTCCGACATCCGCCCCTTCTGGCTTGGCATGGGATCCTTCGCCGTTCCGATAATTGTAAAAAGCTCGCCGTCAGTACGCTTGGCCAAAGCGTCGGGCTTCGTGAAGTCAGGGAGCTTTAATTTCATGTCCGCCGCTAAGTCGCCTTTCCCGTCTCCCTTTTCTCCGTGGCACAACGCGCACTGGGTCATATAGACCTTTTTGCCCCGGTCCACAGATGCATCGGTAAACCTGATCGGGTTCTTCATGGCTGCGTCTGCCTGCGATATTGCAGCGCTGTGCGGAGATGAGGGAGTGGCTGCCGTTGAACTCGAGGAGCTAGACCCTTGCGCCTCCTCTTTCTTCTCTTGCGCCGAGAAGGTCCCCGCCGCGAAGCAAAACACTATTATTGCCAATAATACGTTTCTTAAAGACATCGCACACCCCGTGGCGGCTCAAGTCACTTACCCCTTTCAGGCAAGGAAGATTTAACCTTGCGGGTTCTTTTGAGCCACCCTGTTCGACTTAAAGCAATTTCCGTGCCTGCGGGAACTTATCTTTATCCCCAATGGGATATTGCGTCCCCGTCTTGGTCCTACTACAGGACTCGCTCTCTGCCGTGAACCATAAGATACCTCTCCCCACCAATTGTCAACTATCTTCCCTTAGCGGTGCAGTTCAAATTTGAACAGAGCGCCGCGATCTTGGCGGCTCAATTTCGACTGGAAGCCGGCGCTACGTCTGAAATTAGTACAGCACCCCCCTATCCGTCTGAAGGAGAAGGCGGGTCCGACTGAAGTTCTCACGAGACTTCAATTTCCAGCCAGGAAATCGAATGGGGCGGGAATTGGTAGCGAAAGCGGCTCCCCGAGGCCTCGAATTTCACCTCTTGAGTGACCACGGCACGCGGGTTGGTAAAGGTGTTCATCGCCTCCGGATTCGCGCCCGAGATCTGGAAAGCCTTGCCACCGGGCTTGGCGCGCAGACCTGCAAGTTCGACGCTGCCCACTACGTCGCCCTCCTTACGGCGATTGACGACCGCGAGCATGACTCTCTGCTTCGATTCGTCGTAGGTTGCCGAGGCGTCAAGATAAGGCTGGTCGGAGAAGCTCTTGGATTCAAAACATGGCCCTTGCACTACCACATCCAAGGCAACGTTGCCGGAGCGGCTGGCATACAGTTCCAGCGGGTAAAAGACCGTCAGCAGGAGTAAACCTGTGGGGGAAGTCTGCATGGGCGCGATAACATTAACAAGTTGCGCAAGATTTGCCATGCGCACGGTGCGGCAATGGCGCTGGAGGCAATTCAAAGCCGACGCCACCCATAAAGCGTCCCGAAGGTTATACATGACTTCGAACTTGTGGACCTCGTCGCGCTTTGATCCGTCTGCCCAGTTGTTGATGATGTTCCACTCGTCGAGGGCGGTCCAGACCGGCGTGGACTTTCGTGCCTGGGCGGAGACGCTTTCGGCTACCAGGGCGGAGTTCCGGATGGTTCGCTCCATTTGCGCCACCGACCCCAGAGTGTCGTAGTAATCCTTTGGATCATCGCTGACCGAGTAGTGGTGCGCAGAAATGTATTCTACATGATGGACCAGGCTTTCGAGCACGGGCCGGTCCCAGCTCGGGTCGCCGGTGCCGCAAGCCACCAGCTTGATGCTCGGGTCTTGCCACTTCATCACCTTGGCGAATTCCAAACCGAGTTTGGCATAGTCGGCGGCGTTCTTGTGGCCGATTTGCCAATCGCCATAAATCTCGTTTCCAATGCCCCAGTATTTCACACCGTAGGGCTCAGCATGACCATTTTTCTTCCGCAAGTCGGAAAAATAAGTTCCGCCCTGCTGGTTGCAATACTCCACCCAGGCGGAGGCTTCGTCGAGGGTGCCTGTTCCGAGGTTGAGGCAAATGTATGGCGCCGCCCCCAGTTTGCGGCAAGTCGAAATGAATTCATCGGTCCCGAAGCGGTTCGATTCGCGCTGAAACCACGCCAGGCCGTAACGCGCGGGCCGGGCATCCTGGGGACCGATTCCATCCTGCCAGTGATACCCGGAGCTGAAGTTGCCGCCCGGCCATCGCAATTGCGTGACGCGGAGCTTGCGAGCTGCCTCGAGAACATCCTTGCGGCTGCCGTCGGCGTCGGCCAGAGGTGAGCCCTCATCGTATATCCCGCCGTAGATGCACCGGCCAATATGCTCGATGAAGTTACCGTAGATGTTGGGATCGATGGTGCCCAGACGCCGTTCAAGGTCGATCTTCAGGGTTGCCTGCAAAGGCAGCTCGCTTGGCCCGCCTAGAGGGCGAGCATCAACCCTCCGCCGCTGAAGTTGTGGCGCCGCGATACCCAACCCCAGTGCCCCAGCGGCCCCTATGAAGTCGCGCCTCGTACAAGTGTTGGAGAATTTCCACGATGCTCTGACCATGAAGCCTGCCGGGTTCCGGTTCAATGCCGCACAAAAGGTGGTTTTTTGGCTATTTTTTCGGGTTCGTTTTGCCTTTTTTGCACTCAAAAACCAGTTCGTTTTGGCATCCTTGAAAACCCAAGTCGTTGATTCTAAATAACCTCTTCGGTTCGTTCCCTCTATTTTAGTATCTTTATTCCCATTTCCGCGCCTTTTTCCCTCTTGCCGAGTCCATTTCGCCTTCCCTTGCCGCCGCCGCTTTCGAGCGCTCTGTTGCGACAACCAATGTAGGCTAGCATATCTCGCTTCGGGTGTCAAGAAGAAAGTGCAGGAGCCAATTTCGGTAGTGTCTTAGTTTGAAAAACCTTTGGCCCCAAGAGTGGGTAGCGTCCTAAATGTATGTTGGCTCAAACCCTTCACTCAAATCAATAAACCTTAATAACTTTCTTCAATATAAAATTTAGCGCGGGGTCCGTCAAATGTGATTTTGAACTTGTCGAAAAATCCTTGCTGGCCCAGCAACCCAATCCCTTGGCCATTAAAACTCCACTCGTCTAAATCGCTGACAAAACCAACCTCTGCTTCAAATGGCGCAACACAACGCTCATCAATAAGGTTAATTGTCACGCTTGCAACTTGAGCCTGTAGCTGTGCAATTCCAAGTGCTGTTGTGCTAGGAGCCGTCCGCCAAGACTTAATACCCAGTTGTTCCATGAATCGGCTAGGAAAGATGCACGAGTCTGCTCCTGAATCAGTAAGCCCAAAACACTGAATTGATAATGGACCGTTCCTTAATTCCAACGACAGTAGCGGACGAAACGCCTTGCCCGTAACCAAAGACGGCGGATTTCGACGAATCTTGAACTCCAAAGGGGTCATGGTGTAATCAAACTCTAAGATTCTCTCTGCCATAGCAAGGCAAGTATACAACAAGGCAGGGCTGTCCGTTTTCCGAACAACAAATTACCCGGCACGTGAGAGTGTAGCGTGCTAGAATTCAAGCGGGCCGAGGAAAGGAGTGCACCGGGGTTTCTCCACTCGTAAGGGTGGCTCGGATAAGTGCGGCGTTCCTCTGCCCGCTTACCCTACCATCAAATAGCGAGCTACAAAATGAACTCCCCTTTCAAAAAGGTTTGGCGCGTTATCGCAACCCTGTTCATAGGTCTACTGCTTTGGAGTTTTTTCTGCCGAATGGTACAGGTAACGCTGCGTCTTTCTTCGGGCACGATTGCGCCGATATGGGGGTCGGGTGTGGGCATTTTCGTGCTCGTGCTAATCGTCCAAATAGCACGCGGAAAGTTCAAGTATGATCCCTGACCGGAACAGACTTATAATGGGCGGGCTGCGGCCATCCCAATTAGCAAGGAGGCGGGGAAATGACACTCACACCGCGTCGAAGGGACGCCCCAGCCTAATAAAATGCTGAACGTGAACAGAACCTTTGTCATTGGTCTAGTTGTACTCCTCGCTGTCCTAACGGTTATATCAATTACGCTGGCCATAACTCTTTATCGGCGACAGCGCTTCATCCCGGTTAATGGTAATAACCCCTATATTATGTTTGATAACCGGACGGCCCAAGCTTGTTGGTCCGGTCCACCCGTCAAGCCGACCACCGAAGAGCACACAAGCGCTTTCGAACAACTCGGTATAAAGCCTAACGTTGACCGTTCGTTTAAGGGTCCCAATATGGGTTCCAACGATCTGCCATATTGCAAAGACCTAAGATGATTTACAGGATATTTTATGAAACCCGGCTACGCCGCTAAATGTAAAACCCCCAGTTGTCCCGAAAATGTCTTTCTCCCAGAACCCAGCCACCAGCAATCATTTCAAGCTCAACCCTACTGGCCCACGGGTACTTGGCCTTTACTTTTTGTATGTCCTCAATGCAGGCAAGCCTCTGTTTTTCGTTCAGACGATTTCCGCCAGGAAAACATTCCCAATCCCACTGAAGGGGAAGACGATGAAGCCCTTTGGTATATAGAAGTATGCTGTTCCGAAAGCAACTGCGGACTTCTAGTGAGATTGCACACAATGTTCTCCTTAAACGGTGCGCCCGAAATTGTAGCCACGCACGTGCTAGTTGGATTGGAGAAGCACACGTGTACAAACGGGCATCGACTGAGTTTACCGATTCGCGGAAAAGCGCAGGCTTGTTTAATTCCGTAGAACACCTTCCAAAAAGAAATAAGATTTTCCCCCTGGGACCTGCACGGCTGTCGTTTAGCGACCTAAAGCAGTGGTAATTGTGGACGCCTCTGCAACCGCGGTTACGGCCTTTGTCCGTTTCCCGAACAGCCGGCGGTCCGTTGCTCTCTACAGCCAACCGCCTTGCTGCTCTGTGGCCCTGTATGACTTTTGCCACTCCCCTACCGCTCAATTGCGGCAAGCGGCCTTTGCTCCAGTTTGGTTTGCACCCGAAAGTTTTCCCTTTGATCCGACTGCCCGTGACAAACGCCGGAGGGTCAGGGAGCAGTGGCTGAGGGTCAATGCTCTGGGACTTGTGCGCCAGTTATCAAAAATGAGGCTCTGTTATCCCATAATTTGGGCCACGTGTCCGACGCACAATCTCCCGTAGTATTAGGTAGTATGTCCGGCACACTCCCTTCGAGGGTGTCATGTTGGCAATTGAATTCAAGGGATTCACCACTGATGTGGTATGCGGGAAGCGTCACTTGTGTTTTCAGGGTATGTAGTGTGGCTTGTGATTTGTTAGAAACCGTTAGCCAAACCTGATAATACATCGGCTCATCTGTACAGCCAGAACAACCGCCTCCCCATCTTGCCCACGATTCCTTTTCTGTTTTTCTTATGCTTGTTGTGTTGAGGATTCGTAATGCTGACAAGTCTTCCTTGGTGAAATCACGGGACACAGCGGGCGTTGTGGATAGTTGACTTGAATCTTGTACGGGGGCAGAATCTTTCGCAGACGGCAAATTAATAACGGCCATTGTGATGACAAACATTGCAAATAGTACGATTCCTATGAACACAGCCAAAAGGCGGTAGTCTGTTTTGGGTTCTTCGCTGAGCTTCCCCGGTATTGTTGGTTTCGGTGGTGGTGCGACTGTTGGCGGCGCAGGCACTTCCGCTTCCGCTGATGACGCCGAAGTTGTTTGTACTTCTTGGGCTTCCCCAGTAGTCAGCGGAAGCTGGCTCTCCGCTGTCGGGGAGGGAACGTCACCCTGGTCCGTTATTCCCGGTCCGATTGATGCAACCGCTCCATAGGTGTTCTTAACCCGCAGCGACTTGTTGAGATACGCCCACCAGATTGCGGTCACGATGGAGAGTAGGACAAGGACCGCGATTGATTGCCCGATGGCAGAGCCCAGAACGTGCGGGTCGTCAAGGGAGCCGGGAGTACCGGCAAAGCTGATAATAAGAGAGACCCCTATATTGACGAGCAGGTACGCCTTCGCCAGCTTGATGGCTGAAGGGTCTTTTTGCCAGAGGAACAATCCGGCGATAAAGCTAAAGAGTGCCATCAAGAGTGCGAGCACACCGAGGGCAACCTCACCTTTATTAAAGAAGCTGACTGTCGAGGCTGCCCACACAAACGGAGTTATGATGGCGAGAGAGACACAAAGAAAAGCGAGCCATCCGCCGATGCCGTAGGGCTTCGCTGTCGATGGAGTGCTAACGGGATTCGTGCTAACAGGTGGCGCGGGTGCCTGAATCCCTGACGTGGACTGCGCCCTGAACGCGGGTTTGCCGCACTTGCAGCAGAATTCAGCATCATCAGGATTCTCGGCACCGCATTTTACGCAGAACATTCTGATACGGCCCCCATCCGGGTCTTTTCACTCTGGCCGCCGCGTTTGTACGGAGCTCTCCAGCCGCTCCCCAATCTTATCACTTTCCTCACCTGAGCGAGTACGGCTCTCTTTATTCATTGGCCGGTGGCGGCCTTACAGGTGGTTTCTCCGGCACGCTTGTCTGGAATAGGTAAAAACTCGATTCGCTGCCATTTCTGTGCATTCTCCCGCGTCGGGGGCTCCCGGTGGTATGGCTTCTTCGCCTCCGCGTCCTTGTGGCTGGCTTGCCCTTCGTTTGCTCCGGCAGGATTGGGTGCTGTCCTAATTTGAATCTCAGCTCTAAAGCAGCATTTCGCGTAACCATCATTAAGGTATAAACTTACAAGCGGGCAGAAGAAACGAATGTACTGGGGCGTTTCCATTTTTATCGGATGGCCCGGATGACTGCGGTGTTTCTTTGTCCACTCGCAAGCTAAATGGCCCGAGCAAACACTGAACCGAGAGGGACGCGCTAATGGACGATACCGAAACCTGCCCAAAGTGCCCAATGCATCCGAAACTGAAGCGGATAGGAAAACCTATAAGGGCTAAGGCAGTTGAAGGGGAGAGGAGCGGACGTCACTTCCTATTACAGCGGCTTCTATAATAGGTACGATCACAATCAAGAGCTACGCCATCCGTTCCGTGGGTGGTGGTACTTAGTTATCGACAGTCGGCAGGGAGAATCTGTCGCGGTTCACTACGAGGTCTCAGGATGACAGAGGGATTCCCGCTAACTTGGTAAAGCCGGGGGCAAAGATCATGAGTTGTTCTTGGGCCGTATTCCTTAAAATCCTTCAAGGACTTTCATATGTTGCGACGATTGCAATGGCTGGATTAATTTACCTAGCTTGGGAGCAAGTCAAACTGTTAAAAGAGCAGGCCAGGACCGATTTTGAAAATGGACTCACCGAGCGTTACCGCAGCATCATGGAAAACATCCCTACAGATATTTGGCTCGGATCAAGATTGGAGTCGCTCGACAAAGAACGTCGTGATCGCTGCCGGGACGCCATTTACCGCTACATAGACATTTGCCAAGAGCAGACGTTTCTGTACAGCCAGAACAGTATTAATGACGAGACTTGGATTCAGTGGAGCGACGGAATTAAGACCAACATGACAAAGATTCCAGCCTTCACGCAGGTTTGGGCAGAGGTTGAAAAAGGACGCCCAGAGAGCTTCAAAGAGCTAAGGGAACTGCTCCTGCCACAAGACCAGAACTGATGGAATCCGTCTGTTAAACGCAACTTGGGTTCCAAAATACCTCTGCACATGCACTTCGTTGGAAAGTCCTTCAAGCCAAAAGACCCCGTTACCAATTTCCAGTTTCTTGACTTGCTTCGCGCGGGTACCTAGAATTGAGCGTCTGCATCATTGACAGGTAGGCTGACTGTATGCCGTTCCGCATCTACAACACGTTGGGCGGGCAGGTCGAAGAGTTCAAACCTCTCCACGACAGCCGGGTTGGCATGTATACCTGCGGTCCCACCGTTTATGATTTTCCCCACATCGGCAATTACCGGACCTTCGTGTTCCAGGATATCCTGCGGCGCTGGCTGAAGTACCGTGGATACACGCTCAGGCACGTCATGAATTTGACGGATGTGGACGACAACACCATCCGCAAATCCAAAGCTGCCGCCCTGTCGTTGCGCGAGTACACCGAGAAATACGTCGAAGCCTTCCAAATGGATCGTCAACTCCTCAGCCTCGAGGATCCTGAAATCGTGGTGCGCGCCACCGACTCGATCGATGACATGGTGAAGGTGATTCAGACCCTGATTGAGAAAGGTTACGCCTACGCGAGTGAGGGCTCGATCTACTTTCGTGTGGCTGCATTCAAGAACTACGGCCAACTGACCAAGCTTGACCTTACCGGCATCCGCGACGGGGCACGAGTTGATACGGACAAGTACGACAAGAACGACGCCCGCGACTTTGCGCTCTGGAAGGCGGCCAAGGAAGGCGAGCCCTTTTGGGAGACGCCGCTCGGGCCCGGGCGCCCCGGTTGGCACATCGAGTGCTCCGTGATGTCCATGAAATACCTGGGCGAAACTTTTGACATTCACTCCGGGGGCGTGGATCTGATCTTCCCCCATCACGAGAACGAGATTGCGCAGAGCGAGGCGGCCACGGACAAGCCGTTCGTACGCTACTGGATGCACGCCGAGCATTTGATCGTCAACGGCGAGAAAATGTCGAAGTCACTGGGCAACTTCTATACCCTGCGCGACCTGTTAGCCAAGGGTTACAAGCCCTCAGCGATCCGGTATTTGTTGGCCTCTGTCCCTTACCGCCGGCATTTGAACTTCACCTTTGAGGGCCTGCACCAAGCGCAACAATCCATCGAGAGGCTGAGGAATTTCCGCTTCCGGCTGACCCAGGAGTCATTCTCTGCGGGGGAGAATACAGCTTTGCAGGATCGTGCCCGCGCCGCCTGCCAGGCGTCTGAAGATGCCCTGGACGACAACTTGAACACCGCCGAAGCTCTCGGTGCGGTCTTCGGCATGGTTCGGGATGGAAACACCGCCATGGACCATGGCGAATTCCGGGATGGCGATCGCGCTGCCTTCCTGGACACGCTGGACCGTTGGGACCGCATATTCTGCGTCCTCGAAGACAATGACCACGAAAAGCTCGTGAGATTTGGATTCATCCAGCCCTTCGATTCCAGCCGGGAGGTTCTGGTCCCCCAGGCACTGGCGGGCCCTGGACAGGCCTCGATTGGGAATGGGCACACCGGCGCGGTGGCGGCGGAGTTGCCAACCGACGAGGAAATCACGAGATGGGTTGCGGAACGCGACGAGACGCGTCGCCAGGGCAATTTTTCCCGCGCCGATGAAATCCGCCGGAAACTTCAGGAGGCCGGTGTTATACTGGAGGACAGCAAGGTCGGAACCCGTTGGAAACGGAAGTAGTCATGCCTGGCCTGCGGCTCACACTCCCTTTATTGGCACGCCCCAACCTTTTTGGCGGGGACTGATTCCCCTCTGTGCGCCCTACCTACCCAGAGCCTAAAACCCATTCGCTGCCGCCAAAAGGCAGCGCAGAGGAGGATTCATATGGAGAGCAAGGTCCCTTCGATCAAGACATCCCTCCCCGGTCCGGAAGCGCTGAAGGTCCTGGCACTCGACCGCCAATTCATCTCGCCTTCGTATGCGCGCGACTACCCCATGGTCGCCTTGCGAGGCGAAGGCGTGGGCGTCGAAGACGTGGATGGAAATGTGTTTCTGGATTTCGCAGCGGGCATCGCTGTGGTATCCACGGGCCATTGTCACCCCGACGTGGTGCGAGCCATTCAGCGCCAAGCGGAAACGCTGATTCACATGTCCGGCACGGACTTCTACTATCCCCTGCTGGTTCAACTCGCGGAGAAACTGGCGGAGATAACCCCGGGCAATTTCCCCAAGCGGGTGGTGTTCGGGAATTCCGGCGCCGAGGCCATTGAAGCCGCCATAAAGATTGCACGCTACCACACCAAGCGCCATCGCTTGATTGCGTTCATGGGCGCGTTCCACGGCCGGACCTTGGGCGCGCTTTCCCTGACCGCGAGCAAACCTGTTCAGAGGCGTGGTTTTGGCCCCTTGCTTTCCGGAGTGGCGCACGCTCCGTACCCGAATCCCTATCGATGCCCCGCCGGACATGACGCGCCGGAGTGCGATTGCGGCAGCACAGAGTTCATTGAAAAACAGCTCTTCAGGACGGCCGTTCCTCCGGATGAAGTGGCGGCAATTGTGGTGGAGCCGATCCAGGGTGAAGGCGGATACATCGTGCCCCCTCCCAGCTTTCTGGCCAAGCTGCGGCAGTTGGCTGATCGGTACGGCATCCTGCTGATAATCGATGAAGTGCAGTGCGGCATGGGGCGCACCGGAAAGATGTGGGCCTGTGAACATTCCGGGGTTGTACCCGACATCCTGGTCACGGCGAAGGGCATCGCTTCCGGCCTGCCACTCGGCGCAGCGGTAGCCCGCGCAGAGTTGATGGATTGGGGTCCGGGCGCGCATGCCTCCACTTTCGGAGGGAACCCCGTGGCTTGCGCGGCGGCGCTGGAAACTATTCGGCTGCTGGAAGAAAAATATGTTGCCAATGCCGCGCGCATGGGAGAATACATCATGGGCCGGCTGGCGGACTGGCCACGCAACCACCCCTTTGTGGGCCAGGTGCGGGGGCGCGGCCTGATGATCGGGATTGAGTTAGTCAAGAACCAGGAAACACGTGAGCCTCACCCGGAGGCGCGCCAAGAGGTCCTCGAGAGGGCATTCCATCAGGGCTTGCTCGTCCTGGGCTGTGGCGAGAGCACCGTGCGCCTGATGCCACCCCTGGTCATCGAGCCGGAGCACGCCGATATCGCGCTCGAAATCCTCGACGCTTGCCTTTCCGAGATCGAGAAATAGCTCGGGCAATGCACGCCTCAGCGCTCAATTCTTTGTCCGTGTCTAAGACGTTGGTGACTGGTCAAAGTCGAGGATCGAGCGCTGAGCCCAGGCATTGCTTGTCACAAGGCGCGGGTCGATATTGATATGCGTTTGTGGGCACGGTTGATGTATCGTGCGCTGGCATGGAAAGAGCGTCAGCGCGCGCAAAGGGCGGCCTTACTACAGCAGGAAAAGCGGGGCGAATCCGAAAGTCCGGAGCTCGGAGTACGCGGTGAAACTCTGGCCTATTGGTATCTGCGACAAGCAGGTTATACTGTAGTAGCGCGAAACTGGCGTGCCCGTTCAGGCGCCGGAGAGCTCGACCTCGTCGGGTGGGATGGGCCCATCCTGGTTTTTGTAGAAGTAAAGGCTCGAACCTCCGAGGCAGCGGGTCCGCCCGAGGAAGCGGTTTCCCCGAACAAACAAAAGCGGGTTATTAGAGCAGCCAAGGAATACTTGCGGCAACTTGGACAGAAACCTGTAGATTGCCGCTTTGATGTGGTAAGTGTGTCATTGAACCCGAAGGAGGGCTTGCAAGTTCGGCTGCTCAAGCATGCTTTCAAAGCTTGACTGGCCCGCTACCCTTCGGGGTTTAGCCTTGGAAGGAGTAAAAACTTTGCCGGAACTAAGAAAAGACCCCGTCACCGGGCGCTGGGTTATCATTGCTACTGACCGAGCTGTAAGGCCAACGGATTTCGTCCGGGACAAAGTCCAGATCCGCGGCTCAGGCTTCTGTCCATTCTGCCCTGGCAACGAGAAGAAGACGCCGCCGGAAATTCAGTCTTACCGCAGCGACGGCAGCGCGCGGGATACCCCCGGCTGGTCGCTGCGCATTGTGCCCAACAAGTTCCCGGCGCTAGGCATTGAGGGAACCCTCAACCGGCAAGGCGAAGGCCTTTACGACAAGATGAATGGCATCGGGGCGCACGAGGTCATTATTGAGACGCCGCAGCACAGCCTGACCCTGGCTACCATGCCCACTCGCTCCGTCGAGGACGTGCTTTGGGCTTACCGGGATCGGATTCTGGACCTCGAGAAAGACCGGCGCTTCAAATACATCCTGATATTCAAAAACCACGGTGAAGCTGCGGGCGCCTCGCTCGAGCATACCCACTCCCAGCTCATCGCTCTGCCCGTTGTGCCCAAGCGTGTCCGCGAGGAGGTGGACGGCGCGCGGGAACATTACAATTTCAAAGAGCGGTGCATCTTTTGCGATATCATCAGCCAGGAGAAGGAAAAGAGAGCGCGCCTGATCGCGGAGAATCAGGCGTTCGTGGTCGTGGCGCCCTTTGCTCCAAGATTCCCCTTTGAGATGTGGATCATGCCGAAGGCCCACCAATGCGCCTTCGAGCAATCTCAGAAAGCTGAGTTCGAGCAGCTTGCTCCGATTTTGAAGGATATGCTGTCGCGTCTCGACCGAGTGCTGGAGTGGCCTGCTTACAACTACATCATCCATACCGCGCCCATCGGAGAATCCGCAGAGGATTACTACCACTGGCACTTGGAAATCATGCCCAAATTGACCAAAGTCGCCGGCTTTGAATGGGGCACGGGCTTCTACATCAATCCCACACCGCCGGAGGAGTCCGCAAAGTTCTTGCGCGAGGCGGCGCAGCCTGTGGAGCCTCCTGCCGACGCGCTGCCGGCAGGCGGGCTGAAACCGGCTTGACTTTGCGAATCACCGCTTCCTATAATCACTTGACGAGAGTTTTGATTGGTAACCGGGCGGGAATAACTCAGTGGTAGAGTGCGACCTTGCCAAGGTCGAAGTCGCGGGTTCGAATCCCGTTTCCCGCTCCATAAATCAGTGACAAGTGACGAGCGGCAAGCAAAGAAGCGAAGCCGGTCGTTTCTACTCCTCACTAGTCACTTGTCACTCGCCACTACTCTTACGGCGCGGTACCCAAGTGGTAAGGGAGAGGTCTGCAAAACCTTTATGCGTGAGTTCGATTCTCACCCGCGCCTCCAACATTCTCAAGCGAGCTACATTTGAGATAACAAGTCGGTCGGTTCAAACCACAATGCCAGAGCTTCTTTCGCGCATGACTGAATGGCACTCTCGAATGGCATCCTGGATGTTTTGGAGAGCCTCCTCTCTTGTCTTGCCTTGCGAGAGGCATCCTGGAATTTCCAGGCACTCGGCCACGACGTAGCCGTCCTCGCCGGAATAGGTTTCTACGGTCAGTTCTGCCATTGCGCCTCCCGTCTTGTTTGATCGGCTGCTCGTGCGACCACCGCGAAGATGTGCTTAGCTTCGCGCTAGTGGCATGCGCCGTAGAGCTAACAAAAGCCCATCTTATCCGCAATATTACCAGAAGAATCATTTAGGCTTAACGGGGGGGGGGGCAACAGCATTGACAACACGAAACCGTTGCGCCACGAGATGCCGGACACTACAGGTTGACACGTGATGCTATACATTGACAAGGTTTGTTATGCGCAGTACATTGGATGTGGAGAACCCTCTAGGAGAGGGCTGATGAACGTTTCACTGACCCCTGAACTCGAGCAGTTCGTGCAAACTAAAGTGGAGAGCGGACGATACAACTCTGCCAGCGAGGTGGTGCGTGAGGCACTCCGGCTGTTGGAAGAGCACGAGCGGGCGCGCGTTGCTCAACTCGCAGAATTCAACAAGGAACTGGGCCGACGTTTGGCTTCCTTGGATCGCGACGAGAACGTTGATCCCGTCAAGGCTCGTGCCCGTCTCCAGCGCAAGTCTGAGGAATTGCGGAAGTAGCGCTCATGAGCGGCTACGTTCTGGGTGGCGGTGCGGACCAAGACCTCGATGAGATCTGGGAATACGTCGAACTGGACAGCGTGGATGCGGCGGACCGTCTGCTGGCCAAGCTCTTCGAAGCGTTCGAGCAGGTCGCACAAACTCCTGGTATGGGGCACAGGCGGGAGGATCTCACCCAGTTCCCGATTCTCTTCTGGCCAGTCGGTAACTACCTCGTCATCTACCGGGCAGAGAAAAGGCCCATCGAGGTTGTCGCCATAGTCCACGGCAAGCGAGACATCCCTGAATTATTGCGCCGGCGAGGCCCTGGCCAGGAAGGGAAAGGAACTTCTCGCACTCTCAGTTAGCTTGGGCTCGAATCTTCGGATTCGCAAGTAGTACTTACACGACCACAACCACCCCGTCAATTCCCCTCGCTCCCCAATTTCACAATTCTCTTGCTTCCTGCCGACCAGCACCCTAAAATGCGCCTCCGTGATCTTGTCAGGAGCAGCCCAGTTATACTCCCGTATCACGACATGCTGACTCGACTTCCGTACCCCCGCACCACCAAGGAACACAAATGAGTGGACACTTCTGGCTTGGCATGGCGATCATTTTTGTTAGTGGTGTATTGAACGGCAGCTTTCCGGCGCCCATGAAATATTCCCGCCGCTGGCGGTGGGAGAACACTTGGCTAGTTTTCGCCACTGTGTCCCTCTTGCTCCTGCCATGGATAATGGCGGCTGGATTTGTTCCCGGACTGGCAGAGCTCTATCGGGGCGCCGCGCCACGGATGCTCCTGTATCCGTTGATTTTTGGTTTCTTCTGGGGGGTCGCCCAAGTTACGTATGGGCTGGGCATTAGCATTGTAGGAATGGCGCTGGCGGTGGCGGTGGCGTCTGGTATCACCTGTCTCGGAGGTTCGCTGGTTCCGCTACTCGTGCTGAACCCCGTTGCCCTACTCCAACCGCGCGGGCTCCTGATGCTCGCGAGCTTGCCGGTTCTCGTCGCGGGCCTGGCCTTCTACGGCGTCGCCGGCAGCCGCAGGCAAAAAGAACAAGCCATAACCACAACCCCGACGAACGAGCGCGGGCGCACTTTTCTGTTTGGCCTTGGGATTTGCATCTTCACCGGCATATTCGGCTCCAACCTTAACCTGGGGTTTGTTTTCGGGGGAGAACTTCTCCGCAGGAGCATTGAAAGCGGCGCCAATCCACTCACCGCGACCTACGCCGTGTGGGCACTGGTGCTAGGCGCCGGCTTCATTCCGAATCTTCTTTACTGCCTGTATTTGATTGTCCGCAACCGCACTTGGGCGCTCTTCCATCAAACAGGGTGGCTAACAGAAATGTTCCTTGGAGTTGCCATGGCATTGTTGTGGCTGGGTGGATTGATCGGGTACGGAATCGGAGCAACTTTGGCTGGGAAGTACGGGACGTCCCTTGGTTTCGTGCTCATGATAGCCTCGATCATCCTTGCTTCCAACATGCTTGGGATTCTCACGGGCGAGTGGAAAGCCACCTCATCTAGGACGAAAAAACTGCTGCTTGCCGGCATGGCCTTTATTGTGGCTTCGGCCATTATCCTCAACCTCGGTGGTCTGTTCCCAACTGCTTAACAAGCTCCCGCCAGCCATCGTGGTTCAGGGCTCGCACGTTACGATAGCAACGTTACGATAACAATCTTGCAAGCTGCGCGCCCGGCAGGTACAATTCCGCCGCAGTGAATTAACCGGAGGACCATTGCGAGTGGCGGAGAACCTGCCCTACGTACGAACTCTCCTCTATGGGCTGAGGATCGTCGCGGGCATCATCATTATTGCCTTGCTCCTTGATGCGGCCAGTCGGACAACCCGTGACTGCGCGGTTGGCCTTTATATTTTCGACATCTGTTCCTGGGTCTCGTTGCGCGAGCAATTGGGCCTTCCCGCCAGCAAACTCCTCCGCGCGGGGTATCTTGAACTCATCGGGCTGACATTGACCGCAGGGATTTGCTTGACCATCCGGTTCGTGTTCCCCTTTTGGGGAGCAGGCACAAACTCGAAGTTGGAAGGGGAAAAATCCCGCAGCTCCGGTTCCCTCTAGCAGCTTGATGAAAATAGGCATGGCTCGATTTGCCTGAGGATTTGATAGAATAGCGCATGCCCGGGTCGGGCGCGTGAGATAGACCTGCTGAAAACGGCAAGCCAAGCGGTCCAGACCAATCCTGGAGGCAAGATGAACAGACGAATCTTGCTCGGAGTGCTGGCGGTTCTGGTGCCCTTCGGCATCAACGTCAGCGCCCAGACTTACCAATCCCGCATCGAACATCCCATCGTCCGCTACCAGATTTCGGCCAGGTTTGATCAGGCCACGAAGAAGGTGGCGGGCCACTACCACCTTACCTGGTGGAACCACACTGAGGATTCGATTCCGGACCTTTATTTCCACTTGTACCTCAATGCCTTCAAGAACATGGATAGCACATTCCTGCGCGAATCCTTGCTCAGCACGCGCCGCAGTCTCTTGAGAGAATGGAACGCGGAGCCGGAAGCACAGAAGTGGGGATGGGTGGACGTCAACAAACTTCAGATCGTGGGCGGCGCAGACCTGGCGCCCGCGCTAACGTTCGTGCACCCTGACGATGATAATGCCGCCGATCGGACCGTAATCCGCGTGCCGCTGCCGCAACCCATTCCACCTCACGGCAGCATTGAGCTCTCGGTCGATTTCACTTCCAAGCTCCCGCGCGCCTTGGCACGCACGGGCTATGACGACGACTACATCTTAGTGGCACAGTGGTTTCCCAAGATCGGCGTCTACGAAGGGCGGGGCGAGCGTGGCCGAAAGGAAGGTGGTTGGAATTGCCACCAATTCCACGCCACCACCGAGTTTTTTGCGGACTACGGGGTCTGGGATGTTGACCTGACGGTGCCCTCGAATTATATCTTGGGCGCCACCGGCTTCTTGCGCCGCACCCAAGACAATCCCGACCGGACTACCACCTACTACTTCCACCAGGACGACGTTCACGATTTTGCCTGGACCGCCAGCCCGCATTTCATCAAGCTCACCCGCACCTTCGACTGGGGCCATGAAGTACGCGGCGACGAACTAGCGACCTGGGCCCGAATCCTCAACCTGCCCGCTGACCAAGTTGCCCTTCGCGATGTGTCGGTTACCCTTTTGCTCCAGCCCGATCACCTGAGCGTCGCGGACCGCTACTTTCGGGCCGCCTTTAATGGCCTCAAGTATTTCGGTTTGTGGTACGGTCAGTATCCTTACGACACGTTGACGGTGGTCGATCCCCACCGTGGCTCGAACACCGGCGGCATGGAGTATCCCACGTTAATTACGGGTGGCGCCTACTTCTGGCCGGGCCAGCATTCCTTTACCCCCGAGGGCGTCACCGTCCATGAGTTTGGACACCAGTTTTGGTATGGTCTGGTGGGGAATAATGAATTCGAGGAAGCGTGGCTCGACGAAGGGTTCAACACTTACTCAACCGGCAAAGTCCTGGATACAGCTTATGGCCAGGGATGCAGGTATGCGCAAGTTCTCGGCATGCCTATCCTCATTTACCCGTGGTTCAATGTCGAGTTGCCGCAGTTCCCCTTCGCGGGAGTTAGAGATATCCCAATGGGGCCTTATTTCGCGTGTGTTGGCGACCCGGAACAATCAGGCCGCCGCCTCCAATACCTCGAAAATGCCAAGGATGACGAACTGGTTCGCAACGCATGGCAATATTTGGATCGAACGAGTTATGTGGTCAATTCATATACGCGGCCGGGCCTCGCGCTGCGAACCCTGGAGAACTATTTGGGCCCGGAAACCATGGCGCGCGTCATGCGCACTTATCAGCAACGCTGGCGCTATCGCCACCCAACCACTCGGGACTTTATCAACGTCGTGAACGAGATCTCCGGGCAAGATATGAACTGGTTTTTCGAGCAATTCTTCTACGGCTCGAACCTGGCCGACTATGAAATCAGTGATCTCCGGAGCCAACCCCTCGAAGGCAAAGTCGGCGTGTACGACGAAAATGGGAAAAGGGAAACTTACCTCGAGAAGGATGCCGCCAAGCTCGCTGCGGAAAGTAAGAGCAAACTCTATCGGTCTACGGTCGTGGTGCATCGTTTGGGTGAAGTCCTTGCGCCTTTGGATGTGGTGATTCGCTTCGAAGATGGCGAGACCATCGAGAAAAATTGGGACGGGAGGTATCGCTGGGTGAAGTTTGTTTTCGAGAAACCTTCCAAGGTGACGTCAGCAGAAGTGGACCCTCTGCGAAAATTGGCGCTGGAAGCGAACCTCACGAATAACAGCCGGCTGGCCGAGCCCGACAACCGCGCGGCAGCCAAATGGTACATCCGTTGGATTTTCTGGCTGGAGAATCTGTTTTTCGCTGCTGGTTTTTTCAGTTGAGGCCTGCGACGTCGCGGACTGACTTGCTTAGTACGGCGTTTCGCAAGTTCGATTAGGTAATGGGACCCCCTCTCCCGTCCCGATCAGATCGGGACACCCTCGCCCCCTTGGGGGAGAGGAAAAGGGGGCAAGCGCGAACTTGCTGTGGAGGATCAACATGAGTGTCGGGTCATCCGTTCGGCAGGGACTCTCCATCACCTGCCGCACTTGGTCGGCAGTCTGGATTCTGTTTCTTGCTAATCTTGCCATTGCCGCCCTCACCGGATATCCCATCTACCGTGGCATCCAGCGCTTCACTGCACACAGCCTTATGGCCCGTGAAATGGCGCGCGGCTTCTCTGTCGATTGGCTGACGGACTTCACCTTCAATAATCCGGGCAGCTTCGATCGTTATGCGATGGTGATTGTTTGCTTGGGCTTCGTCTCGATGGCGCTGAACTCGATTCTGGCCGGCGGAGTGCTGACGCGCTTCAAGGCGCCTGACCTGAAGTATTCGCTCGCAGATTTCCTTCGCGACACCGGACGCTACGCATGGCGTTTGCTGAGTCTCCTGATCATCGGTCTCATTTGCTACTGGATCGTCTTCAAGCTCCTGAATGAAAAGTTGGGCCAGTGGGTGGATCACTGGGCGGGCAACTGGGCCGACGACCGCTTGGTTTTCTGGGCTCACCTCACCGTCTCATTGCTGGCGGTGCTAGGCGTGGGTTATGTCAACCTGGTCATGGACTATGCGCGCGTGCGAATCGTGCTGGAAGAGGGTACGGGCGCGATCCAGGCCTTTCTCGCTTCGCTGGGTTTTTCTCTTGGGCGTCTCGGGAGAGCCATCGGCGTCTATGTCGTACCTTCCTTCTTCGGGTTGGCGCTCCTGGGAGTTTACCGGCTGGCCTTCCCGTGGGAGTTCATCAATGCGACCATCGCCGGCGGATCGCATATTCGTGAACCGCTGGCGCTGGCTGGCCTTTTTATTGTTCAACAGGTCGTCATGTTGGGGCGCTACTGGTTCCGCGTGGCCACCTGGGCCAGCGAATGGTCCTACTACTCCAGCACAAGACAGGGGCTGGGGACTGGGGGAATTCTGAGTGGTGAATTATGAATGGTGAATGGTGAATTATAAATTATAGTAATCCACAATTTACTATTTACTATTCATAAATTCTTTTTTTCTTCTGACTCCTGACTCCTGACTTCTGCCTTCATTACTTGAAGATTTCCTTGAGCGGCGGTCGATCACCGAATTTTGGGGCGTCAATCCCCATCGCTTTCAAGATGGTGGGAGCGATCTCCGTCATCCGAATCGTGTGCAGGTCCGCCCCGGCTCTGATATCCGGTCCCCAGGCGATAAACGACGCTTCAAGTTCATGGCGAAAAGGCAAGTATCCGTGCGTCCCAGTCGTACTTTTTCCCTTCGCCAGCAAGTCGCCAATCGCGCCGCTGCTGAAAGCGTAGCCCGCCGGTGCTTCCAGCACCATCTGCGCGGCAGGCTCCGCAGCGAATTCTTTCAAAGCTGCGCGGTCGAAGATGGCCCACAGCACCCCTTGGTCACGCAGGGGTTTCAAGGCTTCGTTCACCTTGGGGCGAAGGTCCTCCGATTCCGGCCAATAAATGAAGAATGAGCCGTCATTGACCACAGTGTCGATTTTTCCTCCAGTAACATTTCCTTTCCCGTCCGCGGTCAACAGCCCCGCCTTCACGAACAGCACGTTGGGCTTGATTTCCGTTTGAACGGGCAGAAAACCGTGGTCGGAAACGATGAAGACATCGGTGGAGTCAGCCAGCCCGGAGGCCCGGTCGGCGGCCAGCAATTCATCGATGTGACCATCAATCATTTCGAGGGTTGCGGCGGCCTGGGGGCTGTCCGGTCCAAATCGGTGCTCATCCGTGTCCAAGTCGACAAGGTGAACCAGGAGGAGGTTCGGCTTGCGTTTCTTCAGGATGAACGTTGCCAGATGAGTCCTCATCACATCAAGTCTCTGTCCGGGTTGTGGCGGGCCGATTTCCAATAGAGCTTCAAACAGAATTCCGGGGGTAGCGTACTTCGCGATATAAGCGGGATCTGCCTGGAAGGGCTTCCGGGGGTCCCAGATCTCCGGGATGTTCCAATCAATCGGTGCGCCCGCCGTCACCGGCCAGAAAACCGCACCCGTCGTCAAATGGTGCGCGCGAGCCTCATCCCAAAGCGTAGGCACTTTGATGGCATTCGCGAACCAGAACCAATCATCGGGGTTCTTGCCCGGCTCGCGCGACGACAAGTTGGAGTAGATGCCGTGCTCAGCGGGCATCCGCCCTGTGACGATGGTCGTATGCGAAGGGTACGTCACCGAAGGGTAGACGCCCACCACCCCCTCTGCGTAGCTTCCTTCCCTCCGCAGTCTGGGCAGATTCGAAATGTGAATCTTCGCCGCAAGACGGTCATACAGGCTGGCTCCCAGTCCGTCCACAGAAATGACCAGCACATGCCGCTCCCGCGCCGGCCTTGAGGGCGGCGCCCCCTGCGCGCGAAAGCGTAGTGGCAGAATCAGCGCGACCAACCCAACCAGTCCGGCCGCCATCACAAAAAGAGCTTGGCGCCTTTTCGTCCTTTGGCTGGATTGACGTAGAATGAGTGTGGGAATTCCCATGAGCACAGTAACCTCAGTCGATGAAATCAAGACGGGAAGTGCCTCGCATTCCTGGTTGCCAATCTATTCCGCCCTGGAAGTAATACTGGTTTACGCTGGCATTGTAGCTTACATCTGGCGCTGGCAGCACACCTATCCCCACTTTTGGATGGCGCTCTGGGGCGTCGTCCTAGTCAGCCAGTTTCTGCACCGCGATACGCTCCGGACGCTTGGCCTTTCTTTTGCCGGAATGCGGGCCAACGCCGAGGTCGTCTTGCCCATTGCTCTCGCCTTTTACGTTCCTCTTCTCGCATTCGGTTTTGCCCGGCATGCCCTGGCGCTTGTGCCGGTGAACCGGCACGCTCCCGCTTCACTGCTGGGCTACGGAATCTGGTGCGCCTTTCAGCAGTATCTGGCCCAATCTTATTTTCATAATCGCCTGATGGAAGCCGTCCGCAACCGCCACCTGAGCTCACTCCTGGTGGGGATCCTCTTCGGCTCGGCGCACATTCCCAATCCTATCCTCATGGTTGCCACCACCGTGGCCGGCTTTGTTTTTGCCGAGGTCTTCGCGCGGCATCGAAACATCTGGCCGATTGCGTTGGCCCAGGCAGTCGGGGGATTGCTCATCGCCGCCATTTCGCCTGCCTCGCTTATCCATAACATGCGAGTGGGGCCTGGATACTTGTTCTTTGGGCTGCGCTGAGGGATTCAACGTCGCAAGGCGCTGAAGGGATTTGACCGCCTCCGCATTCGAGGCAGGTAGGGAACGTCTGCAATCTGGCCTTGAAAATCCGCTGCCCATCGCCCCGGGATGACAGCGCCGCAACCGGGGCAAGAGCCCGTAGCGGTGAGCCGGTATTCGAGGACGTGAAAGCCGCGACGTTCGACGAGGAGCGCGTGGCAGTTGAGGCAATAGGTGTTCTCGAGCTCCCCAGTTCGGCCGGGCAGGTTTCCGGCATAGACGAAGCGCAAACCCGCAGCCTTGCCGATCCCGGCTGCCCGGACAAGCGTTCGCGAGCTGGTATTCTCCGGCGCCACCATCTTGTAGTCCTGGTGAAAGGCTGTGACGTGCCAGGGGATGTCAGGCGAAACACTCGCCAGGAATTCCGTCATTCGTTTCAGTTCGTCGTCCGAATCGTTGAATCCCGGAACAATCAAGGTGACGATTTCCAACCACAATCCCATTTCGTGCAGCTTACGGATGGTATCCAGGATGGGCTGCATTCGCCCCCCGAGCTGGCGATAATGCCGGTCATCAAAACTCTTCAGGTCCACCTTGTAAAGATCCACCCAGGGCCGCAGGTATTCCAGCACCTGCGGCGTGCCGTTGCCATTCGAAACATATCCCGTGGTGAGCCCTGCCGCGCGGGCTTCCTTGAAAACTGCGACGGCCCACTCGCTGGTGATGAGCGGCTCATTGTAAGTGCTCACCACCACCTTCGCCCCCTGCTGCACTGCCTCCTGGACCAGCTCTTCGGGTGTCACGAGCACGGGCATTGAAACTGCGTTCGGGTCGCGCAGGGCCTGTGACGTAACCCAGTTCTGGCAATAGCTACAGTGCAGGTCGCAACCCAGCATCCCAAAGCTGTAGGCCAGCGCGCCGGGATAGGCGTGATAGAAGGGTTTCTTCTCGATGGGATCGCACTGCGCGCCAGCCACGTAGCCCCAGGGCACAAGGAGTTTGCCGCCCTCGTTGAAACGGACCTTGCAGACTCCCAGTTGCCCATCCGGTATTCGGCAGCCATGCCCGCACGCATAACAGCGCACAAAGCCGCGGTCGAGCTTCTCGTAAAGCTCACCCTCTCGGACGGTTTTCTGTAGGACTTCCTGTAGAGTAGCCATAATTGCACTTTCCGGCCCCACCCAGTCGGTGGATTCCGCCTAATATTAATGATACTCCACAAACCCGCCTAAATACAGGTGGTCAAAGGCCCCCACTTACGGCAACACCTTCGGCCGGGCTAAGGCGCCGCCGAGAACGCACCCCGCGGAAGCGCGGAACTCCATACCCTTAACAAACATTGACATGACGGGGAGCGTGTGCCAGACTTCGCCTGCGACAGGAAGGATGACTCCCTTGCCGGTCACAAGGCCTGCTTGAAAAGATACGAGAAGCGGAATGAGTGCCCTGCACAATGACGAAATCTGCGCGACCAGAATGGCCAACCGGTGCGGATCGGCTGGAAGAGCGGCGTGGATGAAAATGTGGAGGCCTGTGGGAAAACTCCGAGGGATGCTGCGCTGTTGCTAGAACGAGAAAAGAGGTGAGTTTCCCTTATGGACAAGATAACCCGCCGAGGTTTCATGCGGGCAGTTCCTGCGGTGGGCGCGGTCTCGGTGCTGCCCGGTCTTGCAGCTTCGGAACGCCTCCGAAGTGCTTACGGGTCCCCAGCGGATCATGCCGGACTGCGGGCGGCGGTATTCTCCTGCGACGTCACGCCTCCCGTAGGAAGTCCCCTGGAGGAATGTACCCCGCCCCTGGCGACAAGCGTGGATGTCCCGCTGCTAGCAAAGGGAGTCGTGCTGGCGGACGGAAGAACCACCTACGCCCTGTGCGCCTTGGACTACTGTGAGCTTCGCACCGGCGCGCACGATTTGTTTCGCCGGAAAATTGCCAACGCTTTGGGCGTAAACGAGCTACACGTTGAGGTACACTGTATTCACCAGCATGATGCACCGCTCTACGACGTCAATGCTGATATGCTGATGGACTTAGTGCCGTCGCCCCCGCATGTTGGAGACCCGGGTTTCCTTGAATCGGTTTCAGAGCGTGTTTCCTCTGCGGCACGAGATGCCCTGACGCGGCTGGCGCCGTGCACTCACGTGGGTTGCGGCAAGGCAAGAGTGGAAAAGTTCGCCTCCAACCGGCGCGTGCCGATGCCGGATGGCTCGATCGGCATTCGCTTTAGTCACTGCAACGATCCCGTGCTGATTGCGGCGCCGGAAGGGCTGATAGATCCCTGGCTGCGAACTATTACGTTATTCGATCAGCAGCGGCCCATCGTTCGACTGCATTACTACGCCTCGCATCCCCAGAGCTACTACGGCCAAGGACATATGAACCCGGACACGCCCGGTCTGGCTCGCGAACGCTTGGAGAAAGAAGAGGGGATAGCGCAGATTTACTTTACGGGCTGTGGGGGCAACGTCGCCGCCGGGAAATACAACGATGGTTCTCATGAGGCCCGCATTCAAATGGCGGAACGGTTGTACCAAGGCATGAAAGGAGCCATTGCCGCGACCCGCAAGGCCAAGGTATCCGAAATTTCGTGGAAGAGCACGGAGGCGCAATTCGCATTGCGCACCGAGCCGGATTTTTCGGAAGCACATTTTCGCGAGGTGCTTAAGGACCCCAATCAACCGTATCACCAGCGCACCAAGGCCGCGCTGGGACTGTCCTGGTACGAGCGGCTGAAGATACGGCCCGCTGTCGATCTGAGTTGCTATCGAATTGGGCCCGCCACCCTATTGCACCTTCCGGGGGAGGCCTTTATCCAGTATCAACTGTACGCACAGGGTCTTCGGCCCGAGGATTTCATCGCCACGGCCGCCTACGGCGAGCTCGGTACGGGTTACATCTGCACCGACAAGGCATTCTCGGAGGGCGGGTACGAACCGACGCAGTCCTTCGTGGGGCCACCCAGCGAAGCGCGCCTGAAGGCTGCTATTCACGAGTTGCTAGTGTAGCGCCGACATTTAGGTCGGCAGGTGCCGGTCCCGCCCTGCGGGACCGGCGCTACGTCGAGCGCACTTCAACGGAGGAGCTCATGGGATGTCTGTTGCATTGTATCTATCGGAAGGCCGTGTGCCTGGTTTTCATTATGTTGCTTGCGCATTCGATAGGTGTTGCGCAGGGGGGTTCAGGTCAGACGATTCGTGTAGGGATCATCGGCGTGGATACCTCCCACGTTATCGAATTCACTCGAATCTTCAATGATCCCTCTGATCCTGAGCATGTCCCCGGGGTGCGGGTGGTCGCCGCTTATAAGGGAGGCAGTCCGGACATCGCCGCCAGCAGAGATCGTGTTGACAAGTACGCGGCGGAATTGCGCGACAAGTGGAAGATCGAGATCGTGGATGACATCCCGAAACTTTGCAGCATGGTGGATGCGGTCCTGCTCGAAAGTGTAGACGGCCGCACCCATTTGAGTCAGGCGAAGCCCGTTTTCGCCGCAGGGAAACCGGTCTTCATCGACAAGCCCCTCGCCGCCAGCTACGGGGATGCTAAGGAGATCGCTCGACTGGCGAGCCAAGCCGGGGTGCCGTGGTTCAGTTCCTCTTCTTTAAGGTTCTGGGAGGAAACCCAGCGTCTGAAGAACCCCGCAGGTTTGGGTCGCATCCTGGGCTACAGTGTTTACGGTCCCTCACCCGTTGAGCCTCATCACCCTGACTTGATGTGGTATGGCATTCATGCGGTGGAAATGCTCTTTACGCTCATGGGCACCGGGTGTGAATCAGTAACCCGCACGAGCACAGAAGATGAGGACGTGGCTGTAGGGAAATGGAAGGGTGGTCGCGTGGGAGTGATGAGGGGGTTTCGGAGCGGACTCTATGCTTACGGAATAACCGGCTTCACGGACAAGGCTGTCCTCACCTCTGAGTCCAAGCGATTTAGCTATCGGCCACTCCTGGTTGAAATTGAAAAGTTCTTTCGCACACGCGTTCCTCCGGTCAGTGCCGAGGAAACCTTGGAGATATTTGCCTTCATGCAAGCCGCGGAGACCAGCAAAGCCGAGGGGGGAGCCGAAGTTCCCCTCCGCCGGATAACTCAGTGAAAGGAGGGATTCTGGCATGTCGCATCGGTTTTCGCGGCCGACGATTCTTGCAATTGGACTGATGATGTTTGGGGCCTTTGCAGCTCCGAGTTCTGCGCAGACTGCTAAGCCCCAAAAAGTTTTTATGGTTACGGATATGGAGGGTGTGGCCGGCATCTTCAATAGCGAACTCCAGTGCATGCCCTGGAAGAGCCCGCGTTGGGAAGAATCACGCAAGCTGCTTACCGGCGAAGTCAATGCGGCTGTCAAGGGGTTGTTTGAAGGTGGGGCCACGGATGTAGTCGTGCTGGACGGCCACGACAGTAGCAGTACTCTGTCTGTGCTTGACATTGATCCTCGGGCTCGCCTGCTGGAAGGCGTACCGTTGCCGCCCACCTTCGGCCTCGACTCGTCTTATAGCGCCCTGGTTTTCATTGGTCAGCATGCCATGGCAGGCGCGGATAAGGGGGTGCTCACGCATACCGAATCGTCCCAGGGCATCGAGAATGTCTGGATCAATAACCGGCCTACGGGCGAAATTGGGATTGTAGCGGCGTTGGCTGGGTATTTTGACGTTCCCACCATCATGCTTTCCGGGGATACTGCCGCCTGCCAGGAGTTATATAGCTTGATTCCGGAGACCGAGTGCGCGGAAGTGAAGTCGGCTGTCAGCCGTACGGCGGCGCTCACGCTCTCGCATCCTGCGGCCTGCGCTTTGATTACAGAGAAGGCGCGGCGAGCCATGGAGCGCCTGCCCCAGATCAAACCCTACAAGCTCGCCGGGCCTGTGGAGGTGAAAATCGAGTTCACGCCTTGGGGCACGGGGGTTCACCAGCCCCGTGAAGGGGTTGAACGGGTGAACGACCGAACTTGGGTGTTGCGAGGCAAAGACATCGTGGAGGCTTGGCAGAAGTACTCAACTTTTTGACTAAAGCCGCGCTCCCTGCGGGAACAGGCGAAATTTGAATGCACAAACTCAAGAGTGATCTCCGCCGTCGTGAGGCTTTAAAGTTGATCGCCGCGGTCCTGGGAGGAGGGCTCGCGCGGGGTAAGTCCGGTGGAATGGGGACGGGGGAATATCGTTTGAGCTCGTTCACTGAGGATGTGACACCTCCCGTAGGAAATCCTCTGTTCAATGCGGTGCGCGCCCGGGCCATCGCCAACCCACTTCAGGCTCATGGATTGGTTCTGTCGGGGTCCGGCAAGCCCATCGTGCTTGTGGCAGTAGATTGGTGCGAGATCCGAAACGAGTCCTATGAACGTTGGCGGTCGGTATTGGCACAGGCTGCGCACAGCGATAAGGAAAGGGTGCTGGTGAGTTGTGTTCATCAGCACGACGCGCCTTACTCCGATGTTGTGGCCCAACAGCTCTTGAAGGCGACTCCCGTCTCCGAAGATCTATGTGATCCGGAATTCGATGAGCGGACGATACAACGCGTAGCATCGGCGCTTCAAGAATCTCTCAAGCATCCGCACCGGATCACACACATTGGCGCCGGGCAAGGGAAAGTGGAGAAGGTGGCCTCCAACCGCCGCTATGTTACTTCGGATGGAAAAGTCTCCTTCGAGAGAGTCAGCGCCGAGCGTGACCCTGTGGTGCGGAACATGCCCGTCGGATTGATCGATCCCTGGCTGAAGACCATCAGCTTTTGGAATGGCCTGCAGCCTGTGGCAGCCATCAGTTGCTACTCGACCCATCCGATGACTTTCTATGGAAAGGGAGATGTCTCCTGCGACTTTCCTGGCCTCGCAAGAGCGCAACGGCAGAAAGAAATGCCCTCCGTAGCGCAGATTTACTGCTCCGGCTGTAGCGGAGATACCATGGCGGGCAAGTTCAACGATGGGAGTCCCCAGAACCGGCCGATCCTGGCAGAACGGTTGCATCGAGGCATGATGGCAGCGTGGGATTCGACCCAGCGGCATCCTTTGAACCAAATCGATTTCCGCTGTGTCCCCATGAGGCTGAAGCCCAGGTATAAGCCTGGATTCAGTGAGGATGATTTCCGGCGCATCCTCGCGGACCACACGCAGACACGGCTGGCTCGCTTTGAGGCAGCGCTGGGTTTAAGCTGGCGGCAGCGGACTGATTCCGGACACCACATTGACGTACCGGTAATCGATTTTGGCCCCGCACAAATAATTCTGCTGCCTGCCGAAACCTTTGTTCAGTATCAGCTCTGGGCGCAAGCCATGCGGCCGGACTCATTTGTCATGGCGGTGGGATATGGCGAATGCGCCCCCGGCTATATACCCACGGAACAGGCAACTTCGGAAGGATATAACGACCATTACAGTTGGATTGCTTTCCCGGAGTGCGAAAAAACCATGCGTGAGGCGCTGAGGATGGGCTTGAAGGCATAGCCTCGTGGTAACGGCGAGTTTACCTCATGCTTGTCCAAATTGCCCTCGATCCAGCCGGGGACGACCTGCGGCTCCGCCGCTTGTCGTGGGGGAAGGCTCTGCTTTCCCGCCGGGCCCCTGTCCTGAAGAGCCTCCCCCGCGCAGGCTGAAAGGCTGTGCCTTCCAGCCTGCGCGGGGACTGACCCACAACCCATGAGTCAGGTTCATTGGTAAGTTGCCGAACTTGGGGTTAGAATCAGTGCTGCTGTTTGACGCCGCGGCAGTCATGCTACAGCCGAAAGTTCAGATATGTTCAGCTAAGATCTATTTCGCTTGAAACCCAAGGGGGAGGTTTTCATCATGGATGTCAAAGACACTAACAAGGATTCCAGCCAAGCTACGCGCAGGGCTTTCCTTCAAACCGGCAGCATAGCGCTCATAGGTCTCACCATGACTGCCTGTAAACAGCAACCGTCCGGGGCTAGTGAATCTCTGGCTCTGTCCGGCGGTTCCAAAGCCGTTGATTTCCCAAACGACAGACTCGATGCGCTCACGCGCTGGCCTCGCTATGGCGCCGCAGAAAAGCAAGCACTCCACGATATGATCGACAGCAACAAGTTCTACGAGGAGTTGCCGGCCTTTGAAAAAGAATGGAAGGAGTACACCCAATCGCCGTTCGTCAAAGCGCACATGAATGGCTCAAGCGCCATCACCAGCATGCTTTTCGCGCTCGATCTGCCTCCCGGCAGCGAAATCATGGTGCCCTCATATGATTTCTTCTCGGACTGCCTTGCCCAGCGCTTCTTCGGCTACGTTCCGATCTTCATCGATATTGATCCCCACACCGCATGTTTCGACCTGGAAGATGCCAAGCGCAAGCTTACAAAGAACACTCGGGCCATGTTCCCCATGCACGCCTGGGGTCTCCCTTGCGAGATGGATCACATCACCGATTTTGCCAAGGAGAAGGGCCTGATTGTTATCGAGGATGCTGCCCACGCGCACGGCGCTTCGATGCAAGGCAAGAAGATGGGAACTTGGGGAGTCATGGGGATCTATAGCTATCAGGCCACCAAGGTGATGCCGACGGTGGAAGGCGGGATGGGGATGTACCAGACGCGAGAATACTATGAGCGTGCTGCAGCCTTCGGCCACTACGAAGATCCGATAAAGTTTGCCGCGGACAGCCCCGTCCGGGCTTATGAAGGAACCGGATTTGGACAGAAGTACCGCATGCATCCTTTTGCTGCGGCGATTGCCCGGCAGCAGTTGCGCGGCCTGGACGCATTCAACGCCATGGTCGAAGTCAATGTCCGCCGGTTGAATAACCCGCTGGTTCAACTACCCGGCTTGAGTGAACCCCGTATTCGCCCCGACCAGAAGCGTGCCTATTACAACGCAGACATGCTGTTGCTCGACCCGTCCAAAGCCGGCTTCTCCCGCGATGCCCTGGTAAAAGCCCTCAAGGCCGAGGGAGTGCGGGTGAGCGTGTGGGATTATCCCGAACAGCACAAGCTCAAGATTTACTCGGAAGCCAAATGGTGGCACCACCCACCGACGATTCCGTCTTCCATGCCGGGCAATGAGTATGTGAACAAGAACCACATCCGCCTGCCACTTCTCTATGGCGAGGCAAACGAATTGATCGACCAGTATGTAAAGGCGTTCCAAAAGGTGTGGGCGCACCGAGCGGAACTCGCCTAGCACTTGAGAAGCCCCAGCTCGAAGTCAAATGCCCTATGTTCCCTTGGTGTCTTTGTGCCTTGGTGGCAAGAAGAGAACCGCATATTTTGAACCACCAAGACACCAAGGCGCCAAGGGATAGTCTTAAGCCACGAGAGAGTGGAATCCATGGTCAAGAAGCTGCATACTGCCGGCCTGTTTTTTGCGGTGGCTGCTTTGCTGGGTCAGCAACCCACCGGCCAAGTGCCCTTCTATAAGGACCGGCAAAACCCGCTTGTCTATATCGACGACTCTGGGAATTCACATCCAGTCGGGACGGCAGGGGAATGGGAAATTCGCCGCTCGCACATCATTCATAGCATGCAACTGGTGATGGGGCCGTTGCCTGAGCCGGAGGCTTCGTCTCTTGATCTCCAAATCGAGGCGACCGAGGAACTGCCCGGCATTCGCCGCCAAAAGATCACATTCCGGAGTGCCGGCGAGGATCGCGTGTCCGCATTTCTGCTCACTCCCAGGGGGTTGCGGCGAGGCATCAAAGTCCCGGGAATATTGTGTCTCCACCAAACGACTTCCATCGGCAAGGCAGAGCCGGCGGGGCTGGGCGGGAAACCGAATCTCCATTATGCCTTGGAGTTGGCCGAGCGTGGCTATGTCACCCTGGCGCCGGACTACCCAAACTTCGGAGACTACAAGTTCGATTCTTATGCACACGGGTTTGCCAGCGCCACTATGAAAGGGATCTTCAATCACCGGCGCGCCATCGATCTGCTTCAGTCCCTGCCTGAGGTAGACCCTGACCGCATCGCGGTGATCGGCCATTCGCTAGGGGGACACAACGCTCTGTTTGTCGCCGCCTTTGATCCGCGTATAAAAGCAGTTGTAACAAGTTGCGGTTTCACCTCATTCGCAAAGTACAAGGGAGGAAACCTCGCAGGCTGGAGCCACAAGGGGTATATGCCGCGCATCGCGGAGATCTATGGCAATGACCCCGCGCGGATGCCCTTCGACTTCACCGAGTTGCTGGCGTATCTGGCGCCCCGCCCGGTGTTCATCAACGCACCCGTCGGCGACGATAACTTCGCCGTTTCCGGTGTTCGAGACTGCGTCGCTGCCGCAGACGTTGTGTACCGAAAGGTCTACCACGCTGGCCGAAACCTGCAAGTCATATATCCGCCGGGAGGCCATGATTTTCCTCCGCAGGCCCGAGAGGCGGCATACAAATTCCTGGCGCGGTCACTCCATTTTCGGAGCGGCGCAAAACCTGTCCGGATTCGTTAAGGGCTTGATAAATGAACTTCGGCGACCCAAGGACCACCCATGCCGCAGAGTGACGGCCCTCGCGTGGTGATTATTGGAGCCGGCTTCGGTGGACTGTGGGCAGCACGCGCGCTCACACACCTGCCTTTCAACGTGACCTTGATTGACCGCAACAATTATCACACTTTTCTTCCCTTGCTCTATCAGGTGGCCGCCGCGGAGCTCGAGCCCGAGGAAATCATCTATCCCGTCCGGAGCATCCTGCGTCCCCTGCCAAACGTGGATTTCCTGATGGCCGAAGTCAGCCGGATCGATTTCGAAAGGCGCGTGGTGGAGACCAACACGACACCCGTTTCGTACGATTACCTCATACTCGCAGCGGGCAGCACGACGAACTTTTTTGGCATACGGGGAGCGGAGCATGCTTACCCTCTGAAGAGCCTTGACGAGGCAATCCGGCTGCGAAACCACATCCTTTGCTGCTTTGAGCGTTCTGTGCCGCTGTCGGACCCGGAGCAGCGGAAGAAGAGGCTGTCCTTCGCGATTGTGGGCGGAGGTCCGACCGGCGTCGAGTTTGCCGGAGCCCTCGCGGAATTGCTCCGTGGCCCGCTTCGCAAGGATTATTCGAAGTCGGGCCTCGAGGATTCCAAGGTGACCCTCCTCGAAGCCGCGGGAAGCCTGCTGGGCGGTCTGCCGAAACGCCTGGGAGTTTACGCTCTCGATAGACTACGCGGCATGGGTGTGGACGTTCGGTTGAATGCCGCCGTGAGCAGGATCGAAGCTGATGCCGTACACTTGAAGGACGATACGGTGATCCCTGCGGAAACCGTAGTGTGGACCGCCGGCGTGCGTGGCGAGCGTTCAGCGGCAGCCTGGGGATTACCGCTAGACCGCAATGGGCGCGTGCTGATCGAGCCCACGCTTCAACTCGCTGGCTATCCCGAGGTCTATGCCGTGGGTGACTTGGCCTGTTTCGAGCAGGATGGCCGTCCGCTGCCGATGGTGGCCCCCGTCGCAACTCAGCAGGCCACCGCCGCCGCTCACAACATCCGCCGGCAATCTTCAGGGCAACCTCCTACGCCCTTCCGATTCCGCGATCCGGGAATGATGGCGACCATTGGCCGGAACGCCGCGGTCGCGCATTTTGCGGGCCTTGCCATTACAGGCTTTCCCGCCTGGCTCGCCTGGCTGGGAGTCCACCTCATCAAGTTGATCGGGTTTCGCAACCGGCTTATGGTCCTAACGAATTGGGCCTGGGATTATTTCCTCTACGAGCGCGCTGTCCGCCTGATCCTGCCCACAGCCTCCTGCCGCGGATCCGATGCAGCCTCCGCGCCTTTCCAATAGGACAGGTTTCAGGCTGTCACCTACTACCTACCACCCACCAACTACCGACCTAGCATCGGGGAACAGCACGGCTTCCTAACTGGTTTCGGCTCCATCAATTCTACGCGCGTGGAATTGGGATCGTAGAGGTTCAATTGCCACTTGCCGTCCCGCCCGATCTGGGGTTGTTCTGCTTTGTACCCTCGGCCCACCGCTGTTTTATAGGCTGTTTCAACACTTGGAACACCGAGGGCCAGGTGGTGCATCACACCAAGGGTTCGTGGCGTGGGATTGTGAACGTTCAGCATGTACTCGAGCCAATCGCTGCCTTCGGGAACACGCATGTCGACCCAGTCCACACGGTCGTCGCTCATGCCGCCGTACCATATCGACTGAAAGCCGAGAACATCCTTGTAGAAGCGATCCGCGGCAGCGCGGTCAAGGACTGTGACCCCCACGTGGATCATGTGCTGTGAGATACGAGTGTCCGGAAGGAATTTGCCCAAATTCCGGCGGTGGAGCGAGCCGGGCAAGTATTCCACGAATTCGACGGAGTGTCCCTCCGGATCCTTGACCATGAAGCTCAGATTGCCGTCGAGCCCGGGCCGCAGCGAATTGGGCACTGTGACGCCACGTTCGGCAAGGTAGTCCCGCAGTGCTTGGGCGTCCGTGGTCTCGAAAGCAATGTGTGAAAGCCTGTCTTCAGTTGGGCTGCTCAGATTGGGGAAAACCTCAATATACTGATGATCGTTCACCTTAAAATAAGTCAGCATCAAGCCGCCCGTCGGTTTGTCTACTGTAAAAGGCTCCTGAAATCCCAAGGCGCCTCCGTAAAACTCGCGCGCCACAGCAAGGTTATTGGTCTTTAGCCCGATATGCGCGATCCCAACAATGGGCGGGCGACGCGTCACAGGCTTGCCTGCCCCGATAACTGCTATCAATGCGGCAAGCATGCCAAGACCAATCATAGCGGGCAAGGTGCTAAACTCTAAAGAGCCGAAAAACCTGCCAAGTGACTTTCGAGCTCCGGCGCCTTTTATCATGTCAAATGCTCTCAAGGCCATGCCTTCGACGTCCAGCGGCCCCTCTGCAATCTGGAATCCGCCCTGTCATACCAAGGTGCATTCAAACGGAGACAGATCATATCATAAGCTTTTTTGAGAAGAATCTGCTTTCATCGGGGGGGTACTGGTGTCATTTGCGAGACATGGGCGCTCGAAACCGCAGTCATCCCCGCGAAAGCGGGGATCTACTCGACAACCCTTCGAAAATGCACTGTGGAGGGATTGGATTCCTCCCGCAGGGCGGAACGGGAATGACCCACGTTTCGAAAGGGACCCCATCCCAAATGGCACCACCATTCAACGCGGCTTTATCGGATTGCAACGATTTCTTGAATTGATAAACGCTCAGCGGAAGGTTAATATCCTGAGGTTAAACTGTGCAACTGACATAGGGGGGCGTGCCTGTGAGCGACTATGGAAAGAAGATTCGTCTTAATCGCATTCTTCGGGGGAAGCAACGCAAAGCGCTAATTGTTGCCTACGATCACGCCCAGTACGTTGGCCCCATCCCGGGGACAGAGGATCCGGTCTCGCAAGTCCGGCGCTTTGCGGAGGCGCAAGTTGACGGCATCCTGCTCACTCTCGGGACGCTGAAGCACTGCCTCGACACGCTGCTTACGGAGAATCCTCCCTCCGTCCTCGCACGCCTGGATTGGACCAACTGGTGGCTCGCCGCCGAGCAGAAAAAGGTCGAGGCGACACGCGGTTGTCTGGTGGCGCGCGTCGAGGATGCTTTGCGCTACGGAGCGGATGCCGTGGTCACCTATTTGATTATGGGAACGGGAGAGCCGGACTTTGAGGTCAAGCAATTCGCGCAGAACGCGGAAATTGCACGTGAGTGTGAACGCCTCGGAGTGCCCCATATCATCGAATCCCTGGCTCGCGGGAAGAACCTCCAAAACCCTAACGACCCCCAGTGGGTGCGGCTGCATACCCGGATCGCCAGCGAACTGGGCGCCGACCTGATCAAGACAGACTACACAGGCGATGTTGACTCGATGCGCACGGTTGTGGAGAGCTGCCCAACTCCAATTCTGGCGCTCGGTGGCCCCAAGCAAGCCTCTGAGGAAGCGGCGCTGGAAGTTATCCGGGATGTCGCCCGCGCCGGAGCGGCGGGCGTGATCTTCGGCCGGAACGTTTTCCAGGCCCAGAATATGGAACAATTCCTGCGCCGCGCTCGAAAGGTGTTGGCAAAGACTTCTTTATTGGCAACCAATGGAAATTCTGCCTTGGCCGGAAAGACAACTCGAAGTAACAAATTTGCGTAAAGGAGATTCCAGATGAACTTCAAATCACTGTTGGGCCTGTTCCTGGCAACTTTCCTCTGTATTGGCGTGGGATACTCGCAATCCACGGTGGATAAAGCCGCGAAGGGAACCGAAAAGGGAGCGGATGAAGCCGGTAAGGGGACTGCCAAGGGCGCGAAGGTAGCCGGGAAAGCCTCCGCCAAGGGCGGCGAAACGGCTGGGAAAGAAAGTGGCAAGGCAGGCGAAAAGGCCGGGAAAGAAACTGGCAAGGCAGGTGAAAAAGCCGGCAAAGCCACCGCGAAGGGTCTGAAGAAGGCCGGGTCGAAGCTGTAACCGGGCGGCGAGAAAGGTCCCGCAGAATGGCTTCGCGGCCCCGCCGCACGTTGGTTATTGGAGAAAGCTCGGGGCGGCTTGTGACCTCATGCTCTAAAGAAATGGCTGGAGTCTCGAAAGACGCGAAGTAAGCGGCGGTGATGGCACACGAGATCGCGGCGGCTTACACCTACGACGACCACGCCCAAGGCTTAAGGAGCAAGGCTTTCAGGTCCCGGATAATTGGCAGCCGTGACCTGGAAACAACTAATCACGGCCGAACACGATGTTGCAGCCGATGCCGTTGGGCAGACCGCTCTGAAATATAGAGGAACCTGGCCTCTGTGCACCTCAAAGCAGCGCGACGGTCACTGTTTTCGTGACTGCGGGCTTTTCCTCCGATGACGAACCCACGGTCAATTCCAAAGACGAATTGACCGCGGCTATCCCCGGGTCACACAACCACAGGCGCCGTCCGAACTGTAATCTCTGCGCTTGTAGCTTCGCATCTCGCGCAACTCGATTACCAAGCGTAAGGCGTCGTTAACGGCTCTTTCACTGCGAAAGGCCTACCGGACATCGGGGTCAAGGGGCAGGTAGCGCAGGGCCCGCGGTCGTAGGTCCGCCAATCTTAATGGCGGACGGCTTTTCCAGCG
Organism: uncultured Acidobacteriota bacterium; assembly: GCA_963832915.1. Lineage (GTDB taxonomy): Bacteria > Acidobacteriota > Terriglobia > UBA7540 > UBA7540 > CAVROP01. Next base: position 65,867 of record CAWHWE010000016.1, read on the forward strand.
GTGCGGGTTCTTGCCGCGCCGCCAATAAGACAATCCGAATTCTCATGGGGCGTGCCGCCCAACCCGCGTCACGGATACTGTACGCTTGACGTACTGCGTCTATTCTGCCAAGCTGGTATGTGATCCGAAGCTACCGGGACAGGAAGACCCAGCGCTTTTCCGAGGGCGAAAGGGTGTCTCGTTTTGAGGGTTTCCGTCATCAGGCGGAAAAGCGGCTGCGGGTTCTGGAAGCGGCAGTCAGCTTGCGGGACCTGGCCCGGCTGTCCGGCAACCGTCTGGAGGCCCTATCTGGTGACCGGCAAGGCCAGTACAGCATTCGAGTCAATCAACAGTGGCGGATCTGCTTCGAGTGGCCGCAAGGAGCTGACGGGCCCGAAAACGTCGAGATCGTCGATTATCATTAAGGAGTCTTGAATTATGGCGCGCACTCCCATTCACCCAGGTGAAATTCTTGCCGACGAACTCAACGAGATCGGCATTTCCGCAGCCGAATTGGCGCGTACACTTGGGGTGCCGGCTAACCGCATTTCACAGATCGTCGCACGGAAGCGGGCCATCTCTGCCGATACGGCACTGCGCCTGGCCCGCTACTTTGGGACCACCCCGGATCTCTGGATGAATCTGCAGAAAACCTACGAGCTCGACCTTGCCCGGCAGCAACTCGGAAAGGCCATCAGCACCATTCCACAAAGGCCAGCCGCGCTCGCTCCGCCAGCGGCTGTGTAACAAGCAAAGACTGCGGACATACAAAACAGGTCCGCGCTACGCCTGCTCATGCTGGCGCGGTTCAAAGCGTGGTCTGGTCGACATGGTCGTGGGCGGCAGGGGGCTTTGCAACGTAGCGCTTAACCTTGATATTCGCCTCCCTCTCGCGAACCTCGGCAATCTCGAAGGCGGTCTGCATCCGAAGCAGGGTGTCCATCTTCGGGCCGAAAGCCTTCTCCGCCCGCAGCGCCATTTCGGGCGAGAGCGCGGCGCGGCCGTTGAGAAGGGCGAGAGCGCGGGCCTGGTCACGCCAAGGGCCTTGACGGCTTTCGTAACCGAGAGACCGAAAGGTTCGATGACCTCCATCCTGATGAATTGTCCGGGATGGGCCGGGCGTGCCATACGCATCATGGTTTTCGCTTCCTTTCAAAGGTCTGCGGCTCTTCTTGCCGGTCGTGCCCAAAAGCCGCGGACTTACGAATCAGGGCCGCCCAACGCCTGCTGCCAACTTAGGCGGCCCCCTTGATCGCTCTTGCCATGGCGGCAATATGCTCGGGCGTGGTGCCGCAACAGCCTCCGATGATTTGCGCCCCAGCTTCAATGAGAGCTTCCACATTGGAGGCCATGAATTCCGGCGTCTCTTTAAAGACCGTCTTCTCTCCTTCCAGAACCGGCATGCCTGCGTTGGCGTTAATAAGGATGGGCGTGTTGGGCTGGGCAGCCCGCATCTGGCGCGTAATCTCGATCATGTTCACGATGCCGTTGCCGCAATTGGCGCCCACGATGTCCGCGCCGGCCGCCACCGCCTCCCGCGCCGCGCGTTCCGGCGTCACACCCATCATGGTGCGAAAACCACGTGCGCCGGGCTCAAATGTGAAGGTGCAGATCACCGGAAACTTCGTATTTTCCTTGGCAGCCTTGATCGCCTGCAACGCTTCGCTGAGGGATGCCATGGTCTCTATGCACAGGGCATCCGCACCGCCCTCTTCCAAAGCCATCACTTGCTCCTTGAAAGCCTTGTAAAGGTCCTGAGGCGTCACATCGCCGCCCTCGTCCTCCACGATGCGCCCGGTGGGGCCAACCGAAGCGGCGACGTAACCCTTGCCTGCCATGGCCTGTTTGGCGAGTGCAACCGCAGCCAGGTTCAACTCTCTCACTTTGTCCGCGAGACCATAGGGCTTCAGCTTGTAACAAGTCCCGCCAAAAGAATTCGTCTCCGCGATGTCAGAACCCGCGGCGATATAATCCTCATGAATCCCTTTAACGACGTCCGGATGAGAAACACACCACGATTCCATGCACTCGCCTGGTTTCAAGCCCTTGGCTTGCAGATAGGTGCCCATGGCTCCGTCGGAAATCAGAATGTCTCCTTGAGCCACTCTTTCTTTGAAACCCTTCATATGAATTTCTTCTTCCTTCCTCCTGAGCAAGCTATGGATTCCCGCCCTTCGGCAAGCTCAGGGCAAGCTTTTCACGGGAATGACGACCAAATCTGCCCATGATTCTGTACCTTGGCATAGTGCACAGCTTAACACATTGCCGCAGGTTTCAGGTGTCAGGCGCCTGAGGCTCAACCAGGATTCAGGAGTCGGTGGAAATGCGAGAGGCTCTCCCGCATCCTTCCTCCCTGCGGGACCAAATTCCGCGCTTTCGGAAACTGCGTATTTTGCCCTTGACACAAAGCTTGGGATTTAATAGCCTACTAATGTTGACCTATGGAAGACGCAGCCAGGGAGCGCTGGAAGAGAGTTCAGGACTGGGCAACAGTTTGGGCAGGTGGCCACGCCAGGCAGTGTCTATACGACAATTCGTCATGGCGATGAGAGGCGCGGTAACTTTAATTTTGAAGGAACGACGCGGGAATGTTACTGAAAACAAAGGACAGATCTCGAATACAGTGGATCGAAGCGCGAATGTTGTTGATAATAAAGGAGATTCTAGCACAAAGCGGGAATGTTGTTGAAAATAAATGACGTAGCTGGTAGACAGTATGTGGTTGGCGGGAGAGAGCAGGTCCCAGGAGTCAGGAGCCAGAAGATAGGCAGTTTGCAGAAGGCAGGAAAAGCAGGAATAGATGGCGGGAACCGGCAAACTTCCCTTGGGCCGGTTTTCCGAACTGACCACGGACAACTGACCACGGACCCGCCTTGGCGAGACCGCCGAGCATGATCGCGGCCGCCGGGCGCAGCCAGTCGGTTTATAATTCCAGCGAGCCTTGGGAGGGCGAAAAAAGATGGTGGTTCGGATTTTCCGCAGTTTCTTAACCCGGGTTACGGAGATCCCTGCACGGCGAGAGAACATCGAATCGTCGCGCCAAAGAGGGATTGTCCAATTGGCTCTGCTGGCGCTGCTTCTTACCGCATGTTTCAAGTGTTCGCGGGCGGCTGAACCGGCGGCGGAAGGCAGCGTGTACGTAGTTTTATGGTTTGATACTGAGGATTATATTCTTCCCCAAAGTGATGACGCGGCCAAGCGCGTGGCCGAGATTCTCTCCCAGCAGGGAGTTCGCGCCACTTTTAAAGTCGTGGGAGAAAAGGGCCGGACCCTCGAGCGGCGGGGCCGGCGGGACGTAATCGAGGCGCTCGCCCGGCACGAAATCGGCTACCACTCGAATCTGCACAGCCAGCACCCGACGGTGGCGGAGTACGAATCGAAGCTCGACTGGGAAGAAGGGGCGGAGGAATTCACCCGCCGCGAGCGCCCTGGTTTTGAAGACCTCCGCCGTATCTTCGGCAAGGCGCCGACATGCTACGGGCAACCGGGCGTTTCTTGGGCGCCGCAGGCATTTCCGGCGCTGAAAACCTGGGGCGTTAGGGTTTACCTCGACGACGGCCCTCAGGTAGGACTGGATGGCAAACCATTCTGGTACGGCGGCCTGTTGAATATCTTCAACATCAAAGCCGGATCGGACCTTCACCCCAACGATGATTGGTCGAATCTGGAGCAGGCCAAGGCCAACTTTAAGGCCACCTATGCCCAATTATCGCAGTCCGGCGGCGTGGTCAGCTTTTACTTTCACCCCTGTCAATTCATCCATCAGAAGTTCTGGGACGCCGTCAACTTTGTCAAGGGGGCAAATCCGCCACGTGATGAGTGGCAACGGCCGCCCATGCAAAGCCCGCAGGAGATTGAAAGAAACTTCAGCTACCTTGAGGGCTTGGTGCGATATATGAAGTCCTTCCCTCGCGTCCGCTTCATCACCGCTTCGGAGGCGTTGGGGGTGATGCCCGATAAGGCACAGGACCATAGGTTCTCGGCCATGGAGATCGGTGAGATTGCCGGCCAAGTGACCTCTGAGGTGTCCTTCCAGACCCGCCCCGGTTATGCTCTCAGCGCGAGCGAGGAGTTCGAGTTGCTCAATGACTACGTCGCCCGCGCCGTCCGGAAACAGCCGGCGCAGCCGCTCTTACTCCGTGGGACACCCTACGGTCCCGCTCTTGCCAGCTCTGAACTCACGGATAACGTGAAGGTGACCTGGAGTCAGTTCTCACGCACCGTTTTGGACGTCGCTGGGTTTCTCGAGAAGAACGGGCGAATTCCAAATCAGGTCTGGCTGGGCAGCACGCCGGTCCCCCCTGAAAGCTATTTGGTGGCGCTCGCCCAGACCACGCGGGCCTTATTATTGGCAAGCCCCCTGCCAGACTCTGTGACCCTGCGACCCGCGCGCCTGGCTGCGGCTCGCTATGTCGCAGACGATTCGCCCAGCCTCTGGGGCTGGATCATCTTTCCAGAAGGATTCGACGCTCCGCAGTTGATGGGGCTTGCCAAACTCCAGGCCTGGACGCTGAAGCCGGCCACAATTCAAGAACGGCTGGCGGCACAACGGCAATAGCCGGTATTTCTCACCAGGAATGGGGAAGGGCGGGGGTTCACCCCCGCCGAAATCGCGGCTCCCGCCCTCTGTTGGTCTCGTGCCCCGCCCTTCCAGACCGGAAATCCGCATTAGCGATCATGGCCAATGTGGTGGCGGAAGGAGCCACGGGGTGAAGTTACGGCTGTGTAGAACTGCGGCGGGACCGTTGGAATGGCGGCGCTAGACTGTCCAGGCAATTATTGGAGACTGCGTGGTTGTCTATTTTGCTATCTCGGCATGCGCTCGCGCGCCACGGCGCAGGCGCGCCGCCCGGACGGTATTTGACATTAACATGGCGATGGTCAGCGGCCCCACGCCGCCCGGCACCGGTGTATAAGCGCTTGCCTTTTCCTTCACGTCTTCAGGCTGCACGTCCCCCACCAAGACGGAACCTTTAGCCTCCAGGTCCCTCAGCGGACCAGAGGGATCATGAAAGACTCGACGAACTTCCTCGGGAGTCGTCAGGCGGTTGATGCCGACGTCGATCACCACGGCGCCAGGCTTGATGAATTCGCCCGTCACAAAGGCCGGCTTCCCCATGGCGGCAACCAGGATATCGCCCTCGCGAGCCACCGCCGGCAGGTCGCGCGTCCTCGAGTGGCAAATGGTCAGCGTGGCATGCTGATGAAGCAGCAGCATGGCCACAGGCTTTCCCACAATGTCACTACGTCCCACCACTACGGCGCGCGCGCCTTTGATGGGAATCTGGCTCCGGACCAGGATTTCAATGATTCCCGCCGGAGTGCAGGGAACCAGGCCTGGCGTTCCACTCACCAGGTGTCCGACGTTGACAGGGTGAAACCCATCCACATCCTTCGCCGGGTCCACGGCCTCGAGCACGCGCTTGGAATCGATTTGCGGGGGCAGGGGCAGTTGAATCAGGATGCCATCAATCTCATCGCGGCTGTTGAGCGATTCAACGAGCGCCAGCAACCGCTCCTGGGAGGTGTCTGCGGGCAAGCTGATCTTCTCGCTGTATACCCCTAAGGATTCACAGGTCTTCACCTTGGTGCGAACGTAGATTTGCGAGACAGGATTCTCACCCACAAGGACCGCTGCCAGTCCCGGCGTAATTCCAACGCTCTTCAAGTCGCGTATCTGTTCTGCGAGCTCCGCCTTGATCTGGTCACGGATCTTATTTCCATCCAAGATAGTTGCTGCCACAATGGTTCTCCTTGGCGTGAAGCTCTCAGCTTTCAGCCGTCAGTTCTCACCTTCGGGGCTACTTACTGTCCCACCGCTCTTGCTGCCGCTGCCCACTTCTTACGGCGCACCTTCTGAGCCCTCGCTTCTGGTCGGCAGACCCAACGCCGCCATAAGCCCGTCGCCCAATGAATGGCGTAATAGCGTGCACACTTGAAAGTTCTTTCGCCCCTTGCGGGGCTCACCCCCTAGGGCGACCCCAACCCAGGGCTTGCGCCCTAGGCTAAATTCTGTCGCCCCTGACGGGGCTCAGCCGGCGAAATCCGCGTTGCTGCGATTGCTCTTTCTAGCGCAGATTTGGGTCTCAGGCCCTCGTCCTGCCACCTTTATTTCTCGCTGCCTACTGCTTTCCGACTGCTGCCCCCTGCTTGCTGCCAACGGCCTACTGCTTACTGCCTTTGAAGACCCGCAGGTCCCCCCGGCGCGCCGGGGAGCGGGGCCTGCGCTACGCTGCCTCACCCAATTTCCCTTCCCTAAAGGCCTGGATGTAGTTTGCGCAGTACTCGTCGCGCGCCAGCAAGGCTTCAGCCGCCCGGATATTTATCATCAATTGCGGGTCGCACGGATCGACAATCGCGGCGTCCAGGCCTTGCGCCATCAGCAAGAGAAGAAGGACTTCGTTGAGCAGTTTTCGCAGGGGAAGTCCAAACGAAACGTTGCTGATGCCCGCGCTAACATGAACGCCAGGATACCGGGCCTTGATCTGTCCTGTGGCTTCCACCAGTGCTTTGCCATGTTCCGGGCCCGTGCTGATGGGAAGCACGCAGGGATCAACGTAAATATCGTCCAGGACAAAACCTTCCGCCGTGAGCCGGTCAACCAGATGGATGGCGGTCGCGACGCGCTCCGCGGCCGTGTTGGGCGGCCCCGCCTCGCCCAAGCAGAGGGCGATCACTTTGGGGCGGAATTCCTTCAAAACAGGAAGCAGAGCCTGAATGCGCGCCGGCTCATCGGTAATGGAATTGATCATGGCGCGCTGTTTGCAAAGGGGGAGTGCGCGGCGCAACGCGGCGGGGTCCGCGCTGTCCAGGCAGAGCGGGGTGGTGAGGGTTTCCTGCACGACGTTCACGACCCAAGGCAGGACCTCCAACTCCTGACCGGGCAGGCCGCCATTGACGTCCAGCATGTCCGCGCCGGCATTGGCTTGTTTGCGGGCGATTTCCTTGAAGAACTCCACGTCTCTCTGTTGGGCCGCTGCTCCGACCTTCTTCCGGGTGCAATTGATCAGTTCACCAATAACGAGCACAGGGTCTAAGCTCCTTCTTGTTGGGTTTTCGCCGTGGCTTGCAGGTCTTTCCTCTTGCAGAGGTTATCCAAATAGGCCATTCGATTAGCCAGGGCGTTGGTGCCGTCCAGGCACCAGTCGCGCGGCGGGATCAGGGTGCTTGCGAATTTCCTGGGATCGTCTCCCACCGCCAGCGCTCCCCGATAGATCACGTTCCAAATGCAAAGCTGTTCTGGGCGAGCCTCGCAGGTTCCGTCAACCCTCGAGCCTCCGCAGGGGCCGTTACGAAGCTCCTTGTAACACCATCGCATCGAGCAGCCTGCGTAGTCGAAATGGTCCTGAACACAATCCCCGCAGCTCTTGCATCCCAGAGTGGCTTTTCGGTAGAGGGTGGAAGGCTCCAGCAGCCAGTACCACAACCCATGACGCCAGGAATTCCCCGTGGCCGCGTTCCCATTCACCTTCAGCCGGGAGCCGAAAAAGCGCGCGCCGAATGAATCCGGTGCGATCAAGTGGCGATGTACGAGCTTGGAGACCCGTTGGGAAAAAGTCGCGTGTGGTTTTGTGTGGCTGAGCTGATAGTTTCCTGCACCATCAGGTAAGCCATCTTCACCCTTCGGCAGCAGGTAAAACTCGTTGGCGTAGGGGAAGACCAGCTCATCCATCTTGGCGCGCCAGTCGCTCCCGATCGCGGCCGCACGTTCGGCAATGGTCATGAAATCCCGATGCGTGAGGCCAAATCCGCCGACGTGCGCTCCCGCAAAGCCGAGATCCTTCACCGCAGCCACCATGAGCGCGGCGCGCTCCAAGCGTTGGGGTTTCTTCTCTTTTTCGAGCCGCCGGATGAGTTCGTCCGGAATAACGCAGCCCGCCACTTCACCGGCTTGCATCATCTGCGCAATCTTGGCCGTGGGAACATAGACATTGGCAAGGACGGGGACGTGCCCCAGGCCCACGCGGTTCAAGTGGTGCTTCAGTTCGCAAAGTTTTCGGAGGTTGTACCCCAACTGCGTGATGACGAACTGCGCCCCAACCGCGATCTTCAGTTGCAGCTTGTAAAACTGCATCATCTGGTCGGACTCGTGGACCTTATAGGGGTTCACAACGGCGCCCGCAAAGAAATCGAATGGCGTGCTTTGAACCGTTCGCGGCCCCAGTTTGTACTCGATGCCCGATCGCATCGCTTGAATCAACCAGAGGAGGAGCACGGAGTCCAGGTCGTAAACGGGCTTGGATCTTCCGCCGAAACCCTCCTTTTGAGCATCGCCCGTCAGAGCCAGAACGTTCTCGACGCCCTCGCGAGCCAGACCGTGAAGGCGGCCTTCCAGGAAAGAACGGTTTCCATCTTTGGCGGTGAGATGTGCGATCGGTGTTAGGCTTCGTTCCTTGATGAAGGAAACGAAGGCTTCAGGGGGCAGCGCCGGGTTGCCGCTCGGCAGGTCGGTCACGCTGATGACCTTAATCCCGTCCGGCTGCGCCGCCGCTTCTTTAACGAAGGTTTCCGCTTCGGCCATGTTGTGATCGCGGCCCAAGACCAGCTCCGCGGTGCAGAAAAACTCTTTCTTTTCGATTGCCAGTCTCAAATGATTCTGAGATCGAGCCTCTCCATCCTGAGTCATTTGCCACTCCCTCCCTACCCATAAGAGCGCGTTTCGCGTTCTCCGTGTGCCGCCAGAGTTGCCTTATAACTATCGACCAGGCGAAACCCGATCAGCGCGGCAAGGTGCTTGAAGAAAGTCATTCCGCTTACCGGGTCCTCGTGCAGGATCTGATCCAACTGGGACTTTTCGATTTTTGAAACCTTGACAGGACCCAGGCATTCGGCGGAAGCCGTGTAAGTGTTGTTCCCCACCAGACTCGACCACCCGATCACGTCTCCCGGGTCGCTGGCCACGTGGGCCAAGAGCCCTTGGGGTCCCACGCTAATCCGCACGCGTCCTTCAGACAGAATATAGAAATTGCGGGCGGAGTCGTCTTGGTGGAAAAGAAAATCCCCCGCCGGGTGCGATTCCTCGAGAGCGGTTTCCAGGATCTTCTTTCGAGTCTCATCGTGCATTCCCTCGAAAAGATAAGCAGTGTCAATGTACATCGTTCGCTCCTGTTTTAGAACAGTCCCGAAACTTTTCCGGTCTTCACATCCACATCCACCCGGCGGAAACCGGGATTGGAAGACGTCCCGGGCATCAAGCTGATGACGCCCGCGCAGGGGCAGAGGAACTTCGCGCCCGAGTACACGAGAACGTCCCGAATCGGCAGAATCCAACCTTGCGGGACGCCCTTGAGCGTTGGGTCGTGGCTTAAGCTCAAGTGCGTCTTCACCATCATGGTGGCGTAATCGGCGAATTTGGGGTCGGACTCGAGCTGTTTGGCTTTGGCGTCCGCCTCCGGCGCCCACGCCACTCCATCCGCTCCGTAAACGACTTTGGCGATGAGTTCCACGCGGTCTCGCAACTTCATTTGGAGTGGATACAAGAATTGGAAGTTGGCCTCGTCCTTGCACGCGTCCAACACCGTATCCGCCAGCTCCAGGGCACCCTCGCCGCCCTTGCCCCAGTGTTCGGAGGCCGCGCACCGAGCCCCTGTAGCTTCCACGGCCTTGCGCACCAGAGCGATTTCCTCGAGGGTGTCGGTGTGGAAACGGTTGATGCAGACCACCGGATTGATCCCCGACCGGCGTATGATCTTGAGGTGGTGCAGCAGGTTGGGAAGGCCCTTTTCGAGGAGCTTCAGATTCTCCTTCGTATATTCCTCGGCGAGAGGAATACCCGGCGCCACCCTGGGACCGCCCCCGTGCATTTTGAGAGCGCGGATAGTGGCAGTCAGGATGGAAACATTCGGCTTCAGACCGCTGTAACGACACTTGACGTTCCAGAACTTTTCGAAACCAATGTCAGCCGCAAAGCCGCTCTCTGTGACGTGATAATCGAACATCTTCAGGCCAAGCCGGTCAGCAATAATGGAGGACTGACCCACGGCAATGTTGGCGAAGGGGCCGGCGTGCACCATGCAGGGCTGGTATTCCGCGGTCGAGCAGAGAGTAGGGTTAATGCAGTTCCGCATCCAGGCCGTCATGGCTCCGGCAACTTCCAAATCGCTTGTGGTGACCGGGTTCCCCTTCTTATCGTAGGCTATGGTAATCTCCCCGAGGCGCTTTCTCAGGTCGGCCAAGTCGGTGACAATGGAGAGAATGGCCATCAACTCGGAACTGACGGCGATGCCGAACTTGGACTGCATCATGAAGCCGTCCTGTTTGCCACCAATCCCGATGATGATGTTGCGCAGCGTCTGGGCGCAAAAGTCCATGACCCAGCCCATCTCTACGCGCGTGGGGTCGATATCCAGGCGGCGCATCTTGCTGAGCTGCTGGAGTTGCTCGTCGCTATAGTTTCGCTCGTGCTGCAAGCGAGCGGAAAGCGCGACCATGGCCAGATTGTGGGCTCGCTCGATGTCGTTGATGTCGCCCGTAAGACCCAGGGAGAATTCGGTCATAGGAATCAGCAGGGCGTTCCCCCCGCCGGCAGCAGTGCCCTTTATGTTCATCGTCGGACCGCCTGAAGGCTGCCGCAGGCATCCGCCAACATTTTTCCCTCGCTTGCCCAAACCCTCCATCAAACCGAGGGAAGTTGTGCTCTTTCCCTCCCCCAAGGGCGTGGGGGTAATCGCCGTGACCTCAATATATTTCCCATCGGGACGGTCTTTTAGTCGTTCAATGATCTTGAGGAAGTCCAGCTTTGCGAGTCGTCCCATGGGGATCACTTCGTCTTGTCGCAGCCCCAATTTTTCCCGCCATTCGCCGGGACTTGGCATTCCCTGTTCGGCGGCCTCTGATATTTGCCAGTCCTGCATCTTTGTCGCGTCGTACGCCATCCTTTGGCCCTCCAGAATCTCAAAAGGATTAACGGCTCAACACTTCTGAATTGAATGCCACGTCCTGTATTTCCAGCAGGTTACGTGCCATATTCGGGCTTCTTCTCCAATTTCAGGGCGTGGAAAAAGATTCATCTGACAAGTGGTTTCAGAGAGTTAGCCACAACCGGGGGGGGTTAACCGGAGAGGTGGAAATGAACCCGATGCCGATCCCGCAGTAAATGGGGAGTTTGGCACTCTTTCATAGAGCAAATCACTTTTCACAGGAAAAACGCACAGTTGGCGGTTATCTCGCCCTATGCCATGATGCCCGACCCCCGGCCAAGTTGCCCTTTTCGGATTTCAAAAGGAACCCCCGATCTCATGGAGTTTTGCAGAAATGCAAAGCACCACGCAGATAGGTCTGAGCGGTGGGCTTGTGGGGAATTCGGCCTCAAGGCTGAGGTGCTGCTGATCTCACCCCGCGCGAAAGGAGGGGTGCGCCAGGAATCCCCGCTGGCGTGGAGATGACCGCCTTCGGGGAAGCGTCAACGCCTGTCCCGGGCAGCCTCCCGCTTGCGAGGGAATCAAGTGCTGCTGGGCAGGGCGAGCATTGGGAAGGTACCGCATTACTGCCCGGTTGCGTCACCCCCTCGAAATAGGGGGTCCTCTGGGTTGGCGGGGCATCCAGTTTGAAGGTCGTGGTAGGCATTTCCTGAAGTAAACCCTGAAGGGGTTCCCATGAGAATTTTGGCTCAACATGAAATAACCTTGGAATCTTCGGGCTATCTAAAGACACCCTTCCGCCTGGATCGAGGAACACACCCCCCTCGCCGGCCACGATAGACTCCGTTTCACCACTTGCCTTTCGCCCAAAGCCGACCGTTTGGGGCGCGAATAGACGCGAACGTGTATCGGCTTGGGCCAGCCGTTCTGGCGAGCGAACACTCTCGATAGCCGTACCAGTAGTCTTCACCCCTTCCGTTCCTTGCCTCAACTCAATGAGGTATTCAGGCGGAGGCCTTGTTGAGCTGCAACAAAGCTTGCCAGCGGCTAACTCTTCCGCCTTACGGGCCTCCACGGGCGAATCAGGACCAAAGGAGCCCATGGACAAAGGCGGCGCGCGCAATCTGGAAATTGGCGGAGGATTAGCCTCTGGACCCCGATCGATTTCAGGGGGAGAGGACCCCTCAGTCGATTCCTCCACAATCTGGACTGAGGAAGGGGTAACTTCCAGCGCTCTGTACTTCTCGGCGAACAACTCGCCTTCGTGCACCAGATAAACCTGACCGAGGACTTCGACAACGGCTTCCTTTTCCCCGTCACCTTTCTCCACATACCCGAGAGGGTTGACTACCGACTGAGTCCTCCCCCCATTCGAAGTAAGAAGGTCTCCAACAGCGGGCGGGGTGACCATGACAGCTTGCGATAGATTCGCTCCAAACCGACTGCTTGAGTAATCAGCCAGAGGTTCGGGCTGTATGGTACCGAGCGGGCCGGACTCCGGCTCTGCGTTGCCCGCAAGAACTCCCTGCGGCTCGTACACGGTGGAAGACCCAGACTGCAAAGCAACCAGGGGCGGCTCGTCAGCCCGTTGGGTGAAAGAGTTTGTCTGGGCGGGCTGGGAGTCAAGGACGATTGAATCCGGCGGACTACTTGCGGTGGGTGAGATGTTCGCCAGTTCGACATTGGCCGGAGCGTCTGTTGGACCACGGAACTCGTTTGCGAACGATCGGGTGGCTTGGCTGAGGCGGACGTGCTCCCCGTCTGCGACGATTGCTTCAACCCGGCCATTCGCTCTCTCCACATACCCCAACGCCTTGCGAACAGATGGTTGTGAACCGCTGGCGGCAGGTTCGGCAGGCAATTGGAGATTTGCGCCGGTGTTTGACATCTGCTCGGGAGCAAGCGGGGAGTTCGTCTGCCCCGCCTGGTCAGCGGGAGCCTGCGCCGCACCTTGTGCGACCTCGGCCGTGAGCCGCGCCTGTGCCACCGGGGCTGAGTTCTCCACAAGTTCCACAGACTTAGAGGAGATCTTTGCAACCTTGAAATTGCTGTCAAGGATCTCGCCCTCGTGCACAACGTGGACGCCGTCCCCCAGCGAGATGATCGCCTCGACGCGGCCATCGGATTTCTCGACATAGCCCAGAGGTTCCAGCGTGGTCGTCTTGGGCTGCGGCACAACGACCGTCGGCAGGTGAACCTCGGCGGGAGGCATGGAGACGAGTCGCTTTTCTTGCTCCGGCTCGAAGCGATGCCACACCGATCGTGCCAGCGGGTGCAGCCTGCTCTTTGCCGTTGCAGTGGAATTCCCCGCCGCTTCAGGTCGGCGCGGCTCATAATTTTCGCGGGAGGAGGCTGGAGGGTGTTCGCCTAATGAATCAGATCGAGCCGGGTCCAAGCTGGCGAGCCTCGGGGCTGGTTTGTTCTGAAACTTCCCCACCAGGATGTTTAGAAGCAGAAGACACACTACGGCGAGGATGCCGCTGATCCAAAGTTCAAAGCGCCTGCTTCTGTTCATCGCCTCAGTCAGGAAGGACTCAAATTTCAACCCGGGACTGGAGCCAAAAACATGATTAAGTCATGCGATTGAGGCGGTGTCAACAAGAATCATGGCCGCTTCAGAGGCACAAGACACCCACCCCACGTTTCGCACGAGGTATCACCTGGCCGATTTATTGCCGGTTGATGCGTTAGACGCCGGCGCTATTACCAGTTCGTGTTCATCACCAAGTTATACGCGTTGACGCTGCCAATCCCAGAAGAGAAATCCCAGCCGGAGGTTGTGCCGTACGCTTTGTTGTACGTGAAGCTGGAAAGGGATAGCACGCCATTCATGCCCACACCCGCGTAGCAGTTGAGGAGGCCCGAGCAATTCACGTCGATGTCGCCCTGAGTCACGTCGTGGAAGACGCAGGAATTGCCGACAGTATTGCCCAAAGAAGCGTTGCAGGCGCTGTTGCCACTCGAGTCGTACTCGCTTGCCGCGATTTTGTAATAGACGGGGTTGGGATTGCCTTGGCGGCCCCACTTCTGGTTTACCAGCGCCTGGATGCCAGCCATGGTTGCCGAGGAGGACGAGGTTCCGCCATACCCGGCCCAGCCGCTGGGAGGGCCCGTGCAGGGGGCTCCACCATTTGCGGGGTCGGAGGTGTCAGAATAGCAGATGACATAGTAGTGCCCCCAGGTGCCGTTGGAGGCGAATAGGGAGATGTCCGGAATATCTCGTACGCCATCGCTCGGGTTGCCGAAGACTGACTGCCACCCAGGCTTGGCATACCCCCTGCAACTCCCGCTGACGACGCCAGGGATTAGCGGCGTTCCGAGCGCGCAACTGCTCGGGCCGCCACTGCCGGCAGACACCTCGAGATAGTATTCCTTGCCGGTGGCGCTGTTGCAAAAGCCCTTCGGGCCGTAGGTTGTACTATAGTCGTAGGAGTTAGCGAGCAGCACACTGCCGCAGGAATAGTTCCACGTGATTTCCGGGACATAGGACTTGGCGGAGGCGTACCACAACAAGTTGTGAGGGAACCAGTAAGTGCTGTTGGTGCCGGCATACGTGTCGCCGAAGTCGGTGCCGCCCACCGCCACGTTGTAAGGAGTGGAGGCGTACCCGCTGACGCCGATGCCGTGAGTCGCCTTGGACTGCTCATAATCACAGCTCGCCGCGCCCTCATCGCCCGAGGCAACGAAAACAGAGACACCCTCCGTCACGGCTTGCTGAAAAGCCGAGCTGAACGCCGCGTTGGCCGATGCGCCGTTATATGCCTCGCACTCGCCGTAGCTGATGTTGATAATCGCCGGCGGCGTTTCGCTTTCGTTGATGAGGTTCTGGACGGCAATCAGACCGCCAAACGTGGTCTTCGTGTTGCTACACGACGCCACCTCAATGGCCGCGTTGGGCGCTGCCGCGCTGGCCAATTCCGCATCCAGGGTCGCTTCCGCATCGTCAGTGTTGACGCCGGGATCGGTACAGTTGTTGGGGCCACTGACAGGCGCCGGGTGGACCTGCGTTAAGGATCCCGAGTGGTAGCCGGCAAGCCCGAAAGTTGAACGGAAGGTAGTCCAGTCCGCGGTGGTGTAGACATCACTGTCTTCGACCACCACGACGGTCTGGCCCTGGCCTGAGTAACCTGCCCTGAAAAGCGGATTCAAATTGTAAATGGTTGCCAGGTCCGCAGGTACGACGGCCTCATAGGTGTAGTCATCGTAAGTAAAGGTGTAATTGGGCCGTGCCTTCTGCATCCGGTGGGGCAAGAAATCGTGCAGCGAGACGACGCCGGCCACCGCTGGCGCGAGCGCGGCGGGAATCTGGGGGTCGATCATATTGGCGATGTGCTTTACCCCGTTAACCTCAAGGCTATGAATCTCGGTCCTGAATGCCTCGCGCACCTGGCCTGCGGAGCCGGAAAAATCAATCACCATGCCGTTGCGATAGGCCACGTTGACCTGGAAGCCGTGCGACTGGAGCCAAGTGGTGACGGTGTTGAGGTCTTCCGGTGCGAGACCAAACCTCTCTCCGAATTCCTGCGGGCTGAGCCAAAGGTGGAAGTTCGGCGAGGCGGGGTCGTGGAGTTGATCAATGAACTGCACGAGCGCCTGCTCCTGCTCAGGAGAACGCTGCAACTGAAGCAGCATGTGCTCCATCCGGAAGTCGTCAGCAACCGCCCCACGATCGTTTATGGCATTCGCTTCGGGACGCGTATTGCCCTTGAGCGTGACCAACCTGGTTTCGTCAACCTCCTTCGTGATCAGGGCACGCGGATGCAGCCCTGTGGCAACAGCAGCTCGTAAGTAGGAGGCAAAACTTAGGGTGAAAGCAAATGTCAGCAAAGCGACTGAGAAGGAGGGGAATCCGAGTTTCTTAAACATGGGGCTCCTTTGTCGGACCTAAATTTTGTGTGCGCACGGCACACGTACGGTTTATGAACTAGACAGCTAATGCATCAAACCGCTTCGGGCCGGAAAGTCACTTCCCGAGGTAGCCGATGGGGCTGCCGACGCCCGTGCAGAAGTCCCAACCGGTCAAGGCACTGTAACCGGAATACGGGCCGCACCACCCGTAAGTGATGTCGCGGAAATCAGCCGAATTTCCAAGGTGACCGTAGATAGTTGTGAGTTCACTTGCGCTTGAGGGCGCAAACCTACCAGCAACATTCACGATGCCGGCCCATGCTGTGTTAGCAAGACTGGTGCCGTAGGCTGTGAACCAGCCGGTGTCGCCTTCGAATTCAATGGTGTCATAAACCCAGACCGCGGTTTCGGGACTGGAATCAAAGGACACGTCAGGAACGCCACGTGCGAGCCCAACAAGGCTCCTTATGGATGATATGGAGATCTGATAACCTGGGATGGGTTCGTATGCGCTCACTCCCCCGCCGCCCTCCGGCCAAGTGAGCTCGTATAGGAAGTTGCCATTCTTGGGGTTGCGGGCCGTAGTGCTGCCACCGGCGCACACTACGTTTGGAGAGGTGCAAGGATACTCGACCCCAGGCTGATCGCCAGGCGATGAGATGTAGACGACCCCCGGCATAGTGAAGTACCCATCATTGAAGATCTCGCCGCGGTATTCCTCCATACCCCAACTCATAGAAACTTCGCCGGTGCCCGTCGCGTTCCTCGGGCAAGTCGTCGTTTGACCACATCGCACCTCATTGCTGGCCACACTCACAGCCTGCAACAAGTCGGCATTGCTGTTGGTTGCCGCTTCCACCAAAATGATCTTGGCACTGGGCGCCATGGCGTGTGCCCACTCGATATCCAGCGCCTCCTCGAATTCCCAGCCGCCGGTGGGGTCTTGGATAGGCTCGGTGCCATTGGCGTAGACCACCGCGAAGGTTGGCGTCGGAAGGCCGAATTGCCCAGAGAAAAAATCCAGATCGCTTTCAGCATACGGGTCGTCATAGGCATCGACGATTGCAATGGTCTTGCTCCCACCGCTAGGGTTCGTCAGAGCGGCGTTGTTGGGATTGCAGTTCGGTGCATTCGTTGTATCCGGAACGAGATAATAGACACAGGCGAGCGAAGCTGGCGTCTCAAAAGCATAACCGGAATAGGGGGGCCCTGCATTAGGCTTCTCCACGTTGGGCATGAAAACCTGGAAGTGTGTATGGAAACGAACACCCGCGTCGCCGGCGTGTGCTTGACTGGATTCTGGGATGATCACTCTACCCCCGCCAAACATGGTCTGGGCCGGGACGGAAATGGTGAAGCCAAACAGCAGTACCACCGTTGCTACCGCCATTAACTCGATTGAACGTTTCATCGATTTGGACCTCCTCTATTCGATGGATGTTTACTCATCGCCTGCCGGCCGCCTTGCTGATCCCAATGGGCCGCAGAGGTCAGCGCCGGCGCGCTCGTAGTTGAACGAGTTACTCTAGGTCGGAACACCCCCTCAATTGCTTTGGATCTTTTACACCGTACTATTATGCGCAGGATACGTCAAGAGGAATTGCACAACGAGTAGTGGGTCGGTTTGGTATTGTAGCGGCGAGATTATCCATCAGCCGACGGACCAAATGGCGGCGTAAAGCAGCCTCTACATCAAACTGCACCGCCACACAATGAGGGGTTGGCACCGCCTTGCCTATTGGGCGTGCCCGTTACTCCCTCCTTACCACTGCACACCGGGGTATAGGCTGGGAAGGTGAACGGCGCGGTAGGCGTTCTGACCGGAAACCTCCATTTGCAAAACAACTTGCGGACTGGGGGCGTCCGTGACCTCCATATACCGTCCGCCGGTAGGATCGTCTGAAGGTGCGCTGATGCCAAAAACCACATTGCTGTCATTCAGTTGTTGCGCGCTTCCCCCCCAGAAAGTGTAAACAGGCGCCAGGTTGTCTTGCCAGAGGAGGGTCGCAGTCATCGCGACTTCATCGACTTGAAATATCGGAACGCGGGTGTAGCAGGCAGGTTGGCCTGTAGCGCCGCACACGTCCCCGGCGGCATCGAGGACACGGTTGTCGCCATCGTCAAAAACCACAAGATCGAAAACGCCGGTGCTGTTTGGACTTACCAAGGCCGGATAGTGTTGCGCGAAAAACCAATCTGGGGTTTGCCCGTTCGTCAGTGTGAAATCGCCCTGGTAGCCAAGCCGCCAGAGGATAACGCCCGATCCCTGGCCATTCTCGTAGTCGATTTTGATCACCCAACCCTGGTTCCGCATTGACAGGATCAAGTTGCCGTCGTCCGGCGAGTAGACGATGGCATTGGAGTGTGTCCAGTCAGGGAGGCCCAACGGATGGCGGTTGACATCCATGCAGGGGCTGGTGGGGTTAGGGGCGCAGAGCTGGTCGAAGGTGTCCCACACCCAGACCGGCTTGTTATTCTGGTCGAGGTCAATAAGCGCATCGCCGACCACTGCTGTCGTGCCGGGATAGCCCGGAAGATCTGTGAAGTTCCGGGAATGGTAAACAAGCAAGATCAAGTGTCCATTGGGTAAGGTGAGAAAATCGTGATGGATCGCTGTTATATCCGGGGTATAACCAGCAGCATAGAGCCAACCGTTGAGGTCGGCGAGAGTGATCTGTCGGATGAGATTTCCCGCCAAATCTATCTCTTGGACGGTCCCCCCGGCGATCGTCGTGCCTAGAGTTATCAGCATGTGCCCATTGGGCAGAAGCTTAATCGGGAAAGGAATGCCAAGGGAAGAATCGTAATCATAATACCAGATTAAGTTTCCCGCGTTATCGACCGCCGCTGCTTCCACCTGATTGGAAGTTCCTGCCGCGAGGTTCAGGAGTATGGCCCCCGGGCTGGGCGATAGTCCGTTGGGATTCGTAACAGAAGTCTGCGGAACGCGAGAGGGTGGCAGGCCCCCAGTGGTAAACGTGTGGTCCGTGTCGATAAACTGGGTGCCGTCCGGGAAACTTACATCCGCCCGCATGTGATAGGTCGTATTTGCCCTCATTCCCGCGACGAGAATCGCGACGGTCCCGCCGCCCGCCGGCGTACTCTGCGCCCAGGTCCGCAAGCCATAGGTCGTATCCGTTCCAAACTCCACGTAGACGGAAGCCTCTCGCGGCGTCGAATAGGAGTACAAGGCTACCTGAGGATTTCCAGTCGGTGAGACAACCGATCCTTGCGCCAGCACGGTGAGGGTTGCAGCCGAACTCGTCCCCCCACCCGGCGCCGGCGTCGTCACCACCACCGCCAGACTCCCTGAACTCGCTAACATCGCCGCCGGTACGACTGCTGTCAACACGTTGGAATTCCAATACGTCGTCGCCAGTGCCGTGCTCTCCAGCTCGACCGTCGACTGAGAAGCGAGACCCGTTCCGGTCACTGTCAACGTCGTGTTTCCGCTTCCCGCGTTGACCGTGGCCGGCGAGATGGAGCTAATCACCGGCGCCGGGTTCACGATAGTTACTGACGCCGTCGCCGACTGCGTCGGCTCAGCCACGCTCGCCGCTGTCACCGTGACCGTGTTCGGCGATGGGAGAAAATTCGGCGCCGTATAAAGGCCTGTGTTGTCAATCGACCCCACTGTCAAGTTCCCTCCTCCAGCCCCATTCACCGACCACGAAACACCCGCACTGCTCGCACTCACATTCGCTGAAAATTGCACTTGCCCTCTGAGCGCTACCTGCGCTGTTGGCGGAGTGAGGGAGACTTGAATTTCCAGAGCCGGCGTTGCTGTTGTTGCTGCCCCTCCACCGCAACTCAAGGTGAGAAAAGCACTCAGGAGAGCAATCGTTGCCAAACACCAACAAGTAAGCCGAAAAGGCGTGCCAAGGGTACAACTCTCAATACGTTCCATGACCCGTCTCTTTGCACCCATCTCAACACCCTCCATCCAGTATTTTCCTTCTCGAGAACTTCCGCCAAACGACAATGGGAATTTCAATCGTTGCCTGAACTGCCAAGAAAAATGCATCAGGCTGTGATAAATACATATTAGCATGTCGTTCTACACGCGACGATTAGTCACTTATAGAGCGTTCCTGCCAAGTTCGTTTATCTTGGAGAATTCCCCGTCCGTGGACGTGTACAATGCCGGATTCCCTTTGGAGCTCCGAAAAGTTCCACAAAATTTTTCGATTTCGGGAGTCTCAGCCGCAAATGGAAGTGGCACGCGTTCTCTGTCTTGATGCTTGGCGCGGGGGCAACCTCAACGCGCCAAGATGCTTCGACAAGGGTCAAGCAAACGCACGACACTGCCTGAAGAAGAAAAGGTTGGTAGGATACAACCCCAAAGAAGTTTCACTTCTGCGCGGGAGTAAGCTGGATGTCATCCAGCCAGACCCTTCCCGAGATAAGATTGTCTAACTTCTTGCTGGGCAACCGGGTAAGTCTCACGACGATCAATTCGGTTTTTGGTCCGGCAGCGAAATCCAAAAGCAAAGGTGCCCATCCGTCGGTACTGCCGGTGAAATCGTCAGATAGCTTGTCCAGTGCGGCGGCGTTGTAAGCATCGTACACCTCCAGGCGAGGGCCGCTGTCGGTGGTAATGCCTTCGGTTTTCATGAAGGCCCGAAGGCGGTAGGATTGCCCGGGTGATACTCTCACATACTGGTAAACGTTCTGGTACGGCAGGTTCTGATTACCCGGGAATTGAATCAAGAAGGAATGGCCAGGCGAGTGATAAGTGGAAGTGTCCAGACCTGCGTAGACACCCTCCAGGGGAATGATTCTCCACGCAAAGCCGAAATTCAACAACTCATCCTCGAAGTCGCCATTGAAAATGAGGTTCTTTTCGGAGGGCATCGACGAGTATCGAATGAGCCCCTTTTTCTGGAGGTCGGTCCAAACCTGGTACGCCTCCTGCGGCCGGCGAGCGCCGATCAGACTGTCAATGTAAGGGGAACTATGGTCAGGAGGGAAATCCCCTCGCCCGGCCACAATTCGTTTCCAAACGGCCTGTGCCTCATCCAAGCGATGCTGGGAGATTAGAAAATTCAAATAACTGAATTCGCTTGTGAATTGTTCGGGAATCAGTTCCTGAAGAATCTTCCCAGCATCGTCAGTGACCTTCCAAGCCAAGGCAAAGACGTTGCTGTTGTATTGCGCCGTGCCGGCAAGCACAACCCTGAAATGCCGGAAAGCTTCGTCGGTATTGCCCGGCAATAAGTAGAAATTGGCGACTGGCCATTGATAGCCAGGGAGATTCGGTGCCAGTAGATCCACCCGGCGCAGGCAGGCTCCAGCCTCCCCTAGTCTGCCTTGGAACTCCATCGCAGCCGCCAATTCCAGCCAGGTCTCAGGGTCAAAGGAATTAAGATTTGTAGCGCGGCGAAAATGTTCCTCGGCCTTCTCAAGTTGGAAATCCACGGGGCTGTATTCGTAGAGACCGGCTAATCGCATATGGTAGTCGGCATTGCTCGGGTCGAGCTTAATGGCACGCTCGAGGTTGCCCACGGTCGGCCTGCTCGCCAGCGCATTTGCGACGTAGCCCTTGCCCACCCAACCTATCAGCACTAGGACTATTGCAGCCTCGACACCGACTAGCAACAACCTTGCAGGTTTCGCTTTTATGGCAATTTGCATACTCGCCGTCCTACTCGAATTTTCGGCTCTATTATACGATAGAAGTTCGGGAAACCAAGCGCCATTTAGCGTCATTTAACTTGACTTTGTGACGGCGCACAGGTAAATTAATGCAGCTAGGGTTTCGCGTGCGTATCTCCTCAAGGAACTCCTAATTGCAAGGTCGCGACAGGGGGGAGTGGGCTATATCGAGGCAGAAATGAAGGGTCTACTGGAACATCCATCTCTGAGCTCAACCATCTGCTTATCGCTCATGTTCCTATTAACCTCGGCTCCGTCGCGCGCGCAGGGTGCCCAGGATAAGCCTGCTTCCCAGGACAACCAAGGGGTTCAAAATCCCACGGACAACACGGATACAACGGGAAACGCGCCAGAAAATTCTGACCAGTATTTCGGTGGCCCCATCGGTCCAAATTACGTACTGGGACCTGAGGATGTAATCAATATCGATGTCTTTAACGTTCCTGAACTGTCGAAAAAAGTTCGAGTTGCCAACGATGGGATGATTATCCTGCCCTTGATTGGTCGAGTCCAAGCGGCCGGTTTGACCGCCGAGGAGCTCCGGAAAGAGCTTGCGGACAAATGGGGTGAGAATTACCTCCAGGATCCTCAGGTGACGGTTTATGTTAACGAGTTCAAGGCTAAGCCTGTATCTATCATTGGGGCGGTGGAAAAGCCTGGGCTCTATTCCCTTGCTGGGCAGCGCACCCTGATTGAGGTCCTTTCAATGGCCGGTGGTTTTGGCAAGAAGAACACATCACCGGCGGGACGCACAGTAGTGATAACTCGCAAGAGCGGCTTTAAGGATCTTCAGCCGGTCGATGGAATGCACGTGCGTGGGCCGGACCAAATTGAAGTCGACCTCAACCGGCTCCTCTACACGAAGGATGAAGCCCTCAACATCGAGATTAAACCTCTCGACATCATTTCCGTAAGCAAGGCCGACGTTATCTATGTGTCAGGAGCGGTGAAACGGCCGGGCGGGTTTGTCCTCGAGGACCGCCCCACCATAACGGTTCTTCAGGCAATCACCATGGCGGAAGGTTTTACCGGAAGTGCATCCAAGGGAGGCGCTCGTATTTGGAGAACTAACCAGGACGGCTCCAGGACAGAGGTCCCTGTTAACATAACGAAGATTCAAAAAGGAAAGGCCGAGGACATAACGCTGGCGGCGAACGACAACCTCTATGTTCCCGAAAGCAAAGCGAAATTTGTGGGCCAGCAGGCTACCCAAACTGGTATGTCTGCTCTCACGGGGTGGCTCATCTGGGTGCATTAATAGGCGCGACCCGGCTTCGACTTGGTGATTGATGCCCAACACAGAACTCTCCACAAGAGAAGACGCTGAGAGCCTGGTTGTACCTGGCCGCCAGAGCTTGCGGCAACCGATCGAGACGCTGGACGTCTCGGCCGAAGAAGTGCCGCACCTGCTTGACTATTGGCAATTGATCCTGAAACGCCCCTGGACCGTACTTGCCACTCTCCTGTTCGTATTCATGACGGTCGCCATCGGGACTTTGAAGCAAAAACCCATTTACGAGGGGAAGGTCCTGCTGGAGATCAATCCCGAAGAGCCCAGTGTGCTGACCTTTAGTCAAGTGGTCGGGACCGAATCGAGGGACGTGGACAGCTACCGGGAGACTCAATACAAGGTTCTTGAAAGCCGTACCCTTGCTGAGCGCGTCATCAACGACTTGGCATTGTATCGGTATCCGGAGTTTTATCAAAGCCATCCCTTGCTGGGGTTGATTGACCTGAACCCGGATCGGACTCCCTCCCCCTCCGATCCCCGTCCTGTCGGCCCTAATAGTGGCGCGTACCTCAACAGCGTGGGTAACTTCTCCAAAAAGCTTGACATCAGCCCGGTGCGCCGAAGCAATCTCGTCGAGGTGTCCTTCGAATCTTATGATCCAAAACTGGCCGCAGAAGTCGCCAATAAATTGGCGGACGACTATGCCAATGAAAACCGCGAGGTAAAATGGGACGAGGCAAATAAGGCGGCGGAGTGGCTGTCAAAACAGTTGGTGCCGCTCCAGGCTCAATTGGAAAAGTCCGAGGATAGCCTGCAGGCATATGCGCAGGCAAATTCGATTGTCTTCCTGACGGAAAGTCAGAATCTCGTTAATACTAAATTAGGCGAGCTTCAACAGGAATACACCAAGGCTCAAGCCGATCGTTATCAAAAGGAATCGATGTACGGCCTAGTGCAGTCCGGGAAGACTCAAGACCTTCCCGGGGTTCTTGCCAACGGGTTGGTTCAAAATCTGGCTACCCGCCTTGCCGAAGTAGAGCGCGACTATGCCCAATTGACGGCCACGGTTAAGCCGGAGTATCCCAAAGCTATTGCCCTTAAGAAACAAATCGATAGCTTACAAGCTGACCTCGACCGCCAGAAAAAAGTGCTGGGGCAGAATATCGTGGAGGACTACCAAGTTTCGATTGCGCGCGAAAAATTCTTGGCAAAAGCCGTTGAAGAGGCAAAGGGTGAGGTCAACGAGATTGCCTCAAAGACTATCCAGTACAACATTCTGAAGCGGGAAGTGGACACGAATAAGTTCCTTTATGATGGGTTGCTGCAAAGAATGAAGGAGGCAAGGGTTTCTGCCGGGGTGACGGCAAGTAACATTCGAGTCGTCGATGCTGCCGAGGTCCCCCGGGGTCCCAGCAAGCCTCGCGTTCTGCTCAACCTCGTGTTGGCCCTGATCGTCGGAACTGCCTTAGGCGTCGGCTTAGCGTTCTTTCAAGAATATTTGGACAATACTCTCAAGACCTCGGAAGAGGTCGAGAACCTTTTGCGTTTGCCCTCATTGGGCGTAGTTCAGTCGTTTCCTCTTAACGGCGACGGCAAGTCGAAGCAGGGTAAGTTGCCCGCACCTGTCCCGGGTCAGCAAGTGGCGATCGCACCGGCGATTCAGACCCATGCTGCCGCCGTTGAAGCTTTCCGCTCTCTTCGTACCTCGATTTTGCTCTCGGCTCATCCCGTGCCGAGGTGCCTCTTAGTTACCAGCGCCCTTCCTGGCGAAGGCAAGACCACGACTACAGTCAATTTGGGAGCTACCTTGGCCAGCTTGGGCAGCCGAGTGGTGATCGTGGACTGTGACATGCGGCGGCCATCCTGCCACACCTCCACGGGCGTGCAAAACAAGCCCGGGTTTGTGCAATGCTTGACGGGCCATGTGGATTTGGCCCAGGCTATTCTTACCGTGCCCGGCGTCGTGAATCTGAGTGTCATTCCTTGCGGCCCCGTCCCACCTAATCCGGCGGAAGTCTTATCTGCGCCCGTAGCCAGTGACTTGCTGCGCAGGCTTCGATCCGAATTCGATTACGTGTTGGTGGATTCCCCGCCTCTGTTGAGCGTTGCCGATAGCCGCATCCTGTCAACGCTGACGGATGCAGTGGTTTTGGTGGTGCGGGGATACGCAACCCCATACCACGTCGTTCGTCGTGCTCGCGCTTTGCTCTATGCCTCTGGCGCACGCATTCTGGGTGTGGCGCTTAACGACGTGGATATGCGCAAGAGTGAATATGGCTTCGGGGGTTCGAATAAATACGGGTACGGATATGAATACGGGTCCGGGTATGGAAGCACTACGGAGGAATCCACAGACCAGGATGCTGGGGACCGAGTGGGCAAAACGAACGGGTAGCACGATGACTCCCTGGCAGCGACCCACGGCCAGCGAGAGTAGAGCCCCGTAACTAGCTGGACAGTGTAGCGCGGGCGTTCAAGTCGGCAGTCGCCGGCCTGAACACCACCCCTACGCCCAAGCGGACCGACAAAACGCCAACACCTCCCGCTTTCCCGAGAGCTGCTTCTGCGGTTGCTCAACTCCCTCTGGTGTCATCTAACGTAAGTTCGTTGATGAAGTCAAACCGTCGGGGGGGGGGCGCTTCCCAACCCCGTCGGGGACGGAAGATTGTAGCCCACGGTCCCGCGTACGCGGGATTCCGCTCCTGACGGGGTTGGGGAATGCTGGAATGTCTGATTTGAGAGTTTTGGTTACCGGCGGGTCTGGGTACATTGGTTGTGTTCTTGTCCCATTGCTTCTTGCGCGGGGCTATCAGGTGAGGGTAGTTGACAACTTGGTGTACGGCGGGGCTGGACTGCTATCTAATTTCCGGAACCGCCGTTTTGAGTTGCTCGTCGGAGATATTCGAGACGAACGCGAAATGGCCGGGGCCATGAAGGGCGCCGACGTCGTCGTCCACTTGGCGGCCATCGTCGGCTATCCGGCTTGTCGAAAATATCCCGGCTTGGCTGAGAACGTGAATGTAGCTGGGAGCGCGGTGGTGGCCGGAGCCGCCGGGCGTGAGCGCCCGGTCCTATTTGCTTCCACCGGCAGCACCTATGGGGCTTTGCGGGATGAGGTGTGTACGGAAGAAACGCCTCTCAATCCCCTCAGCTTGTACGGAAAGACGAAAGCGGCTGCGGAACAATACCTATTGGAGAACTGCAACACGATTGCCTACCGCTTTGCGACGGCCTTCGGAGTCTCTCCCCGGATGCGATTGGACCTGCTGGTTAACCACTTCGTGTGTACGGCCCTTTCGATGCGGGATCTCGTACTTTACGAGGCACACGCCATGCGGACCTTTATCCATGTATATGATATCGCCCGCTCCTTCTTGTTTGGAATCGAGCATGGCGCCCGAATGCAGGGCCAGGTTTTCAATGTAGGATCGGAAGAGATGAATTGCAGCAAGGCGCAGGTATGCGAGATGATTCGGCGTAAGGTCGACTATTCCGTCCGCTACGCGGAGGTCGGCGAGGATGAGGACAGGCGGGACTACGTGGTCTCCTATCAGAAGATCAAATCGTACGGGTACAACACCACGATAAGCCTGGAGCAGGGCATCGACGAGTTGGTGCGAGCGGCAAAAGCCCTGGAGGCCGGGAATCTGTATTCGAATGTGTAGACCTGTTCCGCGTCCCGGTGTGCCCTCCTGAAAAATGGTCCACGCTGGTCATTCCCACGGGTGGCGCATACATTGCATTCTATGTATGTCTCTTAGGGCCGTTGGCCCGCGAAACCCCATGAAAATGGACTTGAGGGTAAGATGGTCGCGGCGGCGAGCGGTAAGGTCGATGGCGCATTGGAGAAGTTGAGGCCGTATGTATGTCTGATCCGGAGCGTGCGTGTTGAGCGAATAATTGGGCGTCGTGGTCTCCCGCGGAGGGAGCGGCGATAGCCCGTGACCCTGCTTAAGGAAATCGAAGGCACGCTCTCCGCTCCCGTCCGAAGGAGCGTGTGATGTCTTATAAGATAGCAGGAATTGACGTGCATAAGCGCATGTTGGCGGTGGTGGTGTCGGAAGTGGAAGTGCACGGCGAGTACGCGTTTGAGCGGAGGCCGTTTGGCACCAGCCCCGCGCAACTGCAGGCGCTGGCGGCTTGGCTGCTCGAACAACAGGTCGAGGAAGTGGTGATGGAGTCGACGGCGCAGTACTGGAGACCGGTCTGGGGAGCGCTGGAACGGTACTGGCAGCCGGGGTGCCGAAAGCGGGAAGGGGCTGGTCCGACCTCGGGAGGTCTGCATCTGGCGCAGGCCCAGTCGGACCGCGGGCCGCGCGGACGCAAGAATGATTTTGCCGATGCCGAACGGCTGGTCAAGCGGCTGGTGGCTAACGAGCTGCGGCTGAGCTTTGTGCCTGACCCGGAACAGCGTTTGTGGCGGACGGTGATGCGCACCAAGTACCAGTTGCGGTGCAATCAGGTGCAACTCCACAACCGTTTGGAAGCGTTGCTGGAAGAGGCTCAGATTAAGCTCTCCAGCTTAGTCTCCGATCTGCTGGGCACGAGCGGGCGGCGCATGTTGCAGGCATTGGCGGAGGGCGAGAGTGACCCGGCCGCTCTGGTGGCCCTGGCCGATCGTCGCCTGCGGGCCACGCGGGAGCAACTGTGCGACGCCTTGGGAGCCTGCCGAGACCTCCATCCCCTCTACCGTAAGCTGCTGAAGGCCGCGCTGGAGGAGTGGCAACGGATCGAGACGCAGATCCGTCAACTGGAAGAAGAGATGGCCACGCTGCTCAGCAAGCACCAGGACCAAGTGCAACGGTTGGCGGAGGTCCCCGGCCTGGGAGTCGATTCCGCACAACAGATCATGGCCGAAGTGGGAGCCCAAGCCGCCGCGTTTCCTTCCGCCGGGGACCTGTCATCCTGGGTAGGGGCCTGCCCCGGCAAGAACCAGAGCGCCGGAGTCAACACCAGCAGTCGGTCTCCCAAAGGCAACCGCCATATGCGGCGCATTCTTAATCAAGCCGCCAATGCCGCCGCCAAACTCAAGGGCAGCATCTTCGCTCTTCTCTACCGCCGTTATGTCACGCGCTTGGGCCACAACCAAACCATCGGCATCCTTGCCCATCGCCTTTGTCGCCTGCTCTGGAAGATTCTGCACCAAGGTGTCCGTTACCAGGAACGGGGCCCCGCGGTCAGCCAAAAGTCCGCACAAAGCAGAGCGAAGAGAATGATCCGCGAACTGCGAAGCCTCGGCTACCACATTGAACTCGTCACTTCTCCCGCCGGGGCTGCACCGTGAACCGACGAATTTTCGACCCTGCGCCACCCGCGCCTTATGACCTCAAAAGGTTCCGGATGGTAACCGAGCTAGTCAATCGAACAGCATCGCTCGTGGAAAGATTTCCTGGGGGCCCTGGCGCCCTCAAGGTCGCGCGTCGGTCCCTCCACTCTTCTCTGTTTCTTAACCTTTTCTCGGTGATTGGCGCCGCGATAACCCAGAAGCTCATTGGCTTGTTTATTCTGGCGTACGTGGCGCACGTGCTGGGCCCGAACAACTATGGGCTATTGGCCTACGGAGTCTCGATTGCGGCCTACGCGAGCATTGTGCTTTCACCGGGCTTGCTGACATGGGGTACGCGCGAGGTGGCGCGCGACCGCGCGGGGGCCGGTAAAGTCCTGGTGATTGTCAACGCAACGCAATTTATCCTGGCGTTCCTTGGGTACGGAGGTTTGATACTGTTCGCCTATGTCTTCCTCTCGGATCCCGCCAAGCGCCTTATTGTTCTCTGCTGTGGATTGCTGTTATTCACTATGGCTCTTTCCGCGGATTGGGTCCTGAACGGATTGGAACTGACGCGGTTCCCCGCCGCCTTGAACGTCGTCAATGCATGCCTGACCGTAATCGCCCTGTTATGGCTGGTCCACTCGCCGCAGGATGTCTACGTTTATGCTCTTATCTCTGCTGCGACCAGTGTTCTGATGACTGCCGTGGTGTACGTAATTCTAGTAAAGAGAGCAAAAGTCCAATTTCAATTGCCCTCCCTTAAAGAGGCCAGAAAGACCTTGATCGCCTCCCTTCCTCTCGGGGGGACCATGGCCCTGATCATTGTCTTTCATTACGCAAACAACCTGATCGTCCAGGCATATTTGGGGATGGCAGCCTTGGGAATCTTCTGGGCAGCATACCGCTTGCTTGATCTGGCCACGCAGATACCTGCGCTGCTCGTTTCGGTTTTCCTTCCGCGTCTCACGCGTTTTGCCGGCAGCGACCCTGCTCTGGCCCGAAGAGAAGCCTTGCTCTATGCGCGCGTACACATGATCATCGGTTTCTTTATTGCCGCTTACGCCTCTGCGGAGGCGCCGGCGATCATAAGTATTCTCTACGGCGCAAAGTTCGCGGGGGCGGCCCCATTGCTCCGCATCATGGCCATCGCTATAATTTTCCTTTTCGCAATCTGCGGCTATACGAACTGCTTGATTGCCTTCGGGAAGGATTGGGTGATGCTCCGTGTAGTCATCGTTTGCACGATAATTTCAATAGGAGGAGGACTAATATTGGTTCCCCGATTGGGGATCCTGGGCGGCGCTCTGGTGGTAGCCAGCATTGACTTGACGGGGTGGTTGGTCTCTCTTCCTTACTACCGACGGACCATCGGGGCGTTCCAGTTCAGTGCCTGGCTTCGGCCGCTGCTGGGAGGAGTTTGCATTGCGGGCTCATGCCTTCTAATGCAAGCCATAGGCGTGCCGGTGTGGGTACGCATCCCCCTGTCCACTCTTATGTACATACCTTTTGTGTTCGAAGATATCCGGAGCGTGCTGCATGATTATGTTGTGCGGGCTACAGGAACACTATAAAGAGAATGCTCAATGAAATACTAAATCGACTCGCATGGCCAATTCTTGAAAAACTCAGATCAACTCTTGATTCTCGTGTAGACTAATGAAGCCGGTGCCCAAAAGACCCTGATGCAGCAGTGCAGCCACATGTGGAGAGGGGATGCGTTGTTTAGATGCCGCGATTGAAGAAGATATTGAATCCGAAGTCATATTTTCGGTTCATCCAGAATCGACTTCAGGAACGCAGGCTCCGTCTCCAGCCGAACTTGCGAGCTTTGGTCTTCTCCCCTCCTGGGCATTACAATTCGCCCCTGCTGGATATTCAGAGCCTTGGATCGGATGACTCGAACCTGCGATTTGATGGCGCGGAGTGGTGGGAGCATGTTAACCTGCGACCAGGCGAGCAGCGGTCCTACTACGAAGACCTTCTGGACGGATTCCCGGTCCTACCCTTTCCGCACCAGAAAACTGACAGTTACCGATATTTCACGGAAAACGATTGGTTTCCACTGTCGGATGCTTTCACCCTTTCAGGCATTATCCGCAGGGAGAAACTTCAAAGGATCATCGAGGTGGGCTCCGGGTTTTCCTCCGCAGTGATGCTCGACACACTGGACCAGACTCACGCGTCGGTTGCGGTGACATTCATTGAGCCGTATCCGGATCGACTCTTTTCGCTGCTCTCACCCCACGACAGGTCCATCGCGACGGTCCTCGTCCGGCGGGTTCAGGAAGTCTCGTTGTCGGTGTTCGACCAACTCGAGGCACAAGATCTCCTTTTCATTGACTCATCACACGTTTGCAAAATCGGCAGTGACGTTACTTTCATTCTGTTGAGGATTCTCCCTCGACTGAAGCCGGGTGTCCTCGTGCATTTCCATGACATCTTCTACCCGTTCTCGTACCCGGCAGCATGGATTCGCGAAGGCCGAGCTTGGAATGAGTCTCTGGTCCTAAGGGCCTTTCTGGCGGGAAACCCGCAGTTCGAATTAGTGGCCTTCAATTCTTACGTGGGCTTTCTTTTCCCGGATGTTTTCCGAGACCGGTTCCCTGCTTTCCTGAATAACACGGGTCAAAGTTTATGGATCAGAAAGGTGGCCTAACGTCGGAAGCAGCCTTCAACACACTTTTCGGCGATTCGGATTCAATGCCTTTTTCATTCGGGACGGCGTCGGAGAAGCATTTTTGCCGGAGGTTGACGTCGCTTCCTGCGTGCAGGATCCGTTCAGTCAGCTAGCTCGCAAGGAGAGATGGCCTCAAGCAAAAGAGTGTAACTGGCAGGAGGTATGAAACAAAGCGAGTGGAGCGTGAAAACAATAATTTCCATACACAGGACGTGTCCGTGACGAGGAGGGAACAACCGACGGGCCCACCAGATAGCGAGTCTCTTGTCCGGCGGGCGCTGGAATTGATTAATCTATCTAAAATCGGCCTTGTGGACCATGACTACGTCTCATTTCACTCCAGGAGGTGGAAGTATTTGCTGGAAATTTGCGTCCGCTATTTACCGCAGCGACAGAGCAGAGTCTTGGATATCGGACGCAGTCAGTTTTCTTACGAGTTGGCCGAGTATTATTCAGGGGTGGAAACACTAGGTTTCCCGGTCGAAGAGGACATGGGAGGTCACACCGCATTGCGTAATACCCAGCCCAAAATTATTCCCCACGTGACATTCGACCTGAACCGGACTCAGGACCCAGGTTCATGGCTCAAGCTCCCGCCATTCGATTTGATTGTCATCGCTGAGGTAATGGAGCACCTCTACACAGCTCCGGAGCTCGTGCTTCTGTTTTTGGGGTCGATACTTAGACAGGGCGGAATTTTGGTCTGCCAGACGCCCAACGCCGTATGGCTACCGAGAAGAATCCAGATGCTGGCCGGAATTCACCCCTATGAAAGAATCAGATGCTACGACAAGAATCCGGGCCACTATCGGGAATACACGGGCAGCGAGCTGCGGAAAATCGGAGAGGCCTGCGGCTTCGAAATCCTGTTCCACGAATTTAAAGACTACTTCGGATCCGAAGGTTCGGTTAGGAGGCACCCAGCCCGCCGTCTGGTGTATCGATGCGTAACCGCTCTATATCCGGGTGGCCGCAGCGGACAGACGATTGTCTTCCATCTGCCGATGCCTCCGGCTCAGCAGCTTGTATCAGGCTCTCCAAAGGAAGCCTCCTGACGGTTTTTTAGTGCGTGAGAGCTCATCTGTTCGAGGGCCACAAAACCCGGGAGAGTTTCGGCTTATTGGTCACGTTTGCTTTGGGTTACCCCCCATAAAAAACGTGACAGTTCGTAAGATGAAAGTACCACTAAGAGGCAGTATCATGTGCTCCCCCTCTCCCAGGGGAGAGGGCTAAGTATTCAACCCCAGCTCAAAAACGGATCATAACGGAGCAATAATTGAGAATACTTGCGGTAGAGCCATATACGATAAATCCAGGTCACTTCGAGTGGTTCGCGAGTCGAATCTGTGGAGGTTTGGCGCGACGCGGCCACCAAGTGACACTGGTGACCTATGGAGGGCTCTCCCCCATGTACGCGCCGGCAGTGGCTGCGTTCAGGATTATCGATGCCGCCCCAAAATCAGAACAGGTCTTGGATGCGCGACTCTTCCACGGGAAGATTGACGTTCGATCAGAGAGAGCTTTCTATAATAGACAGTTGCGAGAATTGAGGACGTTTCGCCGCGCTTTGTCCTTGTTTCGAGAAGAAGGGAACTTTGACGTAGTCCAGTTCTTGGACGCTGACCCCATTTCACTCGTTCTCACATTACATACGATGATGACGAGGGCGTATGCTAAGCGAACCGCAATGCTTGCCATTCTCCACGCATCCTCCCTGATAAGGCCAGGCATCGGCTTAAGGGGGCGCCCTCGCAAGGCGCTCTATCTCTATTCTCTGGGCAGACTTATCAGGAAGGATCTGGATGCGTTGATCGTGATGGACGAAGACTTTAAGAGTGAAGTGGCAACTCGGCTTAAGTTAAGCGGGGCTGCCCGAAACAAGGTTCATTTTCTCCCCCACGGGATGGACGAGCCGCAAGATGTCAGCGACAAGGATGGGGCCAGACGCCGATTGAATCTCTCCCAGGATGAGACGGTCTTCCTGCTGTTTGGAGTTTTAAGGAGGGATAAAAGGATTGACCTCGCCCTCGAGGCTATCAAAGGCTTGCCCTCCTGTCGTTTGCTGATCGCCGGCGAGCCGCACGATTATGATGCCGCGGCTATCCAGGAGCTTATCCGCTCGCGCGGGTGTGAGGAATTCGTTTCCACCGAAATCAGATATATCGATGCAGGCCGCATGCACGATTATTTCCTTGCCTCGGATGCAGTCATTCTCCCTTACGGGACTGGTTTCCAAGGACAGAGTGGGATCCTGACTTTTGCTTGTGCTCACGGCAGACCCGTCATCGCCAGCGACCTCGGTGCGATGGGGCCAACCGTCAGGGAGGCAGGAATGGGTTTCGTGGTAGAGCCCGAGAGTGCTGACAGGCTAAGAGAGGCGATCCAGAAGTTCTTGTTGCTTACGCCGGAAGATCGTTTGCAAATGGAAGCGAAATCAAGATCGGTTGCCACTGCTCTATCCTGGAATTCGATCTGCGCGCAAATGGAGGACATGTATTCCGAAATCTTGAACCGCAAGAGGGGTGCGGCCGTATAAGCGTTAACTCAAGCCCCGGGGTTTGCCACAAAGCCCGCGTAGCGGGTGTCATCTTGTGGCCCACGGCGCAAGCCGTGGGAGAAAAGAGATCGAAAACATGTTCCCAACCCCCCCTAGGGGCGACATAAGCTTGTGGCGGGCACGGGGCACCCGCGCGCGCTCGAACCGATGCCGCCCCTTACGGGGCTGGGGGCGTTCTGGGGGCGTCTCCCATTCCCACGGCTGTCGCCGCGGGCCAAAGGACGTCGCCGCTTACGCGGCTTGGAGCGAACCAAAACCACTTGAGTTAACATGTAGGGGGCGTGGCCCTCGCCGTAGGGGCGGTTCGCGAACCGCCCCTACAGTTCGGTGATTTTATAATGAGAATCGGAATTGACGCGCGGGCATTATCAGGCCCACCCGCGGGTATCGCTCGCTTCATCACCAATGTGCTGCGGGAACTCGAGAGAATTGATCATGAAAACCTCTATTTCCTTTACGCGCAGCATAGCTTTGAGCTGCCCTTTCATAATCTCCGGTGGCAGCAGCGAATCCATTCTGTGGCCTCCTCTATGCCCAGCAGCCTATGGTTTCAAACGGAGGCCCTGCGGATGGTCAAGCAGGATGATTTGGACATCTTCTGGGGCCCGACTCACTTTTTCCCTGTGGGCCTTCCTGAGAGGATTCGAAAGGTCCTCACCGTGCATGACCTGACTTGGAGGCGTTACCCCGAGACGATGGCGTGGGGTAACCGCATTGTGCATCGTTTGCTTGCCGAGCGGTCAGTTCGTGTCGCAGATGAAATAACAGCCGTTTCTGCGTCCACAAAACGTGACCTCGAGCTTCTGTTGGGAGTGAACCCAACGAAAGTAGAAGTAGTCCATCCTGGCGTCTCCCCACATTTTCATCCCCACGATCCCACTGAAGCGGCACGGTACATCGCCCGAAAGTTCGGGGTTTCAGAGAAATACATCTGCGCCGTCGGTACTATCGAGCCACGGAAGAATTTGGCGGCGTTGGTCGAGGCCATCGGCGTCCTTAAGGGGCAAGGGAAACTGACCCACCCATTGGTTGTGGCGGGCGCAAAGGGTTGGGGAAAATCGCGGATCGCCGAATCCACTCTCAAATGGAAGCTCACCGAGCGCGACGTGAAGTTCCTGGGGTTTATCGCTGATGAAGATCTCGCTTTGCTGTATTCGGGGGCCGCGTTGTTTATCTTCCCTTCCGTCTATGAAAGTTTTGGGTCACCCCTATTGGAGGCGATGGCTTGCGGGGCGGCTATTGCGAGTTCTAACTGCTCCAGCCTGCCGGAGGTCGTCGGTGATTGTGGCCTTTCCTTCGACCCGACCTCGGTGGATGAGATTGCAACCACCATAGATCGGGCGCTTTCACAACCCGATTTGCGCCAAGAATTGGCCAAGCGAGGATCCCAGCGCGCAAGACAATTCACGTATGATGCCTGCGCGAGGATTATCCTGAGAATCTTCGAAATGGAAGCGAAGCAGTGCCGTCGGCTTCTTACATAGGCCGGCACCACAATGTCTGGATGCTGAAGCGATTTGGCCGCGTAGTCACCGAGGCTGAAGGGCTGGAACCTTAAGGCGGGCTAACCTGCCTACTCCGAAGGTGTGAGAATGAGAATCGGCATTGACGCGCGACCCTTATCGCACCAGCTTACGGGTGTCGGACGGATGATTCTCAACCTTGTGGTGGAGCTCGAGCGCCTGGACCAGGCAAACGACTACTTTCTCTACTCCAAGCTGGACTTCCGGCTTCCTTTTGAGAACCCGCGCTGGCACAAGCGCCTTCAGCAAAAACGCAGGTTTCGGCCCTTCAGCTACAGCTTTCAGTCGGGTGCCAGGAAACTAATCGTGGAAGACCGAATCGAGGTTTTCTGGGAAACGAACCATGTTCTGCCATTTGCCCTCCCGCGCCGCCTGGGCAAGATCGTGACCGTCCACGACTTGGTTTGGCGGATATTTCCCAAGACCGCGGAACGCAAGAACTATTACATGCAACAGTTCCTCGCCGAGCCTTCGATCCGCCGAGCTGACCGGCTGGTGTGCAATTCGCAGTATACGTTGCACGACGTCGGAAGAATTCTGGGCGTGCCCCCGGAGAAGGCCCTGGTCATCTATCCGGGGGTGTCGCCGGACTATTGGCCTCGGGATCAGAAATCTTCAGCGCAGTACATCGCCCGGAAGTACCAGACCTCCGAGAACTACATCTGCACGGTGGGGACCGTGGAGCCGCGGAAGAACGTGGTAATGCTGGTGGAGGTGGTCCGGATTCTGCGCGCGCGAGGCGATTTTTCCGCGCAGTTGCTGATTGCCGGCGGCTCGGGGTGGCGAAACTCGAGCATCTATGAAAGCGTGGGGAGGGCGGGCCTCACCGAGCGCGAAATCAAGTTCCTGGGCTACGTGCCCGAGGAAGACCTGCCGACGCTCTATTCGGGCGCGCGCATTTTCGTCCTGCCGTCGCTTTACGAGGGCTTTGGTATCCCCTTGATCGAAGCCATGGCCTGCGGCGTCCCCGTGGTGGCGTCTAACGTCTCCTCCATTCCGGAGGTCGTCCAGGACGCGGGAATCCTGGTTTCGCCCAGACGCCCGGAGGAGTTTGCGGACGCTATCACGCGGCTGGAGAGCGATCCGGAGCTTCGTTCCGCGCTGGTCGAAAGGGGGCTCAAGCGGGCAAAGGATTTTCGCTACGACGTCGCAGCGCAAAAATTGGTTCGAGTGTTTGAAGAAGTGGGGGCTGAGGTGCAGCCTAGACAGTAGGCAGGAGGGTAATGGCTCAACGCATCTGCATAGACGGCGCTTTTTTGTCTCACCGATACATCGGTTCGGGTTTGCACAGCTACACAACCAACTTGCTCCGACAAATGGAGAGACTGACGGCCCAGGAGACGTCCGTAAACATTAGTGTCCTCGTGCCTCCTCCTGACGAAATGGAGGGTGTAACATTGGTGCATCGGCCCGGATTTGAACTCATTCCGTGCCCGAGCATGCGCCCTAGCGACCTTTGGAGACTAGGCCGGTTCATGCTGGCTGCCAAACGACAGAGACCGGACGTGCTTTTCCTGCCCTTCCCCTATCCGATCTTTTACAAAGCTGTTCGGCTGGCGATCGTGGTGCACGATATCATCCCGCTCCTGCCCGGTTTCCGCCGTCACTCGCTCCGCGCCATTTTCCATCGCCACTCCTATTCCTCGAGCTTGCGCCGCGCGGACCTTATTCTGACCGATTCCGAGCACTCCAAGGCTGATATGGTCTCGGTCTGCGGGATAGCGCCCGAAAGGATTCTGGTGACTTACCTGGGCTTCGACCCTGACGTATACCAGTCGTCGGTGAGGGACGAAGGCGAGAAGGCGAAGGTCCTGACCCGATATGGGATCAGCGCTCCCTATATTCTGTGGGTGGGCAAAATGGAGCCCAGGAAAAACCTGGTCGGGCTGGTGCAGGCCTACGGGCTGTTGCTCAAACGCCGCAAGGATCTCGCCCTGCAACTGGTCCTTTGCGGTGGGGAGACGTGGAGATACGAGAATCTCAACCGGCTGCTTGCTGAACCGTCTTATCGGGGTAAGGTAATCCGCACAGGATTTGTTCCCAATTCCGATTTGTCAGTTCTGTACGGGGGTGCGGCCGGCTTCGCCATGCCCTCCCTATATGAAGGATTCGGGCTGCCAACCCTGGAGGCTATGGCGAGCGGGGCGCCAGTCATGAGCTCGAATCGCTCCAGCTTGCCGGAGATCGCCGGCAATGCGGCGATCTACTTCGATCCGGAATCTGTGGAAGAGATGTCCATGGCGATGGAACGCCTCTTAACCGACGGGGCTTTCCGGCAGCAGCTTATTGCACGAGGCCGAGAGCGGGTGAAACAGTTCTCCTGGGAAGCTTGCTCCAGAGCCACCCTCGCTGCTTTGCGGAGCTTGTGAGCCTATTTTGCATTTGTAGCGCCCGGCGTTAGCCCGACACACTTCAAAAATGCCCCGATATATCGGGGCGTTACGCCAAACTGACCCACTACCAGGCGCTGAAAAGCATGGAGTTGATTCGCTTGAGTTGATAGAATTGAGTTTACGTCAACGGATCAAATTGGGCCTGCGCGGCGTAGAAGTGAAGGCCAGTGCATTTTTCTCGATTTTTGCACGCTTCTGAGCGTATGGGTACGTGACGGCAAAGGCCCGGAGGGCCGGAAGACCTTAGCCCAGGGCGCCAGCCCTGGGGTCGAGAGCGCCTGGGGTTCCGTTGAGCCCCAGCGGGGCGAAAGAAGGTATGCTGGCTGAAACCAGTCTCGAAGCCTCTGCCGCCCCTTGCGGGGCTAGACAGGAAGTGGCGGGATTCTGTTCCCCCAGGGCTCGCGCCCTGGGCTAAATTCTGCCGCCCGCTACGCGGGCTATCTGAAGCCCCGCGTGGGCTTTTAACCTATAAGGTGATTACGAGTGGAGAGAATGGCTGGTTCTTACAGTTCGCGGGCGATTGAGCGCAGCGGGGAACTAGGGCAGATCGCTGTGGAGACAAAGTCCTTGAAGTCTACCATGCTTGGCGAGGTCCTCTTTCAAATGCTTCGCGTGGGGTTTCTTTTCGTAGCCGCGTACGGCGCCTATTACAATCGCCCGGCACTCGCGTGGCTTTTCGGAATCCTGTTCGTTCACTCGCTCCTGGACCGGAAATTCTATTTGCAGCCCAACCTCATGGATGTCTATCTACTCTTTACGGTGGTTTTCTATTACAACCGATGGGTGATGGGGTGGGGAGCAGACACAACGACCATCTATAAGGAGGATGCTCCGAACTGGGTGCGCGCTATCAAAGACATCGTCTGGGTAGGTTTTGTTCTCGCTGTCGGTGTTAAGGCAATGGTGCGCGGGCGATTCGATCGGCGCGTACCCTTGTGGTTTACTCCTCAGGGGTTAATCTTGATAGTCCTGATATGTACCCACATGGGATTGCCAGTCCTCTCCATGATCTATGGGCGCGGCAGCCCATTTCAAATTATCCTTTGGAATGTGAGGTTTCCGCTGGAATACATTCCCATTGTCTTTCTGCTTGCTTTCATTCTGCAAGGTCAAAGTTCCATCCGGCACCTCCGCTTCTTCATTCCCTTGATCATCATCAGCCTCCTATTCCTGGCGGTCGAGATGTTCTCCGGCCGGGAGACAGGCTTTGAGCATGGTGGGTTCTACACGCGCTATGGCTCCATCTTTGGCTCCCCCAACGATTTCGGAGTTTTTCTGATGCTTTCCATCACGGCCTTGCTCGCCTTTCTAGCCGAGAAAGCAATAAGATGGTCCGCAAAGGTCGGCGCGCTTTTGGTCCTGTGCTTGTGCGCGCTCGCGGGCACCGTATCCCTGAGCGCCATCTTTGCCATGATCTTCTCTGTGATCGCCCTGATGCTTTTTGCCCGCAACAAAGTCAAGAGTGCGCTGACGGTGGCCGTGATCCTGGCCTTTGTGGTTGGACTCTACTTTGCCTTCCCCCAGGCCGGGGTCTCCAAGTATCTTAGCGAGCGCGTTGAGAGCCTCTCAAGCCTCCGGGAGGGTAGCGCCTATGGACATTACACGGGCGCTATGGACGTATTGACGGAAGTAGAACGTTTTGAGCCGGCAGAATACCTGGTGGGAACATTCACGAGACGAAGTGATTTGCTTAATGCGGAAACATACTACCTCAGGACACTGTACCTTCGGGGGGCCGTGAGTCTTGTCACTCTCCTGTCGATCATCGCGCTGACGCTCTTCCAAGGTTACCACCGGTACCGCCTGGCATACGGGAATCCCCAAAGAAGAGGCCTATTCCTGGCCGTATTCCTCGGTGTCGGGGGGTTTACATTCGCGTCATTATTCATTCCCTACTTTGAGACTTTCCCCTCGAACTTCTATTTCTGGTTTCTGGTGGCCATTATCTGGTGCGAGCCGATGAGTGAAAAGGAACTCTCCGCATTACATGCCGTCCGACCTGGTCGTCAGCCAGTGCCTGGTGTCGAAAATTGGCGTCAGAAAGAGCGTCCGCTCTCACAGGTGATAAGACCGCCTGCACCCCTCAGGGGCGGTAGAATTTAGCCCAGGGCGGAAGAGGCTGTGAAAAAATTACCAAACAAACCTCTCACCACCGAGACACAGAGGCACTGAGAACCGAAAAGAAAGGGTCTTTTCTCTGTGCCTCGGTGCCTCTGTGGTTAATAGAAATGATTTCTTCAAAGGAGCCTGCGTGAGTCGCTTATCCCGCCTTGATATGATTGCATTTCGGTTGTCGCTGGCTTTTGGGTCGATTAGAAATAGCTCCCGCAGGTGGCTTGTCTTCACCGTATCGGCCACTCTTCTCTTATTAAGCGCTCGTCCCGGAGAGGCTTCGAATTTTCCTGGCGTTCTCCCCAACGCAAACGGAACCGAGTCGCAAACCGTCCATGCCGCCCCTCGCCTGATTCAGCAACTTGGCGCCTCCCCCCAGGAGAATCGCGCCGCAGGGCTCCCGGCGGATTCCGAGAACATCCGCTGGGCTAACCGTTTCCCCGGGAGCGACCTGGGCGCGCAGATCAACGCCGCGGATTCCGACCTCGGGAAAGAAGCTGGGGAAATCTGGGTAGCCCGGCCAGGAACAGTGGAAACGCAAGTCAGCCTCTCCTCGAATCATGTCCTACGTCTTCTCGTCCCGACCACGTGGAAAGCCCCAATCGAGGTGCAGAACGGCAATTCGGTTTTCGGTAATGGCTGTACCTCATTAATCACGTTGGCCTTTCAGTCGCCCGGGCCCTTCATTGTCGGGAAGAACATTTCCAATCTGAAAGTGGCGAACCTCTGTGCTGAAGCCCCGGCTCAGTCGAACGGATACGGATTGATAACTGTCTATTTGAGCCGGGGAGTCGAGGTGACTGGCTGCTACACCAAGAACGTTCGCTTGGGCGAGCTGAACTCCTCCTTTGACATCAAGGTAGTCGGGAACACGGCGATTTCTGCCAGGACTGACGCGCCTTCAGGGGCAGCCGTAACCCTCGCTTTCACGCAGGGCGCCGTCGCGAGTGACAACACCATCCGGGGCTTTGCGCACGGCTTCCAGTGGTGGGGCGGGGACGCGAACCCAAAAAAGGGCGGAGCGGTGGCGAACAAGCGCGGAGCCCGCAACCTTTCCTTCCTCGGCAATACGATCTCCGACGTCGGGGGGGCGGGGATCTGGGGTAGTATGGGAGAGGGCATTATCGCTTCCGGCAACATCATCGAACGTTGCGGTGACGTTTGCCTCGACTCGGAAGGGAGCAACTCCGTCGTATTCTCGAACAACTATGTAAAGGACGGAGTCAATGGCGCCATCACCACTTTTTTTTATAACCGGGATGTGTTGATAACCGGAAACACGGTGATTTCCAGTTCTACTGCTAAACCCCTTCTGCGGACATATATGCCCGGACAAGATCGCGCTTATGATCGTGACGTGCAAGTGGTTGGCAACCACTTTACCTGTCTCGATACTTCCCCCTGCTTCATCGGCTCCGGAGCAGGGCTGCCTGAGAGGTTCGTTTTCAAGGACAACACGCTGCGAAACGTATCCGTGGAACTATCTGACTCTACCTTGAAGCACATCGTCGTGATTTCAGGCAACGACTTCCTGTTTGATGTGCCTTTCTCGAAGCCGCTGGGAGCCGTTAGCGTGGCGCACACGAACTCCCTGGCGTCCGGCGTGCCGGGCACCTGTGAGATCTCGAACAACACGATACGCTCGAACGTGCAACAGCCTCCCGGAAGCGCGGCCATCGGGGTGTTTCAGGACGATCCTACCATCGCCCCATTGACAATTATCGAAGGTAATCACCTGCTTGGGCTATACCCCTTCCCAACTGATATTGCGGTTGGGGGCGGGAGCAAGAATCCTTCGGTGGCGCCCGTCTTTCTGATTCGCAACAACCTGATGGGAGCAGGCGTATTCTCTCGCCTGGACCAAGCAAATCCCAGGTCAATCGTAAAGCTGTCGGGAAACTACTGTCTGGATTCGGCTCCCTTTCCCGGCGAAGCCAGGTAGGCTGATCAGTAAAAACGGCCGATGCGACTTGTGATGAGGTTGCCTTTAAGGAAGGGGAAATGGAGAAGGTAGTTGCGATTGACGCCCGAATGCTGGGATTTTCGGGGATCGGGACGTACCTGAAGAACCTGCTCGAGAACTACGCGCGGATGGAGCGCGAATTTTCGTTTCGTCTGGCTTGTCCGCGGCAAGAATCTGTTGGGGAGTTTGGCTCCGACCGCTTCACCTGGGTGCGTGCGGATGCTCCTATTTACAGCTTGCGGGAGCAGTGGCAGATTCCCCGGGCGGCACAGGGCGCGGACCTGTTGCACTGCCCTCATTACAACGTCCCATGCTTCTATCGTGGAAGGCTACTGGTGACGATCCACGATCTCACTCACATCATGGATCGGACCTTCCGCAGAACGCTTCCGTCGCTCGTCTATGCGCGGCCGATGTTGGCCATTGCAAGCCGGAAGGCCAATCACATTATTACCGATTCCGAGTTCACCAAGCGCCAGGTTGTGGAGAGGCTCAGGGTTCCTCCCGAAAAAGTCACCGTAATCTACCTCGGCGTCAGTCCTCAGTTTCGCGTATGCAATCATGAGGAGGCATTCCATGCGGCTTCCTCAGCGCTTCAGTTGGGGTGTCCCTATCTCCTGTATATCGGGACGCTTAAGCCGCACAAGAACATTCCCACACTGATCCGGGCGTTTGCGCTACTGCGGGGGCGAAAAAAAGTCGAGCAGCAGTTGCTGATCGTCGGCGATGATCCCAGGTGGAAGGAAGGACTCGTCAGACTTTGTTCCCAGCTCGGAATCGCCGGCCATGTTTCCTTTTTTCCCCGCGTGGCCCATGCGATCTTGCCGCAGGTGTACACGGGCGCGGATTTGATGGTGACCCCCTCGTTCATCGAGGGCTTCGGCCTGCCGGTCTTGGAAGCGATGGCGTGTGGCACACCGGTTGTCTGCTCCCGCGCTGCCTCCCTGCCCGAGGTGGCAGGGGAGGCCGCCGAGTACTTTGAACCGGCGAGTGCGGAAGACCTAGCAACCGCCATCGAGCGAGTGTTAGACTCTGAGGAGCGCCAATCCGAGTTGCGACAGAAAGGCCTGGAGCGGGCGAAGCATTTCTCTTGGTATGAATGTGCGCGGAGGACACTCGACTTGTATCGCCAAGTGCTGTAAGAATGACGGATTCTGAGAGCCCATGGGCCTGCGGCCCACCGATAGCCGTGGAAATCGTCATTGTCGTCACCGTCGCGATAAGCCCCGCAGGGGCGCAAGAATGTAGCCCACGGCTTACGCCGTGGGCTACATTCTTGCGCCCCGACAAGTCGGGGCTGACTTATTCGACGAATTTGCGACT
The DNA here is from genome assembly GCA_963832915.1 of uncultured Acidobacteriota bacterium. GTDB lineage: Bacteria > Acidobacteriota > Terriglobia > UBA7540 > UBA7540 > CAVROP01. The sequence goes on from CAWHWE010000016.1 coordinate 108,256, forward strand.
CAGAACCCTTGCCGGGATTTCTCACCAGGGCCGGAAGGACGGTGCTTTAACCCCGCTTCCCGGTTGCACTAGAGGAGCGCAAAGGTGCGGCAAAGGGTTACGGCATGAAATTTTCTTCAAAAGGGGCTGTAGCGGCTACAAACGAGCCGGTCGCCGGTCCAGGCGACAGCATTATGCACCGATGGTCCAATTCGTATTTCCTCATCGTAGGCAGCGTGGTTCTTTTCTGCTTCTGCCTGGCCACCAGGATTCCGTTGCGACCCTCGTTCCTAACGGGTTGGGACCCCGTCAACTTTGCTCTTGCAATACACCACTTCGACATTACCAACCACCAGCCCCACCCCCCCGGGTACATTGTGTACGTCGGATTGACAAAGCTGCTATTCTGGTTTGTTCATGATGACAACCTGACCCTCACGACATTGGCTGCGCTCTTTTCCGCTCTTTCAACCGTGCTTATTTTCCTCCTGGCCTTTTGCATGTATGACAGACGCACGGCGCTGCTTGCGTCCGCCCTCTGGGCTACATGCCCCCTGGTGTGGTTCCACGGGCTAGTCGGCGAAATCTACGCTGCGGCCGGCTTTGGCAGCCTGGCCACCGCTCTTGCCGTCTTCTTGTTCTTGAGGTCGCCAAGCCGCTGGATGGCAGCATGCGCAGGGGGAGTATACGCGCTGGCCGCAGGTCTTAGACCGGACCAACTTCTCCTGCTGGCCCCTCTGTTCCTATTCCCGTTCTGGCGCTCCGCTGCGTGTCGGAGATGGGCCCTTTTCGCGTTCTGTTCTGCGATGCTTGTGTATCTCGCCTGGTATATACCCACAGTCGCCTCTGTCGGTGGCAATAGCAATTACACCCGGCTTGTGGGCAAACAGTTTTCTCATGCCGCCCGATACACAAACATTCTTCCGATGCTCACATGGTTAATTGGCGGCCTGGCTTTGGGTTTGTTGCCCCTTTTAGTCATTGCACCCGTCCTGTACTACTTTTCCGAAACTTCTTCTCGGCGTGCGCAGACCTCTTCTGGCGCCGGTAGTGCCTCCGTGTGCTCCGTGCCCACAACAGACCTAGCACGGAGGTCACGGAGGCCCTCCCTCCCCTCGGTATTAAGGCTTTGGACGCGCGGAGAACACGGAGATTCTCTTCTGGATCGCATCCACTGCGCCGCGCTGTGGACCCTGCGGAGGCTCAGCGCGCAAGTCAGTTGGAGCGGATGGAACGAAGCCCTCCTGCTTGCTGTTTGGCCGGTTCCATTCCTCCTCTTTTACACTCTCATCTACATTGGGAGGGTCGCATACTGTATAGCCTGCTTGCCACCAATACTTATACTACTGTCGAGGTGGGTTGTTGTCAGGGTTGGCGGGCCGCCACAGCTTGGGGCTAAGAGGTTTTGGTCTCTCCTATTTTTCTCCGTGGCCATAAATGTAGGTGTTTTCTTCCTGGTTCCCAGAGTTCCTGAGCCCACGGCCACAACCAAATCTTCGAGACTTTCTCAACGTCTGCCAGTGCTGATGAACGAGTCAATCCTTGCCTGTGAATACGATCAGCTTCGCTTCGATCAATCGGTGAAGAGGAGATACTTTGCAGAGATCCGGAAGCTTCTTTTGAGAGGTAATTCTGCTGTGGTCCTTATAGGATGGGAATGCTTGAATATCCGGATTCTTCAGTACTACTTTTCTAACGTACCTATCTACGCAGTACATCCCCAATTTCCTGGCGTGCTCTCCGTACAGCGTGACAACTCTCCAAACAATCCCTTCGGGGTGATCGAAGAGGCCGAACCCAGCCCGACTCTGGCAGTCGCAAAAGACCGCGTGTTATTGATCCATCCGAGGAGCCAGCACGTGGAGGTGAATGCAAGAAACGGAAGCATGGCGGAGGTCGTGACCGAGGACCGTCACGACCGCGTAGACATCTGCCAAATATACGTCCTAAGTTTAACGCCAACGTCCTCGGTAGATGTTACATCGAGTCCGCAAAAAATCTCGATTGTGGAATAACCTCGACCACACCAGTGCCGCCGTGTCTACGGGTTAGATGTCATACATACCACCTCGAACTTGCGATTTCAGGTTAAAATACCGAGACGTTTACCCGGGTTTCTGAGTGAGTGATGTCGAAGAGAGGGTTAGAGGCACTCCATGAATCAAACATCTAGAGATAAGTCACTGCCAAACCTTCTCTCCAAGTTGCGGATAGCCCTGGTTCACTATTGGTGGCTGAATCGGCGTGGCGGGGAGCGCGTCCTCGAAGTCCTTGCGGATATGTTTCCTCAGGCGGATATTTTCACTTTAGTGCTCGACCGCAAAGCTCTTCCGCCATCGCTCGGGTCACGCAAGTTCACCACCTCGTTTCTACAAAAGATCCCGGGGATAACTCGCCACTACAAAAAATTCCTGCTTCTCTTCCCTCTCGCGCTGGAGCAGTTCAAGTTGGACGAGTACGACCTGGTGATTAGTTCCGAGTCAGGGCCGGCGAAAGGAGTTCTGACTCGTCCGCATACTTGTCACATTTGCTATTGCCACACACCAATGCGTTACGTCTGGGATATGTATCAGCAGTATCGTTCGAGTGCGCCGGGAGGTGCCCTGGGGCGCGCCTTCTACTCCATCGTGGCCAACTACGTCCGGCAGTGGGACTACCTGGCATCGGCGAGGGTCGATTACTATGTGGCGAGTTCCCATAACGCCGCCTCCAGGATCGCCAAGTACTACCGTCGAGAAGCAGAAGTAATTCATCCCCCGGTGAACATCGGCTCTTTTGCGATCGGAACAATCGCCGAGGATTTCTACTTCGTAGTGAGCCCCTTAGTTGCTTACAAGCGGGTTGATCTTGCCATCAGCGCATGCAACGCAATGAAACGCCGGCTGATAGTGATCGGTCAAGGAGAAGCGATGCGAGCCCTCCAGCAAAAGGCGGGACCCACGATCACTTTCCTCGGTTACCAGCCCGACGACGTGGTTCGCGAGCACTACCAGCGGTGCAGAGCCTTCATCTTCCCAAGTGAGGAAGACATAGGGCTGACTCCCATCGAAGCACAAGCGTGCGGTCGCCCTGTGATTGCGTTTGGCCGCGGGGGAGCATTGGAAACGGTGATAGGTGGTTTGCCTGCAAGTTCCTTTGCACCCGAGTCTTCAACCGGGGTGTTCTTCGCCGAACAATCTGCCGAGTCTCTGGCCGATGCAATCCGTTTTTTTGAGTCGAACGAAGCACGCTTTTCCCCTGCTTTTATTCGCGGCCACGCAGAACGCTTCGACGTGCCACGTTTCAAAGCCGAGATGGGTGCATTTATTAACCTGAAAATGCTAGAATTTAGAAATAAGAAATAGGAAGCTACCGTTAGCACGTTGGGTTTGAATGCATCGGTGAGGTTTGGCGTGGCGAAGCCGCGCAGCGGCGAAAGATCTTAGCCCAGGGCCTAAGAAGGTGTGAAAGAACTACCAAACAAAGCTCTCACCGCAGAGACACAGAGGCACTGAGAACTGGTAAGAAGGACCCTTCCCTCTGTGCCTCCGTGTTTAATGCAATCGATGTTTTCACAGCTTCTTACGCCCAGGGCTAATCCGCAGGGCGGCGCCGCCCCTGCGGGGCTTATCGCGGCGGGAGATCTGAAGGCAGAAACCACGTTCTTCTGTCTCCTGACTTCTTCGGTCCAAAGGACCAGCGAGAGGGGGAAAATGCATGGGCAAGACCGCGCTGATTACGGGCATAACCGGGCAAGACGGGTCCTACCTGGCTGAGTTTCTGCTTTCAAAAAATTACCGCGTTTGCGGTTTAGTCCGGCGCAGCAGCACGGTGAACTTCGAGCGTCTGTATCATTTACAGGACAGAATCGAGCTGATACCGGGCGATCTCCTCGACCAAAACTCACTGATCAGCGCTCTTCAACAGGCCGAACCCCAGGAGGTCTATAATTTGGCCTCCCAGTCCTTTGTCCCCACTTCCTGGAACCAGCCGGTGCTGACCGGCGAGTTCACAGCACTGGGGGTGACCCGCATACTCGAGGGCGTCCGATTGGTGGACCCAAAGATACGATTCTACCAGGCCTCCTCCAGCGAAATGTTCGGGATGGTGCGTGAGAGCCCGCAAAATGAACAGACAGCCTTTTATCCACGCAGCCCTTATGGCGTGGCCAAGCTCTACGGCCATTGGATTACGGTTAATTATCGTGAAAGCTACGGTCTTTTCACGTGCTCGGGAATTCTGTTCAATCACGAGTCGCCGCGGCGCGGGCTGGAATTTGTGACCCGGAAAGTGAGTTACGGAGCCGCGCGGGTCAAGCTAGGTCTGCAATCGAGGCTCAAGATGGGAAACCTCGACGCCGAACGCGACTGGGGATTTGCGGGTGATTACGTGCAAGCCATGTGGCAGATGTTGCAGCAGGAAAAACCACAAGACTACGTGGTGGCAACCGGAGTCGCTCACTCCGTGCGCGAGCTTTTGGAAATCGCCTTCGCCCACCTGGGTATGGATTATCGAGATTACGTGGAAATGGACCCGGCTTTCTTGCGGCCTGCGGAGGTCCATCACTTGCTCGGCGATTCGTCGAAAGCCCGGCAGGAATTGGGCTGGAAGCCGAGAGTCAGCTTCGAAGGCCTTGTCAAAATGATGGTGGACGAGGATCTCGCCCGGCTGAAGCGCGAGGCTGCTTACTCTGCGGGCGGGCGGGCCAGGCAATGAAGACTCTGATTACAGGATGCGCAGGGTTCGCGGGGTCTCACCTGGCTGAGTACCTGCTGGACCGGAGTGAGGAAGTCGTTGCCTTGGTAAGCCCCAATGAAGATCTGGAAAACATCAGGCAGATCGAAGGACATCTGCAGATCAGCCGCGCGGACCTGCGCGACTCTGACCGCGTGCGCGAAGTGGTGCAGTCATGCAAGCCCCAGCGGATTTACCACCTTGCCGCCTTTTCATCCCCCTCAGAATCTTTCGAGAGCCCGAACCTGACCTATCAAGTGAATTTCACGGGCACCCTGAATCTCCTCTCGGCCTGGCTTCGGGTGGGAATGGACTGCCGCTTCCTTCTGGTTAGCTCATCGGAGGTGTACGGCAGGGTTTCACCGGAGAAGCTCCCCATGCGTGAGGAGATGGAACTGTATCCCATTAATCCCTACGCAGGAAGCAAAGCGGCAGCCGAGATTTTGGCTTTGCAGTTTTTTCGAAGCTATGGGCTGCCCATCGTCCGGGTCAGGCCGTTCAATCACACCGGGCCACGCCAGTCATCGAACTTCGTCTGCTCTAAATTTGCCCGGCAGGTGGCGGAAATCGATTTAGGGCTGCGTCCCCCCACTATTGTCGCCGGGAACCTTCAAGCGATACGTGACTTCAGTGACGTGCGGGATATCGTCCGTGGCTACCGCGATTTGTTGGAGATGGGCACGCCGGGGGAAGTCTTCCAGCTTTGCTCGGGCCATCCCGTATCCATAGAGACCATCCTGCAAACGGTGATCTCCTTTGCATCGAAACCCGTCCGGATCTCAGTTGACGCGTCCCTGATCCGCGATCAGGAAACGGCTGAGGTTTGGGGCGATTATTCAAAAGCTAAACTTGCCGTCGGATGGGAACCGCGTGAGGAGTTGACAGACACTCTCCGCGGACTCAAGGTTTATTGGGAAGTCAGGCTCGCCTGCTAAGCGTCTCAGGTATTGACAATCGTGGTTTCGGTGGCGGCAAGGTTGCGAGGGCGATGGGATAGTTATTGACAAGCACGAGGGACACATTGACAATCATGCTTTCAATGACAGCAAGGTTGCAAGGGATCACTGGCTTCAATGGACAGGTTGCTCTCAACGACAGAGCTGCCGTAGAGCCGCGATTCCGAAGAAGGGAGAGTTTTGATGTTATCTGAAACCCTGAGAATGCACCCCGGCACTCTCGCGTTCCTACTGATATGCGAAATCGGTGTCATAGTGAATGCCTGCCTGTTTCATTTCTATCGTCGATCTCGATCCCTGCCGGCGACATCTGAGTCAAAGGGCAGGTGGGAGTATTCGCCGCTCACTCAGGGGGGATTCTCGTATCGACAGCTCGCGCTCGTGAGTGCATTCGGGCTATTTCTGGAGCTGATGATGATTCGCTGGATCTCGTCCGAGATCCGAATCTTCGCTTATTTTAAGAATTTTGTGCTCATCGCCTGCTTCCTGGGATTTGGGCTCGGCTGTTATATGTGCCGTCGCCGCATCAATGTGCTCATGTTTATTTTGCCGTTATTCACAATCGTTGTGCTGGTGAAACTACCGTGGAAAGCATTCCGCGATCTCGTGAGGGAGTTCCCTTCCTATCTCGGCATTTTCTCCGAAACCTCTTTTTGGGCCGTACCATCATGGACCCTGAATGTCACCTCTGTGTTAGGTCTTCTGGTTGCTATAGCTGTTGCTGCGTGCGTTTTCGCGCTGGTTTCCTTTGTTTTTATTCCCGTCGGCCAACTTGTTGGGTGGTACCTGGAAAACGCTACGAAGGGTATAGCGGGTTACACCACAAATATTCTCGGAAGCCTTTCAGGAATTCTCCTTTATACATTCCTCTGCTTCCTTTACCAGCCTCCTGCGATCTGGTTTCTAGTCGCCGGGTTTATGATCGTCGTGTTCGTCTGGAGGATACCAAGGCTCCGCTATTTCTTGGCACTGGCGTTTCTGGCTTGCATTGCACTGGCTGCTCTTGGTGACGGCAATGGCACCACGACCTATTGGTCCCCGTATCAAAGGCTCACAATCCGTCCGGTCCGGACCGGCGACGAGATCGTTTCGTATGAATTGAACACAAACGGCACTTGGTACCAGCATATCGTAAACTTATCTCCCGGCTTTGTCTCGAAGCACCCGGAGTTGTTCAGAGGTATAGGCGCGAATTGGAATGCCTACGACCTTCCCTATCACTTTTATTCCAGTCCTCACTCTGTTCTTGTTCTGGGTGCCGGGACGGGGAACGACGTTGCAGCCGCACTCCGGAATGGAGCTGGCCGTGTTGTAGCAGTGGAAATTGATCCCCTGATACTAAAGCTGGGGCGAGAACTACACTTTGAAAGGCCTTACGATTCGCCCCGCGTTACCACGGTGTTAGACGATGCGCGAAGCTACCTACAAAACAGTGCCGAAAAATTCGACCTGATTATGTTCTCGCTGCTTGATTCGCATACGACCAGCTCTCATTTCACGAACATTCGAATTGACAACTACGTGTATACGCTCGAAGCCCTGCAATCTGCTAAGCGACATCTGCAACCGGATGGACTTATGATCGTAAAGTTCTGGGTCACCACGCCTTGGATCGCCGGCAGACTCTACGGTCTCTTGCAGACCGTGTTTGACCAGCCTCCAACGCAAGTCCCGGTGCAAAAAGTGGAGACGGAAGGGTTGCCGTATGCCTCAGGGGGCACGTTTTATATTTGCGGCTCTCAGAACCGCATTGCTCAGGCGCTTTCGGACCCTGGCCTTTCCGCGTATATCGCCGCGCACGGTCACGCCCCGATGGAGAAGGCGACCTTGACAACTGACGATTGGCCCTACTTCTACCAGCACGAGCCCGGTATCACCGCGACGGTCGCCTTGATCTCCATTCTTCTTGTCCTGCTCTGCTGGTTTTTCTTGCGACAAACAGGCCTAACCGGCCGCACTGTGTACTGGCACTTTTTCTTCCTGGGTGCTGGATTTTTGCTTCTTGAAGCACAAATCGTGAGCAAGATGGCACTCCTCTTTGGAACGACTTGGGCAGTCAATTCAATTGTGATTGGCGGCCTCCTCATCCTGATCATCGCCGCCAATTTCCTGGTCGAATATTGGTCTAAGGTTCCAGTGGGCATCGCATATGCCGGTATCTTCGCTTCGATTTTGGGCGCCTACTTTATCCCTCTAGAAGCCTTTTTCTTTCGATCCTTAGCGCTCAAGATGGCGTCCGCGACACTCGTTTTGTGTCTCCCGGTTTTCTTTGCGGGGATTGTTTTCATTCGTAGCTTTGCAGACGCAGGTTTTCGCGGCGAAGCGATCGGCTCGAATTTATTAGGAGCACTTGTGGGTGGATTGACGGAATCCCTATCCTACTGGACCGGCATTCGGTCGTTGCTGATTTTGGCAGCTATATTTTACCTTGCATCTTGGTATGCGCTTCGAACGCCCCACGCTGCGCGGGAAGTTGCTGCGGAGAAAAGTCGTCGTTTGACTGACGCAAAAGCGACACAACCGGACGCAGGCAGCGTCTAGCGACCTTCCAGCTATGCTTGCTCAGACAACCCTGGTTAGAATCCGCTGTTGCTCCCGATGGCGTCGCTTAGCGACGAGATAAGCATGCATGACATCCCGATTGATGGCCTGGGTGGGAATCGTCTGAACAAAGCCGCTGGGCGGGGGACGCCTTGCGTGCGTGGAATTCAGCGTGATTGCCCTGATCGGGTACTGTCGGGTCACAGGCAGGTTCCCTGCTAACGGACGATGCGTGCTGATGCGGGCCACTGGCTTGAACAACATCCAGAACTGGTCTTTCTGGTTTGGTTGCAAGATTCTGTGCTTGACAGTATGGGAAGTCCTGAGGCATGAGGGAGAATCCTGAAGTATGAACATTCTAGTGACAGGTGCGGCTGGGTATGTGGGCAGCGTGTGCGCGGCGGAACTGGCGAGGCAAGGGCACCACGTTGTGGCCTACGATAATCTCACGCAGGGACATCGCCAAGCGGTCGTAGATCAAGTTCAGTTTGTAAAGGGCGACATCGCTGATACGGAAAAACTCAAGCGAGTGTGCAAGAAGCACCAGATCGAGGCCGTTATGCACTTTGCGGCCAGCGCCTTGGTCGAGGAATCAGTTCGTAATCCTCAACTGTCCTATCGCAACAATGTCAGCGGCACGCTCTCTCTCCTCGAGGTCCTGGCTGAATTGAAGATACAAAGGCTGATTTTTTCCTCCAGTGCTGCGGTCTATGGCGAACCCAAGAGTGTTCCCATGCGGGAGGATCATCCTACCAGTCCAGTTAACCCGTACGGTGAGACTAAACTGGTGATTGAACGGGCGCTGGCTTGGTACCATGACGCTTATGGAATCAACTGCGCAGCCCTGCGGTATTTTAACGCTGCAGGTGCAACCCGCGAATTGGGCGAGGATCATAGGCCGGAGACCCATCTCCTGCCTTGTTTGCTGGCCGCTGCCTCAGATCCCAAAGTCTCGTTTGAGATCTATGGAGATGATTACCCGACATCGGACGGCACGTGCGTGCGAGATTTCGTGCACGTTCTGGACATTGCCCGGGCGCACATCCTGGCTCTGCGCTTCCTTCCAAAACTAGGCTTAAGGATATATAATGTCGGCCTTGGGAAGGGATACTCGATCCAGGCGGTAGTGAACGCCGTCGAAGAAATTGTGGGGCGACAATTGGGTGTCTGGGTTGGCAAACGGCGCGCGGGGGACCCGGCAGTTCTTGTTGCGAGCGCGCGCAAGCTGAACCGGGAACTGAAATGGGAGCCTCGGCACTCAAGCCTTGACACCATAATACGGTCTGCCTGGGCATGGAAGCAAAAGCATCCTAGAGGGTACGGGGATGGCTATCAGAAAGATCGCTGAAGTTCCAGGAAAGCCAGCTCTGTAGGGTGGCTTGACGCTAGACCAGGTAGGTAAGGACTTTCCCAGGTACGCACTTCTTTTAGCTGAATTTGTACCCATAGTCGTTTTATTCCGCCCCATGTCTGGAAGCAGGAAGGCCCTCACCCGGGGGAACGTTTTAACGGCGAGTTTATCCGTCAATTGACGGACCACGTGCCGGCGCAAGCTGTCTCGGCTATTCCGGGAAGCCACCTCTACATCAAACCGGCCCACTACGGTGTGCTGATTGATGAAGCCATGATTCGAAGACGTCTCAATCACATCGAGTTCGCGTTGCGGCTGTCCGTGCTCCTGCTGCCTCTGGCAGCCTTTGGGATCGCGGCCTATGTCCGCTTTGGTATGGGTTTTATCCCCGTTATAGGCGGAGGTGTGGACTACCCCGCCTATTTTGGATTGTTGTTGTTGACCACGCTGGCATGGGCCATCGTGGTTGAGCATTACGACCTTTCGCGCGTCGATTATCTCGTCCCGTCACGAATTGCCACCTGGCGCGCCCTCGTGGCCAGCACAGCCACCTACTTGGTAGCAACCGGCACCACGTTTTTCTACCGGACTGTCAGCTTTTCCCGGCTCTTCGTGGTTCTCAGTGGAGTGGCGCTCTTCATCCTTATGTTTGCCACTCAGGCAGCTTTTCGGGCGTACCTGGAGAGTTTGCGTCGTAGAGGCGAGAACTGCTCCCGCCTCCTGGTTATAGGAGCCGACAAGTACGCAAGCCGAACGGTGCGTTCCCTCCTCGAGTCGACGGTGATCCCCTGCAGCGTAGTGGGATTCGTTCGATTAGCCGGACAGACCCCATCCCCAGCCTGCTCGCCCCTGCTGGAATTTGAGGCGTTGGATGACATGGGGGTCCAGCCGGAGGTCGACGATGTGGTGGTTGCGGTTCCTCCCGCGCTCCTTATGGACATTCGCAACATCGTTTCCAGGCTGGAGTATTTGAGTGTTCCGGTCAGGGCGATTCTGGATCTCGGGCCTGGAATTCCTTTGCAGAATACATCATTTCATTTCGGCCATGTTACCCTCTTGGATTTGAAAGCCAGCCCGACTGAATCGATAACCTACTCAATTCTTAAGAGGTCCTTTGATCTGGCATTCTCAACGGTAGCCGTCATTCTTACTGCCCCCTTGATGTTGCTCATCGCGGCGGCCATCCGCCTGACATCCCCAGGACCTGTTCTTTTCGCCCAGGACCGCGTAGGCTTGAATGGGCGGTTGTTTCGTTTGTACAAGTTCAGGACCATGAAAACAGGCAATCCCGAGGAAGACGATACCCGATGGACAACCGGCAACGACCCCCGAAGGACAAGGCTGGGAGCCTTTCTGCGGGCCAGCAATCTCGACGAATTGCCTCAGTTTTTCAACGTGCTGAGGGGTGACATGAGCGTGGTCGGTCCACGGCCGGAGCGGCCATACTTTGTGAAGAAATTTCAGCACGAAGTTGCCCAATACAACACCCGCCATTATCTGAAGGTTGGAATGACGGGGTGGGCGCAAGTCAACGGCTGGCGCGGCGATACATCGATTGCCAAACGAGTGGAATGCGACCTCCACTACCTGCGGAACTGGTCCCTATGGTTCGACCTTAGAATCATCTGCGCGACCCTTTGGAGAGGCTTTTTCAGCAAGAACGCTTATTAAGATAGAGGAGATCGAAAATAAGTGAAGAAAATGGTTGAGTGGGGTCTTCTGCTTATCATCACAGGCTCCGTCATGGCTTTCGGGGGTGTGCAATCTCCTGGTTATACCGCCATGGAGGCGGCCCTCTTCCTTCTGACGCTTGTTGTTTTGGTCAGGCAAACCATAGACGGGAAAATAGACCTTCCGCTTCCTCTTTGGTTTCTTCCCTTCCTCGGCCTCGTGCTTCTCCAGACGATTCCCATCCTCCTACGAGTCGTGTCCTGGCTTTCTCCGAATCGTTTGTTACCTGGGCTTCAAGCCGCGCTCACTCCTGGAGCAGCACGCTGGGCGACCCTCAGCCTATATCCTCACGACACGCTACTCGGATTCTTCAAGTTGCTCGCCTATTTGGCCGCATTCGTTTTGGCCGCCTATGCTTTCGAGACCCGGGAAGGTAAGGACGTTCTTGACGCGCGGCTTGATCGTGCTTGGTTCCCTGGAAGCAGCCTACGGGATGGTTCAGTATTTGACAGGTTATCAAAAGATTTTTGGCTTCACGAAGCAATTCTACACAAACGAAGCCACCGGCACATACATTAATCACAATCATTTTGCCGGGTTCCTGGAACTCGTAATCCCTTTTGCGGCCATGATGGTCTTTTACAACCTCCAATCCCGGTCGGCCCATGGCGTCCCCGAAAGACCACGCGGGCGCGGCGGCCGCTACACAACGTCGCTAAACCCGCGAATCCTCTTTTATGTGTTCATCGTGGTTCTTTTGCTCATTGCTGTCGTCTTTTCCCGCTCGCGCATGGGCACTTTCTCGGTCTTGGCGAGCCTCATTTTGATGGCCTTATTAGGCCAAGTTGGAGGAGGCCGCCGAGCCTGGATGGTTATCACCTTGCTGGTGATCACTTGCTCGATGACCTATGCTGTTTGGATTGGGCTTGGTCCCGTAACCAGCCGATTCGAGGCCCTCACGCCCTCCGCTCTTGAAGACCCTTACGGACGCGCGGCAATATGGAAACAGGCAAGTGGCATTGTCAGGGATTATCCTGCCGTGGGCACAGGCTTGGGAACATTTGGAGTCGCTTTTCGGCGCTACCAAACTACCTCTCTCGATCTCTTTATCGACCATGCCCATAATGACTATCTGGAAGTGACCACTGACACGGGGATTCTCGGCGCGGCTTTGCTCTTCATTCCGATAATGGGCTTGCTCATCAAAATGATCCTGGCTTACGTTGGAGCACGAGGTGCTTACCGTCGTTCAGTTTTGCTGGCGTGTATAGGAGGCACGGCGGCCTTGTTAACCCATTCCGCCGCAGACTTTAATTTGCAGATCCCCGCCAACGCCTTGCTTTTTGCTGTCGTGCTTGGCATTGGATTTAAGGCCACATATTCGACATCCGCATCCTGGGGTACAACAAAGGAAGGAGGAGTCTCGTCTCCAGGCTCGGATAGAAGCTTCTGAGGAGTCCTCAAATACGCAAATTCGTTCTTATTGACCGCGACGGAGTCATCAATCGGCGTGTCGTCGGCGGCTATGTTACCTGCTGGGAGAAGTTTGTTTTCCTGCCCGGCGCCCTCCATGGGCTGCGCCTCTTGACTGAGAAAGACTACCACGTCATCGTCGTCTCCAATCAGGCCGGAGTTGGAAAGGGCCTCATGACTACCGCTGACTTGCAGGAAATCACCCATAAGTTCGTAGAAGAGGTTGAAGCGCAAGGGGGACGAATACTCAGTGTTTACTATTGCACACACCGGGCGGAGGATGACTGCCAGTGCAGAAAACCGAAGCCGGGTCTACTGCTTAACGCGCAGGCCGAGCATCACTTTACCTTTAAGGACACCTTCCTTATTGGCGACTCCGAAAGTGATTTGCTGACGGCGCTGGCCGTGGGTTGCCCCGCCATAATGGTTTCAAACGCACCCGCGGCCAGCTTGGAAAAACTTCCACATGCGCCGCAGGCGACCGTCCCCAGCTTACTTGCTGCGGCAGCATTCCTGCTCGGCAGAAAGGGATGTTATAATTCCTCGAAGCGTGGGGGGAAATTGGCATGATGGGTGAATACTTCCTGAATTACTGCACAGGCTTAAGCAAGGCCCTCGAGAGCGTTCCTCCGGAGCGATTCGAAGAGTTCGTGCATCTTCTCGAGAACGCGTATCAGGAGGGACGCCAGGTTTTTCTCATGGGAAATGGGGGCAGCGGGTCAACAGCTTCCCACGTTACTTGCGACCTGAACAAAGGTGTATCCTATGGCCGGCAGAAGCGCTTTCGAGTGATTTGTCTGAATGACAATCTCGCCACATTGACGGCTTATGCCAACGATGTCTCCTACGAGGATGCCTTCGTCGAACAGTTGAAAAATTTCCTCCGTGCAGGGGACCTCGTGGTGGGAATCTCCGCCAGCGGAAACTCTCCCAATGTCCTCAAGGCCATCGCCTATGCAAATGGCCTGGGTGCTCACACGGTCGGCCTGTGCGCCTTTAAGGGTGGAAAACTGGCTGGCATGGTGCGAACCCCGATCCTCGCCCCGGTGCACGACATGCAAAAGGCCGAGGACGTCCACATGATTCTTTTGCATGTTGCCATGCAAGTCTTGTGCGCGAGCCTTCAGACTTGAAGGCCAGGAGCGAGACCCCCGACACCTGGCACCTGACACCCTGCCCCTGACACCCGGCACCTGCTCTTTCACTTCCTGAATCCCAAATTCTGAATCCTGAATCCTGTTCTTCTGGCAATTTGGCCTAAGACGTGCTACAAGATTAATAGTGCCTGCCCGTAAGAATGGGCAGGGTCGTCCGCCTGTAAGTGGTGTAAGAAGATCTCCGACTCCCTCGCCTGAAGAAGACCCTAGCTACTTTTATGCCCGTAAACGGACGCAAGACAACTCGCCGTACATTTCTCGAGAGGAGCGTCACCTTGGGCGGCGCCCTGTTGGCAGGAGCGGCTTACAGTAGGCTTGGTTCCCAAGACGGGTTCGGGGCGACGTCTTCCCAATCGCGCCTCGTAATCTCTCGCGACTCCAACCTCAGGTCCACTCCCACAGGATTGGATTCCGCCCGGCTCCTCAATTGCCTGGATCGCGCCATGCAGGCCCTGCACAACTGCGATTCACCCCTGGAGGCCTGGAGGAAGGTGGTGCGGCCCGGCGAGGTGGTCGGGCTCAAAGTGAATTGCCTTGCCGGCAGAGGGAATTCCACACGCCCGGAGTTGGTAGATGCCATCTGCGAACGTCTCCAGCAGGCCGGTATCAAGGAAATCGTCATTTGGGACCGGCTGAATTCCGACCTCGAAAGCGCGCGCTTCAAGATCGTCGAGCGCGGCTCCGGGATCCGCTGTTTCGGAAACGATACGTTGGGATTCGAAGATGAGCTGGCCATATTCGGAAGTGTTGGAAGCTTGGTCTCGAAAACCCTCACCCAGGTTTGCGACGCCGTGATCAATCTGCCTGTGCTCAAGGACCACGGCATCGCCGGCGTGACCATTGCCCTCAAGAGTATGTTTGGCGCCATCCACAACCCGAACAAATACCACCTGAACGTGGGCGATCCCTATGTGGCCGACGTTTTCATGCTGCCCCCTATTCGTCACAAGCTCCGCCTCCACATCTGCGACGCCACCACAGCACAGTACGAGGGTGGGCCCTCTTTCATGCCTCACTGGACCTGGCCGTATAATGGCTTGATCGTCGGGCACGACCCTGTGGCGCTCGATCACACGGGCTGGCAAATAATCGAAAAGAAGCGTGCGGAAGTGGGTATGAAACCGTTGAAGGACATGAAGCGCGAGCCGGTTTACATTTCGACGGCGGCCGACCCGCAACACGGCCTGGGGACCAACGATCCCCGAAACATCAAAGTGGTGGAAATCTGATGACAATGAAATATGATTTGCAACTCCTCGAGGGCCCTTCTCGGACACCGCGAGTTCGCCCCCTGGAAACCGGCAGCCTCGATGTCAACCGGCGAGCTTTTCTGAAGGCCGCTTCCCTTCCCTGCCTCGCCGCCTGCGCCGGGGCAGTTTTAGGGCGGCAGGATGCGGTCCCCCTCTTCGCGGCTCCGCTCGCAGAGGACGACTCGCAATTCATCAAGGAAGCCAGGTTTTACGATAAACAGGACTACAGGAAGATCAAATGCAAGCTCTGCCCGCGCGGATGCGCCATCGACGACCGGGAACGCGGCTATTGCGGCGTGCGTGAAAACCGCGGCGGCACTTATTACACCTTGGTTCACTCCCGCGTGGTGACGGCTCACGTCGATCCCATCGAGAAAAAGCCCTTCTTCCATTTTCTCCCTGGCACCGTCGCGTTTTCCATTGCCACCGCGGGCTGCAATGTGAACTGCAAGATGTGCCAGAACTGGGATATTTCCCAGGTCCGCCCCGAGCAGGTTCGGTCGAGCTACGTGCCCCCGCAGCGGGTGGCGCAGTTGGCCCGGCAGTACGAGTGTCCAACCATCGCGTACACTTACAGCGAGCCTGTGGTTTATTACGAATATATGGCTGATTGCGCCGAGGCTAGTCACGACCTGAGCGTCAAGAGCGTGGTGGTAACGGGCGGTTACATCCAACCAGAGCCTCTGCAAAAACTCTGCCGCCAGGTGGACGCCATCAAGGTTGACCTGAAGGGTTATTCAGAAAAGTTCTACAAGGAAGTGGTGAACGGCGAGCTGAAACCGGTGCTCGATGCCCTCGTTACGATCCGTAAGCAGGGGGTATGGAATGAGATCGTTTACCTTGTGATTCCCACTTTGAACGACAGCGACGCGGAATTCAAAGGCCTCGCCCAATGGATCAAAGCCGAATTAGGACCGGACGTTCCGCTCCACTTCTCGCGCTTCCATCCCGAATACCTTTTGAAGAACCTTCCTCCCACGCCGGTGGAGACGCTCGACCGTGCCAAAGCCATCGCCGACGCCGAGGGTCTTCACTACGTGTACATCGGCAATGTGCCGGGCCACCCCGCCGAGAATACCTATTGCCCCAAATGCCGCAAGATTGTTGTGGAACGCACCGGATACACCGTCAGCACGGTGCATATCCACAACGGCAAATGCAAATTCTGCCAGCAAGCCATCCCCGGCGTGTGGCGGGCGTAAACACCTGCGCCCCTCTTGGCTCCCCGCGGGTGGCGCATACGTGCCGACGCTTTTTGTCGGCATGCGCCACCCGTCGCGCACTCGCATGGGCTGCTAATTTCACAACCATGGTGTAAAATCGCTGCCACAAATATCTGAGGAGGCTGTCGATGAAGTGGATTGAGGCTTACTGGAATCCGCGCTCGATGGTAGCAGGTAGAGGGTTGACGGTCACTCGCCACATTCGCCTCACCGGGTTGCTGCTCGCGGCGTTCGCTGGAATCGCCATTGCGGCGCCGGCGCGTCTGATTGCGGCTGAATCGCACCAGACGATTGCCGCCGCCTTGCAGCAGTTTGTAGACAACCACACGCTGGCGGGTGCGGTGATACTGGTGGCGTCGTCGAATCGGGTGCTCAGCCGGGAGGCGGTCGGGTATATGGATATCGCCGGGAAGCGGCCCATGCGGACGGACGCGCTGTTCTGGATCGCTTCCCAGTCCAAGCCCATGACGGCCGCCGCGTTGATGATGTTGGTGGACGAGGGGAAGGTAAAAGTGGACGATCCCGTGGAGAAATATCTGCCGGAGTTCAAAGGCCAGTGGTTGACGGCGGAGAAAGACACGGAACACATGCTGTTGAAGACGCCGGCGCACCCCATCACGGTTAAGAATGTGCTGAGCCATACCAGCGGACTGCCGTTCAGCTCACCACTGGAGCAGCCGACCCTCGACCTGTTGCCACTCGCCGCGCGCGTTCGGAGCTACGCCATGTCGGCGCTGGAGTTCGAGCCGGATAGCAAGTACAAGTATTCCAACGCCGGGATCAATACCGCCGGCCGCATCATCGAGGTGGTAAGCGGGATGCCGTACGAGCAGTTCATGGAACAGCGCCTTTTCAAACCGCTCGGGATGAAGGACACGACCTTCTGGCCCAACTCGCGGCAAGTTCGGCGGCTGGCCAAATCTTACAAAGCGAACGCGGACAAGACCGGACTGGAAGAAACCACGATTACGCAGCTCCGATACCCGCTTACCGACCGGACGCGCCAGCCGATGCCCGCCGGTGGCCTGTTTTCAACCGCGTCGGACGTCGCCCGGTTTTGCCAGATGATCCTCAATGGCGGCACGCTGGACGGCAAGCGCTGCCTCTCGGAGGCCGCCGTAAAACAAATGACCAGCAGGCAAACTCCCGACGCACTCAAAGAAAACTATGGCCTGGGCTGGAGTACGGGTAACGGAGAGTTCGGCCACGGTGGCGCCTACGCCACGAACATGACCATCGATCCCCAGCACGGCCTGGTCTACATCTGGATGGTCCAGCACGCGGGCTTCCCCGGTGACGGCGCCAAGAGCCGGGACGCGTTCATGAAAGCGGCCAAGGCCGCTTTTGCAAAATAACTCGAAGCAAAACCGTGCGCGGGCCTCACACTAGTGTAGTGCGTCACAGATGTCTTTACTTGTAGAAACTGGCTGGCGCAGAGCGAAGCTCTGCGGTCTTCAGGGATTAGAAATCCGCCGAAGCGCAGAGCGCCCCGACGTTTTTTGTCGAGGTGTATGCGACCCAGGGACCATCTAATGTTCCCCGGCTGGCGCAGACATCGGTTTGAAGCTGTGAAAAAATAAACTTCTGCCGCAGATTAACGCAGATAAAAGACTTGTGCTCATCGGCGTTTATCCGCGTCAATCAGCGGCTTGCAATTCTCTCACAGCCTCTTTTTGATGTCTGCGAGACGGACACATCACCGCACGCGCGAGTAATAAACTGAGCCGGGTCTGTGCTGCCCCCAACGTCGCTGCCATCCGGTAGCGGGTCAATTTGATGATGTAGCGGCGATCCCGAAAGGCGGGATCGCTAAACGGCGGCGGAAAACCTCCTCTATATCAAATTAACCCACCACCGAAAATCTTACACGCCGGACCGAATCCTCGCAAATATATCCCCAATAAATACACCAGTTTCATGCCCGCTCTCTTTGGCACAACCCTTGCTCCCGCATCGATGGGCGGCTCTGAGAAGCGCCGTTAGCGTCCGCGTGTGGAATTGGCTTGCGCCGAGTGAGGTGCGATTGGATCGATCGATTGCTACAAATCGCTTTGCTTCCGGCGATCTTTTCTTCGCAACCGTGGCGAATCCGGTAGCGGTAAGCGGCCAAGCCGTAATAACCCAGGGAGCGCCAGTTAAAGGCGGAGTCGTTTCCGGACGTGCGGGAGGGTGGGTCGCTTCAAAGTCGGGCAAAAGCAGCTCTGCCGCTTTGGAATCTTAACCTTCGGGGACTTTGACGCAACCCTGGCGGCAGGGCCGCTCGTGTTGAAATCAACGGAGCGGTTATGCTAAAGTGTAATATCCAGGGAAAAACACCTATTGCGGGAGGGAGCGGCAATTTTGCACCGTCTCTCCATGGGGATCGATCTTCTCATGGCGCCATAAAATTGTCGCGATGCCTGATTTCGCAACGGGCAATGGCTAATTCCCTCATGAATACAATTCTCGATTGGAGGACGACATGAACAAACTTGGATTGATCCTGGCGATGCTCGTGGCGATTTCTGTCGTGGCTTTTGCGCAACCCTCGGGGGCCCGGAAGGAAAAACAGGGAGGAGGGTACATCCCCGCCCACGGCCCTGCTCCGGTTAAAAACGCACAGAAACCGGCCCAAGAAAACCGTAATTATAGCGATGCTGCCGGGCACCCCAACGCTCCGCACGTCCATACCAACGGAAAGTGGGTCGGACATGACACAGGCCGCGATGATGCGCACTACCACGTCGATAACCCTTGGGAGCACGGGCATTTTCCGGGTGGCATCGGACGAGGTCACGTTTGGAAGCTGGGCGGAGGGGGCCCCGGCCGCTTCTGGTTCGGTGGATTCTATTTCAACGTCGCTCCTTATGACGTTGGCTTCTGCGATGGCTGGTTATGGGATAGTGACCAGATCGTGATTTATGACGACCCTGACCACATCGGTTGGTACCTCGCCTACAACGTGAGGCTGGGTGTCTACGTCCACGTCATGTTCCTGGGGAACAGTTAGCAAATGCCAGTCGCGGCCGGCAGCAATCGGCGCTAGGAAAGTACGCATAAGCGCGGGAGAACCCGCCCTGGCGGCTCGGCAGTTCGCATGAAGAACCCGCTGGCCAGCCCTGCAAGGAAACTGCGGGGATGCTGTATCCTCCAGAGAGCCTTGCCTGTAGCGCCTGTCAGCGATCAAGCTGGCCAAATTGCGCTCAATTGGACGGGCGATATCCAGCGGCTCTGCCGCCTGCCGTGCGGAAAGGCTTCACCTTTCCGTGGCGCTGGTCCACTAACCAACCTCCTCCGCGCAGGCTGGAAGGCTCAGCCTTCCAGCCTGCGCGGAGGAGAAAGCATGGGGCGGTTTTAGCCGGAAAGCCAGAGAAGCTGTGAAGAAATCGAGTTGTAGGGGCGGCCCTTGTGGCCGCCCTATGGCAACCATCCCGCGCCTACGGGACCCCTACAACGCGATTGTTTCACACCTTTGATAGTCGCGATGTCTGCGCCTGCCGCCATCAGTATTTCCAAGTCACGTGACGCAGCGGAGCTCGATTCAACTCCGCCCTTTGGAGCCGCCACTGAGGCATGAAGCTGTCCATCAGCTTGGTGAAACGGTCGTTCACGCCTATAGCGGCTTCCCATTGTGCGGCCACGGTCAATGCAAGTACGATCGACCGCGGCTATACGCTACCCTTGCTTCGGGAGGACCGGGGATTGCAATTCTACAGGTGGTGCAGTATTTGCCAAGTGAGCGGCGCTTATTTGAGGGTTCCGAGTTCGAAGCGCTTCCGCGACAGAGATCACACTGGCAAGTATGACTTCCCCTGACTGCCGGATTGAATTGACAACCTCGTCGCGACGAGCGTGCTTTGAAACATAATCCCAAGCCGAAGTATCGACATAACAACCGTCCAACTGCGTGTCATTTGCATCGTATTCCGGCGGGCTAAGCTGCCCGCGTTGCCGCCTTTTCCAGCATTTCGTGAATGAGGGTTTGATAGGGCATCGACCGCCGGGCCGCGCGACGGCGGATTTCCGCGAGTAGGCGCGGCGAAATGCGAATGGCGATGAGTTGTTTTGCTTGACCCGTGCGGGGCCTGCCGACGCGGCGGGCGCGTTTGAGTTCGGCGTCCGTCGATTCCGGGATGTCGGAAAAGTCGATTCGGCTATCCGGCGTAGGCTTTTCGCTCTTTCCGGCTCGCCTGCCGTGCGCTGATGATACGGATTGTTTCGACGCCATTTCTTAACCTCCGCAGTGTGTATACGACCAGCAGAACACGGCCCTCTGCCGAAAGAGCAGGTCTCTTCCAGCGCGGTTCCGTCTCCGCATGTTCAAGGTGCCCCCAGTCCAAGCCGTTCGGATCGGCAAAGACCGTCGCAGCTTCTTTAAAAGGGATGCCATGCTTCTTACGATTCCTCACGGCTTTCCGGGCATCCCACGAGAACATATTACTGTATATACGCTAATTGCCCGTGTTGTGTCAACCGGTTAAGAAAAATCGCAAAAGTGGGTGGGCCGAAGCCTCATTCTTCGGACTGATAATGGATTCCGAGCGGGTGACGGGGCACTCGGACTGTACGGGGAGCGGTTTTGATTTCATCAATGGTCAGCGGTCATGGATGGCCGCTGGCCATGAAGAAAAACCGATCCTCAAAGAGCGCACGGAGGGCTCTAAAGGCGATCCTTCGATTGCCCGACCTGGATCACGTCAAAGCCGCCGTTCTCGATAGCAGGTAACGCAGAGTTTCGCCTCTCAGAAACTCTGCGGCTTTTCACCTCGCCGCCGTTGCTGAAGGTCTTTCGCATGGCATCAAATACGTGTGTGTTCATCGGCGGGCAACAGCACGCGGTCAACCGCGAGACCGCTCGGGGTCGTCGGCGCGCGGGCGGTGCTGCCCGTGTAATCATCAACGCTCGACCAAGGCCAGTCTTCCGGACGGCTCGCCAGCCCCGCCTTCACCGGGTTCAGGTGAATATACTGCACCTTTTCGTTGTACTCCTTCACCGTGCGCAGAGCACGATCAAAGAAGCGGGGCTGCCACAGCAATCCCGATTCTCGCCGGGAACGGTTAATGTGCTTCGTCGCGCCCACCTTAGTCGATTCCATCACCCCGGAGATGGTGAGCGGATAACGCGGATAGAAAATGGCATGCCAGTGGTCCGGCAGAATCACCCACGCAGTGAGCAGGAAGCCGTGTTCCTCGCGGCGTTCACGGATCACCCCCGCCAAACAGGCGAATTCCAAATCCGAGAGAATCCGCCGCCGGGGTAAGAGGCGACAGGTGACTAAGAACCAATGGTCTGGTACGACCAAGCGGCGAAGACGCGACATGTCGCCCGTTATAGTCCTCGAACCCACGTCCGCTACACGTCATTTCCCAAAGAAGAACCGCGGACTAGTCCGGCTCTGAGCCGCGTTACTCCGTGGCTTTTCGTCATCGGATATTAATACGTACGTTGAGGTTGTCATGTTGAGAATCGCAGAGTAAGGCAAACTACGCCTAACTCTGCGCTCCTAAGAATTTGCCGTAAAATATTTTGGCCCCCCTTTCGTCTACACTACTGGGTGGATGTACCCATTCACCCCCATACAAAGGAGAATCTTTATGCAATACGATCCAACAGCAACGCAGAACCATCCGTCAGCCCATGCCGGCTTTACGAAAATCTACGAAGGCAACCCACCCTGGGACATCGGCAAGCCGCAGCCGCCATTCGTGGCAATCGCAGATCGGGTGCTCAGTCCAGTGCTTGACGCTGGCTGCGGCACGGGCAACACTGCCCTTTTCTTCGCCGCTCGCGGCCATCGGGTCACCGGCATCGATTTCGTGGAAGAGGCGATTCGGCGGGCTAGGGCCAAAGCCGCCGAGCGTGACTTGCCGGTGGAGTTCCTGGTTAAGGACGCCATGACCCTCGGCGGATGGGACGAGCGTTTCGCCAGCGTGATCGACAGCGGCCTGTTCCATATTTACGCCGGAGACGAACAGCGACGCTACGTCCAGGGGCTGGCGCACGTGGTTCAGCCGGGCGGGCAGCTCTTCTTGTTCACTTTTACAGAAGAGGCGCCCGAAGGAGGGGTGTCTCGACAGCAGTTGTACGATATTTTCGCGGACGGCTGGGACGTCGAATCTGTGGAGTTGGTGCGGGGTGAAGTGAGTCCGGCCTTTACGGCTGAGTTTCCGGAGGCGTTTCCAGAGGGTGGCCCCAAGGGGTGGTTCGCGGTCATCCGAAGGAAGGTCGAGTCAAACAACAGAGGCGTAGAGAGAGTGGCTTCGCTATAAAGGCCGGCGGGCATTGTGAGTCTCAAAGTAACGTAGCCAACTGAGATCCACGCACTGGTATCCATCCGCCAGCGCGGGTTTCTCGTTGATCGCAACAGCGATGCAGCCCGGCTAGGTTGCACCCGCGTCAACTGGCGCCTAACGCCGCAGCGTTTACCCAACCACAAGGATGTATCGTCCCTTCCCGGACTTTGGCCCGGCCGGAGGTCCCGAACCCGCCGTCCTGAGCAATAGATCCTGCCTAGTCGCCTAGCGTTTACCGGGCTGGCGCAGAGCGGAGCTCTGCGACCCACAAACAAGACTGTTATCAGGCGAGCCGTTCCCTCTCAAGAAACATGGCGCGGCGATAAACGCTGCTGGTCAGGGGCTGGAGGCGTCCGCGAACAAAATGCCGTTTGTGGGTCGGCATGACTAGCGCTAATAGAGCACGCTGAGGCGCAGAGCTGCGCTCTGCGCCAGCCAGCGATCAAGTGCTGAAAGCTGATGCCGCCGAGTACGATAGGCGGTGGAACGAATTTGAAAAGAGATACTGGCACCCGCCGCTTATGAACGGCGCTGCACCGATATGTCACGAGGGTTGTGCGCTGCGCGTCTGGTTGGTCCCGACAGGAGTGCAGGCGGGCCGACTTTGGCACGATGGGCGTAGTGACTTTACAGCTGTCAAGCCACTGCACTTGGCAGATGTTTCTCACGCCACATTTTCGCTCTGGTACAGCGATTGGCTGGAGCAAGCTCTTAAGGCATCAGAAGCTCTTGGGTAGGGATTGATAACAACCCGCCCACCACTTTATTCGGGTTGGGAACGAAAAACCCCTCCTCATGCCGAAATCCCGCCGGGCCGGGTGGCGCGCCAGTTGACGGGTAGCCGATTTTTCATTCCCAATCCGATCCCGACACCATAAATGGCGTGGAAGTCATTCATGGAAAAGTCGATTTAACACTCTCCCTGACTGCCCTTCCGGCGCCAAAACTGCGTCGCGTCCCTGGGGCGCGCAACAGGGCCCGACGCAAGTTCAATTCACCGTATGAGCCAGCGCCGGTGAAGTGCTTGTCAGGAAACTGGAACTGCCTCCGTACACAACGGTGATCTGATGCGTGCCGGTAGACAGGGTTGAGGTTTTATAGGTGGCCTTACCGGAACTCAGGGAGCCCTTACCCAGGGTCGTGGCGCCGTCCTTGAACGTAACGGTGCCGGTCGGCGTAGCTGTGCCTGGCGCTTTGGCGACCACCGTAGCCGTGAAGGTGACCGACTGATTGTGTTTCGAGGGGTTCAGAGAAGCAGTCACTGCGGAGTTGGTGCTGTCTTGATTCACTTTCTGGCTCAAGGTGGAGGAAGCGCTGGTGCTGAAGCTCGTGCTGCCACCGTAATTAGCCGTGATGGAAGCTGATCCCACGGCCAGGGTTGAGGTGGTGAAGGTTGCGATGCCGCTTCCATTCAGCGTTCCGGACCCCAGCGTCGTACCGCCTTTCTTGAAGGTGACCGTGCCCGTAGGCACGCCGCTGCCCGGCGCCGTGGCCGTGACCGTCGCCGTAAACGTGACCGGCTGGCTGTACACCGAGGGATTAGAGGATGGACTCACCGTCGTGGTGGTGGCGGCGTTATTCACTACCTGAGACGGGGCGTTCCCGCTGCTGTTCTCCCATCCGCTGGCCCCGGTGAAAGTGGCCGTGATGGTATGGCTGCCAGCGCTCAGCGCCGTGGTGCTGAACGAAGCCTGGCCCGAGCCGTTCACGGCCACGTTGGATGCCCGGACCGTGGCCCCTTCCGTGAAGGTCACCGTACCGTCCGGCACGCCCCCGCTGGAGGTGGTGGTCGAGGTGAAGGTCACCAACTGGCCAAAGACCGAGGGATTCGGCGCAGAACCGGCCGTCGTATGCGTAGGGTTATTCGAGTTGGAGACGGTCACCGGCACCTCTTCGGACGGAATGCCATTGGCGACAACCTGTATGGTGCTGGCGCCGGCCTCGATATCGGCAGGCACATCGAAGTTCGTAGATACGGTGGTGGTTCCGGTCGCCACGCCCATGGTGCTGTGCTCGTGCGTTTTGGCGTAGAAGACATGCCCGGTAGTGCTATTGGTAATGCGCACCAACGGATAGTTGGTGGAGTTCTGCGATTCGTCGCCGAACGCTGTCCCTTGCGACAAACCGTTGAACTGCGTCCCGGAGATCTGGTAGGTAGTCGCGTTGTCGATGGTCCCAGGGACGCTGCTGATGCTGGGCGCCCAGCTCGGATTGTACGTTGTGGAGGCGGACTCGGTATAAAGCTGTACGGTGGTGGAGCCGTCAATAAACATGACTTGTCCCGTTGGCAGAACCAGCAACTGGGTAAAGTAAGTGGCGTCGCTCGAGGCGTTCTCCGGCGCGGGGACGCTAATCAGACTGGCCGGATTAGCGCTGTCGAACTCGAAATATTCCAATCCGGTTCCGCTATCGCCTGGGCTGCCGCCGAATAAAACGTGACCGTTGGGGAGCAATGCGCCCGGACCGTCCTCGACATTGAGGCCGGAGGGCATGGCAGGCCCGATAACCCAGGCGCCGGTAGCGGTTGACCCTGCAGGCGGCGGCGTATAGATGCCGGTGTAGCCACTGGCGCCGATGGCGAAAACAGTGCCATTGGGAAGGAGCAGCGCGGGGCCCATTTCGCCGGGCGGATCATAAACGGGGCAACCCGGGGCCTGAAGGGGACTGGAATCAGTCGGCGTGTGCAGACCTTGCAATGTGCTTCCTGCGCTGATCCACGTGCCAGAAGCCGCGCCATTGAACAAGAAGCGTTCAGCCGCCGGAGCCTTCGCGACATCGAGCGTAAAGACGCTGCCGTCGGGAAGCAATGTCCAACCTTCTTCTGAATTGAAAGTATCGTTCTTGCCTGTCTCGGACACCAGGGTCCAGGTAAGAGTTGCGGGGTCGAGCACGGCCAAATCGGTATAGAGCTTGCTGCCGATTAGGAAATGTCCGTCGGCCAAAATGGTAGCCGGTGCATCCCCGATGCACTGAAAATGATTAGGCGTTCCGGTGGACGGCGGTGGGGCGAGCATGGTCCAGGTGTTGGCTTTGGGGTCGTAGATGGCGCCCATGTTGCTCAACACGAAGCTGCCGTTGTTGTATTCGCCGCCCTCGACCACGGCACGCCCATCGGCGAGAATCGCCGAGGCATAGGCGTCGGGATTGTAACCGGAAGGAAGGCTGGCCAGCGTGGACCACGCGCCATTCAAATAACTGCCGCTGGAATCCGGAGTGAGCTTGTACCAGTTAGAACCCGCCTGGCACATAACGCCCCCGTCAGTGAGCAACATGCAGAGGGCGATGCCCTGCGGGGGAGGGTTCGTAAGCGTTGTCCAAGTTTGAGCTTGGCACAGTGTCGTGAGGACCGCAAAGCACCCCACAGTTATCGCCTGCGAAAGAAGTTTTGTGCGCATGATGGTCTCCTATGCATCATTTCACCGTCTGGACGAGCACCGGAGAGGCGCTTGTGAGGAAACTGGAACTGCCTCCGTTGCTGACACTCTGAGTTCCTCGACAAGGGCTTGATCGCTCATGGCTGTTGTCGTGTCCTATGGCGTGTCTGCGGCCCCACAGAGCCTCAAACTTCATCTGCATTGACGTGGTAATGTCGCCCCGAAATCTGTAGGTCATTATAACTCAGCCAGCGCAGCACAGACGTTCTTTCTTAAGCCTTTCGGTTCCTCCGCCCTAATCGGGCTAGTGTCCTGAGTCAGAAGTTCGTTTAATAAATGGAAGTTCTCGTGCATTGGGTTTATAAGAAGGAGGACACCAATGCGACGAGGACGCCCTACACCGGAATTGACCTTGAGTGCTGAAGAGCGAGAAACCTTGCAGGGCTGGGCGCAGCGGCGCAAAACCGCTCAAGCCCTGGCGTTGCGCGCCCGCATCGTGCTGGCCTGCGCAGAGGGAAAAAACAACACGGCGGTGAGCGCTGCCCTGCACGTGTGTAAACCCACCGTGGGCAAGTGGCGAGGACGATTCGTCGTCCAGCGTCTGGAGGGGTTGCTGGACGAACCACGCCCCGGAGCGCCGCGCCGCATCGGCGATGCGGAGGTGGAACGGGTGTTGACCCTGACCCTGGAATCAATGCCGTGCAATGCGACGCACTGGAGCACGCGACTGCTGGCACGCCGTTGCGGCATGAGCCAGACGGCCATCAGCCGCATCTGGCGGGCGTTCGCCTTGCAGCCGCATCGCAGCGAAACCTTCAAGTTGTCGCGCGACCCACTGTTTATCGAGAAAGTCCGGGACATCGTGGGACTCTACCTGAACCCGCCCGACCAAGCCTTGGTGCTGTGCGTGGATGAAAAGGCCCAGATCCAAGCCTTGGACCGAACCCAACCGCTGCTGCCGATGCGCCCCGGACAAATCGAGCGGCGAACTCACGATTACGAACGTCACGGCACAACGTCGCTGTTTGCAGCTCTGGAGATGGCCAGCGGCAAAGTCATTGGCGAGTGTCATCGTCGGCATCGCGCCCTCGAGTTCCGCCGGTTTCTGGAGACGGTCCATACCGCCACTCCCGCGGACCTGGACGTGCATTTGATTCTGGATAACTACGGCACGCACAAGACTGCGATGATTCAGCGTTGGCTGGTGCGCCATCCTCGCTATCATTTGCACTTCACTCCCACCGGTTCGTCCTGGATCAATCTGGTCGAGCGTTGGTTCGCCACCCTGACGGAGCGCCAACTGCGCCGTAGCGCTCATCGCAGCACCCAAGAACTGGAGGCGGCTCTGCACCATTATGTGGAAACCTATAACCAAGACCCCCGGCCTTTCGTATGGACCAAAACCGCTGACCAAATCCTGGAGGCCGTCGCAAGGTTTTGCAAACGAACTTCTGACTCAGGACACTAGTTTCATGTAACGTAAGTTCATTCATGAAGTCTGCCCCGCGAGGGATTCGCTTCCCAGCCCCGTCAGGGGCGGAAGATTGTAGCCCAGGGCGTAAGCCCTGGGAAAGACGACCCACTCCCCGTCCCGCGTCTGCGGGACACCCCTCTCCCGCGCGGGCGGGAGAGGGGTAGGGGGTGAGGGAGGGCTCGCCTACCCACGGCTCACGCCGTGGGCTAAGTTCTGCCGCCCCTATCGGGGCTGTAGAGCCGTTCTCAGTACGGCATTTGTGCAATGAACTTAAGTTACAGGACGCCAGAACTTGTCCACGAAAGCCGCCCGCCTGGAAAATGGCCACCGGCTAAAATAGGGTGCTGACATTCCACCGAAACGGGATAGTGCCCGAAAAATGCCCTTCCGCACTGGAATCCAGCCGGCAGAAGTTCGCTGCGGCAGTTGACGGCTAGGCGACTTCTAATGTGCAGCATAATTTGCTTGTACGAACACCACATGAAAAGCTCGTAATGACACGACATAGTGAAAGGCTCTATGGCGCCTCCGAACGAGAGACTCGCTGCATCCCTCGATTTGCTGCCACGCTGCTCGGTCGTGTTCACGAGAAACGCGAAGTCAGCCCTGCCCCGCCCGAAATGAAACGCCGACAATCTTTTCAACCTATTGAAGAATACGACTACCTGTCCCTTGACATTCACAAATACCTAGGCTATTGTTCTATGCGGCATTGGACTGGATTCAGGGCTCAAGTCTCGGGATTCGGGGGTCGGGGTTCGTGAGTAAGGGGCGGACGAGCGGCGGCAGGGGGAATTGTCAATGGTGATTGGTGATTTGTGAATGGTGAATTGTGAATTATGAATTGCTGTGCTCCTTCTTGGGTGAATCATGAATTGCCTTCTTGCTTCTGGCCCCCGCGGACTGCCCACTGCTTACTGCCTACTGAATTTGAGGGGAGTTCGAGTTGGCGGGACTCTTTGCACGCATCGCGGCCAGGGACAAGATGTCTTCTCGCTCAACGAGGGAAGGAACCATAGTAACTTTATAAAATGGGTTCCTCCGTGGAATTTGTGGGTGACCCGGGAGAGAGAAAAGGAGTAGCGCATCCTGCTCCGAACCTGTTAAGGGATATGTGGACCAACACAGATCCCGGCGCAGGGGGGAGACAGGATGCGCGTCAAGAGTATTCTGAATCAAGTGGAGAAGTACAAGGATTTTGTGTATGAGCGGGTACGGTGGAAGGAGGAGGGGGGAGAACAGGTGCTGGCGGTGGAGGTGCGGCCACGAGCGCATCGTCCGGGTCGGTGTTCGGGGTGTGGGGAGCCGGGGCCGGGATATGACCGCTTGCCGGCGCGCGCCTTCGAATACGTGCCGCTGTGGGGGATGCGGGTGTACTTCGTCTATGCGCTGCGCCGGGTGCAGTGCGCGCGTTGCGGGGTGAAGGTAGAGATGGTGCCCTGGGGGCAGGGGAAGCAGACTCTGACGCGCAGCTATCTGCAATTTTTGGCCACCTGGGCGGGCCGGGTTTCCTGGCAGGAGGTGGCGAGATTTTTTCACACTTCCTGGGAGAAGGTTTTCCATGCCGTGAGCTGGCAGGTGGAGTGGGGGTTGGCGCATCGGGATCTGTCGGGCATCCAGGTTCTGGGCATCGATGAGACGGCCTGGCAACGTGGGCATCGCTATCTGACGGTGGTTTATCAATTGGACGGCCAGGCCCGGCGCCTGCTCTGGGTGGGGGAGCAGCGCAGCGCCCAGACGCTGTTGAACTTCTTCCACTTTTTCGGCCCCGAGCGCACCCGGCAGTTGCGTTTCATCTGCAGTGACCTGTGGCGGCCTTATCTGGAAGTGGTCGCCCAGAAGGCTGGGCAAGCGCTGCATGTCTTGGATCGGTTCCACGTGGCGATGAACCTGAACCAAGCCATAGACCAGGTACGCATCGAAGAGAGCCAAGAGTTGCGGCGGCAGGGGTTCCGCCCGCTCCTGAGCCGCAGCCGCTGGTGCCTGCTGAAGCGGCCTGAGCATCTCACCTCGCAGCAGGAAATCAAGCTGGCGCACTTGCTGCGCGCTAACCTGCGCACGGTGCGTGCCTATCTGCTCAAGGAAGACCTGGGGTTCTTTTGGACCTGTCAGGGGGTGCTGTGGGCGCGACGCTTCCTGAAGGGATGGTATCACCGGGTGCTGCGCTCTCGCATCGAACCCCTCAAGAAGGTGGCGCGCATGCTGCGGGCGCACGAACCTTTGCTGTTGAACTGGTTTCGGGCGCGTAAGCTGATCTCCAGTGGCCCTACCGAGGGCCTCAATAACCGTTTGCAATTGACGCTGCGAAAAGCCTATGGCTTTCGCACCTTTCGCGCCGCCGAAATCGCTCTCTACCATACTCTTGGTGCTCTGCCGGAACCGGAGGCCACCCACAAATTCTGCTGAAGAACCATAAAATGACGGAACAACGCGCGAATGTTATTGAAAACAAAGGACCGCTGTTGAAAATGTCCTGACAAAGCGGGAATGTCTATGAAAACACAGGTACTTAGCCTTATAATGCAGGAATGTCATTGAAAATAAAGGTGGTTAGCCATGACCATGGGGCAGGTGGCGGGGAATGGACCCGAGCCACCTGCGGACCTTCCCGAATACTTTGTGAGATGTGGGCGGTGCTTCGGCGGGTGGATCATCTTGTTGAGCTTCGGTTGTATCCTCGGTGGATTTCGAGCCCGCCATCGCTGGGGTGCTCCCGATCAGTGTAGTGGCACCGTGAGTGGGGGGAGATTCTGACGCGGATTCCGGCCCATCCATCACTGGGGTACTCCCGGCCATATTTGTGGCAATGCGAGTGGAGGAAGAATCTGAGGGGGGCCGGGATGATGGATGGTGCGCCTTGTTGCGTCGGGGAAAGGATGTCGATCGCACTCCTGAATGTGAGTCCAGGGTCAACCGTACGCTGGCAAGGCTATGATCCGGTCCACCGATTTCAGGGGATTGGGTCTCAGTTGCTTGGACGACGAATCTCTCAGGAGCCGGCCCGATGTAATCGAACGGATAACACGTGACCAAAGTCAGCGTAGGTTGAGGCGAAGCATCGAGGACTTGGACATCCTGGGGTCCGACCTTCTCGATTGACCCAACATGATAGTTGTAGATGCCCTGAGTGGTGGTGAAGATGATGTCGTCATCCTTGCGGATCCTTCTGAGAGCGCGGAAGAACGTATCGCGATGGCCTGCAATCACCACATTTCCAGGTCCGCCAGGGAGGGCCGTGGTTGGGACGTGCCCCACCGCCTTTCGGAGAACATCATCGCCGTCACCTTCCAGCACCATGACGGATATGCCGAGCTTGGGTATCTCCATCCGCCCCAGGAGGGCGCCCCTAGGGAGTGCGTGAGCGGCTGCCATTGAGCCGTGGTCAGCCGAGGCGGGCGCATTGGATTGGGATCTGTCCTGGTTGAGCCTCGCCACCGGCGCCTTCATGAATGAGGCAAGCGTGTGGTCGATCCATCCCATCAACATCGATATCTGTGAAGGCGGCTTATGTCCCAGGAACCGATCGAACCGCCAGCTTTGATAGGACTGAAAAATCCTGGCGCGGGCATAGTCCAGTACAATGCTACCCAGGCACACCAAAGCCAAGAGGAGGCAGAGGTATTGGCCCAGCTTGAGAAGAAACTTGCCGCCCTCGTGGGAGGGTCGCAATCGTGAAACCATCACATCATCCTCCGCATCCGTGAAGTCGCACCCCCGCCACGAGAATTCACGGTTAAGCAACAGGCAAAACCGGGTCAACGAGTTTTCGGCGTCGCCGCAGAACCCTTCATAAGGACGCCTTGGCTGGCGTGGACGGCGCCGTTTGCGGCTCAGAGGGCATTAGATAACCGGCGCGAGTGGAAACATGCAGCCTGCCATTGCCCGTAGCCGCAGCCGTGACACGAATGGCATGATAGCTGCCGCCCGAATTTGGGTTGCTGGGATGATATCCGATAGTGTACTGGTGTCGCAGGTCCCCGGCAATCTGCTGGCAGATCCCCGTGATTTGGGAGGGAGACTCGGGGAAATACGACTTACCTCCCGTCACCTTGGCTAGGCGCTTGAGCACGCCCAAATCTTCGCCCGAGAACGATTTATCGAAAACGCCGAGGGCGAAGATCTGGACGTTCGATGCTTGCGCCCGTTTCAGGAGCTCGTGGAAACCTAACCGGCTGGCGTTGTCGCCGCCGTCGCTAATGACAATCAAAGCCTTCCGGTTCGCTGTCCCGGTCTGCATATGTTCCAGGGCCACCGCGAGTCCGTCGTATAGGGCGGTATTGCCAGAGGCGGGAGTTCGGGAAAGGGCGCCCAGGAGCTGATGCACGTCGCTCGTAAAAGGGACGCCTTTGGGCAGCCCCAGGAAAACATTTTGGTTGAAGGTGACCACAAACATCTGATCCTGAGAATTGCTGGACTTGGCAAACTCCTCGCCCGCAGCGAGAACCTCAGGGCGCTTGGCGCTCATACTCCCGCTATTGTCGATGACCAAACCCACCGTTACCGGCACATCTTCCGGCTCAAAAAGAGCGATCTGCTGCTGACGGCCGTCTTCAAACACGTGGAAACTATCCTCCCCCAAGCCGGACACAGCCTTCCCCTTGCGGTCAGTTACGATGACCGGCAAAACGACCAGTCCGACGTCAACGGAGATTCGGTAATCGTCACTTCCCGGTTGGCCGGGAGCATCGCCTGGCTCAGGGGCTGGAAAACTCGTCAGTGAAATCAGGACGGCGAGCGCTGCTACCGCCGGAAGTTTGCCAATACCAGAATCGCAGAATCTGAACATTGATCACCTCCGAGCGATGGCCCCAACCGCCCCTATCGGCGGGCAAGGCGTAATTAGAAGGAACGCCTGGCGCCATATTTGACGCCAGGCGCACACATCTGGAAGGGCATCAGGCCCATCTCTTCAAGAGGAAACGGAATGAAGCGGCGGCTGCCAACGAGACGATTCCAACCAAACCCACCAATGGCATTTGACTGGCAGTCTGAGGCAACTGTGTGGCCGCTGCTGGTTGCTCAGTAGCGGGTTCCGTCTGCGCCGCTTGCGGGGTTTCGGCTGGAGACGCTGAAGTTGCCGGTTCCGCTTGAGCTTCCGGAGCTGCCGGTTCCGCTGGAAGCGGCGCCGCAGCATCTGGTGGTTCGGCCGGCGGTTCGGCTAATGTTGTCGGCCCCGCCACAGGCTCCGGTTGAACCGAAGCTAACTGCGGCTGCGACTCAACCCGGAATTCCTGCCCGAAATTGTCCCCCGGATAAAACCACTCTTTAATCGGTATACCACTGTCGGGCACGGTTCCCGACGCTTGCGATCCTTCACTGGTTTCAGCGAATTTCACCACAGTATTTTCAGCCGGCTCCAATCGGTAGTCCGGAATCGCAATGATGGTGGCAATCACATGCGTTTCGTCTTCATTGAAGATTTGAACAACGTGGCGATCCGCTGTGTCCGCCAACTTGAAGACGTAGGTTCCGGCCGGGAGCTGTGTTTTTGCAACCTGCACCGGCCCGCTGAATGTGACTTTGGTTTCCTTATCATGCTCATCAGCCCTTATGCTCGCCGAGAGCAAAAACAGGCCGACGCTAAACAGTATCGCGAGTGACTTTAGGGTTTTCATCTTTCTTACCTCCTGTGGAATTTACGGTCCGTTCTACAATCTACGTGCCCATGAATTCACCTCACTGCGGGGAGGGTATGTATCGGCTCCCCGCTGCCTTACAGAGGTGAAGTCCGCACCCCAGGAAAGGCAACTCGGGGGCCATAGTGTCTGTTATGCAGTTAAGCGTTGCACAATGAGTGAATTGGACCGCATCGGCAGCTTGACCTCTGTGCCAGGCATTGTTCCCAATATTTCCTGGTGTAAGAAAAAACTTCGCAGTGCGGCGGCAACTCGGGTGTCGAAACGTCCTCTAAGTTTGCCGAAAACCGGCGAGGATTAGCCCCGAGTGCCATTGGCCCGAATGTGGGTGAGGGGAAGGTCGATGATGATCCCGGTTTGGTTACGCACTACGCCAATCGTTTTGGCCCCTCAGCCGAATCGCGGAGAGCCCACAATTTTGCAATAGGTCGGAAAAAGTTACACACCTGTCCGAAGCCTCGTAAAAATATCCCCAATAAATACACCAGTTTCATGCACGCACTGTTTGGCACAATCCTTGCCTCCCACATAGTGGGGCTACTTTGAAACGTACCGTTAGCGTCCGCATGTGGGGTTGGCTTGCGTCGGGCGAAGTCATAATCCATGACGCGAATAAACCGGCCAACTCTCACATGCGATTTCTTCCAAGGCGTTGAGATGGAAGGCCAAACTTGCGGCCGCGCACGGCTTAAAGCAAACAGAATTGGGCTTGAGCTTGTCCACTGGCTATAACGCTTGGGGCGCTACAAAGATAAGGAGCAAAACGATGAGATCCGCGGTCCGAATAGTCCTTTTCTTTACGGTCATCTGTGCCTTTGGCGTTCATGGCTGGAGTCAATCGAGCCCAGCCACAACCTCAACAGATACGGAGAAAACAGCTCCCCAAGATAAGAAGAAGACAGGACCTGGGAAGGAAATGGGAAAGGGTGGAGAGGACATAGGGAAAGGCGCCGCCAAAGGTACAGGGGATTTGGCCAAGGGCACGGCGGGGGCTGTTGGAAACTTGGCGCGGGGAAATGTTGGAGGCGCCGGAGCGTCTTTAGGCAAGGGCGCCGCCGGGATGGGCAAGAACGTTGCCGTCGGCACAGGTAAGGGAGTAGGCAAGATCGGTAAAGGTATTGGCGGCGAGTTCAAAAGGCTCGGCGGCAAGTCCAAGCAGCACGACGAAAAAACGTCGGCACAGAGTTAACCTAACTCATTCCGAAACCGGTGCACGTCAATAAGGAGTTGACAAGGCCATGCGTATAAGTCTTCGCTTGATCTTCTCGCTCGTCGTCGGCGTCAATCTCTTGTCATTTCTATTCGCGGTGTATCAAGTGAAGGCTGAGAAACGAGGGCTGCGAAAAGAATTGGAGAATCGCGCCGCGATCGTGGGCGACAGTTTGGAAGGGAAAGTGGAACCCCTGCTCAGCTTACCCTCGCACCAACGCTTGCAAGAAGTGGTAACCGAGTTTGGGAATCGCGAGCACCTGAAGGGAATCGCGATATTCAATAAGTCAGAAGACAGCTTGGCCAAAACCCCTGGCTTGGAGGACGACCTGCGCGACGTGCTTCCCCAAGTCGATCAGGCGATCTCGAGCAACTTGCGATACGCCAGCTTCACCACCTTGAACGGGACGCTTCTCCACATCTATATTCTTCCCCTGCATGACGAATCGGAAGTGTCCGGGGCGCTGGCGATTTTTCACGATGCTAGTTTCATCAAGGTGCAGACCTCGCGCCTTTGGTGGGACACTTTTCGATCTAACTCATTCCGAACCGGTGCGCGTCAACGAGGAGATGACAAAGCCATGCGTATGAGTCTCCGCTTGATCTTCTCGCTGGTGGTCGGTGTCACCCTCTTGTCATTTCTCTTTGCGGTGTTCCAAGTGAAGGCTGAGAAGCGGGGGCTGCAAAAAGAATTGGAAAATCGCGCCGCGATCGTGGGCGAAAGTTTGGAAGGGAAAGTGGAACCCCTGCTCAGCTCACCCTCGCACAAACGCTTGCAGGCGGTGGTAACCGAGTTTGGGAATCGCGAGCACCTGAAGGGAATCGCGATATTCGATACGTCAGGAGACAGCCTGGCAACAACCCCTGGCGTGGAGGATGACCTGCGCGGCGTGCTTCCCCAAGTGATCCAGGTGATCTCGAGCAACTTGAGATACGCCAGCTTCACCACCTTGAATGGGAAGCTTACCCACATCTATATTCTTCCTCTTCATGACGAATCGGAAGTGTCGGGGGCGCTGGCGATTTTTCACGATGCCAGTTTCATCAAGGCGCAGACCTCGCGACTTTGGTGGGACACTTTTCTGCGTGTGCTGGCACAGGCGGTCTTCATCGCCCTGGTGACACTGCTGATCATCCGCTGGAGCATCGTGGGGCCCATTGCCCGAACCACCAAGTGGATCAGGGAAATCCGCGCGGGCAAGAGTGCGGAGCGGCCCGGCCTCGATGACGAGGACCTCTTCAAACCTTTGGCGCAAGAGGTGACGCACCTGGCAAAGTGCCTGGAAGCCGCCCGGGCCGCGGCGGAGGAGGAAGCGCGGCTTCGCGAAACCGCCGAATCTCATTGGACGCCGGAACGCTTGCACGTGCATGTGCGGAGCAAGCTGGGGGACCGGCCGTTTTTCGTAGTCTCCAATCGCGAACCTTACACCCACGCTTACCGGGGAAAAAACGTGGAAGTCACCGTCCCGGCAAGTGGTTTGGTTACGGCGATTGAACCTATCTTGCGGACCTGCCAGGGCACCTGGCTCGCGCACGGCTCCGGGGATGCCGATCGCGAAACCGTGGATGAGCGGGACTGCCTGCGCGTCCCTCCCGATGAACCCCAATACACGCTGAAGCGAGTCTGGCTGACCAAAGAGGAGGAGGAAGGCTACTACTTCGGGTTTTCGAACGAGGGTCTCTGGCCTCTCTGCCACATCGCCCATACGCGCCCCATCTTTCGCGCCAACGATTGGGAGCAATACCAAGCCGTGAATCGAAAGTTCGCGGAGGCGTTGTTCCAGGAAATGGAGGGAGTGGAAGAGCCTGCGGTGCTGGTGCAGGACTACCATTTTGCCCTGCTGCCACGGCTGCTGAAGGAGAAAGTGCCCGGCGCGCGGGTGGCCATCTTCTGGCATATTCCCTGGCCGAACCCTGAGGCCTTTGCCATTTGCCCCTGGCAAGGCGAATTGCTGGAGGGTCTGCTGGGCGCCGACCTGGTGGGCTTCCACGTCCAATCCCATTGCAACAACTTTCTCGAAACGGTCGACCGCGTGATCGAGTCGCGGGTGAATTGGGAGAGGTTCACGGTTGAACGCGGGGGCCACCTCACCCAGGTGCGCCCCTTCCCCATCAGCGTGGCCTGCCCGGAAGCGCCCGAACCCGATCCCACCCCGCACGCGTCGCCCTACCTGGATCGTGCGGCTCTATTGAAGGAGCATGGCGTGGAGGCGACGTATATGGGCATTGGCGTCGAGCGCGTGGATTACACCAAGGGGATCCTGGAAAGATTCCACGGGCTGGAGCGCTTTTTCGAAAGGTACCCCGCGTACCTGGGGCGATTCACATTTGTCCAGATCGGAGCTCCCAGTCGAACCCACATCAAGCGCTATCACGAACTCTTGGGAGAGGTCGAGGCGGAAGCGGACCGCATCAACTGGCGGTTCCAGACCGACCAGTGGAAGCCCATCCTTTATTTGAAGCGGCACCATAGTCATCAGGAAATCCGGAGGTATTACAAGGCAGCAGACCTGTGCATGGTCACATCCCTTCACGATGGCATGAATCTTGTTGCCAAGGAGTACGTGGCGGCGTGCGAAGACGATCAGGGAGTCCTGATCCTCAGCCGCTTTACCGGCGCCAGCCGCGAATTGCGCGACGCCCTCATCGTTAATCCTTACGACATCGAGCAGTTGGCGGAAGCTATCCACTTCGCCTTGGTCATGGATCCTGCGGAAAGAAGCGCGCGGATGCATCGAATGCGGCAAATCGTGAAGAATTTCAACATCTATCGTTGGGCCGCGGACCTGATCACCGACCTCTGTGAAATCCGGCTCGATACGCACGTGGAGGTGGGATGACGGCCCATCGGGACAAACTCGCGATGGGCCCTCGCCACCTTTTCGATTCCTGGCCGCAGGTGGTGAGACGACTCCGGGCGACGAACCGTTGGTTGTTGCTCCTGGATTTTGACGGCACGCTGGCGCCCCTAACCGACGACCCTAACGGGGTGAGCCTCGACCCACCCGTGCGGCGGGTCCTTCGCCGGCTGGCGCGACATCCGGGATCGAGCGTCTACATCATGAGCGGTCGACGGTTGGCCGATCTGCGGCAGCGGGTAAAAGTGCCCGGCGTTCGCCTGCTGGGTCTTCACGGCTGGGAAAGGCGTGGGGCCACACTTCCGCCGGCGCAAAAACAGCTCTTGCGCCAGGCAAAGCTTTGGCTCGCCCAGTGGCTCCCCGCTCCGCCCGGCATCAAGGTCGAGGATAAGGGTTATGCCCTGGCGGTCCATTACCGTGGGGCCAAGCTGCCGGCGGTGCGGGTTGCCGAACAGGTCATGCTTGTCGCCCGTGATCATTTCCGGCCTGGCCTGCGCTTGCTGAAGGGGAAAAAAATCTGGGAGTTGCTTCCTCGCGCCATTGTCGGAAAGGGTCCCGCAACCCAACGCCTTCTCGACGGGGCTTCCCGCTGACACGCTGCCGATCTTCATCGGCGACGATACTTCGGATGAGTCCGCCTTCGCGGTCCTTCGGCACGGGTTGGCTGTTCACGTGGGTGGGCAGACCAAAACCAAAGCTAACTTCTGCCTTCGCGACCCCGGAGAGGTCCGGGAATTCCTGGAACGATTGGAGGCGGTGATATCATGCAAGGAATCGAGTCCCCATTCCAATTCATGACGGCATCTTATCTGACCCGTATGCAAGATTTGAAGGCCACAACGCTGGCGGAATTGGCCGCGGGACTGGAGACCTGTAGCGACGCCTCCATCTTTTTCCACACCTTCCAGAGTCTTAGCCGCCACCACTTTCTCACCGAGGGTTTTTCCAACGACTTCGCGCAGTGGGTCCTGGCCGCTTGCAACCGCCCGGAACTTGCTGAGCAACTTGCCAGCTTCGATATTCGTGAGTACACATCGCTGGCCGAGTTGCGCGCCGACCTGCGCCGCGCGGTCAATGATTACTGCGCATCGCCACCCGCAACTTGCCGCCCAACAAGCTTTTGAAGCCTTTGCGTTCTGCGAGGCGGTAGAGGTGGCGATTCCGTTGGGAATTAATGCCGGAACGCTGAGCGAATTCAATGAGGGTCTCCAGAAATTGAGTCGCGCTTCCCTGCACTTTCACTTCATTGCCTCGCGATTGCGCTTGCACCTCCGCACCAACGATTTCTCCCACTGGTTTGAAAACAGCTTGGGTCTCACCAGCCTCGCACGCCGCGCCAACCACATTGACATTTACACGAACACCCTCGAGGGCGTACGGACGATCCTCACCCACTTGATCGAAAAGGAGTTGTGCCCGTGACTACGACGACTGCGACACCGAAGCCCATCGCTCTGGACGAGTATGCACCCATCATTGGTAAGCCCGAGGTTGATGAGCTGCGGGCGCTCGCCGGTTCGCTCCGAGGGCATTCCATCCAAATGGTGAACTCCACGGCAGTCGGGGGCGGAGTGGCCGAGATGCTTACCCGCTTGGTTCCTATCCTCCAGGAGTTGGGCCTTTCGATCCGATGGGACGTGATCACCGGGGGAAATGATTTTTTTGGGATTACCAAGGCATTTCACAATGCTCTGCATGGTGGACCCTACTTGTTGCCGCCGGAGAGTTTTGAGACCTTTCTGGCCTATAACCAGCAGAACCTTTCCCGCTTATCGATGGATTGCGAATTCACGGTGATTCATGACCCCCAGCCCGTGGCTTTGATCCAAGGGCGAAGCAATCACTCCGGCCATTGGATTTGGCGCTGCCATATCGACCTTTCCCACCCCAACCCCACGCGTTTGGGGATTCCTCGAACCTTGGGTCAAGAAGTATGATGCGGCGATATTTTCGTCACCGGAATTCGCCCAAAAACTTCCGATCCCACAGTACCTTTTCTTCCCTTGCATCGATCCACTCTCGGAAAAAAATCGGGAACTTCCTCCTGAGACGGTACGCGGAATCCTGGACCGTCTATGGCATTGACGCCGCGCGCCCCATCCTCACCCAGATTTCACGCTTCGATCGCCTCAAGGACCCGGTGGGAGTCATCGCACGCCTATCGTATCGTCAAACGTTATTTCGACTGCCAACTGGTTCTGGCCGGCGGCCGGGCCGATGATGATCCCGAGGGAGAAGCGGTCTTGTCAGAAGTGAAAGAAGCCGCGGGGGATGACCCGGATGTGCACATCCTCAACCTGCCTCCTTGGAGTCCGACAGAAATCAACGCGCTCCAGCAAGCCTCAACGCATCATCATCCAAAAGAGCTTGCGCGAAGGTTTCGGCCTGACCGTTACGG
This sequence comes from uncultured Acidobacteriota bacterium, assembly GCA_963832915.1. Taxonomy (GTDB): domain Bacteria; phylum Acidobacteriota; class Terriglobia; order UBA7540; family UBA7540; genus CAVROP01. The sequence goes on from CAWHWE010000016.1 coordinate 147,792, forward strand.
AAGCCTTGTGGAAGAAGAAACCGGTCGTGGCTTCCGCGGTGGGGGGGATTCCCTTGCAGGTGATCCACAAGCACACCGGCTTGCTTGCCCATTCCGTGCAGGGAGCGGCATACCAGATCCGCTTCCTGCTCTCCAATCCCGCGCTGGCCTCGAAGCTTGCGCAGCAAGGTCACGAACACGTTCGCGAGCACTTCTTGATCACCACCAACGCCAAGCGCTACCTCACCTTATTCCAGCACCTTCTGGGAGGTTGCTGAAATCGGAGGACGAGCAATGTACACCTTCTGGAATGTCTTGCCATTGCGGGGCTTGTTTTAGTTCTTGGTGCAGGGCTCTTTCTTGCCATTACGCTGGTTGTGCTCGTCAAGGCTGGAGTGCGAGCGGTCGGCACGAGGTCACGACCGTTGACTTCACGCGCCACGACGGGGCTCCGTGAAAAGCTGGACACAACCCCCCTCGCCGAAGCTGCCGGCCATGGTAATTGAAAATGGGTTTGAAGGCCACGTGGTTAGTTTCAAGTCGGTCAACTGAATATTCCTGGAGTGAGGCATGCGAATCTTGATTGTCGATGACAACGAGCCAGTGGCAGAGATTACCGCGGAGCTGTTGCGATGGATTGACCGGCGGGCTCGATACATCGAGAACGATTACACTAGCCGGCGACCTCGATACGGCAATTCGCCTTGTCCCCAATCACGACGCCGTGCTCTGCGATGGACAGTTCCCCATTTCTCGGGGATTCCCTCTTCACCGCGGAAGAATGGGACGCGGTTCGCCGCGAAGCCCTCCGCTGCGGCATTCACTTCGTCCTTTACAGCGGTTGCGCTCGCGCCCTTGATGAGGCGCGCGTTAGCGACATCCCTGCGATCGCCAAACCCGCGCCCATCGAAGAGATTTACGCGGCACTGACAGAACACTGACCCGAAAGGCGGCCGTCAGCAATCAGTGACGAGCCGGGTCAATAGCGGAAATCTCCTCGCGGAAGGCAAAGTATGAAGCAGACCTTTCCCGAGGAAAAAGGATAGGATATAGGTCTTTACCCTCTCCCATAGGGGAGAGGGTACCCCGCGACTCGGCGTTTTCACCAGCCTGCGCGGGCCGGGCTGAGGGGCCACTTGCACGGCGGGGAGGGATCAGATGGGCCGACATAACCAACTAACCTCTCACTTGGCTCTCGCGCGACTACGGTATCGCCACCCTCTCCCCCTGGGCGGAGAGGAGCAGCCGGTTATACGCCTTTACGCGCCGGCGGGGAGCAGCAAGTAGCCGACCACCCCGTCGTTACTCACCGTTGTCACGATCAGACTATAGGGATGGCTGTACTGCTGCGCGTAAAGGTCCACAGCCTCTTTCGCACTCAGATTGTTGAGCCACAGCGTCTTTCCTTCGTTGGTCAAGGAGATGTAACCCCGGAAGCGCTGGTAGCTCACGTCCGTCTTGAGAACGGTCAGAGTTACCCCCGGCGCCAGTTCCGTGGGGGAATTTTTGACGATTTCAAAGGTCACCTTGTCGCGGTGTAGCTGCTGGGCGAGCGTGTGCAGATTGCCCTGATCATCGCTCACCTGTTCCTGCAAGTTCGCAAGGTCACGTCCAGTGCTCTCTTGGGCGGCGGTCAGTTGTTCGCGAAGGCTGGCAACCTGACCCTGAAGTTGATCGTTGAGCTGAGCGAGTTGCGCCCGGTCTTGCCTTTGCATTGATTCCACGTTGTTCAAGCGGGCATCCACTACTCGACCCTGTTGATCCAATCTCTGCCTGTAAGCGTCCGGCAGCTTGCCCCACCAGCTCCCGCGTCTGGTTGCGCGTTGCGCGCAGGCTGGAGTCAACCTTACGATCGAGTTCGGCCAGGTGGTTTGTTAAGCCATCCCAGTTGGCCGCCAAATCACGAAGTTTGGCCTCCGTGGCATCCATCCGTCCACCCAGGGTGGTGATGGACTGCAACAGTTCAGGCACTTGCGAAAGGGTGATGTTGTTGTTTCGCAGACCGAGATAAAGGTAGGCACTGGCGCCTACCAGCGCGAGCGCGAGGACCATTAAGGCGAACCATAGCCCTCCGTTTGAGCGCCGGGACGATAGTTGCGCTCGGGTGTTAATGTCACCCGCGGGCTCCAACCTTTGCTCACCGATTCGGTCGCTGGCGCGTTTGCCGGATTGCCCGCCACCGCGCGGCTGCGCGGTGGGGTCGGCCGGCGGAATCCCACCCGCGAATGCGTTGCTCTGGTCTTTCTCGGATTCCTGTGCTCCGGAACCCATCTGTTCGCGAGGCTCGACCGCTTGTCCATCTTTTATCGCCGGCTCTCCGCCGGCAGCGCGCGATGAATTCTCTCCTTGTGGTTTCCGTTCCCTCCCGCGGCCCTCGACCCCGAAAGGTCATTGGGCCCATGGCTTTCACGTCCATCCAGATCACCAAAGACTCGCATCGGATTACCTCCAAAGTTAAATTTGGGTGCTTCCGCCGCATTTCTCGGATGAGATCTGTCTGTGATAATGAAGCCCCACAACCAGTGAGCAAAGGCTTTGCCAAAGGGGGGGCCTTCAGGCTTGCTTCTGCGGAATCAAGCGGTTAACGCTCATCGTTCGTCGCACCGTCAGCCCGGTATGATTACCCCTTTACGTGGTAGGTGAAGAATTTACAGAGCGGTTAAGGCGGGAAAGGAAAGGGCATGGCGGGGGGTTGGAGGCTTTCTTAGCGTAAGCTCTTCTGGCCTGTTGTTTCTCACCTCGAGAACTGCACCCTGCCTCGTGCAACGCGAGCACTTGTCGGCGACTGAGCCAGCCTTCTGCTGAACGCACATAGCACAATGTTAAAGGTGGTTTTGGCGATACGCCTGCGCCGGGCGGAGGAGGATCAGGATGAAGGCAGTGGCGATTAATGGAATGGTGGCGGCAGCGAAGAAAGCCGGATAATACGAGAATCGGTCCACGAGCTTTCCGACTGCCAGGGTGAAGAATGCGCCCGCGAGGCCGGCGCCAAGGCCGCTCAGTCCCGTAACAGAAGCCACCACGTCTTGC
>CAWHWE010000017.1:0-83628 GCA_963832915.1 uncultured Acidobacteriota bacterium
ACCCCAGCTCGGCCTTCGCGCCGGCGATGCGATCCGCGAGATCCTGGTCGGATAGCCCCACGAAAAACTCCGGTAGCGTATTGAAGACTGCCGTCGCCATATCGGTCCCTCACATTATTCTAACCTAGTTCGTCGGTGGCCACTATCGCGTGCTCTTAATGCGCCTAGGCTGACCCAGATTTCTCACCACACTCTGCCCTTTTGAGTCGAGTGCCCGGAAGGGCGGGGTTTTAACCCCGCCGCAAAGCGGCCCCCAGCTTTTTCTTCATCTCGCGCCCGGCGCAGCTAGTTCCTCCAAGCTGCGCCGGGCGCCAGACGGGGGGGCAAATGAAAGCGTTAGTGACGGCGGGGTTAAAACCCCGCCCTTCCCCATCCGTGGTGGAAAATTCCGACTACCCGCCGATGTACACCATGGTCCGGTCCGGCTGAACAAAATCCGGCTCATTAATGCGGTGGCCGGGCTCTTTCTGGTAAACCGCCTTGATGAAGAATCGCTCAATGTCGCTGTCCGTTGCTCCGTTGCGAACCAGATGGCGCACGTCGTGCTCCTGCATCGAGAACAAGCAAGTGCGCAGCTTCCCGTCGGCGGTCAGACGAATCCGGCTGCATTGGCCGCAAAAGGGGATGGAAACCGGCGCGATAATCCCAATTTCGCCCTGCCCATCCGCGAAACGATAACGCAGTGCAGTTTCGCTGGGAGAATGACGAGGCTCCTCGACCAGGGGAAAGACCGGGTGGATTGCCGCGACGATTTCCCGGGCGGTGACCACTAACTCGCGTTTCCAGGAATGGTCGGCATCCAGAGGCATGAACTCGATGAAGCGAAGAATAATGTCGCGCTTCCGGGCGAGACGGGCAAAATCCACAATCTCATCGTCGTTGAACCCTCGCACCAGCACGATGTTCACTTTGACAGGCTTCAATCCCGCATCCAGCGCGGCGTCTATTCCAGCCATCACTTTTTCAAGTGAACGCGGCGTGCGCGTCATCCGGGTGAACTTCGCTGAGTCCATCGAATCCAGGCTCACAGTGACGCGGGGAGAGCCAGCCGCGGCGAGATCCCCAGCCATTTCAGGTAGAAGGTAACCGTTGGTGGTTATTGCCACGTCCTCAAGGCCGTCGATTTGCCGCAAACACGAAATGAAATCCACAACCCCCGCACGCAGCAGGGGTTCGCCTCCCGTAACACGGACTTTGCGGATTCCGAGCCCCACCAGAATCCGGCTGAGCCGCAAAAACTCATCCCAGTTCAGCAGTTCCCGGTGCGGAAAATAGTTCTTCGGGTCGGCGGCCTTGCAATAAACGCAACTGAAGTTGCACCGGTCCGTCACCGAAATGCGGAGGTCGTGGATGTCACGCCCGAACTTGTCTTTCAACATCATCGCTGCCAACGAACGTTTTGGAGTGCGGCCCGCCACGGCGGGCCGCCGCTTTTCCCGCTCGGCGGGACCAGCATGCTGGCCGCGGAGTGCCGCCTTATGCCGAGATCACCGCGAGCAAGCTCGCGGGCGATAAAGCGGCAGCACGCTACCGCACTCCAAAGCTGCGCCCAAACAAAAAAAACCTACCCGCGTCTGGAGTAGGCCCTGTTCTCCTTTCCAAACACGGGAGGCGGCTCAATTTCTCAAGTCACCCTAACGGCCCGCAGGGCATTGGCTTGTGTTGTGCCTTTAGCACCCCGGGCTCGGAGAACACTTCTATCCTAGAGCATTAGATGACCGGAAGCAATATAAGGTTCTTGAGCTGGCGCTTTGACCAGTCGGCGCGGGAGGGTGAGGGGTTACTTCCCCCGCCAAGCATAGTTGTTGTGCCCGGATAAGTCTTCACAAGGCTGTTATACTCTCCCCGTGCGCATCCCAAGGCCCCGCGCCGCGAATTGCGGCACAACCAAGCCGAAGCTGCAAAAAAGCGGCATGGGATCCGTTGTGCGGCCGAAACTTGGACCCGAGGTTTCGCCGCCTATGCGGAAGTGCTGTCATGCTGATACTTTTTTGGCAAAGGAGGATAGAAATGCCATCATCATCACGGAGAAAATTCATACGGACCGCCGCAGGAGGTGTGAGCCTGGCATGGAGTGGCATGCGGATCACCGCAGGATCCGGCAGCGGCATGGGGCCGGCCGGGCTAAGCATTGCAAACTCGAATCCAGTGCCAGCGGACCAGTTCCTCTACGGGTCGCAGTTTTACCGCCCGCCCAATCCCCCGCGCGCCATGCGCCGCGACATGCTCAGGACCATCGCCGAGCAGTACAAATTCAACCTGATTCGAGTCTGGCCCAACTGGGATTATGTGAACCCCGAGCCGGACAAATGGATTTTTGACGAAGTGGAAGAGGTCATGAGCTACTGCGATGAGTTGGGGCTAAAGGTGCTTTGCGGACTGATGTTCGAACAAGCCCCCTGGTGGCTGGAGCAGAAGTATCCGGGGGCGCGATTTACGGACGCGAAGGGCCAGCAGGTACGCATCGCGGCCAGCCCCAATAACGCCACCGGCGGCTGGCCGGGATTGTGTTCTGACTGGGAACCGGTGCGGGAAGCCGGCGCCCGGTATATCCAGGAATTGATTAAGGTGGTGGCGCCGCACAAGTCGCTCTTCGGATACGATTGCTGGAACGAGCCCCACATCGAGCCTGCCTGGGCGTGCAACATCTGGGCCCAGCCGCAAGAAATCCTGTTCTGCTATTGCGAGAGGACCATCGCGGCCTTCCGGGATTGGCTGAAACAGAAATATGGAACGCTCGACGCGTTGAACGGCGCCTGGACACGCCGCTACCCGAATTGGGAGGTCATCGACCCACCGCGCCGCATGGGCACCTATGCCGACTGGGTCGATTGGCGGCGATTCATCATGGAGCGCTGCACCGGTGAAATGAGATTTCGAGTGGAAACGGCGCGGGCGGCCGATCCCCAGCACGTCATGGAAAGCCATGCCGCGCACCATCCGCCCGTGGATGGCTGCGCTACAGAGGGCACGAACGCCTGGCGTCTGGCCGAGGTTGTTGATGCCTGGGGCATGTCGCTGTTTCCGCGCTGGCAGTTTCCCATTATTTACCACGCTGCCGCCAAATACGAAATCACCCGCTCAAATGCCGCCGGGAAACCTTTCTACCTGACGGAACTCGAGGCAGGTCACGGCAACGAAGGCCTATGGCGAAGCCCCAAGATGCGGCCGCGGGATATCCGCGTTTACAACTGGCTCGCGGTGGCCATGGGCGCCAAGGGTATCATCTACTGGAACTATCAGGCCGAAGCCACAGGCCGCGAGGCAACAGGATACGGCTTGGTGGCGCGCAGTGGAGCGGCAACGGACCGCTCCAAGGAGGCCGCGAAAAATAACGCTATCATTCAGGCCCACTGGGACGTCATCAAGGACTTCCATCCCCGAACGGAAGTGGCCATCCTCACCGATCAGGACAACGCCATCCTTACTTACGCGGCGCTGGGCAATGAAGATCCTTCCACATCTTCCTTTCAGGGCTATTACAAGGCGCTCTGGAACCTGGACCTTTGGGTGGACTTCCTTGAGCCCTCAAGCTTGGGCCAGCGCAATTACAAGGTGCTCATCGCGCCCTGGCACCTTATCGGGAAGGAAAGCACCTGCGAGCAATTGCGGCGGTTTGTGGAAGAAGGCGGCACGCTTATTATCGAAACGAGCTTTGGTCTTTATGACGAGAAATTTTACTACAATCCCACCGTTCCGCCGTATGGACTGGACCAGGTGTTTGGTTATCGTGAAGGGGAAGCATTCTGGCTCAAGAATGAGAAAGCTCCGGCGGACGTTGCGGCTTCCGATCGGGTTTATTACGAACCAGAAATTGCTTTCACAGCGCCCCTCGCGACTCGCGTCGTCGGGAAGACTTATCTGACACCGATTGAAGTCACTTCCGCACAACCTATCGCGAAGTTTGAAGGCATGACCGTAGCTGCCACGAAAAATGTGGGGAAAGGGCAGGTCTATTATTTCGGCACTAACCTCGGCGCCAGCATCGCGGCGGGAAGCGACGGCGGAATCGAGTTACTGCGGGCCATCATTACTAAGGTTGTGAAGCCTCCGGTCAGGGGCGACAAAGTGCGACCGCGACTGGTGGAGGGAGAGAAGCACAGCCTGCTTATCATCTTCAACGATACGCCCAAAGACCAGACCGCCAGCATCGAACTGCCGCCACGCTACAAGAAGGCCACAGACCTACACAGCAGAGCCAACAGGCCGATTGTCAGCAACGCGGTCCAGCTCACTGTGCCCTACCAGGATGCGGTTGTGCTGCGGCTCGAATAAGAGCAGTGACGAGAGAGTAGCGCGGGACTGCGCGCTGGACAACGGGAAGGTTTTTGGGTGGGCCAGGGGGTCGCCGATATGAAGGGCAAATACCGCAAAGACCTTGACAACATGATTCCACCGGGGTTATATTCCTTCCGTGGAATGGGAGGTCGAATATACGGAGGAGTTTGAGGGGTGGTGGAACACTCTCAGCGAAGCGGAGCAGGAAGACGTGAACGCCAAGGTGATCTTACTTCAGCGGTACGGGCCAGCGCTGCGCAGGCCTCATTCCGACGTGATCGCCTCGTCTCGCCACCCCCACATGAAGGAACTGGTCATCCAACATGCGGGGAGGCCGTACCGGGTGCTTTACGCGTTTGACCCGAGGCGTTCAGCCATTCTGCTCCTGGCGGGCGACAAGACCGGTGACGATAGGTGGTACGAGAAGTTTGTTCCGATAGCCGACCGGCTTTACGACGAGCATTTGGCCGCGATCGAGAAGGAGGCCTAAAGGCATGGCGAAGAATTTCAAGGAGCTCCAGGCGAAGATGTCGCCCGAGGCCCGCGCCCGGTCCCAAGCAAAAGCCGAGCGAATCATCCAAGAGATGACCCTGGACGAGTTGCGCACTGCCCTGGACTTGACTCAGGAGCAGTTGGCCGAGGTCCTGCACGTCCGGCAGGCCGCCATCTCCAAAGTCGAACGGCGTTCGGATATGTTCATCAGCACGCTTCGAAAAATCATCGAGGCCATGGGCGGTGAACTTGAAATCCGTGCCATCCTGCCAGGGGGCGTCGTGCGCATAAGCCAGTTCGCAGAACTCCGCAAGCCAAGCGCTACCGTCGCCGAAGGCCGCTGAAAACAAGCCCAAAGTCTGCCTTAGCGTCTGGGGCCTGCCCTGCACCAGACGGCACAGGGCTCGTGCCTCGTTTCTGTACAGGGCGGTCGGCTGTCTCTGCTTGCGCGACCCTCTCTTTCCGATTTTCTTCCTCACTGTCATTCTCAGGGCCGGGGCGAGCGACGCTCGCTCCCTGGCGGCCGAACGCCGTTCGGCCCTACGTATTTCGTTGTCACCCGCGCCCATGACGCGAAAACGGGCCGGTCGCGCTGTTCCGCGGCCGGCCCGGAATTACCCACCATCCAGTCCTGGGTTAGACTGGAACTTTTTCCTCAAGCTCTTGGGCAGCATCGCCAATTTGGACTAATTCGACCTTGGGTTTCTTCAACACTACCTCTTCATAGTACTGGCGGGCTTGCTGAGCCTCCCAAGCAGTCTTCCTGCGTTGGCGTTCTTCCTCAGCCGCGGTGATGGGGATGTCGTGCTCTTTCGGACGCACGCGAGCGGCGTCTTGAGCGTTCACGTAGAGCGAATTTTCAGCGCTGTTGAGTTCCACGGATTTGCCCTTGGCGTAAATCTGGTGCTTGCCGTGCGTCTTATACCATTCGGCAACCGTTGCGTTCTTGTACATATTCTCCAGAATCTTTCGCCAGCCGATTCCCGTGTTGTATGCGCAGAAGGAAATCTCGCCTTGCTGCGTGGCGTAGGGGATGATGCACATCTCGGTGCGGCGGAAGTCATAATTGAACAGGTCCTGGAACCACATGCCGGCGATAAAGAGAAAATTCCAGGGGTCGGACCGGCGCTTGAGAGCGTCTTCATAAGTACGGTTGGGGTCCGAGGCGCCATAGTTCTTTTTGGCCCTCGCCTCGCCGGTGAGCGCAAAGGATTTGTCGAACTTCTTGAGCAAGTCGATCAAGGCCAGGCTTTTGGGGGCCCGGAACGGGTTGTAGTTCTTGAGAAGCGCCAGCCCCATCATGAAGTTGGAAAACACTTTGCCTCGAGCTGAGTCGGTGATCCCCTGCATATCCGCCACGAGTTGAGGAATATCGAGGAACTGGGGAACCGGGGCCCACTCTTTGGTTTCCTTATTAATCATCAAAGCGGTTCCCACGCCGCAGTTGGGGTGGCAACCGCAGCTAACCTGTCCCCACTGAGCTTCCGGGCCGTGAACCAGATCGGCAAAATCGGCGAAGGCGCCCATCAAAGAGATGGGGAACCAGTCGCGGGTGGGTTCGGTGATGCCCGTCTGCTTTTTCACGTCCAACGCCAGGTGCGAAAGCGTGTAGCGTTGGCGCTGGCGGCGTTGTGGAGTAATGTCCTCGTCGCGGCCCGTAAAGCTGACCGGCTGGAAAGCTACGAAGGCGATCTTCTTGGGGTTCTCGCGGGCGAAGTTGACGATGGGCCCCACCTGGTCATTGTTCAGGTTGTTTACCAGGGTGGTGACCAGAATGATCTCGATGCCCGCCTCGTGCATGTTCTCGATGGCCTGCAGCTTCACATCGAACAGGTTGCCCACCTGGCGGTGGCTGTTGGCGTCATTGCCGATGCCGTCGAACTGCAAATAGGCGTACCGCAGGCCGGCTTCGAAAGCGCGGCGGCAGAACTCCTTGCTCTTGGCGAACTCGATTCCATTGGTTGCCGCCTGGACGCTGTTGTAGCCCAGTTTACGGGCATAGCGGATAGCGTCAATGAAATAGGGCGACATGGTCGGCTCGCCGCCCGAAAACTGCACCGACATCTGCCGGCGCGGTTTGATTTTGGTGGCATTGTCGAGGATTTCCTGGATATCTTCCCAGGAAAGCTCGTGGACAAAACCGACTTGGTTGGCGTCCATGAAGCAAGGATCACACATCATGTTACAGCGGTTGGTCAAGTCCACGGTGAGCACGGAACCGCGCCCGTGCTTGATGGAACTCGAACCGTGGTTGTGAAGACCTTCGTCGTTGTGGGCGCGAATATCGCGGCCAGGGAAGTTCTTTTCAATCCAGCTCAGGAAATTCGCGTCCACCGCCATCAGGTCTTCATAGTGGCCGTGGATAGGGCAATCCTTGAGCATCCAAACCTGGCCGTCGCGTTCAACAATGGTGGCCTTGATTTCACCCACTTTCTCAGTTAAGAGCGTTTGCCAGTTCTGCTCGCCACTCAAGAGCTTTTCCCGTGCTTCCTTCACGCATTGGGGACAAAGCGAGTCAGTCCGGCGAGGCCACCCCAGCTCCGGCTTGGTCTTTTGCCATGATTTCAGGAGAGGCTTGTCCGACCAACGGGGAATAAAAGTTGGACCGGGATGGTACTTGTTGAAGAACTGGATGGTATTAAAGACCAAGCCAGCCGTTGAGGAAATAGCTTGATCGACGTACTTCATCAGCCGCTGACCTCGGATTCTTGGCATAGTTGTTTTTCCTCCCTAACTCGAAATGACTGGTGGTTTCCAGCTCCCCTTTGCCGGCCCGGCAATATTAAGAGAAATCTGACCAAAGGCTAAGCATATTGTGCCGAACGGCAGTTTTTGAAGGCCGTATGGTACAAATAGTCAATTAAGTCGCTTCGTGGAACCTGCCTACAGATCAATGTGTTGGACACTTTTTTAATATTTCTTGTAAGCCTTATCTGAGACAACGCCCCCCCCTGGAATATCGTGTCACACCGCGTTATGATTCAAACCAATGCTATCGAACCTCGCCGTGAAAGAGCGCGCTCTCGACCTCGGCTTTGATCTGGCGGGGATCGCACCCATCGGGGTCTGGAAAGACCTCGAGTTCTCCCGCCAGTGGGTGGCAAAGGGCTTCAACGGGGAGATGCGATACCTTGAGAACCCAAAGCGCTTCGATCCGCTCTTGGTCCTCCCTTCTGCCAAATCAGTCATCTGTGTTGGAATGGTCTATAACACGCCGCTTCCTTATTCGACCGAAGTTGGTGGCCGAGGCGTCAGAAGTCAGAAGTCTCAAAGGAGAAGTCAGAAATCAGAAGTCAGAAGTCTGACTGAACAAAACACAAGCGAAGGGTCCAAGGGCGGGGACCCGGAACCAGTTGTTGGATGCGTGTCGTCGTCGGTTCTTAACAACGGACAACAGACCACTGACAACAGACGACTGGCAGTTTCAAGTTTCCATCTTCCAGTTTCTGCCGCTGCCACACCTCGCGCCTGGATTTCGCGCTACGCTTGGGGGCAGGATTACCACGAGATTATGCGGGCAAAGCTCGAACAGCTTCGTACGGCTTTGGAAGAGTTGGCCCCAGGCGCCGAGACTCGGGTTTTTGTTGACACCGGCCCTGTTGTGGAACGAGCCTTCGCGCGCTTTTCGGGAATCGGCTGGATGGGAAAGAATACCTGCATCATCAATCAGGAGAAGGGATCCTGGTTTTTCCTGGGGGTCCTCCTGACCAACCTTGAGCTCGCGCCGGACTTGCCCGCTCCCGACCGCTGCGGGTCATGCACGGCGTGCCTCGAGGCGTGCCCCACGGGAGCGTTGGTTGGACCTTACGTGATGGACGCGTCGCGTTGTATTTCCTACTTCAGCATTGAGCTCAAAGGGTCCATCCCCGAGCTGTTCCGGCCCAAGATCGGCAGCAACGTCTTCGGGTGCGACATTTGTCAGGATGTGTGCCCCTGGAACAGCAGTCCTCAGCCGTCAGCTTTCAGCTTTCAGCAAAAGCCTTCCGCGCAAAGGCAATCAGCCGATAAGTGCTGCGTCAAGCAGGCAGCGACTACGACAGTTCCGCAGTTCCACCCGATGATCACTGCAACGACCTCCCCCACGATGGAGGAGGGAAGTGCGAGTAAGCAACTGACAACAGGCAACGGGCGACGGACCACGGACCACGGACGACTGACCACGGACGACGCCAGCTTCTCTCTGTTCAACCCCACGCTGGATGTCCTGGCGTTAATCAGTGAAGATGACTTCCGCCGAATCTTCGCCCATTCGCCCCTCAAGCGCGTGAAGTACCGCGGCTGGCTGCGTAATCTCTGCGTGGCCATGGGCAATTCCGGCGATGAAACGTCTGTGCCCTGGCTCGAGCGAGTTGCTCAGCATTCTGACCCCGTCGTCCGTGAACACGCGGCCTGGGCGCTCGAACGCCTGCGCGGCAAGTGACACAGCGCGGGTGCAGGTCGCAACTAACCCGCACTTCTCACCACGGGTCTGGAAGGGCGGGACTTTGCAGTCTGTGGGAAAAGCCCTTGAGGCTGGCATTCTCAGCGAAGCTTTGAGTGCGGTCCGCTGCGGCACGCGGGCCTCGGAAGGTCACTTTCTCTTTCTCAGGAGGAACAGTGTGATGTCGAGAATCATGCAATGGGCAAGACATGTATTTATAGCACTTCTTGTTTGCACGACTTTCCTGGCAGGTCGAGCCTGGCCTCAGGCCCGCGCCTTGCCCTCCGGAGACGTCCAGGCAATCTATCAGCGGTTGTATCAAAAGATCGCCCGCATCAAAATCTTCGATCATCACGCTCACCCCGGGTTTGGTGATGATCCGGATGTGGATGCCCAGGCCACTCCACCTCAGCACCAGCCCTTGCGCGCGCGGGAAACCAACCCCGAGCTGGCACTGGCGGCGAAGTCCCTTTTTGGTTATCCCTATTCCGACATGTCTGAGGAACACATGCGCTGGCTCGCGGAAAAATCAGCCGCCGCCGAAAAGGGGGGAAGCACTGCCTATTGGGACCAAATCCTCGACAAATGCGGGATCGAAGCGTCCGTGGCCAATCGCGTCGCGATGCCAGGCTACCTGGATCCAAAGCGGTTCCGCTGGGTATTCTTCGTAGACTCCTTTCTTTTCCCTTTCGATAACAAGCTCGTGACCGGTGAGAATCCGGACGAAGGTGTTTACATCCCGCTGCAAGAGAAAATTCTGCACAGGTACATGCAGCAGGCGGGAATCAGCCAGTTGCCCGGCAACTTCGACGCGTACCTTGCCTTCATCACCCGTATTCTGGAGGAAAACCAGAAGCGCGGTGGCATCGGTATCAAGTTTGAAATCGCCTATTTCCGCTCCCTCTACTTTGCCGATCCGCCGCGCCAGGCCGCCGCCGGCGTATATCAAAAGTATCGGGCGGGCGGCGTGCCCACTCCCGAGGAATATACGATCTTTCAGGATTACGTATTCCGCCACCTGGTGAGAGAGGGAGGCAGGCTGCACCTTCCCGTCCATTTTCACAGTGCCGTCGGCGAAGGTGACTACTTCAGTCTTCGCCGAGGTGACGTTCTCAATCTGGAAAACGTGCTCAAGGATCCTCGCTATCTGGACACTACTTTCGTGCTTCTGCACGGCGGGTATCCGTACTTTCGAGAGATCATCTGGCTGGCTTCGATGCAGAACGTTTTCATCGATACATCTGAGATTGAAGTCCTGCTTTATCCTTCCGAGTTCAAAATTGCACTGAAACTGTGGCTCCAGCTTTACCCCGAGAAGATCACCTTTGGTTCGGACGCCTACCCGTACAACGCGGCCTTAGGTTCTGAGGAGACCTACTGGCAGGGCGTACAGTCGGCGCGCACCGCACTTGCCGCCGCGCTGGCGGAAATGGTGGCGGCCAACGAAATAACGGAAGCGAAGGCACTGGAGATTGCCCGGGGCTACCTGCACGATAACGCACTGCGCCTGTACCCCCCGGCGGCGCAATAAAATGGCAGCGAGGCTGGGCACGGTGCTCCCCGCACGCGACGACCTGTTTTTCAAGGCCCTGCGCCGTACGGTGCAGGGTAAGTCTGCGGCTCCTCGCACTGATCGCGCCCAAGGGCCGCGGACCTTCAAAACAGGTCCGCGCTACGCTTGCTCGTTACTGCACCTTTGCCGGCGCGACAACGTATACATATTCCAAAAGCTGATCCCCGACATTCGCAACGTTGTGCCGTGTCGCAGGGGGGATATAGACGAGCGCCGGGGCCGCGAAGGCGCGGGCAGACCGGCCTTCGATGCGTGCTTCGCCGCGCCCTCGCAACACCACCAGCGACTCTTCATTTTTTCCCGTCGTATGCCAGCCTACTGTCTCGCCGGGCTTCAGCCGCACGAAGCCGCTGCGCATTCCCGCCGTCTGCGGCACACCTCGAAGCAGCGGGCAATCGCCCCCCGTGCATTCGAGGGGCAGAGTCAGCGGCTGGGGTTTGGGCGCCTGGGAGGAGAGGGGCAGCAAGGAGAGGGTGAACATAATCAGGGCCGTTCCAAAAACAGTGGGTGCGATCCGTTTCATAAGTGGTCCCCTAGTTCGCCGGGTCACGCGTGCCGGGAATATTCGGTGCGCGGTGAACTTCCCCTTCTACGGCCTCGGACAGATCGATGTTGTTTCTGTCCAGAAGGGTTCCCGTGGCTTGTTCAAACTGAATCAAGGCCTTGGCATAAGTGGCGCGATCCTTCACCACATTGCCCTCGGCGTTGGCCAAGTCCCTCTGTGCGTTGATGACCTCTTCAACCGTGGCCGAAGCCAAGGTAAACTTCTGCTGTTGCATGTCGAGTACCTGGCGCGAGACCGTCGCCAGTTTCAACGCAGCGTCAAGCTGGCTCTTGGCCTGCTGCACCGCGCTCACCGCCTTACTCACGTCCCAGACAGCCTGGTTCTTGGCCTGCTGAAGCTTCATTTGCAACTGTCGCTGCTCGATCAGGGCCCGAGCGGCGTCGGCTTGGGCAGAACGGTTGCGTATGGGGAGACTCAACGACACTCCGTAGGAGATGTTGGGGAAGTCGTTTTGGAAGACATTCGCGAAGGTGGGCCGCAGCGCCCCACCTAGCCCTTGGAGGTTATAGGAGGCATTGACATCGAGGTAGGGCAGTAGCGAATTGCGTCTCGTCTGGACGGTGATCTCCTGGTTGCGCAGATTGATATCGGCCTGCTCGATCTCTGGGCGATGACTGGCGGCTTCCCGCAAAGCCTCGGCCAAGGGGGGCACATCATCCGGATGCGGCTCCGGCAGCCGATTCGAGGGGGCAATCTCCACCGTGGCCAACGCCTCATTGAAACTCTTGGAAATCGTGGCCTTCAGCGTTTGGGCGTCCTGGGAAAAAGTGTTTTGCGCCACCAGCAAGTCTTGCTGTCGCGCGGCGACTTCCTCCTGGCTGCGCAGCACGTCATACTGGGCCACGGCTCCAATCTTCAATTCGACTTGGTTGTTTTCCAAAAGCTTCTGGGCATAACGCAACCCGTCCTGCGCCACGCGGATGCTCTCTTGGTCGGCCAACAGGTCGTAGTATGTGGTCATCACGGTCGCCACCTGGGTGATCACGTTCTGCCGGAATTTGCTCTCGGAAAATTTCAAAGTGTTCCGGGCCTGGCGGATGAATATGGCATTGGCGCGGTAGCCAAGGCCGTTTAATAAATGCTGGCTAAAACCTACGAATACGCTCGAGGTAAACTCCGGATTGAACAGGGCGGTTATGGCGTTGGAGGAATAACGCTGGCTATATTCGGACACAGAAATGCTTGTACCGGTCAGAAACCCCTGGCCGTACCCTGCTTGAAACGCTGCTGCGTGGGTCGTCTCAACCGCCACACCGCTCACCACCGTATAACCCAAGGGCGTGATGGCATTGCTCCAGCCGTAGTAAGCGTATGCATATGGATCGCAGCAGCCTGATGAACCCACGCTGTTGATGCCCCCTCCCGAGATGCCGCCCGCTCCACTTCCGCCGCCTCCTCCGCCACTGCCCAAACCTCCGCCCAGGCTGCCGGAAAAAGCCGTCGTGGATTGATAAGAGCCAGCCGCGCCGCGTGCCGCCCCTCCCCCCTTGGTGCGCAGCAAGTCCGTTTGGGCAATGGGCAGCTCGTAACGCGCCACCTCGATATCCAGATTGTTTTCCAGGGCCAGCGCGATGGCGTCATCGAGGGATAGCACCAGTTTCCCGTCCACAATGAGATTCTGAAGCCGCCGCGAATTGTCCATACGTGCATCGGGAACGAACGGACTGGTGTATGGGGAAAGAACCTGGGGGAAAGCGTGGCTGTTCGAGTAGTCGAAGTGGGTCGCTTCCTCGGGCCCCGAAGTTCTCCCGCCGTCTTGCCCAGCCGCAGGCTGGGCAAGGACCAGAATCAGAAAAGGTATTGTCGCTAACATTCGCCAAAATGGCATTCTTGTTACCATGCGCACATCTCCGATCGGTCTTTGAGATACCTTGCATGAGACCTCAATTGCACACTTGCTGCCATTCCGAGAATGCGCTATACCTCCTTTATAATCAAATCGATGCGAGTTGTTTGTGGTATCCCCCCATGCCCTCAAGGCGTTCGGTTTTGGGATTATGATGGCCGGAATCGAACAGTTGCAGCCGCCTTCGCGAGTCGATCTGCTCGTGGCGCAGAGACACGAATAGAATTCGGGGTGCAGGATTCAGAGAAACCCTGTCTGACCGGGCCAGTGACGATTGAAGAGATGGACACAGAGGTCCAGCAACAAGAGGTTTATAGCTGGCGGCTGAAGGCTGAAAGCTAACGTATCGTTGTCCGAACTCGGGACGGGCCATCCCAAAATCGGACACCTGAGCCGGGAGCTTTGCTCGATCTTCCCCCTAACCCCTTGAAAATACATGTCTCGATCAGCAAACGGGTTGGCAGCCTTCGTGCCTTGTGTAATCTCGGAGTGTGTTTATGGACATCCCACGTGAGTCTGCAAAACGACAACGGCGAATTCGCAGGATCATTTATTCCGCTCTAGGTCTGTTAGCCCTTGCTTCCGTAACCCTTGGACTTTCGCGCCTCAAGCCCGCCGCGCCGAGTGTAGACAAGGCCACGTTGTGGCCTGACACGGTGAAGCGCGGTCCCATGTTGTTGGAGGTTCGGGGACTGGGCAGTCTGGTCCCCGAAGAGATTCTCGTGATCCCCGCTCCCACCGACGGGCGGGTGGCGCGCCGGCTCTTGCTTCCCGGCTCACAGGTTACTGCCGACACCGTCATAATGGAGTTGACCAACCCGGAGCAGGAACAGACGACTCTGGACGCCGAATGGCAACTGAAGGCCGCTGAGGCGCAATACAATAGCACCAAGGCGCAACTCGACAGCACGCTACTGGACCAGAAAGCCAAGGCAGCCACGGTGCAATCGGAGTACACCGAAGCGCAACTCAACGCGGACCGGGACGTGGAACTGGCCAAGCGCGGATTAGGCTCGGAGCTGAACGCCAAGGTGACGCGCGCCAAAGCGGAAGCCTCGGCCACCAGTAACGAAATTGAGAAGCAACGCCTGGCGGTAAGCGCCGCCTCGGCCAAGGCGCAACTGGAAGAGCAACGGGCGAAGGTGGAGCAACTGCGCGCTCTATACGAACTAAAGAAAAGCCAGCTTGCTTCGCTGCACGTGCGGGCGGGGGCGGAGGGGGTTTTGCAGGAACTCTCGGTGGAAGTGGGCCAGCGTTTGGCGGCTGGAGCCCCTCTGGCCAAGGTGGTGCAGCCGACGCGGCTGAAGGCGCAACTGAAGATTCCGGAGACGCAGGCCAAGGACGTTCAGATCGGGCTACGGGCTTCGGTCAACACGCGCAATGGCCTCATTCCCGGCCACGTGATGCGGGTGGACCCCTCTGTGGTGGAGGGTAGCGTGACGGTGGACGTGAAACTGGATGCCGCGCTTCCCAAAGGGGCGCGTCCCGACTTGAGCGTGGAAGGCACCATCGAAATTGAGAACCTCGCGGACGTGGTGTACGTCGGACGCCCCGCATTTGGGCAGCCCAACAGCACGGTGGGGATATTCAAGATTGACCCGGACGGCAAGGGCGCCACCCGGGTGCAGGTGAAGCTGGGGCGCGCCTCGGTGAATTCGGTCGAGATACTGAGCGGTTTGCAGCCCGGCGACAAGGTCATCCTCTCCGACATGTCGCAATGGGACGCCTTCAATCGCATTCGGCTGGAGTAAAGTCGTCAGCTATCAGCTTAAGCAGTCAGCAGGCTGTTGGCGAAAGGTGAGGATTGCCTGCTGATAGCTGAAAGCTGACGGCTGATAGCTTGCGAAGAGTTGAGGTGAATGATGATTAGCTTGATTCAAGACCTGAAGTACGGCCTGCGGATGCTGGCGAAGAACCCCGGATTCACCACCGTGGCGGTTCTGACCCTGGCGCTGGGCATCGGGGCGAATATTGCTGTCTTCAGCGTGGTCAACACTATTCTGCTGCGGCCGCTGCCCTTTCACGACCCGCAGCAGCTCACTTGGCTGGCTGGGAACAACGGGGTGGGTGGCCTTTCCGATCAAACCTACCGGGTGGACTCGTATGAGGAGATCCAGCGCCACAGCCAGTCCTTCCAGGATGTGACGGGTTATATGCCCTTCTACGTGGTCGCGGACTACAAGCTAACGGGCTACGGCGAGCCGAAGCCTGTATCCGGAGTCTGGGTAGCCGGAAACTTCTTTCAAACGCTGGGCGTCCAGCCGGCGCTCGGGCGGCTCTTCACCCGCGAGGAATGCGTGAAAGGCGGCAGGCCTGCCGTCTTGTTGAGCCACACCTTTTGGGAGCGGCAGTTCGCGGCAAATCCTGGAATTGTCGGGCAAGCGATTACGCTCAACAACCAGCCAGTAACCGTTGTCGGCGTGCTTCCGGACACATTCGACTTCGGAGCTGTCTTCGCGCCGGGTTTGAAGAAGGACGTTTTCGTCCCGGCCATCATGGATGGCATGCGCAATTGGGGACATGTGATGTCGGTTATCGGGCGTCTTAAACCCGAGGTGGCAGTGGGGCAGGCGCAGGCCGAGGCAACGCTTCTGTTCTCGCAGTCCAAGGCTCAACATCCAGAATGGTTGACCGATGCCAAAACCTCTATTACGGGGCTGAGGGAATACGTTAGCGGCAAGCTGCGACGCTCGCTGATTGTGCTGTGGTGCGCCGTGGGCCTTATCCTGCTCATCGTTTGTGTGAATCTATTAAATCTGCTGCTGGCGCGCGCTACGGCGCGAAGCAAGGAGTTCGCCATGCGCAGCGCTCTGGGAGCGGGGAGAGGAAGGCTGATTCGCCAGTTGCTGACGGAAAGCCTGGTGCTGTCCAGCGCAGGCGCCCTGCTCGGTTTGGGTTTTGCCTTCGCTATCATCAGGTATTTGGCCCATCAGGGGTCGATTGCGCTGCCTTTGCTGAGCAGCGCGAGAGTGGACGTTACCGTTCTCACCTGGACGCTTCTTATCGCCGTGGCCGCTGCCGTTGTCTTTGGCCTAGTTCCCGGCCTCAAAATCTCCGGCGGCAGCCTTCAGGAGGCGCTCAAGGACGCCGGCCCCGGAAGGAGCGCGGGCCGCAAGCACGAGCGTCTGCGCTCGGTGCTTGTGATCTCGGAGGTCGCTCTGGCCTGCGTGCTGCTGATTGGCGCAGGTTTGCTGCTGCGCAGTTTTCTGCACGTCCTCGACGTCGATTTGGGGTTCCAGCCCAGCCGGGCCGCCGCGATCAAGGTGGACTACGACGATGGAGGAAATCAGGCGCGGCGTGGCGCCATCCTTCAGGAGATGTTGCGGCGCGTCAGCGCCATCCCCGGTATCGAATCCGCCGGTATTTCTGACATGCTTCCGCTGGACCGCAATCGGAGTTGGGATCTCCGGGCAAAGGGGAGGGCTTATCGCCAGGGAGAAAATGAAGATGCGTTCGTCTACGTCGTGACGCCAGGCTATTTCGGCGCCATGGGCATGCATTTGCGCGCGGGCCGCGACTTCAACTGGCAGGACTCTCCCACCAGCGAGCCGGTCGTCATCATCAATCAAGCCGCAGCTCGCCGTCATTGGCCGGGCGAGGACCCCGTAGGGCGAATGGCAGCCGCGGGTGGCGTCAACACGCGAGTCATCGGCGTCATTTCCGATGTTCGCGAGAGTAGTGTGGAGGAGACTTCCAGCCCTGAGGCTTATGTGCTGGCAACCCAGGCCGATCCGGCAGGCGCGGAACTGGTGGTGCGCACCAAGCTCCCGCCTGAGGCGCTGGCTTCGAGTGTGTTGAAGACGCTGCGCACACTGAATCCGGGGCAGCCCGCCAACGAATTCCGCCCCCTCCAGCAAATCGTGGATCATGCCGTTTCTCCGCGCCGCTTCTTTGTGTCGCTGGTGGCTTGCTTCGCCGTGCTTGGCCTCGTTCTCGCTTCGTTGGGAATCTACGGCGTCATCTCCTATTCGGTTGCGCAGCGAACGCAGGAGATCGGTATCCGCATGGCTTTGGGCGCCGCGCCATGGCAAGTGCTGTTCGGAGTGATCGGCAAAACGCTGCGGGTGGCTCTCATCGGAATTGCGCTGGGAATAATTGGATCCCTCGCTGCCGCCAAGTGGATCGCGTCGCTCCTGTTCGGAACCGCCCCAACCGATCCCGCCACCTTTGCGGGAGTCATTCTGTTGCTGAGTGCCGTGGGATTTATTGCCGGGTACATACCCGCGCGCCGCGCAACCAAGATTGACCCCTTGGTGGCGCTGAGATATCAGTGATTGCTGATTGTCGATTAAAATAAACCCGTGGAATGGCTGGGTCAATTCAGGCGACCGCTGCTGTTGGTGCGGCGCATCCAATTCAACACTGACCTGGAAGAAGCAAGTATAGCGCAGGCCCCCGGTTTTGGTGCCTGCGGTTCTTCCTCCAGATGTACGCTTCTGACTCCGAGGACAGCCTCTTGAGATTTGTGGTTTTTCCGCGAGAAGAGCCGCAGACCTCAAAGGCGGAGGCCTGCGCTACGCCAGCTTTGGCTTGAGCCGCATTAGCATTGTCTCCAGTACATTTCCCCAGAACCTTCGCGGCTGGCGTACACGGCCTAAGCGGCTCTTGCGGCGCTAAAATGAAGAGGGTCTCTCAGGTTTTGCAACTCCCGGTAATAATAGAGTGCGGTAGGCCGTCTTTCCTTGAATCGCAGTTTCTTTAGAAAGGCGATTTCATCCTCGGTGGCGCTGCTGCTGAGAGAAGCATCCTCAAGGAATTCTCTAAACCCCGGCTCTTCCTCCAAGGACGGTTCAAAATCCTTTTCTATGAACTCAAACTTCTTAGAGTGCCCGGGGGCCACTCTGCGGTTCAACACGATTTCCAAACCGAAAGTTGCAAGGTCGATATCCCAAAATTCGATCACCGGGTCCAAAAAGGAGGCGCAGTTCTCAATCGACACGTTGAAGAGGTCAGTATCCAGGAACTCGAGAATTCCGACACGCATCTCTTCGTAGCTCCGGTGGCTGAGCCTGGCCACCAAGCGGAGCCAGTTTTCACTTTCCAGTTCTTGTCTGGCAACTTTCTTGACCACATCCAAAAGCTTCTGCGTGACCAGGAGTTCGAGTTCACCGAAGGGCTGCTTCTCGAAAATCGTCGCTATTTGTTTCTGTTTGTCCGGTTTGCACTTGCTGAGCACCAACTCCCGAACCTCTTTAAACAACGGTGCGGGTGGGTCCGCCAATTTCCGTTTTAGTGCTTCATGGCGCTGCAGCTCAGCCAGCTTGGTGAGCTCCCCGCTCGGGAACTTCAAGAATTCCTCAATCTTCCCATAGATATCGGTGCGCTCAGGCGCGGGTGGAGCTTTCCTCCGGGTAAGCAACTGCGATATGTAGGACTCCGTGACCTGGGCAGCAACCGCCAAGTCTCTCTGTTCACATCCAAGTTGTTCGAGTCGTTGCCTGATAACCAAAGGTAGGTCCATGGGATTCCTCCCCAAGATTAACTATACTAGTTTACCTATCCCTCTTGGTTTAGAATCTCGCATAATTAGCTTGACAAGTAAAGTTAATTCAACCAGTATAGTTAATGAGATGGCCTCGCCTAGACACTTTCCAGGTCTCCTAAACTAAGTCGGGTTATCTGCGCTCTCACGTCACCTAGGACAACCAAGGAGGTTGCCATGTTCGCTCGACATGTATCCCTGCATTTGAAGCCGAATAGTGTTGGGGAGTTTAGCCGCACGATGGAGAAAGAGATCATTCCCATGCTTCGAAAGCAGCGAGGTTTCCAAGACGAAATCACCTTCATCGCCTACGAGGGAACGGGAGCGATTGCCATCAGTCTGTGGGATCGGAAAGAGGACGCGGAAGCATATAGCCGCGCGGCCTATCCGGACGTGCTGAAAGCATTGGCAAAAGTATTTGAGGGGGCTCTTCATATTCAAACTTATGAGGTTGCAAACTCGACCTTCCACACGATCCTCGCTCAGGCGGGAGCCTGAAACAACGATGCCTTGGATCGGTGGGAGAGGCCAAGCCCACCCTTCAGTTCGGTGAAGAGGGAGCGACATTGTTCGGTTACGCGTCTGAAACCAAAGCCAAGGGCTCACGAAGGAGGGACTTATGTCGGAAAGAAATGGAGACAAAGCCAGGTTCGGCCGGGAACGTCTGCGAAAGATGCTCCGGCAGAAGCAAACTCGGGAATCGCAAAAGGCGCTGGATACACCAAAACTAGCACGACCCGCGCCGGGTCCCGGGGAAGCAGAGCCGGCCTCTTGCCGCTGATAGTTGAGCGGATTGGCGCTGCCGGCGGTGTTAAGTGCGACCAGCGCTGGCGTGGCCGGGATGAGGATTCTGAATTGTATATCCAATATGTGGGTTTCGACATTGCAGCCAGTTCTCGAATCTATACGTTTCACGTGATTGACATGCCCCATGAGGCACGCGATTTCACGGTCAACGTTCAGTACGAAGCGTTTCGCCCCGATTCCCTGAAACTCCAGGATGGCCCCGGCATATGCTTTGCGCGGCTGGCGAAGGAACTGGGAGTGGAAACGCTCGAATCCCGCGTTGCGGCCGATTTGAATATTGGAGAGCCTGACATCCGGGAATACCTGGAACGGCACTACCCGCGCAAGCCCCCGGCGAAGAAGAAAGAGGACAGCGACGTGTCGCGGGTCGCCGGACCGAACCACTTGTGGCAGCGTGGCTGACAACTGTAGAACGTACGCTCATTAGTTAGCTGAAGGGCGTTTTCAAGAACGCGGGATTGACCCGGATCGGCGCTTGGCTGTGCCGAATGACTTTTGGCAGCGGGACTGGCCCCGTCTCGCCAACCAGCGTAGGTTAAACGGGCGGACCCTAAGGGCCGCCCCAATTTGGAGGAACATATGGCAACAAAACTTTTCGTAGGTAATCTTCCCCACAGCGCCACCGACGGTAGTCTCGCCGATTTTGTGACCAATGCAGGGTATCAAGTGGCCTCGGCAGTGGTAATTCGCGATAAGATGTCAGGCGCACCACGGGGATTCGGATTTGTCGAGCTCGCCGAAGGCGAAGACATTCAACGCGCGATCACCGGCTTGAATGGGCAGGCCCTCGAAGGCCGTCCCTTGACCGTCAACGAAGCTCGCCCCCAGCGCACGGACTTCTCACGGCCGCGCGGTGGCGGCGGCGGCGGACGGGATGGCTCATACCGCAAACGCGACTACTAGGGTACTGTAGTGCCAAGCAGATGCGTTTAGATCGGCCTAGGCCGCGACGACTTTTGGGGAACGCCCAAGTCCCGAGGTAGCGTTGCGCCTTAGGCCGACCTGCGCCGGCTTGGCAGGCGGCAGTACCGGGAATGAGATTAGACAGCCAGTTAGAAAGAGGAGCCTATGAAATTAAAGCCCGGCCAGTCTGTCCGCCATTTCAGGTACGGTTGGGGCGCGGTCCTCGAAAGCGACCGCGATCAGACGACGGTGTTCTTTCACAGCGTAGGCATAAAGAAGTTCGTGACCTCTATGGCGACCTTCGCGGTGGTTGAGGATCAGTCGCCCGGGAAGAAGCACACATCTTGACCAACGTGTGCCGTCGGTCAGAGTATTTCTTCTGTGAACATCCTGCTTTCCGATCCCTCTGAATTGAGAGTTTCCCGCAGCCGGCAAAACTAGTGTGACTGAATAAGGAATGGCTCCTCGGCCAGGACTCGAACCTGGAACCCTTCGGTTAACAGCCGAACGCTCTACCATTGAGCTACCGAGGATTATGCAATCAGTGAAAAACTCTGGTCTCTTCACTCGCTGAATCTTGTCTCTTATAGCACAGCCAGAAAATTCCCGTCAATGAATGTGGGCGGATGGGCCGACATGGGCCGGCGTCCGATGAACTCAGTCGTCCACCTTGCACGAACAGCAAGGTGGATAGGAATTTCCTTGCGACCCTTTGGGATCCTCGCTTTTGCTGAGCTTGCCGATGAACGATGAAGGACAGGGCAGAGAAAAATCTTCACAAGAGTGGAAATGCAGAGGACGGCTTAGGTCTTCTTATCTTCCTCTTTCTTGTCCGAGCTCCCTTCCATGCCACCTTTGATGGCATCTTTGAACTCGCGAATTCCCTTCCCCAAGCCCTTTCCGAGCTCTGGCAGCTTTCCTGGTCCAAACAGGATCAAAACAATGAGCAATATAAAAATCAAATGGGTTGGCTGAAACAAACCCTCCATAACACATCCTCCTCGCCCGCCCACCAAATGTCAGCGGCGCAGCAATCGAACCTATTATAACTCAGGTGGCAACGAAACCCAATCGCGATTTACGCCCCTTGAAAATCATGTTACCGGGTGTCCTGCCTACTTCCAGGCACTTCTGATAGTAAAGGGCCCAATAGTTGCTGGTGATGTAATCCTGGCGCGAATACCCCAGCCGGGTCGCCACCTTGTCGATCCATTTCTCCGGCCCTTCCAGCTCCAGGTAATTGCCTATGGGCGTCTCGTCGTACGCTGCCTGGGGCAGTCCATGCAAGTCCGCTTTATGGCCTTCAGTATAGATGGTCCGGTACTTTTCATAAATGAACACTTGCTTCAACCCCAGGCTCTTCAGGACCTCGCGCAGGAGCACTCCGTCTTCGACTCGGGTTTCGATTTCGCGTCTGGTCTCGTACCAACGCCGGCGGAGCGATGGCCCCTTGAACGTCAACAGGTCTTCGCCGTGGGCGAAGCGCAATCGGAGAAGGCAGCGAGACTTTCCAAGCCGCAGATCCGGGAAGTCAAAAAGGTAATTGCTCTCCAAGTGCCGTGCCTTAAGAACCTTGAAACCCAATCGAGACAGGCGTTTCCCCAACTGCTTGCGGTCATGAGCCAGCAACTTGATTTCGGTTTCGCGGCGGTGCTTCATGCCGGAGTAGGAAGCTGTCCTCAGAACGCGCGATCCAGCATGAAATCAGGCAGGGACCGCAGGGCATCCTTGTAAGGCGTGTCGGGGAACGTCTCCAGACAGCGCTTGGCCTTTTGAGCAAATTCCTGGGCCTTTTCTCTCGCGGCCTGCAAGGTCTTATACCGGTCGATCAGGTCCAGAATCTCACTGAATCGTGGAGAGTCGAAGCCGCCCGCTTCGAACAGAGACTTCACTTTCTGCGCCTCCTCGCTTCGACAGCGCTGCAGGAGATAGATCAGCGGCAACGTGACTTTGCCTTCGCGAAGGTCATTGCCGATAGGCTTTCCTAATATCTCCTCGGAGGAAGTAAAATCGAGTACGTCATCAATAAGCTGGAAGGACAAGCCAAGATTGTGGCCATAGGTACCCAACTGGCTTTCCTCCTCCTCGCTTCTTCCTGCCAGCACCGCACCCAATCGGAGGCAAACGGAAAACAGGCAAGCGGTCTTGCGATAAGTCAACTCGAAATACACGTCCTCGGGGACGTCGGTCCTTCTTTGCCAGGTCAGTTGCAGCAACTCGCCTTCGACCATGGCCTGCGTTAAGGCGATGAGGAGGTCAAGAATTTTGAAGTTGCGCTCCGCCAGGGCAATACTAAAGGCCTGCATGTAGAGCCAATCCCCGGCCAGCACACTCAAGTGGTTGCCCCAGCGGGAATTTGTGGAAGGTCGTCCCCGGCGCGTGTCCGCTTCGTCAATCACATCGTCATGAACGAGCGTGGCGGTGTGGATGAGTTCGACCACGGTTCCGAGCCGAATCGCAGCCGGCCCCTCAAAACCACACAGTTTGGAGGAGAGCAGCACCAGGGCGGGACGCAGCCTTTTGCCCCCGCTGCCTCGCAGGTATTGGCCGATCTCGGTAATAGGCTGAACGCTGGAGATGCTCTGAAGGCAAAACTCCTCTTCCACCTTCTGAAGGTCAGCGCGCACCAAGCCAAAGACTTCTTTGATTGTCAGGCTATTGACAGAGGCCAAGTATCAATTCCCCGTCGTCCCTTCGGTCTAGAAACGCCCACTCAAGTTTTGCAGGGGACAGGAGGTTCACGTTGCGAACCTAAATAGTCCCATAATTCGCACTTGAAGGGAAGCGCGAAGTTCAGGCGCAACGCCCTGTGAACAGGGCGGGGATGGCCGTGCCATCGCAAGAGAGGACAAGGCCTGGTCGGGACCAGTGCCGGTAAAGGTGCTTTTCATTTTCGTGCATTCATGCGCTCGCGAAGATGATCCAGCGAAAAGCGGTCACTAAGAACCCAATCCATCAATCGACGCTCGCGGGTGCGCACCGCTTCAACCGCTTGTGGGAGTTTCTCTTCGACGCCATCCGGCACCAAAAGCACTCCATTTTCGTCTGCGTGGAGAAGCTCCCCGGGGCGGATGACGACTCCGTACACCTGCACAGGCACTCCCACCCGAACGATCCTGAAACTGGCATGGCTCACGACGCAGCCCCGGGCAAAGTAGTGGAATTCCAAGGCCCGCACTTCGGGGACGTCGCGCACAGCACAGTCACTCACCAGCCCGGTCGCTCCCAGGCGCCTGAAAATTGTGGCCATCACTTCCCCGCAATGCGCCGCATAGTCCGGGTAGCCGCCAATCTCCTGGAAGGTAACGACCGCTGGTTTCGCGGATTGCCCAACGGCCTCGCAAAGCTCCTGGAACCGTTCGGGGTCCGACCCTTCGCTTTCCGTAACCGTCTCCACCTGGGCGGTCACCGCATAGCCGCACATCCGGCCGAACTCAGGAAATAAGCATCGAACTTGCAAGGGCGTGAAACCCTCTCGATGCGGACGAACCTCGAGCAATTCGATGGCATTCGATAAAGTTGGCGCATCGACTGTCTTCAGGTAATCGACGAACGATTGTTTTTCTTCGGCTTTTGGCATTTTGTTTCACCTGTCCGTGGAGATGTTGTGCCGGGGGATGACCCCTGCCGATGGGGCGGCAAGCTGCCCCGCGAAGGCCCATCTGGGCGGATGCCCACCTCGGCTCTTGAAGCGCCGGTTTCCTCCAGCCCGTGGCACCGTCAGGATTATACGCGATGGCGCGGCGACGGCGAATTGCCGTTGCGCTTCCTGGAGGCGCAGAAAGAGACGCGAGCGCGAAAAGACCTGGTAATTGTCGCTGGCGAGCCACTTCTGTTTTTCCTTCGAGTTCTCCCAGTCGCGGACCAGCAGGGCGAAGTTGACTGACTCCACAAGGAGCAGCGAACCCGTAGGCGTGAAGGCGGTAGGCTCATTGCGTGCCGCGGGGAATGAGGACATGAAGCCCGAGATGAGAGGACGATTGCTCTGATCTGTTGTGGGACTTTATGTCGTCGATTGCCGCCTGATTGGACCCGACTTAAAATGCTAACCTGTCTGTTTTCATATACATTCCCGTTTTCAACCCATAACTACCTTTATTTTCATAAACATTCCCGCTTTTTTCGCGCTTTTTCCACAGCGGTTCTTTGTTTTCATAGACATTCCCGCGTCATTCTTTCATTTTTGGGTTCTTCAGCAGAATTTGTGGGTGGCCTCCGGTTCCGGCAGAGCACCAAGAGTATGGTAGAGAGCGATTTCGGCGGCGCGAAAGGTGCGAAAGCCATAGGCTTTTCGCAGCGTCAATTGCAAACGGTTATTGAGGCCCTCGGTAGGGCCACTGGAGATCAGCTTACGCGCCCGAAACCAGTTCAACAGCAAAGGTTCGTGCGCCCGCAGCATGCGCGCCACCTTCTTGAGGGGTTCGATGCGAGAGCGCAGCACCCGGTGATACCATCCCTTCAGGAAGCGTCGCGCCCACAGCACCCCCTGACAGGTCCAAAAGAACCCCAGGTCTTCCTTGAGCAGATAGGCACGCACCGTGCGCAGGTTAGCGCGCAGCAAGTGCGCCAGCTTGATTTCCTGCTGCGAGGTGAGATGCTCAGGCCGCTTCAGCAGGCACCAGCGGCTGCGGCTCAGGAGCGGGCGGAACCCCTGCCGCCGCAACTCTTGGCTCTCTTCGATGCGTACCTGGTCTATGGCTTGGTTCAGGTTCATCGCCACGTGGAACCGATCCAAGACATGCAGCGCTTGCCCAGCCTTCTGGGCGACCACTTCCAGATAAGGCCGCCACAGGTCACTGCAGATGAAACGCAACTGCCGGGTGCGCTCGGGGCCGAAAAAGTGGAAGAAGTTCAACAGCGTCTGGGCGCTGCGCTGCTCCCCCACCCAGAGCAGGCGCCGGGCCTGGCCGTCCAATTGATAAACCACCGTCAGATAGCGATGCCCACGTTGCCAGGCCGTCTCATCGATGCCCAGAACCTGGATGCCCGACAGATCCCGATGCGCCAACCCCCACTCCACCTGCCAGCTCACGGCATGGAAAACCTTCTCCCAGGAAGTGTGAAAAAATCTCGCCACCTCCTGCCAGGAAACCCGGCCCGCCCAGGTGGCCAAAAATTGCAGATAGCTGCGCGTCAGAGTCTGCTTCCCCTGCCCCCAGGGCACCATCTCTACCTTCACCCCGCAACGCGCGCACTGCACCCGGCGCAGCGCATAGACGAAGTACACCCGCATCCCCCACAGCGGCACGTATTCGAAGGCGCGCGCCGGCAAGCGGTCATATCCCGGCCCCGGCTCCCCACACCCCGAACACCGACCCGGACGATGCGCTCGTGGCCGCACCTCCACCGCCAGCACCTGTTCTCCCCCCTCCTCCTTCCACCGTACCCGCTCATACACAAAATCCTTGTACTTCTCCACTTGATTCAGAATACTCTTGACGCGCATCCTGTCTCCCCCCTGCGCCGGGATCTGTGTTGGTCCACATATCCCTTAACAGGTTCGGAGCAGGATGCGCTACTCCTTTTCTCTCTCCCGGGTCACCCACAAATTCCACGGAGGAACCCATTTTTGAAGTTACTGTTTTTCCCTTCCCTAAATACAATGGGCAGCCGGCAGCAAGCAGAGGGCAGACAGTAGATGCTCTTCATTCTGACTCCTGAATTCTGACTCCTGGCTTGGCCGCTGCCACCTGAAACCTGCCTTTCTGCCCCACCTCCCACCTGCCGCGTCTGCATCTATACGCTAGCAATGTAGCCGATGAGTTGGAGTTTGTCAAGCTCCCCTCCCGGTTCACGAGGGGGTTGGGGCATAGGCGTTAAAATAGCGGCAGGAGAGGCGCGGAAGCCCGCTTTGGCGGGCGGCATCCTGTAGCCCACGGCGAGCCAGCCGTGGGATGCAGACAGCATACGAGATTCGTCAGCCCCGTCAGGGGCGGCATCCGGTTGCGTTCGGCGGCGGTCAGGTGTATCTTATCGGTCGGGCTGGAGATCGATAATGAAAATCCGGGTAAATCTCCGTATCAGTATGCGAGGTATTATGCGCGCTTTAACCCTTTTCCTTCTGAGCGCCCTGAGTGTCGCGAACGCGTCTCCGGGGAGTGCGCAGAGAATCAAACTCGGCGAACCCGCGCCCGACTTCACGGTTCCTTCTCTTGACGGCCAGACCACCTACCGGCTCAGCGATTTCCGCGGTCATCGCGTGCTGGTCTTCAACTGGGCCTCGTGGTGAACTTGCCGCGATGAACTGCCGGTCTGGCAGAAATTCTACGAAAAGCACCACGCGGAAAACTTTGAAATCTTCTCGATTTCCATGGATACGCAGGGGGCGGAGGTGGCGCGGCGCTTCACCGAGGCTGCGGGCGTAACCTTTCCCTCGGCCGTGGATCGCGCCCAGGGACTGTGGGACTTGTACGGTTTCCCTGTGGTCCCCAACGGCTTCTTTGTTGACGAGCAGGGGATCCTCCGCTACATCAAGATCGGCGGGTTCGACGCTCGCAATCCGGAGGACGTGGCGGCCATCGAACGCCTCCTTTCCGTTCCCGGCACTCCCCAGGCGGCACAACCCGGGGTCGATTACACCCGCTCTATTGAGGAGGCGCTTCACCGGGCGGAGGAAGCTGTCGAGCGTGAGCCGGAGAACCCGGACCTTCGTCTGACGCTGGCGGAACGCCGCGTGGAAGCCAAGCAAGATGCGCAGGGGTTGCGCGATTTCCAGTCTATACTCGAGAAGAATCCCAAATCCACTCGCGCGCTGGTGGGACTGGCCACAGCCTACCTCGACCTTGGGCGGAAGGACAAAGCTCTATCGGCCCTCCGGCAGGCCTCGGCCCTTGATCCCGGGAATTGGATCATCCACAAACAAATCTGGGCCATCGAGCACCCTGAACAGTTCTATCCCGCTATCAACGGTCAATGGCAAAAGGAACAACTCCAACAAGAAAAAGGGCAGAGGTAACCGCCACCGCATGCGCAAGAAACTGATCGATGTGAAATCTGTGGCGGAGATCCCGGATTTCAAGCCGGAAGATGAGATTGCCGCGTGGTACGAGACCCACAGCACGGTCTTGATCCAGGACGAGCTTGAAACGCTGCCCGCCAGAGTGGGCGGCAAACTGCGAGCGCGCCTCGCCGCCCGTCGCGGCAACGGGGACACTCTACCCGGAGGCTAGCGTCGCACCCGCTCTGCCCAGTCCACCTGATCAAACCGCGATTCGCCGGTCTTTTCTGAGCGGGTTTCGACCGATCGCCAAGCTACGGTCGCGAAGCTTTTCCAGAAGCTTGAGTTTTTCAGCAAAGGAAAGCACTCGGAGGCGCTGGCGCATGGCGCGTTTGCTTTCCAATACTTTGCGCATCGAGTGGGCTTTCATCTACGGCTCTATCGCGCGGTCGGAAGAGCACGCTGCCAGCGACGTGGACCTCCTTTTTTCTGAGCGATGCGTAGAAACCGCATGAACACCGGTTTTCTATCCATAGATTATCGATGGGTGCGCCAGTTCACTTCTTGGATCTTGAATCTGGAATTTTGGATTGCGGCCGCATGCCGCGCTGCGCTGCTGTAGGCCCGAACGCCGTTCGGCCCCGGGGCGAGCGCCGTCGCTGCCGCCACAATTGACCGGAGGTTTGGCCTCAAGGGAAAAGCCCACGCACAGAAAGGAACTGTCCGTGGCTGACCGATGTTTTACATTGGGGGGCGAGCGAGTGAACCCGGCTTTGAGTCCAGTAGTTCTTTCAAACTGGGGAAAATGCGCTCTTCGTACCCGATACGGGGATGATCCCTGCTGAGCCGCTTGCTCACCCGGCGACAAAGGTCGGCGGTCCTGCGGTCCATTGTTATGGCGTCTACGTATGGGACTGCTTCGACATGGGCGAGGTCTGAGATGTCGTTCGCAGTAACTGTCTTCGTTCGGTCGTTCATCAATTCCTGCCGAACGTCATACGCCAAGCGATGACCTGGGCATCGCGAGGGATCATCGTAAATCCATTCAGCGAGTTCCTGGATCTTGTCATCGGGAAAACGAATTGAGAATTGGGTGAGATGGCGTCTAAGCGCCATAGGGAAGTTCTTTCGGATCGCCTTTCGCGTTTGGACGGGAAGCTTTCGATCTTCCTTGAATTGCTCTTGTAAGAGCTTCCCCCAGCGCCTTTCTGTGAGAGATAGGGCTCCCTGTCTCCAAAGCATAAACACGAGTTCGTCTAGTCGCTGGTTCACTAGAATCTCAGCCGGAGATGGGCCTTCCACGACGAGTGTCTCGTCCCATCGTTTTACGTAAGGATTGAGGCGCCGGAACTCTCGGTGTTCGTTGAAGGCATTTGCTCCCTCCTTAAGCTCTGAATAGGTAATTCCGCCTTCCCGGAGGTATGTAACCGGCAGTTGCTCGATTTGCAGCAGCAGCTTTCGAACCGAAGGAAAATCTCCCGTTTTGGAGGCCGATGCGCTAAACTCCAGCACGTTTGTGCGAGTCAGAACCAGTCGGGCGTGATGTTCCCCGAGCATCTCCCCAAGAGCGGAGAACGAAATGGGGTGTCCGTGCTCAAGATCGATCAGAGAATTAGCATCGAGCAGAATGCAAGTCTCTGTTCTTTTGAGTGGCCGGACACCATCGCTGCGGCCAACTTCTTTCAACGATGCTTTTTCAGCAATCACTTTTCTACCTTATTACGGCCGGTATGCCATTGGTTCTTGCGGAAGCAGCGCCACCTGTTTTAAGTAGAGATCGTAGTCCAGACGATCGTTGGATTGCCAAAGTTTTCGTGCGACAACCTGCCTGCCTCGACCCCGCCGGATTAACGTGCTCATCCCATGCCTCCTTGATGGTGGCGGGATTTGCCGGGGTTGGGGGCCGGGTGCCACAGTCCGAAAGATATTCGGGTAACCCGCGGTGTCATGTATGTCCCAAAACTCCCCGGCTTCCTCGTAGGATCGGAACTCCTCAGGAATAGGGTCAACCTGCTTCGTTTTGCTCATCGCATAGTCCCCGCTCGCGAGATGTCATGTCTCGGCCGGAAATCGGCAGGGCTGAGCCACGGCCCTTGTAGATAAAAAACACAATCAAATACCTACCACCTTCGGTTTGGCCGTAAGCTGCGTAAACGTGCTCCCCCTTGACGTGCCCTTTTGCAGCCCGCCGGATGTGCGGATTCGAAAGTAAAACGTCTTCTGCTTCTTGCGTTGTCACGTTGTGCTTTACAGCCAACTTGTCAACAAACACTTCCATCCAGATGACATCCGTAATCTTCACTTGCGACCCCTCGCCGGTGGAGCCCAACCGACAAGGGGTTTATCATCAAATACGAGTATAACGCTCGATTGTTGCATCCACCAAGGGGTGCTGGCGGATTGTGGCGTCAAACCTTTTGTGTTTGCCAGGCAATGAGATCGCGAGGATTTGAAGCTCAAAGCCGGGGACCTACAGAGCGGGTGCGCGCTACACCAGGGCCGAACCGCATTCGGCAACGGGGCGAGCGCCGTCGTTGCAGACACAATTGAGTCAAGGTTTGGCAGCAAGGGAAAGCCCACGGACACGAAGGCGCTGTCCGTGGCTTTCCGGTGGCGGGCTGTTAAGTCATATCAAGGCCTGCTCATATTGCGCTTTGCGGATTTGTTCGGCCAGGGGTTCGGCGAATCGGTCAATTGACGTACACATTGGTACAGCCGTCAGCCAGACTTGGACCCGGCGGCCGCGAATCGGAAGTTCTGCTTGATAAAACGTGAGCCCGCGCTGCTTAAGTGACTCCCAGGTTGTCAGGGAGCACGGGTAAACCAGGCAGCAGATGACTCTGGCGGTTGTCGCTAGGTTGGCGTAGGCCAAGACTTGCAACAGGTCCTGCCGATGCTCTTCACGAACAATCGCATCCTGCCCGTACCAACCACTTTCCTTTAACTCTTCCCAATGCCGCTTGTACTTGGCATCCACGATAAGGGTCATTTCCTCCAGTTCCAGAATCAGGTCCGGTACGAGCGAGCGCTGCGAACCGAGATATGGCGGTTCCCAAGAAAGCGGCGAAATGGTTTGGTGGCGACGAGCTACTTTCAGGTTTCCGCCCGTTTTCAGGGCAACAGTGCGCAGAACAACCTCGACCCAAGCCTCGAAGAACTTTTCCATCGGCATGGTCCACGGTATGCCCTCCAAATCGCTGAGGCCAGCGAGTCCTCGTTCTTCGAGCGTCCAGTCTATCGCTTGGAGACCCTCAACGAAGACCTCGCTGCGAAGCGGCCGACGCAGCCAGCTTTCTATCTCCCGCGAGTCTGGTCGGTGCGTGGCCACAGCGCGAACGCGCAACAAGAGCGACTCTGCAAACGAGATCAGCCGATGCACAAATGAGCCTTGCTCTCGCTGTGTTTCGAGAGACCGAAGTTGCTTCTCAACTGTGTAGCGGATTGCTCCCTTGAGCTGGCGATCGTCGCGGAGATCAGGAAATGTGCAAGGCACAGATAGAAACTTGGCCCGGGACATATCTTGGGTGAAGTACTCCGCCCAATCGACATTACCCTTGGGCGCCGATCTCGCCTCGCAAACGATTTCGAAACGACGTTCAAGCCGGTCCAATAAGACCTTCAGTCGTGCGAGGACCATGAACGACAGCACCCACGGTGGTACTCGCCTTTCCGAACGCTTCAGCAGCGGAAGTCGCAGCGGGGAAGGGTTGACCAGCCATCCCATTTCAGCGAGCATCGGACCGATGCCCGGCCAGGGAAATCTGGGCTGTACCACCAATCCAAAATCGGGTTTAGCAGTGAGCGGGGACAGTAGCGGTAGCGCGCCTACCATGCTGCCCGATTCAATCACAAGGAGAACGTCCCTGCCGTCATAGTCGCGACGTACCGTGACTTGAATCAACTCAAGGAGAACCCTGTTCTGGGTGATGAACTGATCCGCAAGCCGCGCTGCCTGTGACTGCGGATCGGCGCTTCCGCGGAGGGCAAATAATTCGACTGCTGACTCCGTAACGGTACTATAGTCCTCCAACTCCAGACATATATCTCTGGCAGGGTGCACACGAAGCAGGGGAGATTGTGTTCTCGCACGACCTCGAAGCGTTCGAGGGTAGCGACGGCGCATCATAGGCTGTCGAGCCATTGTAAGTATCCTCGAATCGGCTCAGCAAAGCCTCCCACATAACCTTGAGCCAGGTACTCGCGCAGCAGCGGCGCCAGGCTTGTCTTAAGGTTGCGCTTCGCGCGCTGCCCATCCTTTTCAAGGAAGTAAGAGTGGCCGGGGACGAGTTCGAAAGCGTCGTCTGGAGCGTGTTCGATGAAGATTGAAACTAGTGTCCTGAGTCAGAAGTTCGTTTGCAAAACCTTGCGACGGCCTCCAGGATTTGGTCAGCGGTTTTGGTCCATACGAAAGGCCGGGGGTCTTGGTTATAGGTTTCCACATAATGGTGCAGAGCCGCCTCCAGTTCTTGGGTGCTGCGATGAGCGCTACGGCGCAGTTGGCGCTCCGTCAGGGTGGCGAACCAACGCTCGACCAGATTGATCCAGGACGAACCGGTGGGAGTGAAGTGCAAATGATAGCGAGGATGGCGCACCAGCCAGCGCTGAATCATCGCAGTCTTGTGCGTGCCGTAGTTATCCAGAATCAAATGCACGTCCAGGTCCGCGGGAGTGGCGGTATGGACCGTCTCCAGAAACCGGCGGAACTCGAGGGCGCGATGCCGACGATGACACTCGCCAATGACTTTGCCGCTGGCCATCTCCAGAGCTGCAAACAGCGACGTCGTGCCGTGACGTTCGTAATCGTGAGTTCGCCGCTCGATTTGTCCGGGGCGCATCGGCAGCAGCGGTTGGGTTCGGTCCAAGGCTTGGATCTGGGCCTTTT
This sequence comes from uncultured Acidobacteriota bacterium, assembly GCA_963832915.1. GTDB lineage: Bacteria > Acidobacteriota > Terriglobia > UBA7540 > UBA7540 > CAVROP01. Next base: position 32,186 of record CAWHWE010000017.1, read on the forward strand.
CATCCACGCACAGCACCAAGGCTTGGTCGGGCGGGTTCAGGTAGAGTCCCACGATGTCCCGGACTTTCTCGATAAACAGTGGGTCGCGCGACAACTTGAAGGTTTCGCTGCGATGCGGCTGCAAGGCGAACGCCCGCCAGATGCGGCTGATGGCCGTCTGGCTCATGCCGCAACGGCGTGCCAGCAGTCGCGTGCTCCAGTGCGTCGCATTGCACGGCATTGATTCCAGGGTCAGGGTCAACACCCGTTCCACCTCCGCATCGCCGATGCGGCGCGGCGCTCCGGGGCGTGGTTCGTCCAGCAACCCCTCCAGACGCTGGACGACGAATCGTCCTCGCCACTTGCCCACGGTGGGTTTACACACGTGCAGGGCAGCGCTCACCGCCGTGTTGTTTTTTCCCTCTGCGCAGGCCAGCACGATGCGGGCGCGCAACGCCAGGGCTTGAGCGGTTTTGCGCCGCTGCGCCCAGCCCTGCAAGGTTTCTCGCTCTTCAGCACTCAAGGTCAATTCCGGTGTAGGGCGTCCTCGTCGCATTGGTGTCCTCCTTCTTATAAACCCAATGCACGAGAACTTCCATTTATTAAACGAACTTCTGACTCAGGACACTAGCTTTTCGAATGCGGATACAGTCAGTTCACATCCACCCTCTTTTACCACCGCCAAACTGGGCCACAGAGACCAGAACGCAAACCTGCGGCGCACGGCCACGTCAACGATGGCGATACTGCGATCGGCGCTATTCATCGTGCCGAGGATGTGGAGGTTCTCGGGCAAGTAAAGGGTTCGATGGAACGGTGCACCATAGTCGTAGGCAAGGTCGATTTCCCTCCGAGTGTCAGCCTCCGGTTCGAGCAGGTATATTGCTTCGCCCAGAATTTTTCCAAGGTCGGCACGGTTGATTTCGTCAATGTGTAGCAGGTACGGCTTTGATGGACTGGCCAGAGCGATTCTTGCTGCTTCCATCAAAAAGCCTGGGGTCGGCTCGAAACGAAAGCCGAGCGTCCCGTCACCGTGGGCCTGTGCGGGCGCAAGTCCGCCGACAAAGCTTTCATAAGTTGTATTTGGATGGAACTGAATCGACCGGCCAAACTTCTTGTATTGATCAGCTAGGATTCTTCGAGCCATTCTCGTTTTCCCCGTTCCGGGCGGTCCTTGAAGAATCACGTAGCGGCGCTGCTTGAGTAGTTCGACGATTTCGTCTTCCTTTGTTTCGGGCATAAGGTGCGCGAACCAATTTGAACGTATAGACTGCGACTCTGCTTGGTAGGCCGCGAGCGGAACCTCGCCGCGCTCCTCGAACATAACATCGAGTATCGCTGCCAAAGCGGCATCCGTAGCAGTGCGGTTGTCCGTGGGCTTGTACAGCGCGTACATGACCTTTCCATAGCGATTAAATACTCTCTCGTAGGCTGACCAGTCATGTTGGACCGCCTCTGGCATGTCGACATCTATACGCGTGGGATCCTGCTTGGCCCAGGCAATCAGCTCTCCGCGTCCGAACGAGTGATTCAACCATTCGCAGATCGCTCGCATTTTCCGGGCGTGTCCCGGCCGACCGAGAACAGCCTCATCGGGAGCGAGACCCTGGGTGCCGATCACCATACCGATAAGGCAGGGCTTACCCTCCACGGGAAATATCACAAAAGACATTCCGCCGTACGCACCTGCGTCGGGATTCGACGGGTGGATATACGCAGCATAGGGCACGCCCGTGTCACTGCCTTGCATGTCGGGGGCTCGGAGCTTCACTGATTTTTCCGCGCGCTTGGGATAACGATTTCCAAACAGCGCAGCAAGTGCCTTCGCATTGCGCTCCTTCCAGCCCTCCAAAGTCTTGGAATGGATAACATCCAGTAGCAATTCAAAGCTCATATGGGGTCTCTCGTTGTGAAATCGAAGTTTGACAGCGTTCGATTCTAGGTCTCACACCAACTGTTGGGTGAGGTAAACCGGATTTCCGTACGGCATGGCACGCCTCGCAAGTCGCCCAGAGGTTCTCGCGATCATCAATGCTAACCCGACGCCTCGGTTTTTTCTTATGGTCGGCTAAAAGGGTGATGCCGTGCACTTTGATTGTCTTGCCACAACGTTGGCAGCGGCCACGAGCTAAGTAGAGAACCTGGGGCCCGCAGGCACAGGCTGATCTGCACTTCATTCACGGCGTTCCCGCTCTTGCCTAGGGCATTCTGTGCAATCACCGTTCTCTCGATAATGAACCACTCATCTAATTCGCTGATTCGGCGGTCGAGATCGCACAGGTCTTTGGCTGGCAATCCTTCCTTCTCGAGCTCTTGCCTGATCTGCCCACCCGAAATACCTTCTGGGAAGCGCTTCATGACCTCAATTATCCGGAGGTGAATCTGTCCCGGTTGACTGATCCCCTTTGCCATATCCCAACTCCCTCTGCCCGGACTTTGTCGTCCAACTCCCCGGATCGCAGGCAGCTTAGTACTGATTTTGCCCAAACAGAAATATCACCAATGCTGAAACAAGGCAAGACCGGTGGTCCCGCCGGCACCGGGCCACGGACAGCGCCCTTCTGCGTGGGCATTTTTCAAGGCCGGGCGGCTTGAGGAACGGCTCCCAGCACCAATCTGCGCACTTCCGAAGCCAGCCCTATAGGCGGTAGACAGCAAACGGTCAACAGGAGCTAGGATTCAGGATTCAGGAGTCTGGAAGGAGAAAGCGGTAAGCAGCAGGCAGTAGCCAGTGGGCAGTGGGCACCAGAAGGTTGCCTGTGGCGGCCGCATAAGACAAACGAGGGCCGGCGTGGAGCGCGCGCCGGGTGCATGCCATGGTTAGGTTCGCCCGGCCTTCGGTGGGGTGGCCACTTCGAGCTGGCTGGCTGCCTTTATCAATACTCGAAGGGCTTGATTGACGGACTCCGAGTCGCGGAACACCGCAGCCACATCGGAATCAAGCAACACAACGTTCGTACCCTCCCTGTACTGCTGGTGGTATTTGCCGCGAACGCCGCCTCGGAGATCGTACTCCGGCCTCATCTCATCTGCCTCGATTCGATCATTTTGCACCCTACCAGCCTATCATGCTGAGGGAGCAGATTCGAGGGGGATTGCGCACCCTCGCCTTCGTTCTGAACATGGGCAAAAATTCGCCTCCGCCGCCGTCCTCATACAAAGCATGTTCTCCATAACGAACACTTTGGGGCGGAACCGGGCAAATAGGGTAGACAGCGGACGGTTAACAGGAGCTAGGATTCAGGATTCAGGAGTCAGGAAGGAGAAGGCGGTAAGCAGCGGCCAAATGGCTCTCGGCCAGCAGTTGAGAAAAGGCGAGGATGGGATATTGCGTTGGAGACAGATTCAAGAATGATCCACTGAAGACAAGCCGCGTAGCGGCGGCAGAATATGGCCCATGGCGACAGCCGTGGGGAAAATGCGCAAGAGAGAAGGGTGCAGCCCCGGGAGGGGCGACAGAAATGGCTCACACCCACACGTATCTCCTAACCCACGCCCTGTTCAGAATGAAGGATCGTCAGCCGCGTATTCGAACCGAGATGAAATCCGAACTCGCTTTGTAGTTTGACAAAAAGGATCTTTCGAGTCTGTGTGAAAACTTTGTATGGTGAGACAGGTCGGGGCCCCCTCACCCGTCCCGCGCCGGCTGGTGAAAACGCCGGCGCGGGCCACCCTCTCCCCCAAGGGGGAGAGGGCTAATTTTTCACAGAGACTCTTTTGCCCCTGCCGGGGCTCGAAGTGCAATTGAGAGTGCTTCTCTTTCCCACGGCTGTGAAGGTGTGAAAAAATCGTTGTACGGGCACGCCAAGGCGTGCCCCTGCCTCAATTCTAAACGGGTTACGGAGGCCGTAACTTCGCGCCACGAGAATTTTTCACACCTTCTGTCGCCGTGGGCCATCCCGCAAGGCGGGATCGGCCCAGACGGGCCTGAGCAAGCGCAGGTCCAGCAGAGGCTTAACGAGGCTGAATACACTGCGTACTACGAGGGCCGCGTAAGAACTGAGTTCGGCGAGATCCAGTCCGGCCCCTCCTGAGCCCTGAAAGGGCGACCCATGTCGATAGCGGTTGTGGCAAGGTCTGGGATGACGCGTCCATACAGGGCGCAGACATTAAGGTGTTTTCGCGCATCCATCAGGCCGCTGGCCAGGGCTAGATTAGAGCTCCCCTTTGGGGCTCATCAGTCCGCGAAGCAAGACGATGCGCCATTATCGGGTGGGGGGATGCTCTGCCAAAAGCCGGAAAGGAAGAAGTATCCGACCGCAAACCGCGCTCTCGGTCGAACCAGGGATGCGCTTGATGTGGTCAACCAGCTTTTGATTCCGGTTGTCGATGATGTTGTGGGCAGGCATTATTCTGCGGCTTTCCTGGTGTCCTCGGGCAATCGGTCTAGAACAAATTCCCGGACAACGTGCGCCGAAGAACGCGCCTCTTCCGCCACCTCCTGGCTCGGCCAGAAGGAAGCGTCATAACGGGGCCGCACCGCGTAGGGTGTCAGCGGTTCGACTTGGGGAAGGAGAGACCGAAAGTCAGGGTCAACCTGCGCGCACAATTCCACAAGCTTCGACAGGTTGTGGGTGTATGGAAACGGCGCCTCGTGGTGAGTCAAGAACGCCTTCAGATATTTTTCCGCCGCTTGCTGAGCGTGGAAACAGGCCGCATCCAGAGCCCGTGCGCCCAGGGTTACATCCAGGGCAACACTATCGCTCTGCGCTTTCCGCAACCAGCCGAGAACCAGCTCAGCTTTTTCTTTCATAGACGGTCTTTCCCTCGCGTGTCGCCGTGGTCACAAAAGCTTGCGGAACCTGGGCCCACTCGGCCACCTCTTCAGGCGTGTAGACTAACACGTCCACTTCCACGGGCAGACCCGCCAGGGCCACATAGAGCGGGGCGTCGCGCCGGTAGCCGGGCTCGCTGGATTCCTTGATGACCAGAACATCGAAATCGCTGTTGGGTCGGGCATCGCCCCGAGCCCGGCTGCCGAACAAGATGATCTTTTCCGGCTGTGCCGTCTGCACGATGCGGCGGACAATATCGCCTATCAGATCGTCATTCGGCGGATCAAAGCTTCCGGAGCCGAAAACGTGCACTTCCTTGGGTCCGGCAGCCTCCAGCGCGGAACCCGCCTTGTCAACCGATTGATTCTTTTCATCCGTCATGGCGTCCTTCCTGGGTCAAGTATGCCAAACCGCGCCGCCTCCGTCGAGGCAAGAATTCTGAACTCCTCCGGCGGATAGACGGTGGCGATGAACTCCCGCCCCAAGTCCCGCCCGACCGGGCCTGGAGACCCCGGAGCTTCCCGCAAAGCCAAGTCGCCCACCAGGAGAAGGTCTATGTCGCTGCCAGCCGTTTCATCGCCGCGTGCTAAAGATCCGTAGATGAACGCTGCACGCACCCGGTCCGCTAAGGGGGTTAAAGCAGCGCGCAGAGCATCGCCCAACCCTATGGTTTTCAGAATGACACGCTTCAAGTCCCCGAAGGCAGGATTGTACTCGCTGTTTATCTTTAGGGCAACGGGGAGACCGCGTCCCGAATTCCCGGACAAGGCCGTCGAAAGCAGTAGACACCGGGATCGGAGAGCGGGAGGTCAGCGCTGACGGGCCATGCCGGGCGTAACCACCTTGCCCTGCGGCTGAGATCAGTGTTCCAAGGCTCGCTTTACGGTCCCGCCGCTCGATGACCAGCCGGCGCAGTCGTGCATGGCAAACTCCAGTCCCAACCGCGCAGCTTCTTTGGCTGCCTCCGTCGCACTATGCCCCTACTGACTCCCCCCCAAAATCTTCTTCCAGCGCGCCCAGGCATCGATGCGGGCCTGGCGGTTGGCATCGCTCGCGTCCGGAGCCTCTCCGGCGCGCATGAAGCCGTGGCCGGCGCCTTCGTAGGTGACCGGCTCGAAAGTTTTTCCGGCCGCTTTCATCTGCTCACGAGTATCGGGAAGCGTCGCTCCAATGCGCGAGTCGTTTGCCGCGTAGAAACCGTACACAGGCGCGGTGATTGCCGCCATGGCTTCCTTCGCCGGCGGCATTCCATAGAAAACAAATGCGGCGGCAAGATCCGTGCGATGCGTGGCAAAGCGGAAGCTCTGGGCCCCGCCCCAGCAGAAGCCGGTTACGAACAGCTTGCCGTTGGAGGCAGGAATCTTCAGGGCATAATCGGCGACGGCGTTGAGGTCCGCGGTGACCTGGTCGGTATTAAGATGGCTCACCGCCTCAACCGCAGGACTACTCATGCCTCCACCCGCATTCCCCTGGGGAAAGTCGCTGCTCCGGCCACCGTTCGGTCCCATGCCGGAAAGCAGGTCGGGGGCTACTGCGATGTAACCGGCCTCCGCCACTTGGTCAGCCAAATCCTGCACCCAATCCGTCATCCCAAAAATCTCATGGATGACCAGCACTACGGGCGCCTTGTCCTTTACCTCGGGGTAGACGACGAATGTTTCCACCGCGCGCCCCTCGTGCTTTACGGTGACCCACTCACGATGTCGAGGGGACTTTTCCACCCGCGTGCGTGCCCAGTCCTGGGCCAAAACCTGTGATGCGCTCAAAAAAAGAAGGAACCACACCATGATGGGTCGCATACTTCTCTCCTGATTGTCTGTGTCTTGGGGCCCTGCTTCGACCCGATTGCACTCTCGGGTGAAGACGATGCGTCTATTACTTTTGTAACTCGCTGAGTGTCGCCAATACCTCTTCACTGTGGCCAGGCGGTTTAACACCAGTCCAGACCTTGGCGATTTTGCCATTAGGATCAATCAGGAAGGTGTTGCGGGAGGCAAACTCCCTATCGCTCAAGGAACCGTAGTCGGCCACGATTTTCTTGCCGGTATCCGCCAGAAGCTTGAAAGTCAGGCTCTGTTTGGCACAAAAATCTTGGTGGCTCTCGGTAGTGTCCACGCTCACACCAACAATCACCGCGTTCTTCTCGTCGTATTTCGAAAGGTCCCGCTGAAAGTTGTGCGCCTCGATCGTGCAGCCCGGCGTGTTGTCTTTGGGATAGAAGTACAGCACCACCCACTTGCCGCGAAAATCCTTCAAGCTCACATTACTCCCGTCCTGCGATGGCAGAGTTACATCGGGCGCCTGTTGGCCGACTTGCGGAAGCTCTCCGGCCATGCCCAGCGAAAAGGCAAATCCGACGCACACTGCGGTCAAACTGAAGAAACGAACCATGTGCTCCAGGTTCATTGTCTGTGACCTCCCAAGCCAGAATTTCAGTTTTTCAGCTTTCGCCCCACTTATAGTGTAAACCCGAGCGCCTCTGAATTCAATGTCCAGCCTCTCGTGATGGAAACCCACGGAAACGACGCCGAAGGGGCGGGTCGTCGCCTGGCCTCCCTCGAGTCACGCGGCTGAAATCGAACCTAACGGAGTGTGACTAAGTGAAGCTGACCTTGACGTCCTCGCGGTCTGCTTCGGCCACTTGGAAGAGGGCATGGGGCTGGAGGCCCATAAGCCCGGCTACAAAATTGGCGGGGATTTGGGCGATGCGGATGTTAAAAGCGTTCACATCCTCGTTGTAGGCGCTCCGTTGCGCCGCAATCTTGCTTTCCAGTTCCGTGATGCGGCCTTGGAGCTGCATGAAGTTGGTGTTGGCTTTCAGGTCGGGGTATTTCTCAGCCACCGCAAACAGAGTCTTCAGCGCCCCGCTCACCATGTTATCCGCCTGAGCCTTTTGCGCCGGGGTGCTGGCGCGCATAAAAGCCGTGCGGGCCTCGGTGACGGCTTGCAAGGTTTTCTGCTCGTACTGCATGTAGCCCTTGCAGGTTTCGATCAATTTGGGAAGCTCGTCGTGGCGCTGCTTGAGCAGGACATCGATATCGGAGAAGGACCGGTCGATATTGTTCTTGAACCTCACCAGGCTGTTGTAAAGGCCCACAAAATACATGACGACAGCGATCACGATGATGGCCAGCACCGCCAGCACCGCAAGCCCAAGCATCAATCCCCCCAGAAACAATGCAAGCACCATAGCGGGCTCCTTTTACATCCTTCGCGCTGAGTAGCCGGCAGACGATACGCAGGAGGATTTCCCCCTTGTTTTTCCCCGTCTACCACGTGCCACATAACACCTACTGGCCGAGTTTTACTTCCACGTCGCGGCGGTCTTCCTCCGCCACTTTGAACAGATCTTTGTGTTGCAAGCTCATCATGCGGGCAATAAAGACATCCGGCAGTTGCTGGATTCGGATGTTGTAGGTGTTCACATCGTCATTAAAGAACTCGCGGCGGTCGGCAATCTTTTCTTCCAGTTCGGATATCCGGTTCTGAAGCTGCATGAAGTTGTTGTTAGCCTTCAATTCAGGATAGTTCTCCGCGACTGCAAACAGCGATCTCAATGCACCGGAGATCAAGTTGTCGGCCTGGGCCTTCTCCGCCACGGTGTTGGCGCCCATGAAGGCAGTACGCGCCTCGGTAATAAGCTGGAAGGTTTTCTGCTCGTACTGCATGTAGCCTTTGCAGGTCTCGATCAACTTGGGCAGTTCGTCGTGACGTTGCTTGAGCAGGACCTCAATGTTGGCCCAGGCCTTGTCAATGTCATTCCGCAGACGCACCAGGCTGTTGTAGATGGTGATGAAATAAACAAACACGCCCACCACCACCAGGACCACAACCAATCCAATCAGGATTGCAACTCCCATCCTACCGCTCCTCTCAAATTGATTGCGGATTTCCCCTTCAGCTTGCAGTCAAACTCTGCACCGTCTCCCACAAAGTGACGAGTGACGAGAGAACTACAAAACTACAAAGCACCGAGGTCGGGCCTAGATAAAGAAGTGTGTATCCTATTACCTTTAGGATTCAGCCCTCCCGCTTTGTTTTTGTGCTTGTCACTCGTCACTTGTCACTCGTCACTGCTCTAAAGCCAGCCCAGCCTCAAGAGCAGGATGGCCAGACACGCCACCGAGAGCGCTGCCCCGCCGAAGATATGAAGGGCGGCGCGGTTTCGCAGAGTGCTCTCGATTTCCTTTTCACTTCGCCAAGAAATCAAAAACGTGGGCTCGTTCTGGCCCTTCACGATCATGTTTCGGTCGTGTTCGTCTTTGGGGGTCGGGTTTTCAACGCAAGTCCCGGTGACGTCGTACCAATGTTCAGGAAGGATGCAATACTCGCTCAAGCGATAACGGCCTTCTGAACCCATCCCCAGATCCAGAGAGCCTCGTCCCAGGCCTGAGAGAAGACTCCGCCCGTCAAGAGAGAAAGTGGTGTGAGCAGTGGAAACCGCTGATTGCACGTAACTCAGCAGGTCGGATTCGGAAACCGGGGAGCCGGTTGCCAGGCTCGGGTCCGGAGTTCCGCTGAATAGGCGTCCCAACGAAGCCCCGGCGCCCCGTCCCGTTTCGCGCTTCGCGGTTTGAATCAAATCGCACTCGGCCCCATGAGCATCCACCAGGACCTTACCCGTCGCGTCCTCGAGGTAGAAGCTGACGCCATCGGCGTTGGTCGCCGCGTGGGACCAGTGCCCGCCATTCTTATCCCTTATCCACCTCTCGATATCAACCTTATAGAAAAAGCAGGGAGTCCTGGTGACGGGGCTCAGAACAGCCTGCGGTCCCTTGGCCTTGCCATGAATCTCCACCAAGCCCATAGCCACGCTGCGGATCGGGATCTCGGGAGTGTCGGCCAGCACCCGGTACTCCCGGTAGACGCGAAAGCCCTTGATGAACCAGAATAGGCCGGCGCCGAACCCGACCACAACCGCAACCTCGAGATTCGAGTTATGGGAAGACATAGGGCCTGACTAGTTTCCCGCCCATCCTACTCAAGGGTTCGGAAAATGTCTAGCGGCTTCTCGACAGAGGTTTATGACGGACTACCCAAGAGGGCAAAGGTTGAGTATGATGTGAACCTATTTCCCGCCGGGTTTCAGCTTTGATCTGGAGAAGGGCCGCTCCGAGGGAGGGGGCGGAAAGTTGACGGCAGAACGGTGAAAGACAAAAGATGCAGCCCTTTCGCGTCCTCGAACACACCGCCGACATCGGATTCGAGGCGTTTGGGTCCACGCGCCAGGAAGTATTTGCGAATGCGGCCCGTGCCCTGATGCACTTGATGGTGGATCTGGAATCGATAGCGCCCCAGGAAACATTGTCGTTGCGCGCGGTAGCTTCCGATATGCCCAACCTGCTGGTAAACTGGTTGAGTGAAATTCTGTATCGGTTCGATGCAGAGGGTTGGCTGTTGCGCGACTTCGAGTTTGAGGACCTCACGGATCACTCACTGACGGCCAGGGCGCGGGGTGAAAAGTTCGACCGGAGGCGGCATCAAGTCAAATTGCTGGTGAAGGCGGTAACTTATCATCAGCTTGCTGTGAGGGAAACAGCGCCTGGGTGGCGCGCACAGGTGTATGTGGACATTTGAGGAGAGTCGAACGCCAAGAGTCGAAGAATCGAGAGTCGGAGGTTCGCACCCCGCCGTTTGGCGATTTGTACGCAGCGCCGGGCTCCCGACACTTTTCTCCGCTTGCCTTCTGCTCGCTGCCTTCTGCCTGCTGCTTTCTGCTGACTGTCCGGCTGCCGGTTGGCTCTACAAAGTCCAGGAAGTGAAGCCGAATGTTTTCGTATGGGTTTCGGACGATTTTCTGGACCTGGACGGAGACCCGCAGTTTGACCGCGCGGGAACGGCGGGATTCATCGTCACCTCGGAGGGGGTGGTGGTGGTGAATACAACCAATAGCCCCTTTCACGGCCGCGAATTGCTCTATGAAATCCGGCATCACTCCGAGCAGCCGGTGAGGGACGTTATCGACACGAATTCCAGCGGCGAGCAGATGCTGGGAAACGAAGTCTTCACGGACGAGCAAGCCACCCTGATTTCATCGGCGAAAACACAGCAAGAGATCCTCCAGTACCGGCAACTACTGGCACACCGTCTGGCCGACGCAGAAGACAAATGGAGACTACAAGTCCGCATGCGTGGCTTCCACATCACAGTTCCCAGCCAAACTTTCAGCGGCCCAATGTCGCTGCGGCTGGGCGGGCAGGAGATTAAGCTGCTCAGCCTGCTCAGGAATGGGTCGGGAGATGACGCGGTTGTTTATCTGCCCGCAGCAAAGGTCTTGTTCCTCGGCGAGCTATTTCAGAACAGCTACTTCCCCCGCATCGAGTCAAGGAACGTCCATGATTGGATTGACACCCTGCGACAGGTCGAGAAATGGGACGTGGAAGTTTACGTCCCCGGTCATGGCACCCCCGGCGGGAAGAAGGAGCTTGCAGAGTTCCGGCAATTTCTCGAAGGGTTCGCAAAAGAAGTTGAGACGCGTATCCAGGAAGGAAAATCCATAAGCGAAGTGAAGCGTGAAGTAGGCCCCCTGGTGGAACATTATAAATGGCACGCCCCGGAGTTGGTTTCCGAAGAGGTGGAGGCCCTTTATAAGCAAACAAAAACACCGCGACAAGGGGCTGGTCCACAACCGACCGCCCAAGCTCCCCTGCCAGTGCAGCCCCCTGCTCAGCCCTAGCAAAAGCCGCTGGAGACCGTGCAAAGGAGAACGGCAATGAAATGTTCGAGACGGCAAGTCTGCTTTTGGATCCCCGCACTGATGGCCTCGCGCGGCTTGGCGGAGGAGACCCAAATCCCTTCGAAGGTCTTCCGATTCGAGGATCTGCCCGTCCAATCGGGTAAAGGATCTGCGGTTCGCCACATCCTGCAAGGAAAAACCCACAGTGGCTACGGAATAGAGATGCACGAGACCGACCTTGCCCCCGGCGCCATGCCTCACCCGGCGCATCACCACGCGCACGAAGAAATCTTCCTGGTCCGCGAGGGCACGGTAGAGGTTACCATCGCCGGCCGCGCCTCCCGCTTGGGCCCTGGCTCCGTGGCCTATATGGCCTCGAATGAGGAACACGGCATCAAAAACGTGGGCTCCATGCACGCGCAATACTTCGTCATTGCCTTGGGATCTGAGTGATTTCCGCCGCACCGCGTCGCAGAGCGAGGTAATGCAATGGGCGGTAGCGACTCATTTTGGAATTCTACGGATGGAATCGTAAAACGTTGGTCTAAAGACCCACTCTTCCAAATCAAGGAGCGTCTGTTTGAAGCCGGGTTTCGGAAACCAAGGAAATGACCACAGCGCCAGTATAGCTATCAAGACCAAGGCAATTAATGCAATAGGTAATTTGATTGCAACCCAAACCCATCTCATCCGCCATAGAATACACCTTTAGTGTCTCACCTTAAATGGCCCGCAATCTCTTCGATATCCCAAACGCTATCGGAAACTCCCGCCTCATCAAACCGGCATTATCGTTGACTCGGTCACGAGAAATCTGGGACAATATGTAGAGAGTCGGGATGAAGGAGAAACGCTTTGGCGCAGCTTTACATTCCGGTGGGCGAAGTTGTCAAGCTCGATCCAAAATCCGAAGGCATTGACACCCCGCGCAAGAAGAGACCCAAGGAAATAGCTGTTATCACCGAGTGTTGCACCGGTTGCGCCGGTTCTCCGGCCTGCGTTCCTTACTGCCCCGTCGAGGATTGTATGTATTGGGTGAGGGATGAGGAGAACCCTCCCTTCGGACGCATCGAGGTTGATCCTCAACTCTGTATTGGCTGCAAAAAGTGCACCAGCAAAGGCCCCGACGGTTGTTTTCTGGATGGCTGCCCGTGGGACGCCATCGAGATGGTCCCCACCGAAGAAGTGGAAACTTATCTGGGGACGAAGTTCAAGATTTAGCCTCTTTACTTCAACCTCTTCATCTTTGTAACCCTCTGGCGGATTGCCTGGGCGGTCAGGAATGCCTGCACGCGGACCCGCTCGGACATTCCCGGAGCCCCGGCGGCGAAACGCTCCACCTCGGGCAAAGTTTCCAGGCGCCCAATCAACACCAGGGCGCGCAAGGCTTCAAACACTTGCGTATCGCCGGGCCGGATGACGGCAACCGTATCGCCGGCGCCGATTTGCCCACCGTCCTTTGCGGCCAGCCGCGCAACTTCGCCGGCCATAGGTGAGACAACGTCCACGGGTTTCGCGCCGCCGGCGGAACTGAGGCGCGCCACGATGCCCCCGCTTTGCACCACGTCCTCCTCTTTGAGGCGGAATTTGACTGTCCCGGGCTGAGGCGCAGTCAGCGCAAAAGGTTGCAGCATGGCCCGCAATTGCGGCTCTCCCTCCGCATCGCTGAAACGCGCCAACGCCAGCGCTGCATTCCACCGCACCAGCGGCGCAGGGTCGTCCACAAGCCTGCGCAAGATCTGGTGAAATTCCTCGGAATGGTTGTCCTGGCCCATCACCCAAGCAGCCATTGAGCGCATTTGCGTCTCTTTATTCTGCGCCAAAGCGATGATCTCGGGATACCAGCGCCGCGCTGTCCCATCGCCACGCGCCATCCGGTCCGAAAGCTGCGCCAAGGCGTGTTGGGTTTTGTGGGGCACTGAGGTATCCGATAGATACTGGCCCATCTCCCGGTCACTTAATGGCCTTCCAAACCACGTCTGGTACCAGAAAAGGAATGTGATGACGACCACCAGAATCGGGACAAAGAAAATCAGTGTGTTTCGCGGCGAACCAAGCCTGTTCGCGCCAGCCATCATTCTTTCGCGGGATTGGAATGGTAAGCGCATCAAAGTAGAAGTCACGCGCCGGAACATGGGACGATCTGATGATCGGGAGATCGGGTAAAGAGGAAGCGAATCCGTCACGTTTCGTTCAATGTTCACCCAACCGCCAGAGCGCTCGATCTCCTGACTTCTGTCCTAAAGATCCCCCTTCTTGAAATCGCTCAACCACATTTCTTGCTTTTGATGGACGGTAGTGAGTAAGAAGCGCGCGTCGATGGTCGAGTCCAAGTGTTTGAGGAACCAGCAGCCATCGGACAATCTCGTTTGCTCCAAGGCGGCGGAGAATCTCCGCAGCGAGGCGATCACGCCCCACCAAAGCTGCGCGCTCTCCGTAAGGCGCATATTCGCCTTGGCAATTTCGTAATCCTCCTGGTCTACCCACACTTTACCGGCCATGCGATTCAGAACGTAATCAATCTTGCGCCGTACGGGCAGGTTATGGCTTTTGGGTTGGAAGGTCAGGAGGTAGACCGGCCGACCCTCGACCACCTCCTCGCCCGCCATCTCGAAATCGTATTTTCCCACCAGCTCTTCATTCAATTCGATCGCGTTCTCCGGCTCCGAGGCCTTCCGCTTCTGCGATGCTTCTCGTTTCTTCCTGAGGCGTGCTTCTTCCTCCTTCAGGTCGGAGGGCGAAGGAGGTTTGCCGTTCTTTTGGATCAGCTTCGGTATAGACTCTCCCTTCACCGGCGCGACCTGGTAGACCTTCTCTTCGCGATCCTTGAGGGCGCCGTCGGCCTGCAATTTATTGGTCACCACGCGCTCGCTGTAAGCAAGTTGCTTTTCTTCGTCTTGGTCCCTTTCTTTCCAGGCCTTGGCACGCTCCACCAAGTTGTGAATGATGTCCTCACTCCGAGGTAAGCTTGGCGCATCGCGGGCCATGATGAGGACTGGAGACAAGGCGACGGCGGCGACAAGAGCGCAAGTCCAGGCGAGAATGCCATTTGACTTGGACATGACTTAACCCTATCTTACAGAGTATCTGAAGGTCCTCGCGCCCGTCCACCCCATTGGCCATTACTTGGGGGGACGGCAACTCAGGGTGAATGTTGACCACCGAAGACCCATTCCAAGAGTCGAACCAAGCGGGGTTATGCGCCCATTGCAGGCACGTTCGGACCATCCGGTCCAATCGAGGTTCGATTTTCTACCTGTGCTGCCGGAGCGCTACGGACCCTGGTTACCCTCAATACCCCCGCCTTCCTGTGCTCTCCTGCCGGGGTTACGAGGCGGCAGAGTCAGACACAGGCGTCAAGACCAACAAGCCGCCGTAAACCCGTGCGCGGAGATTGGGGACTCGATCTAAATCGTCGGTGCGAGTTGCTTTTTCTCCCAGGGTTTGGGGCGACGGTTGGCTGCAAGGATTTTCTTCCGCAGCCGGATGGTTTTGGGTGTGACCTCGACGTATTCATCGTCAGCGATGAAGTCGAGAGCTTGATCAAGGCTGAGCGGGCGGTAAGGAATAAGGCGGATGGCCTCATCGGCCACTGAGGCGCGCATGTTGGTTTGCTTCTTTTCCTTGGTGACGTTGATGTCGATATCGTCGGCGCGGGAATTCTCACCCACGATCATACCCTCATAGACTTGCATGTTAGGCCCATAAAAGAGCTCGCCGCGCGATTGGAGGTTGTTGAGGGCATAGGCGGTGGTGATGCCGGCACGATCAGCCACCAGAACTCCCGTGGGCCGAGTGGCCATTTCTCCCTGGTATTCCGTCCAGCCATCAAAAAGGGAGTGGAGCAGCGCCGTGCCGCGGGTTTCCATGAGTAACTGGCTGCGCAATCCAATGAGCCCGCGTGAGGGAATGCGGAAGTCCAGGCGAACGCGGCCGGACCCGTGATTCACCATCTTGGTCATTAGCCCGCGGCGGCTTCCCAGGGTTTCAATCACCAGTCCGGTATACGACTCCGGGCAATCCACCACAAGGAGTTCCACGGGTTCAAGGAGCTTGCCATTCTCCTTGCGGACCACGATCTGCGGTTTGCCTGCCATGAGTTCGTAGCCCTCGCGGCGCATGGTCTCGATCAGGATGGCAAGCTGCAGCTCGCCGCGCCCCAGTACCCGGAAAGTGTCCGTTGAGTCCTGCCAGTCCACGGCGATCGAGACGTTGGTGAGCAGCTCTTTTTCCAGTCGCTCGCGCAGGTGGCCCGAGGTCACGTACTGGCCTTCGCGGCCTGCGAGCGGCGAGGTGTTCACCGTAAGGACGATGGCGATCGTCGGCTCATCGATTACGATGCGCTCCAGCGGAGCGGGCTGCTCGGGGTCGGTGAGGGTTTCGCCAATCTGGATGCCCTCGACTCCGGCGAGGGCGACGATGTCGCCGGCGGGCACTTCCTGCACCTCTTCCCGTTCCAGGCCAAGAAAGGTGTAGAGCTTGGTGATTCGAGTCGGGACCAATTCCCCTGAGAGCTTGGCGATAGCCACTTCGTCCCCAAAGTGCACGGTGCCGTTGAACACCCGGCCGATGGCGATGCGGCCCAGGTAATCGCTGTAGTCGAGGTTCGCCACCTGTAGCTGCAGGGTAGCCTCCGGATCGCCACCGGGGGCGGGGATGGAGTTCACAATCGCTTCAAACAGCGGCAAAAGGTCTTGCGAGCCGTCGCCGATTTGACGGTGGGCGACACCTTTCTTGGCGTTGGTGTAAAGGACCGGGAATTCGAGTTGGTCCTCCGTGGCGTCGAGGTCGATAAAGAGGTCGTAGATCTCGTTCAGCACCTCGGCGGGCCGTGCATCATGCCGGTCAATCTTGTTCAGCACGACAATTGGAGGCAGCTTGGCCGCGAGAGCTTTCTGGAGAACATAGCGGGTCTGTGGGAGTGGGCCTTCGCTCGCGTCCACCAGAAGGAGCACCCCATCCACCATTCTGAGCGCCCGCTCAACTTCGCCACCGAAGTCGCTGTGGCCCGGCGTATCCACAATGTTGATTTTGACGCCTTGGAAAAAGAGCGCAGTGTTCTTGGAAAGAATTGTAATGCCGCGCTCACGCTCGAGATCGTTCGAGTCCATGACGCGCTCCACCACGGCCTGGTTGGCGCGGAAGATGCCGCTCTGGCGCAGCATGGTATCCACGAGCGTGGTCTTCCCATGGTCAACGTGGGCAATGATGGCGATGTTGCGGATCTGTTGGGTCAAAAGTCTAAGCTCCTCTCACGATCTCGAGCGGTCGCGTTCCTTTCCCGCTCAACGCCGCTTCAACCAGACTTGGTTTGGGATGGGTTGGTGGAAGCCGGAGGAATTCTTGAGGCGCACTCAGCGTACCATCCGAACGCTCGTCTCCCATCCTGTCATTCTGAGCGCAGCGGAGCGAATCGAAGAATTTCGCCCAGGAATTTTCTGTCAAGAAGCAGCAGGACGAAATGCTTCGCGCAGTTTATCCTGAGCGGGCAGAGCGAGATCCTTCGCGGCACTCAGGATGACAGCGAAGGGCTCAGCATTACAATGAGGGACGCTTTCCGGGACGTTGGCGCGTAAGTGCTTTGCTGAGGATGACACTTGAACGTGATCTTCCGGCAACCGCCAAATGACTATTGTATCACGCTCTGTCCCGCTCCGGCTGATTGGCGTGCTGGTGTCATTCGGATGGGGGATCCACTCGGTCCGCCGGTCATTCCCGCGAAAGAGGGAATTCAGTCCGGCGGCAGCACATTTCCGGAAGTTAATAGATTCCCGCTTTCGCGGGAATGACTAGGTCTCGCAAATTATACCAATCCCACGATTGCAAGCCAGCGCGCGGATCAGCTACCAATTCCTCCCGGCAATCACCCTGTGAGTCCGAAGACTTCTAGCTGGATTTCCTCCGAACCAGGGAATCCAAGCTGAGGGGCCCGGCCCCGGCAATGCACAGGTAAAGGAAGATGAAGCAGTAAAGCACAGCCAACTCCCCGTGATTAACAAGGGGGATGAACCCGTGGGGAAAATGCGCCATGAAGTAGGCCACGGCCATTTCTCCGCACAGAATGAACGCCACCGGAGAGGTGAATATCCCCAAGATAATCAGCAGCCCGCCAATCATTTCCAGGCCGCCGGCAAACCACGGGAGGGAGCCGAATGGAACCGTCCCGCCTTTTCCACCCATGCCGCCAAAGAAACCGAGCAGTTTTTGCATGCCGTGAAGGGAGAAAGTGAATCCCGTTACGATGCGGAGCAAGGAGCGCGCATAGGGCTCAAGGGTACGAATCGCTGACATGTGTTCCTCCAATGTGATAGCAAGCGCTCTGGAGTGCGGCCCGCCGTTTTGTAGCGCCGACCCCGCATAGCGGGGTCGGCATTTCCTTGCTTCCCCATCGTGCTGATCCCGCCTTGCGAGGTCAGCGCTACATCAGCAGCGCGAGCAAGCTCGCAGGAGAAAAGCGGCAGCCCGTCAGTCGACGGGCCGCACTCCAAAGACCGGGACCCGCGAAGCAGCGGGGCAGTGTCCTGCCTCTAATTGACGTGGCATTGGGCGAGGCCGCGCTTTTCCAAATATTGCTGGTGATATTCTTCTGCCCGCCAGAAGGCAGAGGCAGCGACAATCTCCGTTACGATGGGTCTCTTGAATGCACCGGTGCGCTCCAGACCTCGCTTGGATGCATGGGCGGCAGCCTCCTGCTCCGGAGTGTGATAGAAAATCACCGACCGGTATTGAGTCCCCACATCAGGGCCTTGGCGGTTTAACGTCGTCGGATCATGGTTCTGCCAAAAGACCCTCAAAAGGTTATCGTAGGATGTCTTTAAGGGGTCATAGATGACCTGCACTACTTCTGCGTGTCCGGTCGTATTCGTGCAGACGTCCTGGTAGGTTGGGCTGCCAAGTGTTCCCCCCATATAACCCACGCAGGTTGAGACCACTCCGGGCACCTGCTGAAACGCCGCCTCGACACCCCAGAAGCACCCCGCGCCAAATGTGGCTGTCTCCATGGCTTGCTCTCCATATACTGATTTTAGATTTTGATGCCGGCCCCGCTCCACAAAGCTATTGTTGCTCGCTGTGGAGAAGAATGCAAGGGACGAATGCCCGCCGCAATCCGTCGATTGCGTACAACCATCTCCCGCTGAGCAGTGACGACGCGGCGCGCCGCCCCTACAGCCTTCACGCCTCGGATGCACCCAGGCGGGGCGGAGGGGCGTCCGTCGGCTGCCGGGCCATGCGCCCCTACAATCTTCGCCCGCCGTTAGAGACGGGTTGGGGGCTTGGGGGGCTCGTGCGCCAAACCTCCGCATAGGAAAAGGCATCGCATCGGGCACGCGTAGCTATTTAACTGGGGCTCGGTAGCGCCTGCCTTTCCACGGAACACCTCGCCCAATGATACCGGCAAGGGCCGAATTAATGGCTACACAGGAATAGAACAACGTCGCCAGCGGGAGCCCGAAAACGTACAGAACCGGAACACGCAAGTGCCTAATGAAAGGCAAGTAGACAAGGGAAGCGACTGTGCAAGCCAGTAAGGCAACGAAGAGAGCCGGATCGTGCCATGCGGGCCCGCCAGACCTCATATCGCGCAGCATCCGAGCGACCAGCACGACCCACGGAGAAACCGTCAGCAGGTTGGCAAAGAGCATTATCCCCACGATTTTCGGGACCGAAAACCCGGTTGCTTCAAAGGCGCTGCGGCTGAGTCCTTCGAACATCTCCCCGACACTGCTGTACATGGAGGTATGAAAGAGACCTCGACTCGCCGCCAAATGGATGCGGCGCCCTTGGCGTTTGAAAAGCTGGGCCAAGCGGACGTCTTCGATTAACACTTCCCTCAATTGCGCGTAACCGCCCAGGGCATTGAGGTCTTCACGCTTCATCAGAATGAAGCCACCGGCCGCGAGGGCACGGGAAGACTTTGGATCATTTACCAAGCGAAAGGGATAAAAGGTAGAGACAAGAAAGGTGAATGCGGGAAGCACGACTGTTTCCCAGAAAGAGTTGAACTCTAATTCCGGGACAATCGAGAGGAGTTGCACGCCCTGTTCGAGCGCATAGGACATCGCCACACGAAGAGCCGAGGGATAAAAAACCATATCCGCATCCGTAGCCAGAACCCATTCGCCGGCGGCGGCATTTGCCGCCAGATGCAGGGCATGCACTTTGCCGCACCAATCGGGTGGCAGTTGCTTGTTGTGAAGAATCTTGAGCCGGCCTCTCGCCGCGGGCTTGCCGGCCCACTCGTCCGCGATGGCCCCAGTCCGATCCCGAGAGTCGTCGTCAACCAGAACAATTTCATAGTCAGGATAGTCAAGCGCCAACATGGATTCGAGCGCCGCCGGAAGCGCATCTTCCTCATTGCGGGCCGCCACGATAATCGACACCTTCGGAGAGGACTCAAGAGGGGAGGCGGATTGGTTCGCGCGTAATGTAGTAGCGCCATAAAGGTTCCAGAAGGTAAAGGCGCCAAGACCGCACCAAAGAATAATCACAACACCGAGTAGCCAGAGTGTCATGTGAGTTTTTCCAGTGGCATCCTGCGACTTCCCTCCGAGATCTCAACCGGATACCTGCCAATTATAGTTTACACACATGTGCTAAGATGGGGTTTTGCCGGAACATTTTTGAGTCTCAAGTTCACCGATGCACGCGACAATCACAATCTTCTGGGTCCTGGCGATCTGCCTGCTGGCGCAATGTGTGGCTGTGCTCTTCGGCACCTTTTACTTTCTGCGCTATATGCGTCGAAGCCGCTCTCGCCCTTTGAGTAACTTCACACCGCCAGTGGCTCTTATCATTCCTTGCAAAGGATTAGAAGCGGATTTCGAGTCCAATGTCTCGAGCTATCTGTGCCAGGACTACCCGCACTATCAGGTGATTTTCACGGTGGCGTCCGTAGATGACCCTGCTTACCAAGCCCTTCGAACCCGTCTCGAAAATGTTTCCAAGAACAAGCAGAATAAAGAGTTGGAAACTGTCGGCCCACAGGAGGGCCCCCCGTGCTATGGCGACTCCAAGGGCAGGGAGAATGGCGGGGTGCAGACGGCGCTCGTGGTCGCAGGTTATTCGGAATCGCGCGGAGAAAAGGTTCAGAACCTTTTGCAGGGGCTCAACGCTGTGGAGGCAAAAGCCGAGGTCCTGGTTTTCGCAGATAGTGATGCCCGCCCAAAGAGAGACTGGCTGCGCTGCTTAGTTGCTCCGCTTCAGGACCTCACCTTAACTGTGAGCACAGGCAACAGATGGTACCTTCCCGGGTCAGGCTTTGTTTCTCACTTGCGCTCCGCCTGGGACGCGTCGGATGTCCACCTGCTTGGCGACCACGAGCACAACTTTGCCTGGGGCGGATCCATGGCGGTCCGAACCATCGACTTCAAGCGGCTGGCGGTGGCCGAGCGGTACTGGGCGAATGTCGTAGCCGATGACTCCACTCTGAGCCGCGCGGTGCGTGAGGCCGGCGGCAGAATCTGGTTTGAACCGCGCTGCATAGTTGCTTGTCGAGGGGAATCGAAGTTTGGTGAGTTCTTAAGCTGGAGCAAGCGCTTCTTCATCATCATGCGAATCTATTCGCCAGGTCTTTGGTGGGCGGGAGCCGCTACTTGTGCCTTTTCCTTAGGCACCGCGCTTCTGGGGTTGATTATGCTGGCCCTGCCAAGCATCTCGGGCAGGCAGCGGCTGTTGATAGCGGGAACTCTTCTTGCGATTCTCCTGCTGGTGATAAGTAAAGGGCTTATCCACGAGACCATAGCGAAGGAACTGTTCCCCGAAGAAGCCCCCACCCTAAGTCGCTACGGGGCGTGCTATTGGCAACTGAGCCTTCTGGTACCCTGGGTGCTGTTGATAAATTTCCTGATGTCGAGCGTGACGCGGCGCATTGAATGGCGTGGTACGCGTTACGAACTGAGGAGCATAAATGAGACTCGAGTCATTCGGCGGGAATGATTAAGGGACCAAGCGTCAGGAGGACGTCTGTGGCAGACTCGGCTTCCGTCGAGGCGTTTTTGAATTTCGAGTTCACCGATGCACGTGACGATCACAATCTTCTGGGTGCTGGCGATTTGGCTGTTGGCGCAAAGTGGGGCCGTGCTTTTCGGCACCTTTAACTTTCTGCGCTATGTGCGTCGAAGCCGCTCTCGCCCTTTGAATAACTTCACACCGCCAGTGGCGCTTATCATCGCTTGCAAAGGATTAGAATCGGAGTTCGAGGCCAATGTCGCAAGCTATCTGGGCCAGAACTACCCATACTATCAGGTGGTCTTCACGGTGGCGTCCGTGGATGACCCTGCTTACCACGCCCTTCGAACCCGTCTCGAAAGGGTTTCCGACAACACGCAGAATAAAGCTGAGGAAATCGTCGGCCCAAAGGGGAGACCCCCGCGCTACGGCGCCTCCAACGACGAGCCGAATGACAGGGTGCAAACGGCGCTCGTGGTCGCAGGTTATTCGGAATTGCGCGGAGAAAAGGCTCAAAACCTCCTGCAAGGGCTCAAGGCGGTGGACGCAAAAGCCGAGGTCCTGGCTTTCGCAGATATTGATGCCCGCCCAAAGAGAGACTGGCTGCGCTCTTTAGTCGCTCCACTTCAGGACCCCACCGTAACTGTGAGCTCAGGCGCCGCGTGGAATCTTCCCGGCTCAGGCTTTGGTTCTCAGGTGCGCACCGCTTGGGATGCGATGATCGTCACGCAGTTGGGCGACCACGCGTACAACCACGCCTGGGGTGTATCCATGGCGGTACGGGCCATCGACTTCAAGCGGATGGGGGTGGCCGAGCTGTACTGGGCGAATGCCGTAAGCGTGGACGACACACTGACGCACGCGGTGCATCAGGCTGGCGGCAGGATCCGGTTTGAACCGCGCTGCATTGTTGCTTGTCCAGGGGAAGTGAAGTTTGGTGAGTTCTTAAGGTGCAGCAACCGCCAGATGACCAAGGAACGAGTCAATTGGCCAGGTCTTTGGTGGGCGGGAGCCGCTATTTATGTTTTCTCCTTAGGCACCACGCTTCTGGGATTGATTATGCTGGCGCTGCCAAGTATCCCGGCCAGGCAGCGGCTGCTGATGGCGGGAACTCTGCTTGCGATTCTTCTGCTGGTGATGAGTAAAGGGTTCATCCACGAGACCATAGCGAAGGAACTATTCCCCGAAGAAGCATCGACCCTGAATCGCTACGGGGCGTGCTATTGGCAACTGAGCCTTCTGGTTCACTGGGTGGTGTTGTTAAATTATTTGCACTCGAGCCTGACGCGGCGCATTGAGTGGCGGGGAACGTATTACGAGCTGAAGAGCATAAATGAGATTCGGGTCATTCGGCGGGAATGATAAAGGGACCAGGCGTCAGGAAGACCTATGTGGTAGACTCGGCTTCCGTCGAGACGTTTTTGAATTTCGAGTTCACCGATGCACGTGACGATCACAATCTTCTGGGTCCTGGCGATCTGCCTGCTGGCGCAAAGTGTGGCCGTGCTCTTCGGCACCTCCAACTTTCTGCGCTATGTGCGTCGCAGCCGCTCTCGCCCTTTGAATAACTTCACACCGCCAGTAGCTCTTCTCATTCCTTGCAAAGGATTAGAACCGGAGTTCGAGGCCAATGTCGCAAGCTATCTGGGCCAAGACTACCCGCACTATCAGGTGATCTTCACAGTGGCGTCCGCGGATGACCCCGCCTATCAGGCTCTTCGCACCTGCCTCGAATCTGCTTCCAAGAACAAGCTGAATAAGGAGGAGGAAACTATCGAACCCCAGGCGACGCCCCCGTATTCCGGCGTGCAAACTGCGCTGGTAGTCGCTGGTTATTCGGAATCAATAGGAGAGAAGATTCACAACCTTTTGGAAGGGCTCAAGGCTGTGGACGCAAGGTCCGAGGTCCTGGCTTTCGGAGATAGTGATGTCCGACCCAAGAGAGACTGGCTGCGCTCCTTAGTTGCTCCGTTTCAGGACCCCACCGTAACCGTGAGCACGGGCGTCGGGTGGGATCTTCCCGGGGCAGGTTTTGGTTCTCAGGTGCGCACTGCTTGGGACGCGCTGAATGTCATGCTCCTGGGCGACCACGAGTACAACCATGTCTGTGGCCAATCCATGGCGGTGCGAAGCATCGACTTCAAGCGGATGGGGGTGGCCGAGCGGTATTGGGCGAATGCCGTAAGTGATGACGACGCTCTGACCCAGGCGGTGCATGATGCCGGCGGTAGAATCTGGTTTGAACCGCGCTGCGTGGTTGCCTCTCGAGGGGAAGTGAAATTTGGTGAGTTCTTAAGGTGGAGCAACCGCCAGATGACCAAGACACGAATTTATTGGCCAGGTCTTTGGTGGGCGGGAGCCGCTACTTGTGTCTTCTCCTTGGGCACGGCGCTTTTGGGGTTGATTATGCTGGCCCTGCCAAGCATCTCGGCCAGGCAGCGGCTGCTGATAGCGGGAACTGTGCTTGCGATTCTGCTGCTGGTAATAAGTAAAGGGTTCATGCACGAGACCATAGCCAAGGAGCTGTTCCCCGAGGAAGCTTCGACCCTAAGTCGCCACGGGGCATGCTATTGGCAAATGAGCCTTCTGGTTCCCTGGGTGATGTTGTTAAATTTCCTGCTCTCGAGCGTGACGCGGCGCATTGAATGGCGGGGAACACACTACGAGTTGAGGAGCGTAAATGAGACTCGAGTCATCCGGCGGGAAAAGTGAAGGTTCCAGGCGTCGGGAGGACCTATGTAGTAGACTCGGCTTCCGTCGAGATGTTTTTGAACTTTGAGGTCACGCATGCACGTGGCAATCAGAATATTCTGGGCACTGGGAATCGGGCTGTTGGCGCAAGGTGTGGCCGTGCTCTTCGGCACCCTTAACTGGCGGCGCTATGTGCGCCCGAAACGGTTTCGGCCATTGAATAACTTCACGCCCCCGGTGGCTCTTATCATTCCTTGCAAAGGATTAGACGCGGAGTTCGAGGCCAATGTCTCAAGCTATTTGGGCCAAGACTACCCGCACTATCAGGTGATCTTCGTGGTAGCGTCCGTGGATGACCCTGCTTACCAAGCCCTTCGCAGTCGCCTCGAAAAAGTTTCCAACAACAAGCAGCATAAAGAGGTGGAAATGGTCGGCCCACAGGAGAGATCACCGTGCTACGGCGACTCCAAGGACAAGGAGAAAGGCGGGGTGCAAACGGCGCTCGTGGTCTCAGGTTATTCGGAATTGCGCGGCGAAAAGGTTCAGAACCTTCTGCAAGGGCTCAAGGCTGTGGACGCAAAGGCCGAGGTCCTGGTTTTCGCAGATATTGATGCCCGCCCCAAGAGAGACTGGCTGCGCTTTTTGGTTGCTCCGCTTCAGGACCCCACCTTAACTGTGAGCACTGGCTGCCCATGGCATCTTCCTAGGTCAGGCTTTGTTTCCCACCTGCGTGCCGCCTGGGACGTGTCGAATGTCTCTCTGATGGGCTACCACGAGATCAACAATGCCTGGGGGGGATCCATGGCGGTCCGAACCATCGACTTCAAGCGGCTGGAGGTGGCCGAGCGGTGCTGGGCGAATGTCGTAAGCGATGACTCCACTCTGAGCAGCGCGGTGCATGCTGCCGGCGGCAGAATCTGGTTTGAACCGCGCTGCGTGCTTGCTTGTCGAGGGGAATTGAAGTTTGGTGAGTTCTTAAGGTGGAGCACGCGCCAGACGGTCACGAATCGAGTCTATTTGCCAGGTGCTTGGTGCAGAGTAGCCTCCGCTTATTTCTACTTCTGCGGCACCGTGCTCTTTGGGTTGATTTTGCTGGCCCTGCCAAGCATCTCGGCCGGGCAGCGGCTGCTCGTCGCTGGAATCCTGCTTGTGACTCTCCTGCTGGTGATGAGCAAAGGGCTTCTCCACATGATGATAGCCAAAGAACTGTTCCCCGAAGAAGCTTCGATCCTAAGTCGCTACGGAGCGCGTTACTGGCAACTGAGCCTTTTGGTTCCCTGGGTGATGCTGGTAAATTTCCTGATGTCGAGTGTGACGCGGCGCATCGAGTGGAGCGGAACTTATTACGAGCTGAAAAGCGCCAATGAGACTCGAGTCATTCGGCGGGAAAAGTGAAGGGTTCGGGCTTCAGGTGAGCATTGAGGAGCGCAATTATGAACTGTGAATGGTGAATAGTAAATTGTGAATTGCGGGCGTGGAGTTTGCTTCGCACGCCCAGAGCCTGTGACCGATACGCTTTCTCAATTCACAATTTACTATTCACTATTCAGAATTACGCTATTTTACTGACACCTGAAACTCGCCAAATGAGACTTGTCTACGCACGGGGAGACTTGGTCTTATGCCTGGAGATGTAGCGTGCCGGAGTTGCGACCTTTTTTTTCTTCGGCGGCTCGGGCTCGACAACTTGAGCGGGTTCTTCAGCAGGCGCTTCGGGCTCGACTTCAGGGCTGGATGTTGTCTTCACCAAAACCTGCTCAAATAGCGCGGCGCGGGGAGCTGGTTTCTTCTTGGGAGGCAATTCCGCGTTACGGTAGGGGTGCTCAGTATGGCAAGTCTGGCAAATGACTTTCACCACCTTGCCGTCCACCAAGCTTGCCACAGCGTGGTTCAGGAGCAGGCGGCAGCGAGGACAATAGTCGTCAATGGTATCGCCTAGTCGTGGAACGGGCTCAATCATGAAAGATTCCTCTGAGGGTCCTCGTCGCGAGGAGACATCGTTGCCAGCGCCCATTATAGCGCGCTCTCGGCAAGAATCAAACGAATCACCGCGTCGGATAGAGGCGATAAAGCATCCAGTAGACCAGCACGCCTGTCACTGAGACATAAAGCCAAAGGGGCAGGGTCCAGCGGGCAATTCGCTTGTGCTGCGGGAAGCGCTGGCGCCAGGCGCGGTAAAGAGTGGTGAGCGCCAGCGGAACGATCAGCACCGCAAGAACTGTGTGCGAACCGAGCAGCAGAAAGTAGAAACTTCGAACCACGCCCTTTCCGGGGAAGTGGGTGGTCCCATGAAAGTAGTGATAAGTGAGGTAGCAAACCAAGAAAACCATGGAAGTGGCGAAGGCTGAAAGCATGCAGGTCTTGTGCGCGCGGATGTTCTTTCCTCGAACGAAAAAGAACCCCAGCATCAGGAAGATGGCACTGGCAGCATTAAGGGTGGCATCGACGGCGGGAAAGTAGGGGATCATGTGGGAGTCGACCGATTCTTGTCCGGAGAGTCATCGGGCGCGGACCCTTTCCGAAAGTGGCTCAGCCTTTGTTGCGCCTCGCCAGTGTAAAACGACCAGGCGAGGTTGGCGCCGAACAAGGCCGCCAAGGTCAGGCTGATCAGGCTTAGCCACATACCGTCCATGGAGAGAATCCTGCCGCTAACCACCTCGAAAGCCACTACCGCCAGGCCAGCCACCACCACTACAAAGCAGAATGCTAATAACACCAGTTCCTCGAGCATGAACTGGCGCTCCTCGCCAGAGCTAAAAGGAGTTGCAGATTCGTTTCCAGGCATTCAGTTTCCCCGTAGGCAGCAGCCTTTACTTTGGCAGGCTGCCAGTTTAGGCTGAAAAAGTGGGCAATCTGACCCACTCTGAATCGTTTGAGTTGCCCCTGATACCCTTAAGTTGCTATGTGTCAACATGTTGTCCTTGGCCACGAAATTGCTCCAAATCAGGTGCGCAGGGCTCGCCAACAATGGGGCTCTGCCACCCAGCGCATGAAGGAGAAAAGAAGGCCATGCCAGCCGACCTCAAAGAGATTATAGACCAATTGAAGTTGGAAAGAGACATTCTGAAAAATGGTGGGTACGGCCGCTCTGTGCGTACCCCCTGGAAACCCACAAAGCTCTTCCGGGACTCGGTGACGTGCCTGAATTTCGACGAAGTGGTTAAGCGGCACCCCTGCAACGAATGCCTGTTGTGGGAATGGGTGCCGGAAAAGCACCGGGACGAAGACATCCCTTGCCACTTCATCCCCTTGGACGAGAGAGGTAAGAGCATCGCCTCTCTTGAAGACGCCAAGGATCGCGAAGAGGCTGAACGCACTCTCCTCGACTGGCTGAATTCGACCATCGAGCAGTTGGAAGCAAAGCTCGCCCAGCAACAGGCACGCCATGCCTAAAGCGGGGTTTTATCCACCATCATCAAGGCGAATACTAACGGCAAATAAACAACTGAGGCAAGCACCAAGCGCCGGGCAAACGAATTCGACCGGTTAGCCGCCAGGCGCATGCCATAGTGCAAAAGCCCAAATCCGAGCACCAAAGCTCCCAGCAGATAAGCCCTCCCCACCTGCCCCAGGAAGACGGGCAATAAGCTTGCAGGCAATAAGACGAAGGAATACCCTAGAATCTGCCGCATCGTCATCCGGCCTTCGTAGTCGTTCCTCGGAAGCATTTGGAGGCCGGCACGCGCATAGTCTTCTCGATACATCCAGGCGATCGCCAGCAGGTGCGGGAATTGCCAGAGGAAGAGAATGATGTATAACACCCAGGCGTCAAGGCCCAGGCCGTTGCGCGCCGCTGCCCAGCCGATGAGCGGCGGCATGGCGCCGGGGAAGGCTCCGACGAGCGTGCAGAGCGGCGTTTTCATTTTGAGCGGGGTATAGAACAGGAGGTAGGCGCCAAGCGTCAGCAAAGCGAGTTTGCTGGTCAATGGGTTCGTGAACACCCACAACTCCCAGCCCCCAACCGCCGATAACAGGATTCCGAACCAGAACGCCTCGGTCGGAGCCAGCCTCCCTGCAGGCAGGGGGCGATTGGCCGTGCGGCGCATGTGCTTATCCGACTGGCGTTCGATGTACTGGTTCAGCGTCCCGGTGCCGCTGGCCACCAGCAGCGTGCCCATGAGTGTATGGAACAAGCGCCCGAAATCCAGCGGGCCGCGCGAGGCGAGATAGAAACCTACCAGCGTGCTGACTAGGACCAGGAAATTTACTTCCGGCTTGGTCAGCGTCCAGTAATCTGCCAAGCGCTGGAGCCAAGGCGGGGCATTCTCCCTCCGCCGCGCGGTATTAACTCGCGGGTTGTCCGGCAAATGGTTCATATAATCGCGCCTTGCGGAGCCGAAGCGATTTTGACCTCCTCGACTGGAGGCGCGAGGAAGCGATGCGTCTGATAGGTCAGGTATAGGCTGGTCACCAGCACCAGGGCGCCCACCGCCAAGTGCGCGGTGGTCATGTTCACCACCGGCGGCAGGGGTTGAGGCGCGGCTCGGTCCGCTATCTTCACAATGTAAGCGCCGATGCCGAGTGACAGTTGAATGATCACCAGGGCGCCGAGCAACATCGCGGGCCTCAGCAGAGCGCGCACTTGCGAGAATTTGATCACCGTTCGTGTGACGACCCAGGCCACGAGCATCGCCACCGCACAGGCCCCCACAACATGCGGCTCGACGCCAGTCCCCGAGTGGCGATACACGGCGCCGAGAATCAACTGCACAAGAATAGCGCCCGTCGTGGCCACCGTGAGGTGCTGGAGCGAAGGAGTGGAAGCGTCTTCAAGTTTGGGTTCGTCCCATCGCCAATCGGCCCGCGTGAAAAAGGCCAGGCTTGCGGCGAGACAGAAAAAGATTTGGGCCAGCGTGGCATGGCTCGTCGAGATGGCCACGGGCAAATAAAAGAGAACCGTGATGCCGCCTAGCAATGCCTGGGTCAGCACGGCAAGCACGGCGGCCCCTCCAATCCATTTCACCCAGCGCCTGGAATCCTTGATCCAGAGCGCCAGGGCGAGAATGATGGTCAGGATTCCCACCGTCCCGGCGATCATGCGATGGCCGTGCTCAAATTTGATCCCACCCACCATGCGCGGCATTCGAAAACTGCCGAAGGAAGTCGGCCAATCAGGCACGGAAAGGCCGGCGTCGTTGCTGGTCACCAACGCGCCCGCGATGATCAAAAGAAAGGTGCAAATTGTGACGAAGATTGCGTAGCGATGTAACCACGGACTGTATTGTTTTGTTGTCATAAGGAATTTGGCAGAATCCTTTCTCGGGGATCAGGTTTTTCAACCCTGTCCACCCGTATGAGCATATCGAGCCATTCCCGGTCTCGCTCCGCAGTCCACCCCGCCGCGCCGTTAAACCGGTCCCGGGAACGATAAATGACTACAAAGATACCCGCAAACATCACCAGCGCGGGGACGAGCAGGATGAGAATTCCGCTTCTCAATGCTTGAAGCGCACCAGTTTTCGCCGCCGCCGCGCTGGTATAACACATCGCGCAACCCTGCGCGTAGGCCAGGGCAGAGGAGGACAAAAGCCCCGTTAGAGCACCCACCCAGCGCGTCCACCTAAAAGGCCACTGGACATTCAACATTGATTAACCTCAAATTACGACTCGTGACCCTAAATGTAAACTTACACCTAATGGGGCCTCATCGCCAATAGTCTGAAGCTGTCCGGGAACACCATGAACATCAAAAGAATGACCATCACCAAAGCGGGCATCAAAGTGGCTGCCATGCTGGGCTTTTCGTAGCGCAAATGCATAAAATAGGCGATGATCAGTGAGGCTTTGATTACAGAAAGGCCCATCAGCAGGACGATCATGATGTTCACTGCGAATGCCTTGTAGCCCAGGAACACTTCCACGCCGGTTAGCGCCAAAAGCCAGAACCACACCACCAGGAAAACCTTCACGCCGCCTTCACTGTGCTCACGGTCCGATGCTGAATTCATGGAACCTCCGAAATTTTCGTCCTGGGTCCGTAGCCCGTAGTCCGTTGTCAGTTGCTCGTTGCAATAGACGACTGACTACGGACAACGAACGACTTTCGTCAGTTGTCTGTTGCAACTGACAACGGACAACTGACAACGGACGTCTTTCCCCAGCTCTCACCCCATCTTCACCGAGAGTATGTACACCAACGGGAAAATGAACATCCACACCAAGTCAACGAAATGCCAATACAGCCCACTGACTTCCACATCCTCCGCGGTCAGCTTTCCTTTAGCGCTTAGGGCGGTGACCACGCCCAGATAGCAGACGCCACCGAAGACATGTGTCATATGCAAGCCGGTCAGTGTAAAAAACGCTGCCCCGAACAGCGGAGCTCCCCAGGGGTTCTTGAACAGCCGGACGCCCTCTCGGATCAAACCGGCCCACTCGGTGGCATGGATGATCACGAAGGTCATCCCTCCGGCCATGGTCGCCACCAGCCACCTCATGACGCTCAGGCGCTTTCCCAGCTTTGCCGCGCGC
This sequence comes from uncultured Acidobacteriota bacterium, assembly GCA_963832915.1. Classification (GTDB taxonomy): domain Bacteria; phylum Acidobacteriota; class Terriglobia; order UBA7540; family UBA7540; genus CAVROP01. The sequence goes on from CAWHWE010000017.1 coordinate 62,726, forward strand.
ACGGCCATCACCATGGTGACGGAGCTGGTCAAGAGGATTACAGTCATAAGCGTCGCTTTGATGATGCCTGGGTAAAACTCGAAGGGGGTAGGCCAGTTATCGCTCGCCACGCGCACGTAGCAGTACGCCATGATCAGCGCGGAGAACGTGATGGCGTCGGAGACGATGAAGAGCCACATGCCCAGCTTCTTGGAACCGGTGGCAAAAGGCGCCACACCTCCACCCCACGCTGATTCCGCAACTTGGCGCAGGTTCGTACTTACTGCTTCGTGGCTGGCCATCCTTAACCCCCATCGTCAGCTTGATGTAGAGGCGGCTTTACGCCGCCACTTGGTCCGTCAGTTGACGGCTAAACACGGCGCTACAAAACCGAACTGGCCCACTACCCGATCTTCAGCGTGCCTGGCAATTGCTTGCCTGAAGGTGAGCCTTACATCCACCTCAAGAGAATGAAAAACAGATAAATCCAAAGCGCATCCATGAAGTGCCAGTAAATCGCAGTCACGTCCAAAGGCGTTCGCCGCGCCAGGCCGAACGCGATGCGGCGGGCGCGAAAAACCACATAGGCAAGAGCCACAACACCACCCAGTAGGTGGATGCCGTGCGCGGCCGTCAACACGTAAAAGAAAGAGCTGCCCGGGTTGGTGGCCAGATAAATTCCGCGCCCAGCCAGCTCACGCCAGGCAATCACTTGGCCGCCCAAGAAGCCCAGACCCAGAACGACCGTCGCCGAAAGCCAGCGGATGAATTCTCTGGCTGAGCCCGCGCTGAGCGACCGGCGGGAGAGTTCCAGGGTCGCGCTGCTCGCCAGCAGCACAAAGGTGTTCAGCCAAAGGACACGCGGCACGCCAATCGAAATCCAGTCAAACGACATTCCTTTGCGGACCACCAAGGCGCTGGTAAAGGCCGCGAACAACATCACAATGCCGGTCAGCGCGAAGCACATCCCCAGCCGATAGGTCCGCTCGGGAACTCTTGCATCTCCCCCGCTGTCATCCCCACCGAAGTCGCCGGGGCGGAAGCCACCTCCGCTCTGGCCGGTGTCATCGACCCTGGCGGCTTCGTCCGGCCTGGTTGGCGTTAGCGTCGTAGATCCCATGTCAGACCTTGTAAAGAGTTGAACCTCGAAACCAGTGTTTGTCCGTTGTCCGTGGTCAGTTGTCCGTAGTCCATCGTATGCGGTCCGTTGCTAATGGCAACTGACGACTAAGAACTGACCACTGACTACTGCCCTTGGTGCTGTGCCGCCACCCCCTCCGGTGAATTCTGCATGATGTAGTCGCTCGCTGCGCCCGGCACGCTGAACTCATAGGGGCCGTTGTAAACCACCGGGTGCTTTCCGGCGAAGTTATCAAAAGGCGGTGGCGACGGAATCGTCCACTCGAGGGTTGTGGCCTCCCAGGGGTTCTCGGGTGCCTTCGGGCCTCTGAACATGCTCCAGAAGAGATTGAACAAGAAGATAAGTTGCGCCCCGCCGGTAATAAACGCGGCGATAGAAATGAACCTGTGCACGGAAATCAGCGGCAGCAGGAAATTGTCAATAAACTCCGAATAGCGCCGGGGGTTCCCTGCCAGCCCCAGGTAATGCATGGGCATGAAGATCGCGTAGACGCCCACGAAAGTGATCCAAAAGTGGATATTCCCTAGCGTCGAGTTCATCATTCGGCCGAACATCTTGGGAAACCAGAAATAAGTCCCGGCAAAAATCCCGAAGATGGCGGCTACGCCCATAATCAAGTGGAAGTGAGCAAGGACGAAATAGGTGTCGTGGAAATAGAGATCGATGGGGGGTTGGCCCAGAAAAATGCCACTGAGTCCGCCGGTGACGAAAATCGAAACGAACCCAATGGCAAACAGCATGGGAGTGGAAAAGCGAATCTTGCCGCCGATCATCGTGCCAATCCAGTTAAACGTCTTGATAGCGGAGGGAACTCCAATTGCCATGGTTAGAATCGAGAAGGCAAACGCCGAATACGGGCTCATGCCACTCACGAACATGTGGTGTCCCCACACGCAAAAACCCAGGACGCCGATGGCCGACATGGCGTAAACCATGGCGCGGTAGCCAAATATCGGCTTGCGGGAGAACGTCGAAAGGATGTGTGAAGTCACGCCCATGCCGGGCAGGATCGCGATGTAAACCTCCGGGTGTCCGAAGAACCAGAACAAATGTTGCCAAAGGAGGGGGGAGCCGCCGGAATGCGGAATGATCTTGTCGCTTACGATCAGGCCGCCGGGCACGAAGAAACTGGTGCCTCCGACTCGATCGAGCAGCAGCAGAACCCCGGCCGCCAGCAACACGGCAAACGAAAGCAGTCCCAGGATGGCGGTCAGAAACCACGCCCAGCAAGTGAGGGGAAGCTTCATCAGTGAGAGGCCACGGGCGCGAAGATCAAGCGTTGTGGCTATAAAGTTGATGGCGCCAAGCATCGACGCGACGCAGAATAAGGCAATGGAAACTATCCAAAGATTTTCACCCATGGCCATCCCGGGACCTGCGGCGCCGCCCACGGCGCTCAAAGGAGGATAGGAGGTCCAGCCTCCGATGGGCGGGCCGTCCTGGATGAAGAACGTAGCCACCAATACGATGAAGGCGGAAAGCGTGACCCAGAAAGAAAGCATATTAAGCCGCGGAAAGGCCATGTCCTCGGCGCCGATCTGGATGGGCAGAAAGAAGTTTCCGAAGCCGCTTTGCGGAGCCGTGGTCAAAACGAAAAAGACCATTAACGTGCCGTGCAGGGTCAGAAGTGAGAGATAGTATTCAGGCGAAATAACACCGTGGGGCGCACCGAGCGGAGAGAGCTTATCAAGCAGCGGGACGCTGGCTTGCGGCCAGACAAGGTGAAGACGCATCAAGATCGAGAGGGTCAGGCCGACGAATACCGAGACCAGGGCCAGCAGGTAATACTGAATCCCAATCACCTTGTGATCGAGGCTAAAGATGTACCTCCAAATGAAGCCCTTGGGCGCCTCGTGCCGATGCACAAGCTCGGCTTGCCTCTCTGCCATAACCAACCTCCAAGAACTGGAGTCAGGATTCGGGATTCAAGATTCAGGGAAGAATCGAGAGTTGACTCCTTCTGAATGCCCACTCTTGGCTCCAATTCGACGGTGCAAAAGCAAGTACCCACGAATCGGCATTCTGTGGTTGAGCCAAGAGGCGGTTCCTTCTGGCCCTCAATCCCGAATCCTGAATCCCGCTTTACTGCTTCTTGACCATCCAACTTGAGCCAATGGTTGCGATACGTGTTCGGGCTTTCACCTAAATCCTGAATCCCGAATCCTGCTTTACTGCGCTTGCGCCATGCTCTGGACCCACTTCTGGTAATCATCCGGCTGCATCACGTTCAGGAAGGCCCGCATCTTGTAGTGGCCCAGACCGCACAACTCCGCACAGGCAATCTCGTACGTGCCAACTTTGGTGGCCGTAAAGTGAATGGGAATTTCCATCCCTGGAACCAAATCCTGTTTCAATCGAAGTTCGCGGACGAAGAACGAGTGCGTAACATCCTTGGAGCGCAAGATGAGTTCCACAGGTTGGTTAACCGGGACGGCGAGGGTGGCAGTAACGATGTCGTCTTTGGAATCCGGGTCGCGATCGCGGTCGAGACCCAGAAAATTCCCCGTAGCGTCATCCACTTTATCCACATGCACGGGACCAAACTTGCCATCGGGGCCGGGGTAGCGGAAGTACCATGCAAATTGTTCTCCCCAAACCTCCACCCGCATCGATCCCGGTTGCGGCCCCATAAAGTGGACGAATGCCCAGATGTGGTAGCCCATTAGGTTCAGTCCAATGAAAATAATGGCGGCAGCAGTAGTCCAGGTAAGTTCGAGCTTGTTATTGCCGTGAGAATACCCCGCTTTTCGCCCGTCTCCACGGTCGCGATAACGCCACACGGCATAGGCCAACGCCGCTTGGGCGATAACGAAAATGATCCCCGTGATAGCCAGCGTCAGCATGAACTGGTGGTCGATGGCGTGCCCATAATCGGCCGTGATATCAATCGGGAACCACCACGTCTTGGCCAGGAAAAAGTAGCCGGAGACAAAGGTGATAAGGATTAACGCCAGCGCAATCGCCAGCCCCATAGGTCATTACTCCTATCGAGAATTCCCCCGCCTCACCAGAACGTCAAGTGAGGAACCAAGGCACGCTAAGTTTTTGATCGAAAAGCCCTGTACAAACAGTGCGGGAACTTTCCTCTAATTTAGATGAAAGTTCGCCCCTTAGGGTTCAGAAAAAACCGAACTTTGATGGCCTCCTGTAGAGGCCTGACGTATGCCGCGATTCACCGCCATGATACTGACGCAGTATGCTCCCAGCGCCTGCGCGATCGCCCCAGCCCAGAGCGAGATTCCTCTCCCGCGAGTTTGGGACCGGAACGACAGCGTCCGCGTCTGCCTGTCGACCGTCAACCGTTGACTGTCGACTCTTACGAAGGCGCCTTAAATGTGAAATCGGCGGTCTTTGTCTCCTTGGCGCCCACGGTCACATTCTGCTCTTGAGTTTGCCCTTTCCCGCCGCCAATCGCAGTCCAAGCCCCAATAGTGTAGTTGCCAGGTGGGAGACCCTTAATTGTGTACGTGCCATCGCTGCCCGTCACGGCATAAAAGGGAGTTTTCAGCACGCCAATGTAGGCGCGCATCCAAGGGTGCTGGTTGCACTTTGTCGGGATCATCACTTCTTCGCGTGTGAATTTCTGCTCGATAGGCGCGGCGCCTGGCGCCTGGGACATGTTCCATTCCCGGTTGTCCATGGGCATGGGGTGGATGTTGTGGGTGGTGGCGTCGCTGGAGACGATCCTAAGCGTCTGCCCCACCATGACGCCCAGCACATGCGGCTTGTACATGCAACCGTCCTGGTCCAGGGTCACGGGATCTGAAGGAGGAGCGAAAACGTACTTTTCAGCCCCCGACTTCACATACACGAAAACATTGGGCAACGTCCCATTGGAGTTGACCTCATCATCTTCGGCAAAAACCGGCCCGCTGTGCTTCTGCACGCAGACGGGGTCTTGGTCCATCATGATCCGGTGGGGCTTCGGTTTTGCTCCGTCGAACGCGACCTTGCCGGCGACTTCGCCCACCGTGGATTGGTCGATAGGGGTCGGCTGTGGCGCGGTGGTGGTTTCCGCCGGTTGCTCGGCGGTCTCCTCCGTCTTCTTGCTGCAAGCGACCATGAATAAAGTCAATGCAGTCACAACTGCGAGCGAAATAATGATTCGTTTCTTCATTGTCATGACCTTTCCGCGCCCTTCGACTGCGGCGCTACGATTGAGCTAATGACTCTTACCAAGCATTCCCAACAGAGTTCCTCCCGAGCCTGGCTGAGGTTTACGCCGGTTCTCGGTTGTGGAGGGTTTTGCCGAAGCCGGATTCAAATTGCTTCCGCTCATCTGGATCAGGCGCTGCTGCTCCTGAGGAGTCAACTCGAACAGATAGCGAACCAACAGCTCCGCGTGGTCGCCGTTATATCCTTTGAATGCCGGCGGCGTAGGACCCGCAAAAACATAATGGTCCGCCTGAAGCTTGAACAAGCCTGACGGCATGGCTGTGCCGGGATCGATCAAAGCCGGGTCGAGGATCCAGTGGCGTGCCCAATCGGGCTTCAGCCGGTCGGCTGCCAGCAGGAAATTCGGCGCCGTAGCATACTGGTCGTGGGACGGGGACCCGATCGCATGGCATTTCAAGCAGGGGGCTCCGGGGCTGGTAAACAGCGCCCTGGCCATGGTGACTTCCTGCGCCGTAAGCAGCTCTTGCTTCGCAGGGATGTAAGGCATAACTTGTTGTGACAGCGCCTGGAAAAATCTCACCAGTTTGCGGATCTCGATAGGAGAGAAATAGAAAGTCGGCATCCGCAGTTTCAAGTAGCTGCGCACGCCGTCTCGGTCCGTATCCTTTTCACTCAAGGCAGGGTTGGCGAGGAACCGAACCAGCCATTCCGGGTTGACGCGCGCGCCTTCCGTCAACAAGCGGGGCGGCAACTGGCCCTTGCCATCGGGAGTCTGGTACTGCGGCAATGTCATGACCACGCTGCTCTGGCCAAGCGTGAACTGGTGGCAGCCCATACAGTTGTATTTCTGGACGATCCACCAACCTTCCTGGATATCGCGGCGGTAGTCTGTCGGGCGGTAGAAATAGCGCTCGGGATACTCCGAGGTGACGCTGCCCATCAGAAATGTGGTGAGAGAGCGGATCTCACCCGGCTTGTTTTCAAAATCATAGTCCGGCATCTTCAGCTCTTCGCCTTCGGCCTTGATCATCCCCTGATCGAACAGTTCCGGCTTGGCCAGCTTGTGCTCGAAGAAGCCCTTATGACTGTACCAATCCTTCGCCTTGGCCTGCTTGATAAAGAGGGCGAAGTCCATCTGCTCGAGGGGCTTGCTCCCCTCCGCCGTTAATTCGGTCCCGATCCTCCCTTCATTCTCCAGGCCCGCGATTTCATGGCAACCCGCACAGCCGTATCGCCGGACGATTTCTTCTCCCTTGGCCTTCATTTTGGGGTCGTTCAAGTAAGGAGCGGGTGGATAACTGGACGAATCTTTCTCCTTCAAAGTCATGAGGTAGCTGGCAATGTTCCGCGCCTCATCCACGGAGAGCCGGAGGTTCGGCATGGGCGTCATCTGCTCGACCAGCAGCTCGTGCCCGTCGTTCGGGCACTTCGAGTGCTCGGGGTCGAAAACGAAGGGCAAACCATGTTTCTTGTAATCATCCTCCGTCAGGTCACGTTTCTCATAAGGGCAGTAAGGGCTCGTGCGCTCGCGGGGATTGTGAATCCAGCGCACTAGGTAATCGTAGTTATCCTTCTCTCCTACCCGGCTGAGATTGGCAGCGAACCATCCACCCACGGTGTTCGACCCTTCGCCCACCGAGTGGCATGCCAGGCAACCGCGCGTCTGGAAGCTTTCCTTACCCTTCGCGGGGTCACCGGCAGGCTGCTTGGCGAGTTGGCCGTTAAGCCCGCTCTGCCAAATGAACGCTGAGACGGCCGGCAGTTCGTCCTCATCCAGACGGAATCGTGGCATCTTCGTGGTAGGCCGGAAGGTATGAGGGTTTTCGAGCCAGACCGGAACCCACTCCGGCCGGAGCTTCATGCGGACCTCTTTGAGATCGGGCCCGACCTTCTTCATGTCCTGCATTAAGTTCTTAACGCGACGGTCTTGTTGGTCGATTTGCAAATTGATCTTGCTGATCGAGACTTGAAGCTCGTTGGCCTTCAAATAGAGCTTTTGCGCGGTCTCGTTGTCCGGAGCCTGGTCGCCCGCCTGGACGCTCTTTTGCGCCTCCAACTTGTCTTCCTCGCGCTGCTTCTCCGATTGTTCAATGCTGCGCTGGGTTGAGAGCAGCTCTTCCGGCTCGGCGTCATAGCCCTGATAAACATGACAGCCCATACAACCCCGCCACTCGAACAGTTGTTTCCCCTGGGAGAGGGTCGGAGCATGGTCGACCACCACGTCGCTCGCGTGGCACTGCTGGCATCCGGCCTCGACATTTGCCATGGGATGGAGCGGCCAGAGCCAGTGCTCGTCGTGCCCATGCGCCTTTTCCACGCGGGCGATGTCCATGCCGTTGCCGTTGTGGCAAGGCGTGCACCCGAAACGGTCCGGGTCGTGGATGCGGAGTAGTTCCGCGTCAGGATGAGATGTAAAGGCCGCGGACATGGGGTCTTTCATTCCACCCATGTCTTTGCGGGTCATCACCGCCGGCTCGCGGATGCCCACGTGGCAACTCTCGCAGCGGTCCACAATCCCAGCGTCAGGGTTGTTGATCTGCTTGATCTCCACCTCAAAGTCTTCGTTCTTCTTCTGAAGACCCCGCAGAGCCTCGACCGTCAGCCCGTCCATGTGGTCGTTCACATAAGAATCAACCTGGTTTTGCAGCTCCGAGACGGGGTGGAGCAGGCTCGCCTTTTCGAGCAGGAGTCTTCCTTTCTCCTTCTGAAGATCGCTGAACTTGTCCTCGAGCTCATCGAAAGTCAGGCGCATTGTTTCTTCCTTGACCCCGGCCTGGGCAGGAGGAAGGGTCAGCTCGAAGGGGCCGCTCTTGTATTTGTCGAGGTCCTTTTGAAGGGATTGTTTGCTCCCGCGGATCGAGGTGTGTTCGATGATGTAGATCTGAGAGCCGACGTAAGCTCGAGCCGTGGTGAGCAGATTGAGGACCGCGTTGGTGCGGGTTTCCACCCCCGCCGACTCTGCGTCCAGTTCCTTGGCCTTAGGGGCAGTTTCCTTCTCCAACTCCGCGAGTTTCTGCTTGAGCGCCAGATACTCCGGTGAGTTCTCAATCATCTTTTCCTTGGCGCGCTGGTTCGGGATCTGCCTCTTCAAGAAGGCGCCGTACCGCTGCACAAATGCCCTCTCGTATACCTTCCAGGGCCGCAGGCCAAAGAACTCATCATAGAGAGACCACCACAAGGTTATGAGCAGGAGTACCGAGCCAATGAGCAGGTACACCGCCAGAGACTGGCTTAAAACCGGGTCTTTATCTGGCGAGTCAGGCAAGTCGTACCTCCCAGATCAGATGGGGATGGCGCCTTAGACGTTGAACCATGGGGTAACCCAGATGTACTTGATCCGAAACAAATGACGAGCCAGAATCTTGATCGGTAACAGCAACATCATGATCAAAAATACTTGCATGGTGGCGTACTGAAGGAAACTCATCCGTTGATAGATTTTCCGGTTGAAAGCCGTGGCTGTGATGATCTTGTGCAACCCGAATCCCGCCGCGGCAAAATACAGTCCCATGGCCACCGCCCCCAAGACGACTTTTCCCCACATGGCGGTTATGCCAAAAAGATCGGGGACGTTGCGGTTCACTTCGAACACTACGCGGCTGGGGTCCCAGGTCTGCCCCGGCCAGAACCACATCCATCCGGGGCCGCGGATAAAGGTCCCGATGACCACCATCAGCAGCCATAAGAACATGAACCCGGCGCAGAACGTGCCGATCGCGAATTTCCTCTGCTTCAGCGTGTAGTAGCCGGCCCCCAGCGGATTGGCGTCAATATAGGGGATAATCATCAGTCCGATAATAATAAGCGTTGGCATCACCACGCCGGCAATCCAGGGATCGAAGTAGACCAGCATCTCCTGGAGTCCCAGGAAGTACCAGGGTGCTTTGGCCGGATTCATGGTCAGGTTAGGGTTGGCCAACTCCTCGAGCGGGGCATTGAGCGTCAGCGACCAAACCATCAGAATGACGGTCAGAATAATTGCCGCCAGGAATTCAATGCGCATCAGATAAGGCCAGGTTTGCACTTCCCGCACCCAACCGGGCTTCCAGGGTTGTGTCTTGCGGTGATGGGTCTTGGCAAGTTGCGGGTCAGCTTCAAGCTGCGCAATGAGTTGATCGTTGGCACGCGCCTGCCGATAAGCATACCAGGTATAAAAAGGCACCAGAAAGAGAATGGCGACGATGGGAACGTTATCGGGAGCGGAGACGATTTCCCAGAGTTGATGCCAGTCCATCCAAAAACCTCTTTTTCGACTTTCAAGGGTGGCGCATACATTGTTCTTTATGTATGATTCCACCCTGAACTTACGGCTCCTCGACTGCTCTTAGAACTTTCTTTCCGGCTTAATCTCGGATTCCAGCGTCATCGGAGCCGGCCCGGAGATGCCACCGTCTTTCCTCACTCGCCAGAAGTGCACGCCCATAAATGTTGCAGCAATAATGGGAATGGCGAGGCAATGCCAAATATAGGCTCGGAGCAAGGCATTGGCGTCCACTATCGACCCGCCCAGCAAGGCGAAGCGCACATCATTGTACGCGGTCATTCCGAGTTGAGCTCCAAAAGGCCCCTCGTTCCCGAGCAGCGGGGTGGCGCGCGCCATGTTGGTTCCCACCGTGACCGCCCAAAATCCCAACTGGTCGTCAGGCAGAAGGTACCCGGTGAAGGAAAGGAGCATGGTCAGCACCAACAGGACCACGCCTACGCACCAGTTGAATTCACGGGGCTTCTTATAGGAGCCTGTGAGGAAAACTCTGAACATGTGCAGCCAAACCGCGATGATCATCAGGTGTGCGGCCCAGCGGTGCATGTTCCTGAGCAGCCTGCCGAACGGAACGTCGTTCATCAAATAAATGATGTCACGATAGGCCTGCCCCTTGGTGGGGTGGTAATAGAACATCAAAAGCACGCCCGTGATGGTCAGCACGAGGAAGAGATAGAACGTCATGCCGCCCATGCCCCAGGTGTAGTTGTAGCGCACAGCGTCGCGGTTGATTTTGGCAGGATGAAGGTGGAAGAAAACGTTGGTAAGGACGCTCAGCGCCCGGCTGCGCTCGGTCTCGTCGTGTTTGACGCGGAAGATCGACTTGTAAAGCTGGGTCTTTTTGGGCTTCTTGAGGGTCTCAAGGTCCTCTTTGGCCTTTTCCTTGAGAACTTTGACGTCCTCTTGGACTTCCTCAAGCAGGCCGGCCAAGCCTTTCTTTTCCACGTTCTCGTTCTGCTCGTCAGCCATCCACTTCTCCGTTCAAGTGGTCAGGGGCTAATGGTTAGTGGCTGGTCACCAACCAACCCCACTAACCACTAGCAACCAACCACTAGCCGCTGCCCCTTACACAGTTATAAAAGCGCCGGGATCATCGAAGTTATCCGGGTCGCCCTGGCTCTTGAACCAGGAATACAGCCGGCTGGTGTCCACCACGATCTGCCCCTCGGCGCTCACCTCTACGTGGGCGCGATCCATGGGCCGTGGCGCCGGCCCTTCAAAGTTAATCCCCTCGGGAGTGTAACCGCTCCCGTGGCAGGGGCATTTGAACTTGTTCTCAGCGGGCTTCCAATCCGGCGTGCAACCCAGGTGCGTACACTTGGCAAAAATGCAAAAAAGGCGGGGAGGCTCCTTGACCACCCAGATTCGGTAGGCCTGCTTGTATTTCTCATTAACCCCGATTTGGAAGTCCGAAGCATAACCGATGCCGTGGACCGTCTCCGGCTCGAACAGGGCGCGCGGGAAGAAGAAGCGCAGGAACATCAGGAAATTGGCGGCGACGAATCCCCACACACAACTCCAGATGATGCGCCTGCGCAGGTTCCCTGAGCCAGGCGTGCCTTCGGCAGGAGCGCCTGGAGGTTTGGACGGAGTGGCAGGCTTTGCAGCCGGCTTAGGTGGAGTAGCGACAGCACCAGACTCCGAAGCCTTCGCTAAGGTCGCGGAAGGTGTACCATCCGTAATCGCCATGCCCGAAACTCCTCTAAGACGGGTGCAACGGATATTTGTTTTCGAAGCAAGCCCTAAAAAATTAACTATAAGTGAAAGCCCAAGGACGTGTCAATATCCGGCGTCGGTGTTAATTGGGATGGGATCTCTTTTCAAACCCCATCTGCATCTGATTGCGCATCGCCACCTCGCTGACGTCCTTCGTGGGCGGTGGAGAAGCATGGGATTACTGGGTCCAGTCCAGGATCACCTTGGCGGCCTGGCCGGACAGCATGACGTCGAACGCTTCCTGAAAATGCGTGTAGGGGAAACGGTGAGTAATGACGGGCTTGATATCGAGACCGGATTGGAGCATCACCGTCATCTTGTACCACGTCTCGTACATCAGGCGGCCGTAAATACCCTTCAGGGTGATCATGTTGAAGATGACCGTATTCCAGTCGATGAAGATCTCGTCGGAAGGAATGCCCAGCAACGCGATGCGCCCCCCATGCGACATGTTCGCCAGCATGTCTCGGAAGGCCGAGCCGTTGCCCGACATTTCCAGGCCCACATCGAATCCCTCCTTCATGCCCAGTTCCTTCTGCACATCTTTCAGCTCGGTTTCGCGCGGGTTCACCGCCATCGTGACTCCCATTTTGCGCGCCAGTTGCAGCCGCCACGGGTTGACATCTGTTTGGACCACGAAGCGAGCCCCGGCGTGCCGCACTACCGCTGCCGCCATCAGACCGATGGGCCCCGCGCCCGTAATCAGCACATCCTCGCCCAAAACAGGAAAGGCGAGGGCGGTGTGCACCGCATTGCCAAAAGGATCGAAGATGCACGCGACTTCGGGGTCGATATCGGAGTGATGCACCCAGACGTTGCTCATGGGCACCGCGATGTAATCCGCATAACAGCCCGGCCGGTGCACACCCACGCCTTGGCTGTGCGCGCACAAGTGCCGCCGGCCTGCCAGGCAATTACGGCAACGCCCACAGACCACGTGCCCCTCGGCGCCGACGATCTGACCGGGAAAAATATCGCCAACGTTTGACCCGACGCTTACCACCTCGCCCACAAACTCGTGCCCTACCACCATCGGTACGGGGATGGTCTTGCTGGCCCAATCGTTCCATTTCAGGATGTGCAGGTCGGTGCCGCAGATGGACGCCCGGTGCACCCGGACAAGCACATCGTTGATGCCGATCTCGGGCGTCGGCACTTCCTCGAGCCACAGCCCCGGCTCTCGCCGGCTCTTCACCAGCGCCTTCATTTTCTTGGGAATGGATTCGCCCACGGGTAACCTCCGAAACGATAGCCCTAGTCCCGCAGTATATCAGGTCACGAGTAGAGGCCCATGTAACCGTCCCTGCCATTCGCAGGGCCCGGCACTGGCAAGGATCAGTGCTTGGAACTTTGGTACGCCTCTATGAGCAAATGGGTGGCGCCATCCACCAAAGCTTCACCGCCTCCGGGAGCGCAAAGCGAGTTAACAACTTCGTAGGCTCCTTCTGCGAACGCCTTGCGATCGGGAACATAGTCGATGACATCACCCGATAGCTCGTTCACAATCGTATACCGAAACGGAGAAGCCTCCTTGATGGCCATCCCCAGCTCGACAAATACCTCACCCGGTAATCCGACCCAGGCAACGTCGTTGCCCAATGTAATTACCTGTATTTCTGCATTGATGGGCTTGCCCTGGAACTCAGCCACCCAAAGAACTTTGAAAGCATGCACCAAGTCCAGAAACGCGAATTTCTCCGGACCCTCTCGGATGAGGCGGGTGGCGATCTTTTGCGACTTTTCCACTTCCCCAGGTTGTAATTCCTGAACCGGTAACTTGATAACCTCGCGGCTGACCAGCAAAGGCCCTTCGACCGGCGTGAGCCGGGGATAGGTCTTTAATACTTCACCTGCCAGGATTGTACCGATCCGCGCCGCCTCCCGGGGGCTGGATTGTGGTTCGGAGCTCTTGACATTGATATGATTGATGTTCCCCGCCGTCCCGATCGCGAACAACGTCAGCATGTTGGAGTCTTTCACTTCTCCCAGCAACTTGCCCAGCGTATAAGGGTAATCGGCGGAATATTCCGTGCCGCCTGTGGTATCCAAATGCATCGCGTAATTCACGAAAGTTGCCTGAGGTTTGGACGGCACAGCGTTGAAATAGACCACGGAGACATCCGGATCAACCGGACCAGCCGGGCGCACGATATTGGGGTTTAACTTGCCGGGATTCCATCCGATTGTACCGTCCTTCATCAAGTAACGGCGGTTGAAGCAAAGCGTGCTCTCTCGTCCATAGCCCGCCCAAACCTGCGTGGGCGCTAGATCCGCCTCTGCCTCGCGAACTGCCTCCGCAATTTTGCCGGGCAGCGCCGCGCGGTAATCTGTTGCAATCTGTGCCGGCGGCCCCTCGAGTCGATCCAGGAAGAAGTGGATCATCTCGGGTCCCGTGTGGGTGTGCGTGGCGCTGATCATCACGTGGTCCGGGGGCACATGCGTTGTCTCTTGAATAATACGACGCGCCGCATCGACGAAGCTGCGCGGAATGCTCTCGAGATCGCACGCTACTATTGCAGCCTCCACACCTCCTTCTTCCAGAACAATCGCCTTGGCGTAGAGAGGGTCATGGGTTCCTGTGTTCAGGCGGACCTTGTAGTACCCGCCCATCGGCATTCCCAGCGGCGGGGTAATGTTGACGGCTGCCCTGCCCATGCGCAAGTCTCCAGCCCAGGCGGGAGTAAGAATACAGAGGATTATGAGCATCCCTCGTGTGACGAGTTTCATGTGGATTTCTCTCCTGCTTTTCAAGTAACGAAGAAGATCGACCGCCCAGTTGACTACCAATGAGTCTTGGCGAGTAGGTTTCATCGCTCCTCTTTCTCGCGCCCCTGACCGGAAAAGGCGGCGCTAATGGCAGGGCTTCTCCAGCGCTACAGCTACCCCGCTTTCAATCGGGCTCCGACCAGATTATTTCCAGTTGTTGTTGGCTTGTCAACATGTGGGGTTTGTGGAGGTGATTGGATTGACACTGCGGGGGACAGGTGTTATACAGAGTGTGGCTAACGCTTGCTAGGTCTGATGCTATCGAATTGCTTAAGACTGAGAGTGCATCCTTCCCTAGTGAGGGGGGCTTCAAGGGATTTCTTTGACAAGGTTGACCCGAAAACGCTCGATCTCCGTCACTGGCAGTTGTCGATGCTTTCGCTCGGGATGATTGGCGTTCTGGCAGCGGGTGTGGCCTTGCTTATGTATCCTGAAGTTTTTGGCAGTAACCCAGCCTCGACCGCGCACACTACCCGAACGTTGTTCTTCGGCTTCTGTGCGCTGTGTGTGCTCGTGGTCGCGTACTTATTGAACCGCGAGTATGTTGTTCACCAACTTCGCAGGAACTTGCTCGAGCAGAAAACAGAAATCACGCACCTCCGCCAAGAGGCGAGCACGAATTTGCTGGAGACCTTCCCGGGTTTCGGTCATTTTCAGGATCGGCTGACGATGGGTTTTCGGCGCGCCACCCAGACCGGCGAGCCACTCTCTCTTGTTCTAGTGCGTCTGAAACCTTCGCCCATGTTTGACAACCCACCGGAGGTCTCCGTAGCGCTCGGGGACGCAGCCAAGGCGCTCGTGCGCAAGCTGCGCACGGATGATTCACTCTATCATTTGTCCTCGGTTGCGTTCCCTATGGTTCTGCCCAACACCTGTGGAGCTGAAATGAACCAACTGGCGGGCCGGGTTGCCGAGGGCCTTGCCGACGCCTCCGGCGCCAGCAACCGTTTTACGTTTGATGTGCAAGTGGTTAACTATCCCGAGCAAGCCTCAACTTCCTACGAGATGGAATGGGCAGCGAGCTCTTTTTCACATAATAAGGGATCCGAGTCAGGGAAGAGTGAGGCAGTATAAGAACAGTTGTGGCCTCCGGCAGAGCGATTGAAACCCCCGCTGACAAGCAAATTCTCAACAACGGTCCCGCAGCACAGCCTGGTTGTAGGGGTACGGCTTGCCGTACCCTATCCATTCTTATCGTGTGACCGACCCAAGAGGGTACGGCAAGCCGTACCCCTACAACCAGGGCGGCAGAGCCACGGGCCAATTGTCAAAAGTTAGGTGTTACACGACACTAGCGCGGCAGCTCGACCTCGCCAGTGATCTGCAACTTTGCCGCGAGGCCGCGCGCGCCTTCCGTGGGTTGGCTGCCGCCCACGAAGACGGTGTAGCCGCCAGGCATAATTCGATGTTCGCCCTTCTCTGTGACCTGGCTCAGCTCGCGCGGATTAAGTCTGAAGGCGACGTGCCGGGTCTCACCCGCAGCGAGATGGACACGCTCGAAGCCTTTGAGCGCGCGGAGGGGAGCTCCCGGCGACTGTGGGTACTCGAGGTAAAGCTCCACGACCTCATCGCCACGGATCCCGGCCGTATTACGGACGTCCGCCTCCACA
Organism: uncultured Acidobacteriota bacterium; assembly: GCA_963832915.1. Lineage (GTDB taxonomy): Bacteria > Acidobacteriota > Terriglobia > UBA7540 > UBA7540 > CAVROP01. The sequence goes on from CAWHWE010000017.1 coordinate 78,315, forward strand.
AAAAGTGGCTGGCCGGCCTGGAGCTTTTCGGATGAAAGCCGGAGATTGCGGTAGGCGAAGCTCGCATAACTTAGGCCGTAGCCGAAGGAGTAGAGCGGCTTGCCGCCGAAATATCGGTAGGTTCGGCCCTGCATCGAGTAATCGTCGAAGGGTGGAACCTGATCGAGCGAAGCGTAGAAGGTAACGGGCAGTCGGCCGGCGGGATTGTTGGCGCCCGCCAGCGTCTCGGCAATGGCCGTGCCGCCCTCCTCGCCCGGATACCAGGCTTCGAGAATTGCACCCGCATGCTGGGCGGCCCAATTCACCGCCAGCGCGCTGCCGTTCAGCAGCACCACTACCAAAGGCTTACCCGTGGCCGCCAGCGCTTCAAGCAGATCCTGCTGGGCACGAGGCAAGCCAATGTCCGTGCGGTCGCCGCCGTTGAAGCCCTCCACATGGATGCTCATTTCCTCGCCTTCGAGGTCCGGCGAAAGGCCCACGAAGGCCACCACCACATCGGCTTGTTGGGCAATTTTCACGGCCTCGTCAAGCAGGACTTCAGCCGGCGGCTGCCAGTTGAGCGTCGCGTCGGCGGCGAAGAGCGGCGCGCGGTGCGTGTACTCCAGCCGGAAGTTGTGCGGTCGAGTATCCGTGAAGTGTGCCTGAAAGCGTGGCTCCGTTAGGTCGCCAGTGTCATCACCTAGCGCGCCTTCGGTCACCAGCTTCTCGTCCAGGTAGAGCCGAAAAGTCTCGCGGTCCTGGCAGGGCCAGCATTGAGCCTTGCCAGCGCTAAAGGTGTAATCTCCCACTCCCGGCGGAGTCAATGTGCCGCTCCAGCGCACGGCGAAGGCTTGCAAGGGAATTCCCGGTGCGGGTGAGGCGGCGTCCCAGTCGAACTGGATTTGCGGGTCAATCCGGGTGAGGGCCGGCTTGCCGGAAAAGTCAGGGTTGGGGAAATACTCGGCCTTGAGGCCCGGCGCAGCCCCGGGGATCGCAGTATGAAACGCGGTGCTTGGCACGGGCGCCGGCAGTTGCGATACGTAGGCCGAACCCTGCGCGTAGAGCACCTCTGCTTTGCCCGCAAACTGTTTGCGCAGGCCGTCTACAGGCAGCACGGGATGGGACGGTGTGCCTTTGTAGTTGCCTTCGAGTGCGGCCAGTGACGCAGCATTTGGCCCTATCACCGCAATCCTTTTTACACTCGCCTTGAAGGGAAGCAGTCCATCCTGGTTTTTGAGTAGAACCATGGATTGACGCGCCGACTCGAGCGCCAACTGGCGATGCCCCGGCGAGTCATTCTGGGACATCGGAATCCGGTTAAAGGGGACGGCATCGGGCGGATCAAACATGCCCAGCCGAATTCGCGCCGTGAACAGGCGCTTGACCGCCGTGTCAATCTCGCTCTCTCGAATCAGGCCGTCCTTTACCGCTTTCACCAGCGTGACGTACTCGTCGCCGCAGGTCGTGTCGGTTCCGGCGCGAACCGCCGCCACCGCGCCATGCTCGTTGTCCGGCGTAAAGTGGTGCCCCGCGGTGATGTCGCCCACCGCTCCGCAGTCGGAGGTCACAAAGCCCTGAAAGCGCCAGGTTTCGCGAAGGGTCTTCTCGAGCAGGTAAGTGTTGGCGCAGGCCGGCGCACCGTCGATGGCATTGTAGGCGCACATGAAGGAGTCAGCATGCCCTTCGGTGACGGTGGCGCGAAATGCCGGAAGATAAGTGTCCTCGAGATCGTGCGGCGAGACGTTCACGTTGAAGCCGTGCCGCTTAGTCTCCGGCCCGCTGTGCACGGCGTAGTGCTTGGGCGTTGCCACGGCCTTCAGATATTTTGGGTCATTGCCTTGCAACCCCGTCACGAAGGCCACTCCCAGCTTTGCCGTCAGGAAGGGGTCTTCGCCGTAGGTCTCCTGACCGCGTCCCCAGCGGGGGTCGCGGAAGATGTTGATATTGGGCGACCACAAAGTGATTCCGTAGTAAATACTGTGGTTGCCTTCTCGCTGCGCCTGGTTGTACTTGGCCCGCGTTTCGGTGGCAATGACTTCGGCCTCGCGGCGCACGAGATGGACATCCCAGGTGGCCGCCATTCCGATGGCCTGCGGAAACACGGTGGCATATCCCGAGCGGGCGCTGCCGTGCAACGCTTCACTCCACCAGTCGTAGGACGGAATTCCGAGCCTGGGGATGGCTGGAGCGGTGTGCTGCATCTGCAAAACCTTTTCTTCAAGTGTCATCCGGGAAACCAGATCATCCACCCGCTTATCGGTCGCCACGGACGGGTCGCTAAAGGCCGGGGCTGCTTCCTTGGCCCCATTCTGCGCGCGGATCGGGCGAAGGAGAGCACAACCCACTACCACGACGATTAGAAACTGAAAGAGAACCTTGCGTACGACTTCACACCTTGTCGCCTTCATAAGCTTCTCCCCCGCAATCCGGAATTAACGGCTGCCAGTTTTCAGTTTCCAATTTCCGGTTTCGACTTTCTGCTTTGAGCGTCAGTTGACGTCCGCCACCAAAGGCCCGGCCAGCGCCTTGGTAAAGTAAAGGACGCCCGGCTGCGTCGGCATCCAGGTGGAAGGAACGTGACGACTGGTGGCGTGCCGCAACGTGACCCACAATGACAGGCCCTGCCACTGCATGCCGCGGCCCAGTTCACCATCCGCGCCCCCTATGGCGTAGTCGGCGCGCGTAAAGAAGGCCGGCCCAATGGTGTTGGCGAAGGCGGGCACCAGCGTCGTCCGGCTCTTGAAACTGGTGATGGCATTCTGTTCAATCGTCAGCGGGTGCAGCCGGGCGCCTAAACGATGCGTCTGCTTCCGCCAGTCTTCGTCGTTGGCAAACTCTGCCCCAAAGTGGGGTTCCCAAAAGGCAATATGACAGGCGCGCCCAATCCCGTAGACCACCACCAGCTTGGCCCCTTCCTGGCGCAATGCCCCGATCCGCTCCGGATACTCGGGGAGCAGGCGACGGGTGGCAAAAAAGCGCTGCTCCGGCGGTATGGTGAGGTTGGCGAGAGGGGAGTAAAAGGCCTTCTCCATGGCATTCTGGAAAGCGCCGGGATCGTTACTGGGAAGCGTGTTGCCCTCGCTGTCGCTCCACTCATCCATGTTGAAGCCGTAAACGTGCTGGCAGGGAATGTTCCAGTCGCGCAGGAAATAGACCGTCCAACGGTACATGCCCATCGGACCGACCGGCAAAATCAGAACCAGCTTGCGGCCGGCTTCCCGGCAGCGCCGGATTTCCATGGCCAGCTCGTGGCCCAACATCACGTCAAAGTCCGCCACGTCATTGGGCATGCGAATGGAGAAGTCTTTGTGCCATTTGGGCTGCGGATCGAAGATGGCCTTTGGGTCGTCGGCTACACAGGCGTCCCACTGCGCCAAGTCCCATGCGGCCGGAAAGAAGGATTCGAGCAACGAGCCTTTCAAAGTTGTCAGAAGGTTCATATGAATTAACCTCACGATGCAGGATTGTACGCCTTTGACATATTACCTGAATTCCGAACTTGGAGTCGAAGATGCGGCAAGAAGCCGGGGCACTACCGGCCGACGTTCTGCTTACCCTGTTAACGCGTGCCAGGGGGCGCCGTTTTTTCCTGGTCATTCGCGCCAATATATCCCTGCCGCTCGAGTCGTAGGAAGATCTCCTGTGCTGCCTCCTCGGGCGTGAGGTCGGTAGTGTCGATCACTGCGTCGGCGTCATTCGGGGCCTCATACGGATCGGAAATACCCGTGAATTGTTTTACCAGACCCGCGCGCGCTTTCGCGTAAAGTCCCTTTCGATCCCTGGCCTCGCAAGTCTGAAGCGGGGTCGATAGGTACACCAGGATGAAACCGCCGTGGGGCTGAACCATCGCCCTCACTTCTTTCCGAGTGGAGTCATAGGGGGCAATGGGAGCGCAAATGGCGATGCCACCATGCTTCGTTATCTCCGAGGCGACAAACCCAATCCGCCGGATGTTAACATCACGGTGCTCGGGTGAGAATCCCAGCTCAGATGACAGGTGCTTGCGGACGAGGTCGCCGTCCAGTAGAGTTACCGGTCGTCCGCCCATTTCCAGCAATTTGACGCGCAAGATGTTTGCAAGGGTGGACTTCCCGGAACCAGAGAGGCCCGTGAAGAACAGCGTGAACCCCTGCCGGTGCCGCGGCGGATAGCTGCGTTGTAATTCGTGCAGGACTTCCGGAAAAGTGAACCAGGAGGGAATCTCCCGCCCTTCAGCGAAACGCCGACGCAGTTCCGTTTCGGAAATGTCGAGGACATGCGAGCCGGCGGGTATCTCATCCTCGGGCACATAGGCGTCCTGACTCTCCAGGTAAACCAGCATTTGGAAGGGCACCATGGTTACCCCGAGTTCCTGCTGGTGCTGGCGCAGCAATTCCTGCGCGTCGTAAGGCCCGTAAAACGGCTTGCCGCTCGAATCCACGCCGGCACCTGCATGGTCAGGTCCTACAATAAAATGGCTACAGCCATAGTTTTTCCGGATAATCGCATGCCAAAGGGCTTCGCGAGGTCCACCCATGCGCATCGCCAGAGGCAGTAAAGAAAGCTTGACGGTATCCTTGGGATACTTGGAGAGAAGTGCTTGGTAACATCTCACTCTGACGTAGTACTCGACGTTGCCCGGTTTCGTCATCCCGACGCAGGGGTGAATGAGGAGGTTCGCTCCTTCCTTTTTTGCCGCCCTCAAGGTCAACTCCTGATGAGCGCGGTGCATCGGATCGCATGTTTGGAAGGCAACTATGCGGCGCCACCCGAGCCTGGCGAATTCCGCCCGGAGTTCTGAGGGGGTCAGGCGCAGGGAGCGGAAGTCATAATGGGTAGGAAGCTGGAGGCCTTCGAGCCGCCCCCCCACATACCATGGATGGGTCTTTCTCAAGACGTACTCCATACCGGGATGCTGGGTGTTCGTGGTCGCGTAAACCGCCTCGACTTCCGCCCTCCGGTCCGGTTGCCAGACTTCATCAACATGCAAGGCAGAGAGCATGGCGCCCTCGGGGTCTCTGAGGGCGATGGCGCTGCCTCTGCCCATAGACTTGGCAAATTCTTCCGTTACGTCCAAAACGATAGGGATCGGCCATAACCTCCCATCCGCCAGTCGCATGTTGGAACAAGTGCTTTCATAGTCCGCACGCGTCATGAAGCCCCGAAGCGGTGAGAAGCCACCGGTCAAAAGAAGTTCCAAGTCACAGAGTTGCCGCGCAGTCAAATCCCAGGAGGGCCAGGACTTTGATATCGCCTGCAACTCGGCGACGCGCTCCGGAGCCGCAATCAGATTTACTAATTCTCCTCCGTGTGGAGGAACAAGACGTGATTGCATATCCCACCCTTTGGTTTGAAT
>CAWHWE010000018.1:0-120743 GCA_963832915.1 uncultured Acidobacteriota bacterium
CGCGCCGGTGTGAAAGAGCAGCAGTTCTGCCGGTTTGATGAGCAGCAGGCGGCTTGATTTTTGAGGGCGGGGCACACAAGGCGGAAGCAGCGAATCGTGCGCGCCGTAGGGAGGCCGGGCTGGTCTCAAGCGACGCGGTTCAGGCCAAGGGATTCTCTCCTGCGCCGTCAGCGGGAACGGGAGCTGTGGAGGACCGGGCGTGCTTGGTGTCGGGTCGAACCGATTCGATCACCAGGTAGAATTTATCGGCGCTATTGACTTTGCCCGCCACGCAATAGGCCTGGCCAGGCACGAGGTGGTGGGCTTTGGTGAAGTCATGCAATCGATAGACACGCTGGGTGTCGCGGTCGAGCAAGAGCAACACCGCACACGACCGGTACTCCTTCCGCGAAAGCAAGAACAGATGATTGGCGCTGAAGTTGAACATGGTGGCAAAGATGGAACGGGGGTGGATGGCACCCCCGCCCCATGGGCAGCGCCGTTGAGGGGTTCACCCGCCGGACTCCTCCGGTGATGGGCTATCGCACAGAGCGGCGCCTGAGAAGGGCCCGCGTTCAGGAAGCGGCAGGCGGCGGGCTCTTCTGAGCTTTACGCAGGCTTTCTCCCCCCAACAGAAAAATCTCGGAGTTTTCCACCAAGCGGTCAGCGATGGCCGCCGCGATGGTGGTGTTGTAGAGGATGTTGCCCCAGTCGGAAAACGCGGTGTTGGTCGTAATAATCGTGCTGCGCTTGTGACCGTGGCGGGTGGAGATAACCTGGTAAAAGAGGTTGGAAGTCTGCTGGTCGAGGGCCAAGTAGCCCAGTTCGTCCACGATCAAGGCGGCGGGCTCGGTGTAGACCTTGAGTTTGCGGACCAGGGAGTGATCGACTTGCGAAGCGAGCAACTGGTTGAGCATCTCCATGGCGGTGGTGAAGAGCACGCGCACGTTGGCTTGGCAGGCGCGCCAGCCGAGGATCTGCGCCAAGAAGGTTTTCCCCACGCCGGGATTGCCAATGATGACCACATTGGTGCCTTGCTGGAGGAAGTCCAAGTCGAGCAGGTGGAGGAGGCGGTTTTTGGCTTGCTGGCGGGATTTATGATGGGCGAAGTGGAACTGGTCGAGGCAGGGCTGAGCGGGGAGGCGAGAGAGTTGGAAGCGGCGCTCGATGGCCCGGCCGTGGCGGGCCTCCAGTTCCAGATCGGCAAGACGTTCCAGGGCGGCGGCGAAGCTAAGATTTTGCGTGGCCGCCTCCCTCGTCATCGTCTCCAGCTTTTGGGCCATGGTGGTCAGGCGCAGTTGGCTCAGTTTCTCGGGCAGGGTCATCGGGAGACTCCTTTCGGGCTTTCAAGATGAGGGCATCGTAGTCGAGCAAGGACAACGGGTCGGTGGTGAGTTGATTGAGTTCCGGATCGCGCAACTGCAAGAGCGGCTGATGCGGGCGCGGGGACTCGATCTGGTGTAAGAGATGGGCCACGTAATCGGCGCCGAAAGCGCGGGCGGCAAGAGCTTTTTGGAGGGCCGCGGCGACCTGTTGGGGGCGATAAGCGCGGAACAGATCGAGGAGTTCCTGAAGCTGGCGGAGGAGCGAACGGTCGGAGTCGGCCAGCCCGCGCAGATAAGCTTCGACCGTTTCCGGCGGGCAGACGCCGTCGAGCAGCTTCAGCAGTCGTTGTTGCGCCTGGGAGCGCCGGGCAGCAGGGCGGTGTTCGAGTAACTCTTTTTGGAAGCGCCCGGCGCCGAGGGTCTGGCCACGCCGCCAGCAGCGCGGATAGCGGACGATTTCGGTGCCCTGCCGATCATAGAGCGTAAGGGAGGAGGAATCGGCTTTGGCCATCAGGTGCTGGGCGATGAAGTGGGGCGGTGCGTAGTAACGGTTGGCGTCAAAATGCCAGCGCAGGTCTTTGTACACTAAGACCTCGGCGGTGTCGCGGTAATCGGGGGCCAGAGCCGGCAGGGGGCGCAGGGTGTCGGGACGGAAGCGATCGCAGGGCCGCTGGCGGGTTTCGCGATGAATGCGGACGTTGGCCACCTCGTCGAGCCATTGCCGCACTTGACGGTTCACATCGGCGAGATCGGTGAAGGAACGTAGCGGCCAGAAGTTGGAGCGGAGATAGGCGACGCCGCCCTTTTCCACCTTACCTTTTTCCCACCCTGCGCCGGGATTGCAGGCGCGGGGGTAAAAATCGTATTCGCGGGCGAAGGCGAGGAAGCGCGGCTGGAAGCGCACCAGGCGGCCATCGTGTTCGGCGACGGCGGTCAGAAGGTTGTCGAACCAACATTCTCGGGCCACTCCGCCCAGGGCCTGGAAGGCGTGCTGGTGGCAGCGCACGAAGGTTTCGAAACTCTGGCTGTGGGTGAACTCGACATGGAGCATCCGGCTGTGGGCCTCGATCAGGCAGAAGGCATAGAGCTTGCGCTTATCGCCTTGATAGTCGAGCGCGTCGAAGTGGCCCCAGTCGATCTCGAAGCGCTCCCCCGGGCCGGGCTCCATGCGCACGAAGGCCCGAGGGGTCGAGCGAGAGGGGCGCACGCGGTGCAAGTACTCGTCCAGGATGGTGTGCCCGCCGGCATAACCCGCCGCTCGCAGGCGCTGCAAGATGACCACCCCTGGGGCATGGGGGTCCTGCTCCAAGAGTTCGGCGACGAGCGGCTGGAAGGGGTCGAGCTTGCTGGGGCGAGGACGGTGGACCGGGGAGGGCACCGGAGCCTGGAGATATTTTTTGACGGTGCGGGCGGCCAGGTGGAGCTGGCCGGCGATGCGGCGCACCGACCAATGCTCGCCGCCCGCGAGACGATGAATTTCGTTGATCTGGTCAATCTTCAGCATGCTTGCGGTTATAAACCGGCATCGGGGGCAATGCCAGAGGGGTGTTCTTTACAAGCGGCGTGGGGAGCCCTCCGAGAAAGGCTAACCGGCTGAAGAATCAAGAGTTGCGAAGCTGCCAAGTTGTTCTTTACAAGATCATCGGCGGTCGGGCCCAGCAGCCAAACCTCGGCGCGAGAATGCCTTAGGTTGAGGGCCAAGTTGTTCTTTACAAGATGCTGCAGGCGGTGGCGTTGGTCACGGACCTGCTGCTGTTGGCGGTTCCGCTCGACCGCTTCCGCGTGCCGCTCCCGGTACTGCTGCTGGTAGTGGGGATGTGCATCGCGCCACTTTTTCCGGCTTTCCTGCACCACTTGGGCGTAGACAGGATCGGAGCGAATCTTTTCGCGGTGATAATCCCGGCGGCGTTGCCGCTGGCATGGGGGCTGGCTGCAAACCAGTTGTTGCGGATGATATGGTGCAGGCTGAAAGACTTGCTGACAGTAAGGGCAGCGACGATCATTCATCAAGCGGCTCCGGATCAGAATGCAAGCCGTTCATTCTGCCCGGAACTGTGGAAATTGAACCGTGCCCAAAAATTCACCGCATATAGAAACTCCTATAGAGTTTATTACCGCGTCCCCGCCCATGGGTCTGCTGCTCATCAGACCGGCAGAACTGCTGCTCTTTCTCACCGGCGCGGACAGCGCAGAGCGCAGCTCTGCGACTTATCTGTATCGCTCACCAATACCGTCGTAATACAAAGGTGCGCAACATCAACTGAACGTGAGTTTGGTCCTCGTTTGGGCTCACTTCACTCCCTTGGCCTTTTTCTTCTTCTTGAGCCCAGATTTCATAACGGAGACTGTCAGTGGAGTTGTGTCGCAAATCACAGCAATGTCTTGGTTGCCGTAGCCAAGCCGAGACAGGATACTAATTCGATCTTCCAACCGCTGCAAATCCTTTATGGCGATGTAGCCGAAGACAAGCCCAAGGCTTGGAAATCCTTGGTCGGTATCATTGTTTCTGCCATTCTTCTGCATGTATGCCCCTCCTGGGGGTGGGATACGAGTTTTCGAAAAAGTATGATCCTACTTGGCGCTTCGCGCTCGCGCCATCTTCCGCTCCTCTGACGACCATCATAAGATTGCCTTCTTAGTAGTGATCAGTTTCTGCCATTTATTGAAGCTGAGTCTTACCGCCTGGACGTTATCTCGATCGAGAGGGTTCATGTGTGCGAGAACGCATCGTGACAGATATAGCTCATTAATGAAATGCGTAAACCACTCGACGTCGCGAAACATATCTGGAACAAAATCATTTTCGTTTTTTCTAACGATGCCTGGAAGCTGGTTTAGGTCAAGATAACAAATGGGGTGGGCGCCTCGGCGTTGGTGCCAGGCGTCGATATTCTCTTCAGCCATTCGCTTGTGTACAGTATCTCTACAGCCTTGCGGAGCACAGGTGTCCCACCAGAGGTCCCCATGATGCCTTTTCATTACGCGATGTATCGCCTCTCTAATCGAGTTTTCCACCACGTACAACAATGGATAGACTGCGGCCATCTCCTTCGCTTCGGTTAGCACTTCGTTGGGGAGGATAGGGTCGCTGCCTTTGAATTCCTTTCCAATGACTACTGTCCTGTGCCGAGCGTTGTCCGACTTAGCGCCTGAGGCCGTTTCCGAGCGCTGTTTCACTGGCTGTGCGGTCCTACCGGGCATCAGTGTCCTTACACGATCCATCTCGGCTGAGCTTAAATACCGGTCGAGTGGGATCCCGCTTTCATGGGCGATTAGGTAGGTTGCGTCGGAAGTGGTCATTGGACGTTCTTTTATGAGCCTTCTAACGCGCAAGGAAATGGCTTGTTGAGAAATCCCCAGTTTGGTCAGGAGTGCTTTCTTTAATTCACGATTCGTCATTCAGCAGTCACTTCCTTAGATCAATTGATCTGCTTACGCAACTTCGCGAGCGTGACATTAACTGTGTTGGAAGTTGTGCCGAGAAGGTCAGCAATCTCCTTTGGCCCAAAACCCACCCGAGATAGCGCCGCAACTTGTTCCCTTTGCGTCATCCCTTTGGCAACGACTATTGACAGCAGGCGCTTTATGCTCTTTAGCTCCCCTAGGACATCCTTGCCAATGTCTTCCATTACTTCCTCCTTCGTCCTTGACCGCTATCTTTCTTGGCCTCCGAAAGCCTGACGCTGACAGTGTTGGCGGTCGTATTGCATATTCTCGCGATTTCATCTCTTGCAATTCCTAATCGGCCAAGAATCTCTATCGACTCGCTCGCCCCTTTTCCAGCCACGCATTGCGCGGCCACGACCCGTATAAGCAAATCCAATTTTCGCTCTAGTGTTTCGATATTTTCGCACATTCCGCCCTCCTTCCTTAATCTGTCGAGCCCACCCTTCAGCGCTGCGTGCACTTGGGCAAGTATGCGCGAGATGGCCATGGTCGAGGTTTGGGGTTTCGGCCAGCGCTTCTGTTCCTCATCACCCGTTCACGTACTTGCCCCGGAGACCCGCATTGCAGATCGCTTCCTCATCTTGTTTCGTCTGCCCTTGCGCACCTCGGCCAGTCGCACACTGATCGCTTTCGAAGTGGAGTCCAGCAGGTCTGCGATCTCACCCTGTCGATAGCCAGCCCTGTCGAGCAAATCGACCTGCTCTGCCTGTTTCATGTCCCGAAGCATGGTCAGCGCAACGAGGCGCAACGTCCTTAGGATTTGGTCGTCAACAGCTTCGATTTTGCTCATCTCAAGAGTCCTCTCGTCACGGTGGTATACCACGAGCTTAGCATAACAAGCCTAGGATATATTTGTTAATAAGATTTTTAGATTCAGCAAGGTGAAATGTTCAAGATATGCAAACATATCTAAGCCGTAGTCCAAAGCGAACGATCCGGAGTTGACCCATCTGCTCATGCGGCACCGAGAATTGCCGCGCCGACTTGATTTGGCACAGCGGATATCCAAGATTGGAAGTGGAGTGTTAGCTGGAAACGCCCTGTGGCCGCCATGAGTCGGCTTGGCATGGCCGGCGACTGGATACTTAGGAAGGTGTGGTCCCTAATCGATATGGCCATAACAATTGTAGTTTCAACGGATTTGTGGCATAGATGATTTTGTCGAAGAGCTGGCAGACCAAATCGCCTCAGGTCCATCGGCGAATCCGGCCCCCAAGTGAGACATACTGGATTTGGCGGACGCTGTCGGCTAATGCCAATTGCCTCAACTCCAAAAAATAGCTATGAATGAGACTCGACTGGCATACGCTCTGTGCGGGCGGCTAATTAGCATAATCTTTTAACTAATAAATATGTGTCGAATTCAATGTTTTATGGCTGATTTCAGCATTGAATTGTTAGGTAGATGAATATATTTAGTAGTTTAACTCGAAATACTGCGTAGATGCATCGTGCTCATGCGGCACCGAGAATTGCCGCGCCGACTTGGTTTGGCACAGCGGATATCCAAGATTGGAAGTGGAGTGTCATCTGGAATCCCCCTGTGGCCGCCACGAGTCGGGAGTCGGCGGGCTGGCGCAGGGCGAGCGTAGCCATGCGATCTTGCAGATCAAGCAAGCGGACACCTCCACGCTACCTCTCTTATGCAATCGTCAATTCGGTGGAGAGGCCAATTTCGTTGCATGAAGATTCAGACCGCCCCACGACCCGATGGCGGAAGCTCATGAGATAAGACAGGAATTACAACGCGCAGGTGAGCTAATGGGCCCCGCTCGAGAATGGCCGTCGTTGTGTCCAGTTCGAACGTTCTGGAAGGTCGTTGTTTCAGGAATTGGCGGAGCGGCGGTTGGGGGAATGGCTGGCAATCCTTTGGCGGGAGCAGCGGGTGCTGTACTCACTCAGGTTGTCAGTGTTATTGGTAATGACGTGCCGGAATTTCGCCTGATTTTCAGGTGTGGCGCCTTCGATCTGGCGCGAAGATTGAACCGGGACCTACGGAACATTCCAAGAATGCCCGAACTCTTGGGCTCCATCCTTACCCGCACCGAGAAGGCCGCCCTAGGCTTAGCATAGGACTAAGGCAGCCGCCCGTTCACATGGCCGTACGCCATATGCTCGGACGTGGCGCCCGGCGGTTTCGGGTGACTCGGAAGTTGGTCCACGCCATCGCAGATTACTCCTGCCTTGTCGCCTCGTGTTTATCGACCAATCCAGGGGGGCAATCACAAGTTCTGGCCCAGAGACGGCGCGCTCGGAAGAAATCTTGCCGGTCTCTGAGCCGCGGGGCGCCACTGGGCCGGGTAACACCCTTGCCGGAACCTGACCCGCCAGCCAAAATCTTCTCACCATTGAATCGAGAGGCGAGGTAAGATTCTATCTTTCCCCAAGCTTGAAGGGCCTCTCCAGTTGGCGAGAGAAAGCGAATGCGAAGCATTGCAGCCATCACCGGCATTATCCTCCTCGGGGTTATCCTGTGGGACGGGTTTGAAACCATCATTTTGCCCCGGCGGGTCACGCGCCGTGTACGGCTGGCGAGGCTTTTCTATCGCGGCACCTGGTTTCCCTGGTCGGCTGTGGCCAGATGGATGAAACCCGGAAAACGCCGGGAAGCACTTCTCAGCATTTACGGGCCGCTCTCTCTTTTGCTGCTCTTTTTCATGTGGGCAGTGGGATTGATCTTCAGTTTCACCCTGCTCCACTGGGCCGCCGGGTCCGCAGAGGTTTCGTTCCGTGAATCGTCCACCTTTTGGACTGACATGTATTTGAGCGGGACGACCTTCTTCACGCTTGGTCTCGGCGACATCACCCCGCACACCCGGGCGGCGCGGTTCATCACGGTGCTGGAATCAGGAACAGGCTTCGGCTTCCTCGCCATTGTCATCTCTTACCTGCCCGTGCTTTACGGCGCCTTTTCGCGGCGAGAAGTGAATATCTCGCTTCTGGACGCGCGTGCTGGTTCTCCTCCCACGGCAGCCGAACTTGTGCGGCGGCACGTGCGAGGCCAGAATCTGGAAGCGCTCGGACAATTCCTTCGCGATTGGGAAGCGTGGTCGGCTGAACTCATGGAGAGCCACCTTTCGTTTCCCGTGCTGTGCTATTTCCGCTCGCAGCACGACAACCAATCCTGGCTTGCCGCTCTTACCGCCATCCTTGACACCTGCGCTCTGCTGATATCTTGCGCCGAGGGCGCTCTCCAGTGGCAGGCCAAACTTACCTTTGCAATCTCGCGACACGCCCTTGTGGACCTTGCCCAGGTCTTACAGATTCCCCCCAAACAACCCGTCGCAGATCGCTTGTCCGATGATGACCTTGAGCAATTGTGCGGCCTTCTTGCGCCGGCAGGCGTAGCTGTGTGCAGCAGGGCGGCCGCCGCCCGGAACTTGCGGGATTTACAGTCTACGTATGAGCCCTACATTAATGGTTTTTCGGAGCGGCTTCTAATGCCTTACCCTGCCTGGAAAGCTGCGCCCGGACGGGCTGACAATTGGAAGACCAGTGCCTGGGAGAAAATCTCCTCTGAGTCCTCGGTAACGATGGGCGCTGGGGTGGATGAAGAGCATCGCTGAGATCACCAGGAGCAGGGATGCGTCAAAGTCGAGAGAAAAGCGGCTCTGCCGCCTGCTGTGCGGAAAGGCTTCGCCTTTCCGAGGGCTTCCACCCTGACTAACCCCTCTGCTCGGCCGGAAGGCTCAGCCTTTCAGCCGAGCGGAGGGGGAGAAGGGAAACGGTCTGCGTCGGAGAGCCAGGGGCTTTCCGCACAGCAGGCGGCGGAGCCGCTTTGGAATGTTACTCTTCGGGGACTTTGACGCAATCCTCTCACGAGGAGTCAGCGAGGCGCGAGCGTGGTATACTGATTCCTTAGGGTTGGTGAGCAAGATTAATCAGGGCGGGCCGTGGCGCCATGGCGTCCGGGGCCTAATTGACGGGCATCCCACACAATCTTTCTAAATTCTTCAAAAGGAGCACACCACTATGGCTGTTCGAACCTCAGAAGCCGAATGGAAGGGAAATCTGCGGGAAGGGCAAGGCACGATGAAGCTGGGCAGCGGCGCTTACGAAGGCAGCTATTCCTTTGCTTCGAGATTTGAATCTGGGAAAGGGACTAACCCCGAAGAGCTGATCGCCGCCGCGCACGCCGGATGTTTTTCGATGGCTCTTTCGGCCGGCTTGTCGAAGGCTGGCTTCACGCCTACGCGAGTACATACCACGGCCAAGGTACACCTCGAACCGGTGGAGGGCGGATTTGGAATTACCAAGATTGAATTGCATACCGAAGCCCAGATTCCAGGCATTGACGACGCGACTTTCCAGCAGCAGGCGGAAGGCGCCAAGAAAGGCTGCCCGGTTTCCAAAGCTCTCGCCGGAACCCAGATCACGCTGGAAGCGAAGCTGGTTTGAAAGCTCCCTGAGACGGAACGAATTCGGGCGTGATCGCAACTGAAGAAGTCAGGAGTCAGAAGAAGACGGTCCAGCCCTCGGCTTTCAATCTTTGAAAAAAGGAGGCTAGGGACCAGTGCAATTCTGAATTGTGAATTGAAGAAGTGCAGCGGTCAGAGGCCCTGAGTGCGGCCCGCAAAGCGAGCTCTTTATCCCCAATTCACCATTCACTATTCATAACTCTGCTCCTTACTCTTCTTCTGTCTCCTGCTCGTCACTCGTCACTGTTCTTGCGCGCGGATTCCCCTATGGAATAGAATTCCGGTGGGAGTTAGTGTGCACACGCACGTCCACTTTCGGAGGCCGGATTGGATTGTCAAGACCGCCTTGGTTTTGACGCTGGCCCTGGTGGTGATTGAATTCATAACGGGTCATCTTGCCCATAGCCTGGCGCTCATCAGTGATGGCTGGCACAACCTCACGGACCTTCCCACGCTCGTTCTCGCCTGGATTGCCCTCTACTTTGAACGCAAGCCTCCCGATCATCAGAGAACTTACGGCTACCAGCGCGCGGGTGTGCTGGCAGCCTTTATGAATGCCCTGCTGCTGGTGGCAGTTGCCGTCCTCATTTGCTACGAGGGTTACCAGCGAATTCTAAGGCCGGAACCGATCGCCGCCAAAGCCATGCTGGTTGTGGGGATTGTGGCCTTGGTCATAAACGGGAGCATCTCACTCTTGTTGGCTTCCGGCCGCAGCGACTTGAACCTGCGGGCGGTTTTCATCCACAACTTGGGCGATGCGCTCTCCAACATCGCTCTCATCGCCGGGGCCTGGTTGATCCAGAGGACCGGCCAATGGCTGATCGACCCTCTGATCGCATTCCTGGTTTCCGGTATGATCGTTTGGACAGCTCTGGGGGTAATCATGGAATCGGCGAACATCCTGCTCGAGAGCCTTCCCAAGGGCATGAGTCTGGAGCGCGTGGCGAGCGCACTGCTCGAGGTTCCGGGTGTGCGCGAGGTCCACGATATTCACATTTGGAGCCTGGGAACCCGGTCCCACGCGCTCTCTTGTCACGTCCACATACTCGATATGCCCACTTCAGAAAGTGAAAGAATCGGCCGGCGACTTCGTGACGTTCTGGCCAGCGAGTTCGGCATCACCCATTCCACCATCCAATTTGAACACACCCACTTGCCCGGCGACTTTCACCGCTACATGCCGGAACCCGCCCCGACCAGCGAGGGCGGACAGAAGTAAAGCAGTAGGCAGAAAGCAGAAGGCAGTAAGTGGAAGGTCTTGGGTCGTGGGCTAGCAATTGGGGTTAGGGTAATTCTGAAGTGTGAATTCTAAATTATGAATTGCCTTCTCCGCATAGCCGACCGCGTTGTGCGCGCTGCCTACTGCTTTCTGCCTACTGCCGACTGATTTTCTCCTGCCCGTCAAAGTAGGGCCGCAGTGCCTTGGGAATGGTGATCGAGCCGTCTGCCTGCTGGTAGTTTTCGATGATGGCAAGCCAGGTCCGTCCGACGGCCAGCCCACTGCCATTGAGGGTGTGAAGGAATTCCGTCTTGCCCCCCTTGCCACGGCGGAAGCGAAGGTTCGCCCGGCGAGCCTGGAAAGCCTCGAAATTCGAGCAGGAGGATATCTCCTTGTACTCGCGGGCGGCGGGAAGCCAGACCTCCAGGTCATAGGTTTTCGCGGAACTGAAGCCCAGGTCGGCCGTGCACAACGACACCACGCGATAGGGTAGCTCCAGCCGCTGGAGGATGTCTTCGGCATTGCGGGTGAGAGACTCGAGCTCATCATAAGAGCTTTCAGGGAGGGTGAACTTCACCAGCTCGACTTTCTGGAACTGATGCTGGCGGATGATTCCACGCGTGTCCTTGCCGTAAGAGCCCGCTTCACTCCGGAAGCAGGCGGTCCACGCGCAATGTTTCACCGGCAGCTTTTCGGCTTCCAGCACCTCTCCCGCGTACAGATTAGTGACCGGAACTTCCGCCGTGGGGATCAGCCAGTAATCGGTCCCTTCGAGCTTGAAGAGGTCGTCCTTGAACTTCGGCAACTGGCCGGTGCCGAAAAGGCTGGTGGAGTTCACCATAAAGGGAGGAAGAATCTCCGTATAGCCATGCTCCTTGGTATGCATATCGAGCATGAAGTTGGCCAGGGCTCGCTCCAGCTTTGCCCCCGCACCGCTGTAGACCGCGAAGCGGGTTCCGGTGATTTTTTGGGCACGCACGAAATCCAGGATGCCCAGGGCGGGGCCCAGGTCCCAATGCGCCTTCGGCTCAAAGTCGAACTGGCGCGGCTGGCCCCAACGTCGAACCTCTTGGTTGTCCTCTGAGCTCCGGCCGGCGGGGACGCTCGGGTGCGGCAAGTTGGGAATGTTGCGCAGCAGCTCTTGCAATTGCTCATCGTATTCCCTGGCCTTCTCATCGAACTGTTGGATTTCTGCGCCCACCTGCTTCATCTCGGCGATCAGGGCAGAGGCATCCTGCTTCGCCATTTTCAAAGCGGCGATTTCCTCGGAAACCTTATTGCGGCGCGCCTTGCGCGTTTCCGCCTCCAGCAGGAATTTGCGCCTTTCGCGATCGATGGTTTCAAAGCCTCCGAGCGAATCCTCCAGCCCGCGCTCGCCCATTTTCTGCTTCACCAACTCCAGATTGTCACGCACAAAACTCAGATCGAGCATGTCGACTCCTTATTGCTTTCAGCAGCCTCTTGGCAGGATGCCGCAAAACACGCTTAGCCTGTCATTCCGAGGAGTCCCGATCTGATCGGGACGACGAGGAATCTCACAAGCCTTTTGTTTCAGGGTGAGATTCTTCTCCCGCGACTGCGGGATTGGAATGACAACCTTCACAAACGTCTTTCAATATCCTGCTAAAAGCTGAACTGTCAATTTAAACCAGGCGTGCGAGGGTGTCAAATTTGAACCCCTGTGGTCCCGTGGCGAAGACGCATTCCTGAAGTACTTGGCGGGAACTCCAGCCGTTTCACACCATTTTCCGTGAACCTCAGGCCACCGAACTAGCTGGCAGGATCAACAACAAGCGCGGAGTCAGCCCCCTGCCAGCAGGGTTGACCTGCGGCTTTGCCCTCTTAGATACGTTGAGGTTATCATGTTAGGAACCGTAGAGTAAGGCAAACTGCGCCTAACTCTGCGCTCGCTTGCCAGGATAAGGGTAGAAGGTAACATGTTTTGGAGGTGGTGAAGCAACCGGAATCAGCAGTAACGGTTCCACCCAAGGCCAACCCGGAGCGGGCCCGCTTCGGCCCAGCTCTCGGACTCAGACCTAAAGGAGGTCCCATATGAACTTGGTGCAGCAGGAGTGCCGGAATAGGACAGGCCGAGCGGAGACAAAACGTCGTCAGCTACCAAAAGTTGTAGCAACGCTGACCGCTCTGGTTGCTCTCGCCGTACTTGGCAGACCCACGGCAGTATTTGCCCAAGACACTTCCAACTACACGGCGGCTAGCCTGGATGGCGATTATGGTTTCGTGGGCGCCTACTCCGGTGATGTGGCTCGCTTGGTAGGCACAGCTTACTTTGATGGAAAAGGAAATCTCACCAATGGGAGTGCGCGCGTCGTGATCGTGGGTGGCGATGTAAAGCCAATAACTTATTCTGGCGTGTACACTATGAACCCTGACGGTACCGGCAAGATTACAGTAACCGTATTCGGCGTGGCAACGCCGCCCCCGATCGTGAACTTCGACTTCGTCATAACGAAAGCCCGCTTTATCCATGGAATTAAGATCGCGACCGAAGTCCAAGATGCGCAGGAGGAGCCCAGTGTAGTTGTGTTGACCGGGAGCGTTTTCGTGACGCATGTTTACACCAGGCGACCCGGTCAAGAAGAGCACAAATAATGAAGAGTAGAGGCTGTAAGGGGACCGTGCCTATCAGCTACCAATTGCATGCGCTTGTCAGGGGCGCACTGCCAGCGGATCGAGCAAGTTGATCTCGCGGATCCAGCTAAAATCGTCCGTATTATGGGTGACGAGGATACGCCCATGTTCCACCGCCGTGCCGGCAACAATCGCGTCGCCCAGCGTCATCCTGCGCCGCTGCCGTAACCTGACAGCCCATTGCACCACGGCATCCGACACCGGCAGCACCTCAGTTGCCTGGAAGAATCGCTCCAGAAACTGTCGTTCCTCTTCACTCAGACGGTGGTAACCGAGCGCCTCGATATAGCTGATCACCGAGACAGCAGGGGTGTGATCGGCAATAAACTGCCGAAGCGTGGTCTGCTCAGCTTGCGCGGCGTAAATGATAATATTGCTGTCGAGGAGCATTACCGCTCACGGGTAGGCAACGTGCGCTCGTGGCGTACCTCGCGCTGCCAGGCAACAGGATCGGTTATGGCGGCAAACGTCCCTCGGCTGGCCAGGGCGGCTAGAGCTTCGGCCATAACTCGCCCCCGTTCGCCTGCTGGTTGCAGAGGGGCGTCTTCCAGCGGCGTGATGTGTACGGGCATCGGCTGCGTCTGCTCAGGGCGCTTGTCCAGCCACTCCACATGATCGCCGTGCAAGATCGCTTTATAAGTGCGTAACATACTTACTCCTCAAGAGCCGATGCCAATACCTTTACCGTTATTGTACCTCGTCGACGCCCCAGAGTCTATTTGGCGATTGGTGGGCCTTCCAGAGTGGCACGAAAGGCCGCTACGCTTGCTCATCTTAACGCGCCTTGAGTTAGAATCGAGCCGCTTGGTGAAGCGCTGCGCTTGTCAACGAAAAAGGGCTTCGAGGCGAGCGGGGCCGATGCGTTCACGATCATGGGTTATGGGCCACTCTGCCGTCACGGTCAGCCAGAACTATGTACACTCGACGCCGGAAGCCCTAGAGCGGGCGTTCGAGCGGCTGGAAGGGATGAACCAGAAGGCCGTGGCCAAGCTGTCGGAAGGCTGAAGACGACAGCTACTCGCTAGAAGCCGTCTACAGTTTCCGGCATCATCGCGTTGATTTGGCTCTAAGGGCAACCTAACATCCCTGCCCGAGGGAACAAAGGTGAAGAATCCCATCCCTGGCATTGAAAGGAGGACAAGAACATGAAGAACATAGTTGCCGCTGCTTTCCTTGCAATTTTGGCGGCTGCCACCTTTGCCTTGGCTTATGCGTACACTCGCCCTGCACGCTTCCAGCTTGTCTCCGCTAGAGTGCTTGGCCGCCTTGACGAAAAAGACGAGGCACGGGTTTTCTTATTGGATACTTTAACTGGCCGCGTTTGGAGCTACTACACACCCAATGATGAACCCGACGAGTTTATCAATGTTCGAGTGGACGGACTCCATGGAGGGGCGGCGATGGAGTCTCTGCGGGCGGAATTGGAGAAGCTCAAGGAATTGCAGGCACTTAGGAACTCTAAAGAGTATCAGGAATACCAAGAGTTGAAAAAGGCAAAGGCCAATTCGCATTAGTGCAACCGCATGTCCTCGGCCATGACAAGGCATCATGGCCTGTGGACATCCGGCAACGAATCGGCTATAAGCAGCATTGATGTCCCTAAGCAGGAGGATAACTATGGGAGACGGCGAGGAGCGATGTCCGAAATACCCGAGTATGCCGAAAGCCTACTGCTCGCATTGTCAAGGGTTGGAGCGCGGTAATGCCGACAATCCTCACTTTTCGCTCAAAGAAGACTATTACAATGGCTGGCCTGTTGTGGAAGTGCTTATGAATGGCGGCCCCGTGTGTTCGTGGGACGAGCACTTTCGATTCGGGCAGCGCAAAGTGGAAATGCTCGTCGCTTGCATGCATGTTCTTCGGAAATTCGGGGGGGCAACAGACGACGAAAGACGCGCATTCCCTCCGGAGCTAATCGAGAATCAAACAAGCGGTTTGCGGATACAAATCTACGTAGAGATGCACCCGGATTTTGAACACTCGACCGGACGGACAATCGACCGTCCGTATTTGCGGCTGCAAGCCTTGCCACCTGACAATGACGACATACACAAAGGTCTCGGCGCGTGGAAGTGTCAAGTGATTTGTGCAGTTGAAAAGCCTCTAAAGGCTTGGCTGGTAAAGCAGCAGTTGCGGAGTTTGGAAGAGCGTGTAAACCAGTTGCTGCTGAAGCAGGGGGACCCCGGTTAAAGGCGGACTTTACGGCATCAAGTCAAAGGACAGCACTTCCCAATGCAGTGAAAGTGGGTGTTGAAGGGGAAGAAGTCGCCCAAACCCACGGGAAAGGCTGGGTTGCAAACGACAAGTCATCTAAGTTCTTGTAAAATAATAAGAGGGCGGTGTGGGGGTATTCCCTGAGAATAATAGGTTAACCTCTTTTGCCTCGAATCGTTACATCGACTTCGTGATCGAAGGAGATTCCGGTCATGCTTTACTTCGCTTACGGCTCCAATTTGGATTCCAAGCAGATGCGTGCCCGTTGCCCCTCGGCGCAATTCGTCGACAAAGCCCTGCTGAGGGACCATGGGCTTTGTTTTCCCCGATACGGGTCGACGAGAGGCTGTGGCGTAGCATCGATTGAGCCCGCGGACGGACATCACGTCTGGGGAGTTGTCTACGACGTTGCCGATGACGATGTATCCAAAATGGACGAGTGTGAGGGGTTCGACCCGAGCCGCCCGCCCGACAAGAACTGCTACAATCATGCCCAGATTACAGTCCTGCGTGAGGGTAATGTTGCCACGCCGATCACAGTCTTCACCTACATTGCCGAACGTCAAGCGAATCCCCCGCTGCCGAATGCAAACTACCGCGATAGTATCGTATGCGGAGCCCGCGCCTGGAAGCTACCGGATGATTACGTGAAGAGGCTCGAAGCGATCAAAATTTCTTAGGGTTTTCATCGAGATTCCCCCCGGCTGAAAATCAGCACGCCCGTCTGCTGGGGGCTCTCGCTGGGGTTGGGCCAAGGAGGCCGAGACCCAGGGCGGTTGCGAATGAGATATCCCCTTTCCCATCTGACCGAACAATGGGCTGCCGCTGGCGGTCGTACTTGCTGTCGAAGGGATTTCCTGAAAAAAGTCACAGGGGCTTGCACCGCTTATGCGGGCTTGACAACCCCTGCTGCAGCAAGCGGGGCGAAGGCTCCCGAAAGGAAAAGAGATATGGTCCGTTGGCAGGCCCACAATATTGCAAAGATTCCGAACGGCTACCAGGTGGCCGTGGCCGATGTCAACGGCGATGGCAAGCTTGACATCCTGGCGTTAAGCTCAGGGGAAAGCATTGTGGAGTGGTATGAGAATCCTTCTTGGAAGGCCCGGCCCATCACTACGACAACCCGTCATAACATCAGCCTGGCGCCGCTGTTTCGCAAGGGCTATGCGCAGCGCGGCCTGGCGCTGGCCAGCGACTTTGCGCTTAATGACAGCACCCATGGCGGAAGTGTTTGGTGGGCGGAAGCGGGGAATTCGTTAGACTCCGAATGGTCGCTAGGCTTGCTCGGCCGGATTCCCACCTCCCACCGAATGCGCTGGGCGAACCTGGACGGGAGCGGCCGCCTGGGGTTGGTGGATGTTCCCTTGTTGGGTTATGGCGCGAAGGAACCGGACTACATAGTTGCCGCGCCGCTCACCTGGTTCGAACCTCCGGAACAACTCCGGCGCGGGCATGTATCCGCAACAGACACCGGCCAGGGTGAGTGGCCTTCCCACCTGATTGACGACTCGCTGACGGTCGTCCATGGCGTCCACATCATGGATTGGGACAACGACGGGCGCGATGAAATCCTGACCGCCAGCTTTGAGGGTGTCCACCTCTTCCACTCCACCGGGGCAGGCCGCGACCTTCGTTGGACGAAGATCCACCTCGCGGCGGGCGACCAGGTTTCAACCCCCCGTCGCGGGTCGAGCGAAATCGGCGTCGGCAGGCTGGACGGGCGGCGTTTCCTCGCCACCATCGAGCCCTGGCACGGTGAGCACGTGGTTGTTTATACGCAAGCGAAGCCCGGCGATTTGTGGAGTCGCCATCCGATTGACGACACATTCAGCGACGGCCACGCGCTGGCGTGCGCCGACCTCGATGGCGACGGCAACGATGAAATCGTGGCCGGGTTTCGGGGCCCAGGAACGAGCCTCTATGTGTACTACGCGGCGGACGCGTCCGGACTGAAGTGGGAACGCCAGACGCTGGATACGCAGATGGCGGCGTCAGGGGTGGTCGTCGCCGACATCAACGGCGATGGCCGTCCGGATGTTGTGACTATCGGAGCTTCCACGGGAAACGTCAAGTGGTACGAGAACCTAGGCACATGAGCATTGAGCGATCGATTCATTGTGTCATCGGCAGTCCTTTCCATTAAGCCACCACATAAGAAGGGAACATCAGGGCGCGCCAGGAACACCGCAAACGTCAGCGCACCCAGGACCACCAGGAATTGAATGAGGAAAATGACAAGCAGAACCACGGACAGCATTGAGTTCTCCCTTCCAGTTCGAGCCGAACGCCTTCTCCCCGCACACTTGACTTATGGGCAATGTTAAGCAGCTTGATGAGGATAATTTGAGGCCTCTCAAGCGAGGCGCGATCCTGCTGGTTCACTTGCCTCTGGAAGCACTGAAGACCGAGGAGATGGGTGGGTAGGCGTGGGGCAGGTGATGGAATGTGTTACGGTTGCCGATTCGGTGGGTGGCGGCGCATGATGATAGCCGTACCGTCCCCAAACTTGAATTGAACCTCGTCCATGAGCTGTTGGATCAGATACACTCCGCGACCACCGTCGCGGTAAATGTTTGCCCCCATGGTTGGATCAGGAACCTTGCTCGGGTCAAACCCGGAACCGGAATCTTTGACCACGATGACTATTCCCCCGCCCTCCTCAATCGCCACGCACATGCGCACAAACTTTTCGGGGTCGTTGCGATTGCCGTGGAGGATGGCGTTCATGAGCGCTTCTTGCAGGGCAAGCTGGACATTCCCGAGATCCTGACAACATCCGTTTTCCTCCAACAAACGAAGGGTTTTGGAAACGACGCCTTCAATATTACGAGTGTCCGAAGGAATCAACTCGTCCAGTTTGACGACCAGCTTGTCCTGGTCAATTTCGCAATGGGGCGGGATGTGCTTCAAGTCCGGCATATCGCGGGCTTTTCTGCGGCGACTAAGACTCTACTATATCACAGCGGCTGATTCAACATCCATATCTTGGAGGCAACGGATCCGTAACATTAATCTGCGACAGCCTGGGGCATGGTAGAGTTCTTACTCGCGGATCAGAGAACGGAGGAGAGGAATATGAAAGAATCAGCAGAACTCGAGAAGCAGGCTGCTTACCACATTGCCACCCTGATGGCGGCCGCAGCCAGAACGGCTCCCAAGACGCGCGGTATTGACAACATCCAGGTCGTGGCGATTGACGACGAGAACACCAAGCAGACTCTGGCCAACAAAATGAAGGAGATTGCCCGCTCGGAAGAACGTCCGAGCTTTGAACGGGATGCCAACGACCTTGCGGCATCGCCGGTTATAGTGGTGATCGGTGTTCAATCGAATCCGGCCGACCTCAATTGCGGTTTCTGCGGAAACCCAACTTGTGAGGAGTTGAAAATTAAGGACGGGGTCTGCGCCTTCAACTCCATGGACCTGGGCATTGCGGCTTGCTCGGCGGCAGCGACGGCGGCCAACTTCCACGTGGATAACCGAATGATGTTCTCCATCGGGAGGTCCTGCCTCGACCTCAAGCTGTTTGCTGAAGGAGTCAAACAGGCGATTGGAATTCCCTTGAGCATCACCGGGAAGAGTCCTTTCTTCGACCGCAAGCCGTAACCCATTGCAGGAGCCAGAAGTCAGGAGCCAAGTGTCAGAAGAAGAGCCCCCAGCCCCTGCGAGTGTGGCACCCAGACCTTTCGGGGCAGCTCTCCGAAAGTGCCACGCATGCGGCAGCAAGGAAATTAGGCTTTACGACGTGAAAAGGTTGAAAGCTGACCCCCTGAAGGATGGCCGTGCCCCCTGAAACCCGCACCATTCTGACTCCTGACTTCTGGCTCCAGACTTCCATTTCCTGACTTATTCCCTCGCGCTTATTGCCTCAGATTCTCCACACCGCTTGCCAGGCGGCCGCGCTGGGCGCCACGGACACGGTGTTTCCCTCCCGGCGGGCTTGCGCGCCTTGAATTTCGGCGAAGCGGAAGCGTGAAGCCAGGGTTTCGGGTATCAGAACTTTCGCCGGCGTGGGCCCGGAGCCGCGCTGGAACTTCATGCGCCAGCCTTGATGGCGGTCGAGCGGCTCGAGGTACATGTCGATGCGTCCGAAGCGTGTGGGAGACTGGGCAAGGCTCAGGGGTTCGCCGTCAGCCAATTCAAGGTCTCCGACTCCCGCCAACAAGCGCAGTGCTAGGCCGTCTTCGAGCGCCAGCAGGTGACGCAGGTAGAGAATACATTCGGCGCTGGCCCAGTTATGAGGCATGTCACCCACGTAATCCGCGGTCAGGCTCCCTCGAATCGGTTGTTCCTCCCGCCAACAGTAAAGCGGTGTGGCGTGGTTCAGAAAGCCCGTGAACGTCAACCGTGCCCAATCAGGGATCCCGGCCCAGAGGTAGACATGAGCCACAAAGCCCGCGTTGTAATTCCAAACGCCTCCGTGTGGAAGCCAGCCGGTTTCCGCAGGAATATCTTCCTGGGTGCAAGATTGCATCAACTGGACATGTCCCTTGACGATCGGATCATCCTTCTCGAACACCAGGCCCGGATAGATCGCATGGGAAAGCGCCCATTGTGCGATTTGGGGTCGGGGTCGATCCCACTCCTCCGCAGTGGCCCACTGGGAGTCTTCCTTCACCAGCATGGGCAGATAATCGAATCCCTGGGGGTGGCGACGCATCTCCTGGCCAGCCGCGGCAAAGAACGACGCTCGCAACTCGTTATAGAATTGCTTGGCCCCGCCGAAATCGGGAAGGGCAAGCCGGTCCGCCGCTTCGGTGACCGCCTTCAATCCTGCCAGCACCCACAGAGTGTTGGTGAACTCGGAACGGATGCCCCCTAACCCACCGTCGCCAAAACCGGGGGCCAGAAGACCGTAGTGGCCGTTCATGCTTCCGTCGCTCCGGGCTTTATCGCGCAGGCTTACGAGAAACTTCACAGCCCGCAAAACATTGGGTTGCATTTCCCGGAAATAGCCCCAGTCCTGGCTGAGTTCAGCTTGGCGCGCCAGCGTGAACATGGCGATGCCTGTATCCTTCCAATGCTCGCGCCCTCCACCCGCGAACACGCCCCCCTCCGCATCCTGAAACCTCCAGGTTGCTTCCAGTCCCTCCTGGGCCTCCTTGTCGTAACCAAGGTAACGGGCGGCCTCCAGGATGAAATTTCCATCCACCACCCAAAGGCCGCGGTAACAGGTAGGCCCCACCTGAAACGTAATCCTTCCTCCTTTCTCCTCGCGTGCCTGCTGGAGATTGCGTGCGCAGGCGACAAGGAACTCGCCGTGCCGTCCCGGGAGTTGCCAGGATACCTTGCCTTCAAAGGGCTTCCAGTTCTGCCAGAACTGTCGAGCCTCCGTCAGCAGGCGGTCTGGAGTCTCGAGCCCCACTTTTAATTTGTCGATCTCCTGGCCCTCCTGGGGAAAGCGCAAGAAACAGCGGCAGGGCCCACCCTCGGCAACAATGCCCGTTTCGAGCACATACGACTGATAGACGACTCCATCTTCGTGGCGCGCGAGTGGCACATCCGCCAGGAGGAACGGCGGCCCCGATTCGTTATCGAGCCGCAACAGGGTGATTCCAGCGGATTTTTGCAGCTTGATCTCTCGCTTCGTGCTCAAAACCATCACCGGAACCGCGTGCAATGTGTGTAAGGTGCGCGGTTCGACTTCCAGAATCACGTTATCGACGCGACCTTCGCCGGCGCGCTGGGTGGCAAAAGTGGTGAGTTGCAGTAAGGCTTCGGGGCGGTCGATCCGGGTGTGGATGATCGGAACACCTGGGGCTTCAAGCCGCTGCCCGCGCACCTCGTTTGCTTCCATGCCGAGGAGAGAGAACTCCACGACTTCAGGGAAGTATTTGGTGCCTGCGCCTTGGCCCGGATGACCGTAGCGCAGATCGCCATGCTCGCCGATCAGACTTTTGTGGTGATCGTCCGGAAAGCAGTAGGCCGTCTGCCGAGAGAGCGGCGAAAAGCGAAAGTCGATGGCGGCAGAGAGGTTCTCAATATCGGGGAGGGAATTCCCAGCCTCCGACTCGATCGGGGCGAGGCCCCGAGCCTTGCTTAAAAATGAGGCGGGACCTGCCATGCTGGCCGTCCCCAGCCCCAAGCTGACATTTCGTAGAAACTTGCGTCTGGTTGATTCACTCACGGTTTCTTCTCCTGACGTTCTGACTTGACTATCCGTGCAGACGCTGGCCGATTATACCGCACGCCAGGTTTTTGGCTCGCATTTACGTTCGTAATATCGCCAACGAACTTTCTCACACTTGTCTCATGGTCATTACCCTAACGGCGAGCCCTGGCTTATGACGCTAACATTGGCGCGCGGACTGACGCCTGCTGGAGCGTCACAGGTGAGCGACACCTCATTCTCGCCTTCTTCGAGGACGGGCACTTCTCCCTGGGGTTTCACCTCAGCGAGAAGTTCCATCTCAGGGCCGTAGAGTTTGCAGTCGGAGAGCGAATGAAACTCGAGGGAACACCCACTTTCGATTTCGCCTGGGAAAATGAGTGTCCTTTTATTGATCGTGAGGGCAGGATTGCTGAGTTTGGTCTTCACCAAGGGCAGCGCCTTGATGGGGCTCAGATAGCAGGTCACCTGCTTACCGGGTGGCAAGTTGTTATACCAGACGCTAAGAGATTCGAGGTGGCCATAGTCCACGGAAAAGAAATAGACGGAATAGGTGGATCCATACGGCCACGAGTAATTGGCGTAACGTTCTCCCTCCGGCTCAATAAGTTCAAAGTATCGCCAGCCGGTAAAATCCACCATGACATAGTGCTCACCGATACCGAAACTGATGTGTTCGGGGTTCCTCAACTGAAAATTCAAAACTTCTCCCTGACCGTCCCCATACACCCAGACCCCAAGCGCCTGATTCCGGCTAAGGTCCAAGGGGGGCGAAAAGATCTTCCCCATCTTCGTCCAGGTCCCCTCGCGCTTCGCTTGGGTGTTCAAGGCGCTGAAGCATCCGCTGACCGGCTGAACTTTCACTTGGGCCGACGAAGGGTGAAGATCTGCGGTGATCCCGGATTCAGAGGCGCGTTCATGGAAATCTTTTGAATTACTGAAATCAGCCACTGCAACATTCCCGGGCGCATCGTAAGGCCCCGCCGACATCAACGTCTCGATGCGCAATTGGAGTGGCTGCTGCCCGAATTTGTTCTTGGTTCGCCAGACGTTACTCCAGTTGTTAACGCCCTGTACCTTGTGTTTGGCGTATTGGACGGGCCGAAACTGCCATTCTCCATTGGAGTTCTGAATTAGGGTGAACTCATCGCCAGGCACTCGCAGCTTCGCTTTGATCGAGTCCGGAAAGTAGCTGGACTGACGCAAATTTTCGTAGCGCTTTAGAATAGCCCCAAGCCTTTGGGACACAGGCTTCTTGGAAGTGTTTTCCGGGTCAACCCCCATCAAAGCTAAACCCGAGCCGGCGCCCAGGCACTTGCCGCACAGGTATTCGATATCATCCCCGAACATCGGCTCTTGCTGTACTCCGGTCCAACCTCGGAAGTTCCACCACCCCATTTCCCCGGGAAGAAACATGCGCGATGAATCCTCGTTGGCGGCGCAGTGGAGGTCGATAAATTTCTTATAGCTTCTGGATGGTACGTCCCAAGCCTCATAGCGGGAGCGGACGTACCAAAGATGATGGTGGAACGTGCTCATTTCCATGACTGCCGGCTTCTTTAACCGCTTCCATATCTCGAAGACAAATTTGGAGCCGTAGTGCCAGCCATTCTCACTGCCCCCCAGAATGTCTTCGCCGTCAAGGGCATCCAGGTAGATCATGTCGAAGCCGCACTCGTTGAACATTTCTGCGGTCTTGCCAGCCACCTCTGCGAGCAACGTTGAATCACCATCGGGAACGAAAAGTCCGAAGCATTCCTTGAGGTGGTGCACTTTTGCTCCGGCGCGGTGGGCCGCAGCACGCGTACCGTAAACTGCACGCTTGCAGCCGGTGAAACCGTAGGGAGATTCCTTGGAAACGCCGCTGTAAGTTATGAGTTCGTCCTCGATTTGAAGCGTGACGCTATTACGCACAAAAAAACCTGTGATCGTGGACATATCCTTGGTGGGCTCGATCACTGACACCGTCGCAGAATCCGCCGGCAATGGCGTCGCCAAGGTAAAAGTGGCATCGTTCGCCAGGCGGGAATCCGGCATAGGCGTCACCCAGGGGCAGCTCTTGTCCATGAAAAATGAGTAGGTGTGCAAACCGGCAGCGATCCCCGCTTTGTGGAGCTTATCAATCACAGCCCTCAGGCTAGCTCGGCCACCTGGGTACGTCTCCGGGTTAGGCCGGCAATCGCCAAAGCGGAAAGATTTCCCGCCGTGAAAATCTATCTGGTTTAGCCCCAGCCCCTGGACAAGCTGGATCCAACCGTCCACTGTTTCCTCTGATAAGTTACCGAAATTGAAAAGGTAGGAACCTCGATTGATTTTGGGATCCATCGCCCATGGACCCCCAACCGGTGAGTGAGGTAAGTCCTCAGCCGCTTGCACCACCTCCTTCATCACCTGTCGAAGCTGGTCCTGTGGACACCCGATTATCGCTGCTTTTGCCCCCGCAAATCCGAAACGTGGATAGCACAGGGCGCGGAGGCGGCTGTTCGCACGAGGTAATTCAGTCACATTTGTTTTAAGATTGAGCGCCAAAGCGGAGCCTGCAAACGGATCTTGAACTGAACCCCGGAGCGTCAACGGTAGATCGAAGAACGCCAACTCTTCCACCTGTGCGTCACTGACGGAGAGGACTTCCAGGATGAAGTACCGCCTCTCGGTCATTACTTTCAACAGCGCACTGACCTCCGACTTGCCGAAGTGTACGGCAAGCTGCCCATTGGCATACGAGACCGCTGACGCGTTAAACTCCTGACCGGCTTTCTTGATCCGGGCAAAGTAGGAGATAGGACTCCGGGCGCAGTAATCGTCGCCTGTTCGTTTGTCGACGAAATGGAGATTCTGCCCGTTGTTCCCAATCACATACCTGACGAAATCGTTCTGGATTTCAATCGGAGCACCCTCAGCCTCTCGGGCTTGAAGAAAGTCTCTGGGCTCGAGTGCCTTCAGCGAGGCGAGGGAGATAAATCCTTTCTCGAGAAATTGTCGCCGCTTCATGGGAACCTCCTCTTGATTCGTGGCATCGCCGGAGATCGGTGGCTGGCTGGCAGGCTTTCTTGTCAAGTACAGGACCTCAAAATGGCCTTGACAAGGGGGACACCTCATGTGCAAGCTAGCGCGATCTTAGGTTTCCTTCAACAGGTTAGTGAGACGCTTGGAGAGAGGGACATTATGCGGAACTCGGTCACAGGTCAAGGAAGAATTCAGCGCAGGGATTTTGTCACGGGAATCATGCTCGGCACTTTGGGGAAATCATTGGCTGAGGTTATTTCCCCGACCCTAACAAAGGCGCAAGTTGGGGATCAAGAAGCGGGAACGCGCGCTACGGAAGCCCCTGGCAGCAAACTGGTGCCCTGGATGTATATCCATAACCCAATAGAACATTGGATGGCCGACTATCAACGCACCTTCGCTGCCTGGGAGGACGGTGGAGTGCGCGGGATCGTCGTTGGCCCGCTGCGATTTTTTCCGGGAATGCCCGAGTATGAGATGTCCTACCGGTATCAATATGCCGATGCGAAGTTCCCTACGTTCGCCCCCGACCCCAAAGTCTATGCCGCTTTCGGTGTCGCTCCACCCCCACAGGAGCCGCGGGACCCCAAGAAAGAGAAAATGTTTCAGGCCATGTTGGACAATGCCGCCTCGCGGGGCTGGGAGATTCTCTTCTTCGGGTCAGGCCAGTCGGGAGGGTCGCGCCCCGTGGCAGAGGACCCTTTTAACGCCGTGGGCTTTGCCGCAGGCGTGCAAGATACGATGAACGCTTTTCCCCAAGCCCATGGGATTGTCATGGACGGCGCCCTCGGTGAACGCTCCTACGAACTTGCGTTCCACCATGGCGGGGAAGCGTTCGAGATCACGGATAGCGAGAAGTCCCGGCTCAATTCTTTGGGCGTGGATGGCGGCCGCATGGAGCGAGGCGCGGCGCACCTTCTCGACCAATTCCATCATCTCACTCCGTCCCGGGTTAAATACTACTCGCCGGGCGGCTTGCTAGGCGCTTTGGCGCTTTTCGACTTCAACGAGGATGCCCTTTACTGGTTTCGGGCGCGGCAGGAGATAACGCTGCGGAACATGGCGGCGACACGCCAGCAGATCGATCGGCTGGCTCACAAAGTTAAATTGGGCGGTATCACGCGCATTTCGACTTTCTCCCTTCTTACCACGCAGGACTACTCCAGGATGAGCCCCTACTTCGATTATATTTTCCCCAAGCTGTACTTTTGGAACCGAGGCTTCGACGGGATGTACGGGACGATAGCTCGTTGGGTGGAGAAGATCTCGGAATGGAACCCGCAATTGAGTGAAAGG
Organism: uncultured Acidobacteriota bacterium; assembly: GCA_963832915.1. Classification (GTDB taxonomy): domain Bacteria; phylum Acidobacteriota; class Terriglobia; order UBA7540; family UBA7540; genus CAVROP01. Next base: position 25,666 of record CAWHWE010000018.1, read on the forward strand.
GACAGCTTCGCGGTGGTCAAGGCCTGGTTTGGGCTCGAACTACCAGGCATTCACTCGGTAGCAGACATGGACCAGGTGGGGTTTCCGGAGGAGTTCTTCTCGAAAGTGGTCTATTCGGAAACCCGGCGCGCACTGGAGGGCATTGGGGATGATAGTAAGGTGATCGGGTGGGAATCTTCCGGACGCCATCCTCATGCCGGCGATCCGATGTCGAGTGGCGACTTATATCGACTCCTGGTGGCAGCGCAGCGTGCCGGCCTCAAGCGTTTTATTCACCATCCGGATTTTGATTTGGGGGCGCCGGAGTGGGAGGTTATATCCGGGCTCTGTGGGAAGAAATGGAAGGAGGATCCCCAGGGCGACTACTGGCCGTCTGATACGCCGAAGCCCGACACTTGGAATGGCGGACGCAAGCCCAAACCGCCAGGATAAGCTGCGCTCTGAATGTGCCCATAGCTTCCTATTCCGGAAGTAAATGTCAGCAGGGAGGGGTTAATGCAGAACTCGGTCGCCGGTCAAGGAAGAATTCAGCGCAGGGATTTTGTTACGGGAATCATGCTCGGCACTTTGGGGAGATCATTGGCGGGGATTATTTCTCCGACCGAAACTGAGGCGCGAGTTGGGAATCAAGAAGCGGGAACGCGTGCTGCGGAAGCCCCTGCCAGCAAAATGGTGCCCTGGGTGTTTTGCCATAGCCCGCTGGAACGTTACATGGCCGACTATGAACGCACTTTCGATGCCTGGGAAGACGGTGGAGTGCGAGGGATCGTCCTCGGCTATATGCGATTTTATCAGGAAATCACCCCGTTCGAGATGTCCTATCAGTTTCAATATGCCGGACCGCAGTCCCCTACGTTCGCCTTCGACCCCAAGGTCTATGCCGCTTTCGGTGTCGCTCCGCCCCGGGAGGAGCCGCGGGAGCCCAAGAAAGAGAAGATGCTTCAGGCCATGTTGGACAATGCCGCGGCGCGGGGCTGGGAGATTCTCTTCTTCGGGTCAGGCCAGTCGGGAGGGTCGCGCCCCGTGTCGGAGGACCCTTTTAACGCCGTGGGCTTTGCCGCAGGTTTGCAGGATACGATGAACGCCTTTCCCCAGGCCCATGGTATTGTCATGGACGGCGCCATCGGTGAACGCTCTTACGAACTTGCGTTCCACCATGGCGGAGAAGCGTTTGAGATTACGGATAGCGAGAAGTCCCGGCTCAGCTCTTTGGGCGTGGACAGCGGCCGCATGGAGCGAGGCGCAGCGCACCTACTCGACCAATTCCATCATCTCACTCCGTCCCGGGTTAAATACTACTCGCCGGGCGGCCTGCTAGGTGCTTTGGCGCTTTTCGACTTCAACGAGGATGCTCTTTACTGGTTTCGGGCGCGGCAGGAGATATCGCTGCGGAACATGGCGGCGATACGCCAGCAATTCGATCGGATGAATCGCAAAGTCAAATTGGGTGGTATCACGCGCATTTCGACTTTCTCCCTTCTCACCACGCAGGACTACTCCAGGATGAATCCCTACTTCGATTATATATTCCCCAAATACTACTTTTGGAACCGGGGCTTCGATGGGATGTACGGGACGATTGCGCGTTGGGTGGAGAAGATTTCGGAATGGAACCCGCAATTGAGTGAAAGGGACAGCTTCGCGGTGGTCAAGGCTTGGTTTGGGCTCGAACTGCCAGGCATTCACTCGGTAGCAGACATGGACTTGGTTGGGTTTCCAGAGGCGTTTTTCTCGGAAGTGGTGCATTCGGAAACCCGGCGCGCGCTGGAGGCCATTGGGGATGATAGTAAGGTGATCGGGTGGGTATCTTCCGGACGCCATCCTCATGCCGGCGATCCGATGTCGAGCAACGACCTATATCGAATTCTTGTGGCGGCGCAAGGCGCCGGACTAAAGCGTTTTCTTTACCATCCGGATTTTGATTTGGGGGCGCCGGAGTGGGAAGTTATTTCCGGGCTGTGCGGGAAGCGATGGAAGGAGGATCCCGAGGGCCGCTACTGGCCGTCTGATACGCCGAAGCCCGACACTTGGAATGGCGGACGCAAGCCCAAACCGCCACGATGAGCAGAGCGCTGCATTAAGGTCATCGGTTTTACAAGATAGAAAACGGTTGGGAAACCCAAGTGAAGAGTTCACGCGACTTTATCAAATCTTGGTGGACAGAACTCCCCCAGGCGACGGCAGCGCGATGGGCGTCGTTGTTTTTCAGTTTGCATATCCTGACACTTCTGCTTTCGATAGCTGTAACGCAGGCTTTTCTTGCCGCCGCCACCGTCGCCTACTTGACCCACCTGCTTCGCAGCCGCCCCCCCATCAGTTTTCCGCCAGTCAAGCTTCCTTTGCTCCTATTCTGCCTGGCCACATTCAATTCTCTCTTGTGGGCGGAACATCCGGCCGTGGGGTGGCCCGCCCTCCGCAAGCTGGTCCTTTTTCTGATCTTGCTGCTGGGTGTTAACCTGGTAGTCGGCGCCAGGCATTTCGGAGCGCTATTTCGCGGGCTTTTTTTGGTTTCGGCTTTAGCTGGTTTGGTGGGAATAGGCCAGTTTGTTATTCAGTATCACAGTGTTCGTCACCTTCCCCATGACCTTGTCTACTACTATATGACAGTGACCCGGATCCACGGATTCATGGGACACTGGATGAATTTTGGGGGCCAGCAAATGCTGGTTTTCTCCGCTTTGCTGGCCTTCCTGCTGTTGTCCGCGAGTGTGCCTCAGGGTTTCCCAGCCGTTCCTGACGGAAAGAGCAAGGGGGTCTATTGGCTGGTCATGGCGGTCGTCGCAAGTTCTTTAGTCCTGAATTTCACTCGGGGTGTCTGGCTGGGTGGTGTTGTGGCGACCCTTTACATTGCGGCAAGGTGGAAGCCACGGGCGCTTTGGGCCATCCCTGTTCTTCTGCTCGTTGCTGATCTGGCCGCGCCTTCCATGATTCGCCGGAGGGTGTCACTCGCCCTCCACCCAAATGACGATCCGGCGCTGGCTATTCGCCTGGAGATGTGGAGTGTGGGTCTAAGGATGGTCCGGGAACATCCCTGGGTGGGAGTTGGTCCTGAGAATATCCCGCAAGTTTACACTCAATACCTGCTGCCCGGCACGACGCCCATAGCCGGATACCACGACCATCTTCACGATAACTTCCTGCAATTGGCCGCCGAGCGGGGTCTGCTTTGCCTGGCGGCCTGGCTGTGGTTCATGCTGGCGCTTGGCTGGAACATCCTGAGGATTCGTGACAGGCTCTCCCGCTGGCGGTGGGTGGCTGATGCAGCCTTTGCGGCCTGGTTGGCATTCCTTGCCGAGGGCTTTTTTGAGTACAATTTTGGGACTTCCCCCGTCCTGATGGTTTTTCTGTTCTTGATGTCCACGCCATTTGTAGCGGACCGTCTCGAGAGCCGCGCAAAGGAATCAACCGTGACGGGGAGCGGCAGCGGGGAGCGCTAACTTTGAAATTCGAACCCTGTCACTCTTGTCACTCTTGACTCGTCACAGTATTTAACATGGCTTTCAAGCGCCAGCTACTCTGGGGGTCCGCGGTGGTGGGCTTTTTCAGCCTCCTAAGCGCCCTCTCGGGTATCCTGGTGGAGACCAGCATCGCCGCTCAGTTGGGGCTCTCCAGGAACTCCGACAGCTTCTATGTCGCTTTCACGATTCCCTACATCATCACCAATTTACTTTCAGCAACCAGCCAGTTCTCCTTGGTGCCCTTCTTTTCGACGCTGGATTCCCGTGATTCCAGTGAAGGTCTCGGAAAGGGCATCAGCTATGTGCTCAACTTAGTGTTCCTTGGGCTGGGATTGTTCGCGGCCGTGGGGGCTCTCGGGGCGCCCTGGATGATGCGCGCCATCGCCCCTGGCTTCACACGGGCGCAAATTGAGCTCGCCACCCAGCTTAGCCGATGGCTCTTCGTGATCATTGTTCCCGCGGGCATTGCAGAGACCTTCCGCTCTTTCCTCCTGAGCCGTCGCAGCTTTGTCCTCTCCTCGGCGGCGGGGTTTATCCGCAATGTTGTGGTCATCTTGTTCGTCCTTTGGCGCTTCAACCGCTATGGGCCCTTCAGCATCGTGCTGGGCTACCTGGCGGGTTATCTTCTCCAGATGCTCGTGCTGGGCGTGCAAATTGTGATTTCCTTTCCCGTCCCTTACTCCCTGACACTCTCGGGAAGCGGTGAGGCCTTTCGGAGACTCCGCGGCGCCGGAACCGCCCAGGTTGGTGGCGCTTTAGCATGGCAGGTTGTGGTCCTCGCCGAAAGGATGATCGCCTCGTTTCTGCCCGCCGGAACGCTTACCGCCGTGAATTATGGTTCGAAAATTCTGTACACCCTGGTGGAATTACTGGGTGGCAGCGTGGGCACTGCCGCTCTGCCCCAGCTCGCGCGGGCCGCGATGGGCAAAACGCATGAAGAAGAGCGGAAAACGTTCAAGGACATTTCGGAAATCGGCCTTTTCCTGACCTCCCCCGCGGTGGTCTTTTGCCTGATGCTCGCCCACGACATTATCCGGCTGGTTTTTGAGCGAGGCAACTTCACGCCGGCAGCCACTGGCCTGATGTCGAGGGTCTTCTTTTACTACTGCCTCAGCCTCCTTCCTCTTTCTTTCATTCGGTTGCTCACTTTCTACCTTTTTGCGCGCAATGAAAGCGGGGCATTTCTGCGCCTCTCCCTCCTGCTTTACAGTCTCAACTTGGGATTCGATCTGTTTTACGTCGGTGTTCTCAGGTGGGGCGCGAAGGGAATACCACTAGGTTTATTGGTCGCTTCGACCCTTGTCTGCGCCCTGTCCATCCGAAGGAATCTCGGCGACCTCCGCCAAGCCCTCGGCCGGGCAGAGGTTTATCTTGCTTCCAAGAATCTATTGGGAGCCATCCTGACGGCAATGGCGGTGTGGGCCTTGCGCCTCTGTCTTGTGCCCCCTCACTCCGGTTTCCAGAACTTCATTTATCTCTGCGAGCTCTGCGGCGCAGGAAGTGTCGCTTATCTGGCGGCGCTCGCGGTGCTGCGAGTTTTTCCCCTCCCACAGTCGGCGAAGATCTGGCCGGCGGATGACAACTGATTAGGCAAGAGGGTAGTATCTTATTTTACGGTATCACCTCGGCTCACGGGCAATCAACCCGGCAGCCCCTAAAGTGTTAGAATGTAAACATGCTCGCCCGACTATACGCGACCAATTATCGTTGCCTCGTGAACTTCGAGTTCAAGCCGACCACCAAGCAGTTGATCATCGGCCGGAACGGCACCGGCAAGACCTCTGTCTTCGATGTCCTCGCCATGCTCCGCGACGTTGCGGCGCGCGGGAAACCCTGTGAAGACTACCTTGGAGGCAAGACATGCACGCTCTGGCAAGATGTCTCCGAGCAACGATTCGAAATGGACGTGAAGGGTAACGGGGGCGAGTACCGCTACACGCTGGTTGCCGACAAGTTGGGTCGAAGAGCGGAATTGGGAATTACCATGTACTCAGGAGGGATCGATTTCTCGGAGCTCCCCTTTGTCAAGGAAGAGACGCTCGACTTCAACGGCAAACCATTGTTTCACTTCCGCGAAGGCGACGTTGCCCTGTTCGGCGACCAGCAGCAGCCCGAACCGAGTGTCAAATTCCCGTTCAATCAGGGCCGTTCCGGCCTCGCCGAGGCGCCTGGCAAGGCCAACACAAAACTCACATGGTTCAGGCGATGGCTCCGAGGATTGACGCAGGTACAAATCAATCCCTGGGCAATGCGCGCGCGTTCCGAGCGTGAATCCCCCGAGCCCGCTAAGGATATGGGCAATTTCGCTGACTGGTACCGGCATCTTCGGCTCGAGAGCGGTGACGCTGTCTTCGAGGCGATAAAGGATTTACGCGAAGCTCTCCCAGGCTTCGAGGCTCTCGACGCAAAGGAGGCTGGGCTTGATGTACGAGTGCTCCAGGCTGCCATGCGCAGCCCGAATGGAAAGACCGCTAACCTGCCTTTCACCGACCTCTCGGAAGGGCAGCGAGCCCTAATCGCGCTCTATGTGGTCCTCTACTGCGCTCTTGACAAGGAGCGCACTTTACTCATCGACGAGCCCGACAACTTCATCGCGCTGGCCGAGATCCAACCCTGGCTAATGAAACTGCTTGACCGCGTAGATGATCAGAACGCGCAAGTCATCCTCGTCTCACACCATCCGGAACTGCTTGACCAGTTAGCAGACCAAGGCGGGGTGTTGCTCGATCGGCCCCGTGGCACCGAAACGCGCGTGCTGCCGTTTGAGCCGCCCAAGGACAGTGGCTTAAAAGCGTCCGAGATCGTCGCCCGTGGGTGGGAGCTTGCCTGGGCGGATCGCGAACAAGATCATCCTCGCTGAAGACGCCGTGCAGCAGAATTTGGTGCGCCGCTATCTGCAACGATGCGGGCACGAGAGCAGAGAATGCAGGTTTGTGCCACTTCCCGCCAGAGGCCCTGGCGGCAGCGGCGAGAAATATGTGCGCGACAAATACCCGCAGCAGGTTCAAGCGTGTCGTTCTTCACTCGGCAGGCGAGCAACCGCCCTCTTGGTCGTTATCGTTGACGCCGACAGAGAAGCAACAGAGCGGCGCGCCGCGCAAATGGAAGATGCCCTCTTCGCTGCGGGCATGCAGGCGCGCGGGAGCGATGAACCGATCGTCGTTTTAATACCGAGGCGGCATGTCGAGACGTGGATTCGGGCCCTGTTGGGAAACCAAGTGGACGAAGTGACAGACTTCACGAAGGCACCGTATTCAACGCCAGTCCCAAATGACGTCAAGGGCGCAGCGGCCAAGCTCCATGAATGGACGCGCCCCGGCGCCATGCCCAGGTCCCACCTCCCCGCTCTCGCTCACTGCTTCTCTCCCCGAGTGGCGCAAGATCCCGTCATAGACTTCGACCCCGCAACAGCCACAAACCAACTATTGCAATACAAAGTCCTGTCGTCGCATTTCTTCCCCTCGTGACTTTCAGTATGGTGAGGGTGAGTTATGACGCGAGTGCCATCATCATTTGCCGCGTTTCACGACTAAGCGGCCTTATTTGGAGAACCCGTTGACAAAGACGCGGCCCGATTCAGCCGGGATGACCGCCTGGAGTTCCTGGGTGTCCAAGGTTATGGCTTTCGCCTCATCATGAGGAGCATAGCGGCGGTTCTTCAGCACGTCGCGCAGAAACGTAAACCCGGTCTTCACCTTTAGTTCGCGGTCCTCGAAATTCGGGTTCACCACCACAACACCGTTCTCGAACAGCTTATAGAGCATGCCGTTTGATTCCAGCACCTCGCTACGGGACGCCCCCAACTTCAGACGATAGAGCAACGTTGCCTGCGCATCGGCCAGCGTGAACCAGTCCGCCCAGCAGTAGCCGAACAGCCGGGCGCAGGCATAAGCATAAAACGCGTCCTCATCTATACTGTTCGGCGTGTATCCCACGTAGGTCAAGGCCATGACGACTTTGCCGGCCTGAACCACCGGGTCTGTCTGTTTGCGTATTTCCTGGATTTTGTTCCAGTTGCGCAAGGAGCAGAATTGCCCGGCTAAAGAGTCTGTGTGAAAACTCGTGGATTCCTGCTTTCGCGGGAATGACAGGTCGGAATACAGCCCCTAAATCCAGCGCTGTCACGCCCGCGGAAGCGGGGGTCCAGCCTGGCCAATGCCAGACACGAGTTTTCACACAGACTCTAAAGCCGGTCTCTACGTGGCTTCAGATCACCGACCAGAAGCCAATAGGGAATCACCCCGGCAATAAGAACGAGGGGCGCTAGCGCAAAACCCGGAAAATATGCGCCAGTCCGGCTGATTAAGATGCCCGTAACAAGCGGCGAGAGCACCCCACCCAGGTTTCCTATAAAGTTAGCCGCTCCCGCCCAGGCTCCCACTTCCCCGAGCGGGGCACAGTCCTGAAGTATCACCAGGGCATTTGCCGAAGAAAGTCCGACCAGAGAGGCTCCGGCAAGCAGCAGCATGGCCGACGTAGCGCTTGGGGCGAGAATGGCCGGGATGAGCAGCAGACCTGTGGCAAACGAGGCGGTAACAACCCATTTGCGCACGCGCGTCTCATTCCATCCTCGCCGGATTAAGCTGTCGCCAAACCAGCCTCCGGCCGCAGCGCCAAGACCCCAAATCAAATAACTCAGCGAAGCATAAACACCCGCCTGGAGCAATTGAAAGTGCCGGACGTGAACGAAGTAATCCGGCAACCAGGTCATCAACATATATTGGTAATATCCAAAACTAAAATAGCCCAAGCAACATCCCACCAGATTTCGGTTAACGGTTAAACCCCACCCCCGCCGTTCATCCCCCGCCCGTTGCCTATCGCTGGTCCTTATTCTCGAAGAACTTCGCGCCGGATAGACCAGAACCCAGGGAAGCAGCCACACAAAGGCAGAGAACCCCACAATGGCAAACATCAGCCGCCAACCATAACGCACCGTCAACCATGCGACCAAGGGTGCGCCCAGCGCCAGTCCCAACCGAGTCCCGGAAGTGCACATGCCGGTCGGCAGTCCGCGATCCCGTGGGGCGAAGAGGATGTTGACAATCTTCAGGTTGCCGGGAAGCAGAACTGATTCTCCGATGCCCAGGATGATACGCATGGCCACGAGCGTTGCCATTCCCCCCACGAACCCCGTCAACCCGCAGGCAACGGACCACATCGCAAACGCGCCGGCATATAACCACCGCATGTTGCAGCGGTCCACGAGCACCCCTACCGGGATTTGAATCACGGTGTAGCACCAAAAAAAGGAGGAGAGGACCAACCCTTTGGCCGTTGGGCCAAGCGCAAAATCATGCGCGATTTTGGGTAAAGCCACGGAGATCGTGGCCCTGTCCAAGTAATTGATGACGGCAGCAAGCGTCAAAAGAACGACCAAAGACCATCGGCGCTGGTTTGAAACACCCTGAAGGATGACCTCATCCGTTTCTCGCCCCGGGGACGATCGTTTTTCGGTATGGTTAATGAAGGGATTCAGATGGACGCTCCAACGCGGCTTTTTGCGAAACTGCGACTCAATATCTCATGTCAAAGTAGATTGCCAAATCACTCACTGGGAATCAGAATCCCGCCATGCTCTTCACGTCACAGATGGTTTTTATGACCCTCACGGCCTGTTCCACCGTAATGGGATATTCCCCTCCCTCACGAATGGCCTTGTAAACTTCGTTCCAAATCTCGCGAGCTGGGGGCTGCACGGGGATCATTTCTTCTACCCATGGGATTCCTATGCCACTGCCGAATGGTGCATCCATGCCGGGAGTCTCCGCGTGGGCCGGGTTGGAAACCACTTTTCGCGGGTCGTAGTATTTCAGGCGGATCATCTTGCCGTCACAAGCCAGGGCGCCGTGTTTGCCATAGGCAGCGAAGGACACTTCGTCCAGTGCGGACCCGCCTGAGATCTCCAGGTCAACTACCAGCCCCTTGTCCCCTTTGAAGATGACCTTGGCATGATCTTCCGCATCCCCGGTAGCTGCAACCAATTTGAGATTAGCCCAAACTGATTCGTACTTCCACCCCAGAAACATCAAGCAGTGTTCGATAAAGTGAGGCCCCATATTCAACATCAACCCGCCCCCGCATTTCTTCAGAGTCTGCCAGTCATTCCTGAGGTCATACTTCAAACCTCGGACCCGGATCAAAAACACTTCGCCCAGGATTCCGGAGTCAATGATCTCCTTCACCTGGACGAAGTCCCCAAAGAAGCGCCGATTGTGGCGGACAAACAGTTTTCCGGCAGATCGGCTTGCAGCCTGCTGAACGGCTTCGGCTTCAACATATGAAATCGCGACCTGACTTACTCCGCCATCGTCCCAACCTCGCCGTTGGAGGACCGCCTGGAGTGTACGGTCCCGGAACTCCCTGGGATCAAACTTGCATGTCAATCGTTGACCAAGCCGAACGGGGTTGTCAAGAATCCAAGCGCGAATAAAAAGGACGAAACACCGCTCCAAGGAGGCGGTTGGATGTATAATCCGTGCGCCAAAATAAGCTGGCATAAAGTATGGACACGAGAGTCTCACGAGAATGGAGCACCCGCGCAGCCAGATTCACGAGGGGCGTTTTACGGACGCACTTTCGGCCTACAATGCCGTCGGCGGCCGCCTGCTGGATGACCACATCCTCTTCGATGTGCTTCCGGACGACATCGCGACGCCGGACCAGTTGGCCAGGTACAAACGGGTCTTCACCGTGGCGTCGATGCCGGAGATGCAGGGGGAATCCTACGATGGTCTCAGCCGCTTTGAAGCGCCTACGACCGTCCGCGTATCCGCGAGCCATCCCGAAAAAGGCGGCACTTGGGATATCCACTTTGTGAACTACAACCGCAAGGAGCCCGGGGAGAAGGAAAAGACGGGTTTCATTGCGGACGAGAACCCAATCGCGGTCTCCGGTGTCAAAGCGGACCTCGTCAGCCCGGCCGGCTTCTCCATCAGCAAGATCGAGTGGATGACGCCGGAGTCTCCTGATCCACAGGAACTGCGCATCGAAAAGTCCGGGAACCGCGCGCGCTTCACCGCTCCCGAGTTTCTGGTCTACGGCGTCGCTCGTGTTCATCTCGTTTCTGGCGAAACCACTGCGCAGAACAACGCTGTGCTGCCCACTGCTTCCACCGTCGCCACGTTGCGGCCGGCGCAGTTCGCCGCTTCCCGAATGAACGGGAACGTCGGGCAAACGTCCCCCACCGCCGATTGCGGCAATTGCCATGAGCGAACGACGAAATGAGAGACGGAGCTTCGGGCACAGGTCCTCCGGCGCCGACTGCGACCCCACCGTCTGCTCGCACGCCCATGACACAGCCGAGCTCGAGCGAGCAGCTTCGAAAACGGGCAACTACATCGAGGACATCCGGGCCGCCCGGCAAGACTCGCGCAATGCCCGCTAGCCCCAATACTGTTCACCTGAGCTGACGGTTCCCAATTCGCCTCCCCTCTCCCCCTTGGGGGAGAGGGCGCAAGGCGCACGAGGCCAAGAAAGCCCAGTACAAATGTGGAAACTGGAGAGGCGGGGCGCGTCCTGGCCACACGCATGACCTTTTGATAAGTCTTAACGAATTGAAATTGGTGAATTGAAATTGGTGTTGACACGGAGGCGAGTCGGTGGTAAAAACGGACAAAATGCACCGCCGATTCGGTACCGCATAGAGCGGCGACTGAGATTCTGGGGGCGGAAGGAAGGATTGACGCAGGTCAAGGGAGGGAGGATCAATTATGAGACGAGCATTGGGCCTCATGGTCGTCACATGCATACTAGTATACCGTTTCGTTAAAAGATGTTCACATAGAGCTTTTTTCCTGGTATGCTTCGCGGCATGGCAGGAAAATCGAGGCGTGCAAAGTTGGTGTTGACCCGAGAGGAAGTGGAGCAACTCGAACGCCTGCGTCGTTCGCAGACGGCGCCGCGGCGGGAGGTGCAGCGGGCCGAGATTCTGTGGTGCTATCATGCCGGCGAAACCATCACCGCGATTGCTCGCAAGGTTGGCATGACCCGCACCAGCGTGACCAAGTGGGTGGGCAAGGCCCTCCGCGTGGGTTTGACGGCGGGCCTGAAAGACGCCTACCATCGGCCTCGGGAGCCGGTGATTACAGAAGCCGCCAAGGCTTGGGTGGTGCACTTAGCCTGCTCGAAGCCCCTGGAGTACGGTTACGCGGCGGAATTGTGGACGCGGCAGTCGCTGGCCCAGCATGTGCGTCGGCAAGCGGTGGCGGCCGGGCACCCGGGGTTGGCGCGGGCGGCCAAGGCGACCGTGCAGCGGATCTTGACCCAACAAGCCTTGCGCCCCGACAAGGTGACTTATTACTTGGAGCGCCGCGATCCGGCCTTCGAGGCCAAGATGCGCGAGGTACTGCTGGTCTATCAAGAAGTGATGCTGCAGAATCAAACCGGCGGGACTCCGGAGGCACCGCCCAGCCTGATCACCGTTTCCGTCGATGAGAAGCCCGGCCTGCAAGCCTTGGCGAACACGGCTCCCGATCTGCCGCCGGTAGCGGGCCAGCACTCCACTGTGGCGCGCGATCACGAATATAAGCGTTTGGGCACAGCTTCGATTCTGGCCGCGCTCGATCTGCAGACGGGACATGTCATGGCGCGAGTCGAGCGTCGCCATCGGAGTCGCGAGTTCATTGCTCTGCTGCAGGATTTGGATCGCTACTATCCGCCCACGTGTATCCTTCGTCTGGTACTGGACAATCACTCGGCGCACCTTTCCAAGGAGACGCAGGCCTACCTGGCCACTCGTCCCAATCGGTTCAAATACGTGCTGACGCCCACCCATGGCTCCTGGCTGAATATGGTGGAAACGCTTTTCGGCAAAATGGCACGAACCTTCTTGCGGCACATTCGCGTGCAATCCTGGGAGGAGCTGCGGGATCGAATCCTGCTCGGAGTTGCCGAAATCAACGCCGCCCCCGTGGTTCATCGCTGGAAGAAGTTCGACGCCTTGATGACGTGATATGAGCATACTTTAGTGAAACGGTATACTAGACGGTCTGGGAGCTTACGGGTAGTGCTTTCAGGCGAGCATAAGGCAGGTAGTGGTGAATTGTCAATGCGGAGCAATGAGAGCCGTGGCCGCGTGCGCGTATGGGACCTCCGAGTGCAACCCGACGGCGGAATTCGTTGACTGCGCTGGATGTTTTGTCGGGAACGCCGAGACGTGCTCTGCCGCCCCGGCCCTGGTCGCGACTACCCTCCTAAATCGGCCAACAGGGTCGGGGGGAAGCGCCGACTGTCACAGCAGCAGCGACCTCGCACGGCTGGAGGAGTGGGTGAGGACACACCCCTCCTCGAGTCACATGCAAGAACTCACGGCGGAAGCCCGGAACTAAGGAGGGTGAACCCATGATAGCCGCGACGCTGGAGGTGCTATTGTGCCTTTTCCTCGCCCAATATGTCGGCGCACAAGCTTTGATGCCACCGAAGTTGCTCACGCCCTCGTCCACGCGTAACGTGCTGGCCCCTCCGTTCACGTTCTGGGGAATCCCGCGTGCGACAAAGAGGGCAACATGTACTTCCATGTCGGGGGCTCTAGCGGGACCGAGATTCTAAGGCTGTCTGCCGATGCAAGCGAAGGCAGGACCTTTAAGGAGCCGAAGGCCGTTTTCTCCGACTTCTCAGTCACGCCCGGTGGAAACGTATACGTGCTTGCCGGGATGGACGGCGAGATCAAGCTCCTGCGCTTCGACGAGGACACCGCCAAGGCCGAGCCGATTTCGCTTCGCCTCCCCCAAGGCGTAAGCGCCTCCAACATAGTGGCCTCCGACAGCAGGACGCTTCTCTTTTTTGGCTTCTACGATCGCACCGCCCCTCCGGACCTAAAGGGAAAGGGCTACCTGGCGTTGCTGGATACGTCATCAGGAGCAGTGCGGCAGGAAGTGGACAGCTCAGTGCCCGGTGTGGACCTTGCGAAGTTGGCCTCAGGGGAAGCGCTTGCCCCAGGGGCTGCGGTGGGGGATGATGGCAATTTCTACTTTGCGGGCTCCAACCAGATTCTCGTCATAGCACAAGACGGAGGGCTCCTCCGCCGCGTCGCTTTTGATAATCCAGACCCGATGAGCGTCGTCACAAGGCTGCATGTTTCCGGCGGGCTGATAATCCTGGACCTAATCAGGATTGAGAAACACCAAGTGCACTGTAGCTACCTCGTTCTTCTCAATTCGGGGGGAGTGGTGGGTTACTACGAACGCTCAGAGCAGCTCGGGGGCTGGGGTGAGATGTGCTACTCACCCAAACAGGGCTTGACGTTTTTGAAGGTTGAGAACCGCCAACTCAAACTTCTGATCGCACCCCTCCCCTGAAAAACTGTGAAATAATCCCTGGAAGGACAAAAGCATTTCTCGCGAGTGGCGCCGGCATTGCCATTTATGTCGGAGACCTTGGCGATGCGGTCTGCGCGTTGCGTTCGACAGCCCTGGCGGCCGAATGACGAACGACGACGTCTGTTGAGGGGCGCATTATTGACGCGCGCGGCTTTTAAGTTGTCGCAAAACTTTCGGAAGTGTCGGAAGGAGTGGTAAACGAGCTGGAATTCCACCATCGAAAATAGGCGCTCGTCGTCCTCAATCTTCTGGTAGCACCCTTTCTCGCTGCTTACTAAGAATAGCTCCCTGAATCGTTCGGGCGAGGGATTCTGAAACTTCTTAACCTCCGCCTGGGGGCCGGGCGCAATGCTTGGGCTGGGGATTCGAGTCCACAAAACTGCTCATTGGAGACAACATTGAGGAAGTCATTCAGATTCAGAACCCTAAACACAAGTTCGGCTACGCGCGCATTGGCTTGGAAGAGAAACCCTTGCGCTTGCACTTCATTCTGAAGGACGCCGACCATTATTCCATCCAGCTCCGGGAATAACACAGATCGCTGCATCGGAGGGCGAACGAGCCTTACGACGAGGCGAGGCGTCTTGGCGAATACATTCTCCACCAACCAAACAGTCATCCACGCCGTCAGCTTTATTAAAGAGGTTCGAAACAAACATCCTTTGGAGGATCTTATGACTCGAAGAATCACGAATTTCATCGCACCCGTGGCTCTGGCGCTGATTACCGCTGGCACGTTGTGGGCGCAAAGCAAGTGGGTGATTCCCGAAGAGATGAGAGTATACCCGAGTTACGTCAAGATTCCCGTCTTCCCCAGGGACCTCAAGGAAGACCCATCCCTCCCCCGGGTCTTGATCATCGGTGACTCGATCTCGATGTACTACACGGCGGAGGTGCGCCATCTGCTCACTGGGAAAGTCAACGTTCTGAGAATCCCTGACAATGGCAAGAACACCGGGTATGGGCTAAAGAATATCGACTATTGGCTGGGCGATGGCAATTGGGCGGTCATTCATTTTAACTTTGGGTTGCACGACCTCGCCATCATGCCGGCGACAGGCAAAGAGCAGGTGTCCCTCGAGGATTACGAAAAGAACCTCCGGCAACTGGTCAAGACCCTTCGAGCCACCGGTGCAAAGCTGATTTGGGCGAGCACAACCCCGGTTCCCGAAGGAACGAACGCCCGCAGCGAAGCCGACGCCGTCGCTTATAACGCCGTCGCGAAGAAAGTCATGGATGAGAACCAGATTCCTATCGATGACTTACACGCCCTCGTGGAAGCGAACATGGATAAAATCGAAAGATGGCAATATCCGAAAAACGTACACTTTAGAGCGGAAGGTTCCGTGGAATTGGCAGCGCAAGTCGCCAAGTATATTCAAGCAGCCCTGGGCAAGTAAGGCAGCCCGTCGTCACGGAGAAGGGTGAACACGCCTCCAAACTCCCGGTCCACTCCATGCGCTAACCAGAATGGCAATACTTGACGGTGTAAATGGTCTTCATAAAAGGCGAGCAGTTCTTGAAAGGTCATCATCGTGGAAAGTACTGACAGGGATCACTGGACGGCATTGCAGACAGGTGGAGAGAGGTTGGGCAGAAACTGTTTTTCGCCCACTTTGGCCCGCTTGCGCCGGCATTTCGGACAAATCAAGATGATGCTGGCCACGCGCTCGCCTTCTACGCGCTGCACATGCCATCCTACGTCGATGGCTTCTTCCGCAGCAGGTAGCTTTCGGTCGCAATGCCAGCAGCGGCCTTTGCCCGTCGAGCAGATCGCGTATAGGGCGGCATTGACGTCAAGGTAAGAAGACTTACGTGCTTTGACCAAGCTCAAGCTCACCTCCTGCTGCCTTCAGGAACTCTTCGGCTTTGGCGACGAAGTATGCAGCCTTCAAGAATACGGACTCGGCTACATCGCGTGGAATGAGGTCTTCCTCTCTTGTACCGTAAACGTCCAACTTACGCAGCCGGTAAGCCTCGCGAAGGTCATCGAAAAGGTCCCGCTCAATCCGGCCCGTCTCTACGAAGACTTCGCCGAAGACATCGAGCCACTTGGAGCAGGGCGGGTAGTCCTTGCCTTCGGCGGCGCCCATGGCCTTCGCCGCATCAAACATGGCGAAGTACGCGCGATCTAAGGTGCCGCTTGGCGTGCCGTGGTTGCGCAGAATGTCTGCCGAGTCGAGATTGTCCTTGGATTTTCGAAGCCAAGCCTGGGCCACGTCATTCATCGCATTGCTATCGCCCCGCAGGGGCACAATATAGTAGCCGGGGGCAACGCCCCCGGAAAACAGGGCCAACCGCCCCCCGACCCTGAAGGGGTCGCATAAGACCTCACGACCACAGGTAGCGCTCGTCATATTGAACCCGGTATTTGTTCAGCAGCGCGACGAGCTCTTGCTCGAAGGTCAGCTTCTTGTGCCTTTCCTTCTGCCCGGCAATGTACCTCTGTAATGCTTCCACCTGCGACTGCCCAATTGTGAAGGCGCCATACGCGTCCTGCCAGCCGAAGCTCCGCAAGGCCGTGTCCTTGGTTTTGATCCATTTCGAGGAACTCTTCTTGATCTCTTCCATCTACCGGCTCAGAGCCATGTTCTTCGATTGCGAGATCAACAGGTGGACGTGATTGTTGGTTCCTCCGGCGGCAAGACAACGTGAGTCCAGGGTCTTCGCCGTTCCGGCCATGTAGGCGTAGAGTTCCGGTTCCACTTCTGGCGTAATGATCGGGCGCCGGTCCTTCGTCGAGAAGACAACGTGCACCCTCAAGCATACCAGCGTCTGTGCCATGTCCTTCTCTACTGCCGATGTGACCCTTTCAGGGTAAAGCCAGCGTGGGGGCTTTGTTTCCGGGGGCATTGCCCCCGGCTACTATATGTATCCCCTTCGGGGATTGGCTGGCGCTCCCACTGCCTATGCTTTCTGCCGACTGCCTACTTTCGTCCTACGAGCACCCGCTGGTTGAGCCGCAATTCATGCAGCGGTAGCAGGAGCCGTTGCGGACCATGATGGCGCCGCAATCGGAGCAGCTTGGCGCGTCGTCACTGTGTGCGACGCCCGCCAGGCCCGGCTGGCTCATCTCTGCGCCGTAACCTGCCGTTCCGCCCGCCGCCTGGGTGAATTGCGTGGCCAAGCCGGCGGCTTTCTCGACCTCCGTGCCGTTCAGTGAAGCGACGCTGGCATCCTCCTGAGGCTGCGCATCCTCAGGCAGGAACTTGTAGGCCATCCAGCGGAAAATGTAATCCATGATGGACTTCGCAAAGCGGATCTTCAGGTTATTGGTCCAGCCGCTGGGCTCGAAGCGCATATGGCTGAACTTGTCGCAAAGGACCTTGAGCGGCACGCCGTATTGCAGGGCCAGGGAGACGGCGGTGGCGAAAGAATCCATCAGGCCGGACACGGTGGAGCCTTCCTTGGCCATGGTGATAAAGATTTCGCCCGGCGTGCCGTCCTCGTAAAGCCCCACGGTCAGGTAACCCTCATGCGCGCCCACGGAGAACTTGTGGGTGATGGCGCGGCGTTCGTCATGCAGCTTGTGGCGGTAGGGCTTGGGCGTGGGCGGCGCAGGGGCGAGAGCTGGGGGCTGGGGGCTGGGAGCTGAGGTCCGGGCGTTGTCGGCCTTTCCCTGAACTCCTTCCGTCTCCTGCTTTCTGTCTCCTGACTCCTGAATCCTGACTCCTGAATCCTGCCCTTCGGGCTTCGCATCCGAGGTGTTGAGGGGCTGCACGCGCTTGGAGTAGTCGCGATAGATGGCGATGGACTTCAGGCCCAGGCGCCAGCCCTCGGTGTAGACATTGGCAATCTCTTCAGGCGTCGCTTCCTCCGGCATATTAACCGTTTTTGAAATAGCGCCGGAGAGGAACGGCTGCACAGCCGCCATCATGCGCACGTGCCCCATGTAGTGAATGGAACGCTTGCCGTTGGCGGGCTTCAGAGAGCAATCGAAAACGGGAAGGTGCTCCGGCTTGAGGCCCGGAGCGCCCTCGATGGTGCCGTGCTGGTCGATGTACTTCACGATGTCGTCGGCCTGCTGCTGCGTGTAACCGAGTTTCAACAGTGCCCCCGGAACCACGCTGTTTACGATCTTCATCAGCCCGCCGCCCACCAGCTTCTTGTACTTCACCAGCGCCAGGTCGGGCTCAATGCCGGTGGTGTCGCAATCCATCATGAATCCGATGGTCCCGGTGGGCGCCAGCACCGTCACCTGGGCGTTGCGGTAACCATACTTCATGCCGCTCGCCCGGCAATCGTCCCAGGTCCTCTTCGCACTCTCCCACAAATCCTCGGGAACGTTGTGCGAGTTGATCTTCCCCAACGCTTCGCGGTGCATCGCGATCACGCCCAGGAACGGATCGCGGTTCAGCGGGTAGCCGGCGCAGGGGCCGATCTCAGCCGCAATGCGCGAGGATTGGAGATACGCCTCGCCGTGCATCAGGGCGGTGATCGCAGCGGCGAAGTCGCGCCCGGCGTCCGAGTCATAAGGGAGGCCGTTGGCCATAAGCAGTGCGCCCAGGTTGGCGTAACCCAATCCCAGGGGACGGAAGTCGTGCGAGTTGTGCGTAATCTTCTCCGTGGGGTAGCTGGCGTTATCCACAATGATT
Source organism: uncultured Acidobacteriota bacterium (assembly GCA_963832915.1). GTDB lineage: Bacteria > Acidobacteriota > Terriglobia > UBA7540 > UBA7540 > CAVROP01. The sequence goes on from CAWHWE010000018.1 coordinate 44,038, forward strand.
TCCTGCGCCGTAATCATCACGTCCACGGCGTGCCGGAAGCCCTCGACATCGAACTTACCGTCGGGCGTGAGGAACTTCATCACGTTAAGCGAGGAGAGGTTGCAGGCCGAATCGTCCAAAAACATGTATTCGCTACAGGGATTGGAGGCGTTAATCGGCGCCGTGGCCTTGGAGGTGTGCCACTTGTTGATGGTGGTGTGGAACTGCATCCCCGGGTCGCCGCATTGCCAAGCCGCTTCTGCAATCTTCTTCATCAGGTCGCGCGCCCGGTAGGACTTCGCCGGCTCGCCTGTGGAGATCTTGCGGGTGGTCCAATCCTTGTCCTCCACCACGGCCTTCATGAACTCATCGGTCACCCGCACGCTGTTGTTGGCGTTCTGGAAAAAGATAGAGCTGTAGGCTTCGCCGTCGATGGCGCTGTCGTACCCGGCGTCCACCAGCACCCGCGCCTTGCGCTCTTCCTTGGCTTTGCATTCAATAAACTCGACAATATCCGCGTGATCGATATTCAGGATGACCATCTTGGCCGCGCGGCGCGTCTTGCCGCCCGATTTGATGACCCCCGCAAACGCGTCATAGCCCTTCATAAACGATAAGGGACCGGAGGCCACACCGCCGCCCGACAGTGGTTCCACGGAGGATCTGAGTGGCGAGAGGTTCGTGCCCGTGCCCGAACCCCATTTGAAGAGCATCCCTTCGGTCTTGGCCAGAGTCAGGATGCTATCGAGGTTATCCTGGACGGAGTTAATAAAGCAGGCGGAGCACTGCGGATGACGATAGGCCTCGGTCTCCTTCTGGACGCCGCCCGTGGCAGCATCCCAGTACCAACCGCTGCCTTGCGAATTCCGATGGTACTTGTGCCACAGGCCGCAGTTGAACCATACGGGTGAATTGAATGCAGCTTTTTGACGAACCAGGAGGTGCACCAGCTCGTCGTGAAAGTTCTTGGCGTCCTCCTCGGTGCGGAAGTAACTGCCCTCCACCCCCCACTGCGCAATAGTGTCAGCCACGCGGCTGATGAGCTGCCGCACACTCGACTCGCGCTCCGGCGTGCCCAGCTTTCCGTGGAAGTACTTCGAAGCCACGATGTTGGTGGCCGTCTGCGACCACTCGCTCGGCACCTCCACATCGCGTTGCTCGAAGATCACCAGCCCCTTCTCGTTCTGAATGGACGCCGTCCGCAACTCCCACTCGATCTCATCAAATGGAGGCGCGCCGGGCCTGGTGAAATAACGCTTCAGAGTAATGCCCTGTTGATTCGCGCTCTCTTTTGTCGAAGTCATAGCTTCTGTTGCCATCGCGACAACGTCCCTCTCTGCCATGTTGGCCTCCTCGTGAATGTATTGGCGCTTTTTCCCTGGATTGCGGCGAGTCGTAATCCTGAAGAGCAACAGGATCACCAGCCTCAACTGGCCGCGCCACCCTCAGAGCGCAACCAGCTCCCTCGCTCGACTTAGAGGAATCTAATCCAACCGGTTCGGTTTGTCAAGCCAAAAACACAACATATGGTGGGTATCTCTTTAGCACATTCAAAATGTTGTGGGATACGGGAGAGGGCCTTAATGTCGCGGTAAACAAAGTCGAGACGCCTCGCGGGTCGGTGTGAAACATCGCTGATGGCCGATTGAAAAAGTGGCGCGGTAACTCTTTCCGCCGTCCGTCAGCCCGCCGCGGCGGGGCAATCGAAAATCATGGCTGTCCAAATTAGCGAGCTCTTCGAGTGGTCGACGCGGCTCTGCCGCCTGCTGTGCGGAAAGGCGCAGAAGGTGTAAAAGAATTGCGTTTTGCCGTCGCGTCGTAGGGGCAACCCTCGTGGTTGCCCTAGGGCGGCCACAAGGGCCGCCCCTACAACTCGATTTTTTCACAGCTTCGCAGCCTTTCCGCACAGCAGGCGGCGGAGCCACAGGTTAACGCCCGACCCACTGAGCGTAATTTGGACAAGCCTGATCGAAAATCAGCCATTCCCGCCATCCTGGGGCAAGCGATGATCCAACGGCCCACTAACCCGGGCCCCCTGGGTAGGCGGGTAAATCAGCGGGGCGCGGAGGCAGCTTCTTGGGGTGCTCCTGGATCTCTTTCATCACCAGCTCGATGGCTTTTTCGAGCTGCGGATCGCGGCCTTGCATAACCAAATCCGGCCGGTTATCGACCTCGATATCCGGGGCCACGCCGTGATTTTCAATCAGCCACTCGCTATTCGTCCCGTAGAGTGAGAATTCAGGGCGCGTAATGTAGCCGCCATCCATCAGAGGAATATAACCGCGAATGCCTCGCACTCCTCCCCAGGTGCGCATGCCAATGAGCGGCCCCAGCTTGTATTTCTTGAAGAAATAACTGAAGAAGTCTCCGTCGGAGGCGGCGTACTCATTGGTGACGCAGGCCATATAACCATGGAACACCACATCAGGAACGGTGTTGCTCTCGAAGTTGCGGGCTGACTCCATTCCCGCCAGTATCCGGCGCAGGCGCTCAAAAATGATCTGATCCACGAAGCCGCCGCCGTTGTAACGCACGTCGATGATCAGGCCCTCTTTGCGGACCTGCGGGAAGAATTGCTTCACAAATTCGTTAAGCCCTTCCGCGCCCATATTGGGAATGTAAACATATCCCACCCGTCCGCCGCTGGCCTCTTCCACCTTCTTGCGGTTGGTGATGATCATGTCGAGCTCGCGGAGGGAATACTCGCTCCCCAATGGCTTCACCACCACTTTCCGCGCCCCTTCCTCGGTGGGCTTCGAGTTCACCGTCAGGGTGGCGTTCTCATTCACTGTGTTGACGAACAATTCGTAAGGGTTCTGCGGCATGCGCAAGGACTTGCCGTTCACGGCCAGCAGGTAGTCGCCTGGTTTCACATCCACTCCGGGCTCGGTAAGCGGCGAGCGGAGCGAGGCATCCCAGTTCTCTCCGGAATAAATCTTCTTGAAGCGGTAGAGCCCGTGGGCGGTGTCAGTTTCAAAATCCGCGCCCAACACGCCCACGTTAATGGGTTTCAACTCCGGGTAGTCACCGCCTCCCACGTAGGTGTGGGAGTTGGAAAGTTCCCCGATCATTTCACCGAGGACATAGGTCAAGTCGTACCGGTCGGCCAGGTAAGGCAGCAGCGGAGCATAGCGCTCGCGCTCCTTTTGCCAGTCCACGCCGTTCATGGGAGCTTCTAAGAAATAATCACGCTCCTGCCGCCACACCTCGTTGAAAATCTGGTTCCACTCGGCTTGCGGATCGACTTCCATGCGCATGGAAGCCAGATTCAGCGTGCCTTCGCCGGCTTTATGGGGTTCCTTTTCAGGCTTGGCGTCGATAATACCGAAGGTCTGCGGCCCCGGCATGCCTTCCTGTTCAGCGCCGCCGCCGGCTCCGCTGGGCGCGGCGTAGAGGATCTTCTTGCCGTCAAAGGAGAGCGCGTAGTTGGTGGCCGGGGTGATTAGGACGCTGTCCTTCCGTTCGTTCATGTCGTAGGCGTGGATGGCCGGTGATTCACCCGGCAAGGGTCCGGAAAGGCCTGAGACGGGCATCGTTACGTAATAGACAAAACCTTCCGCAGCGTTCAGCGCCCGGCTGTTCTCCGCAGGAGTTGGCAAAGCCACGACGCGCTCGGCAATGCCCGCCAGGTCAATGCGGAAGTCCTTCGGGACCGCTCTCGCTGCCGGCGCTTCCTCGGCCTTCTTTTCCTCTTTTTTCTCTGCGGCCGGGCTCTCGGGTTTCTTCGCCCCGGCCTCATCACTCTTGGGAGCAAAAGGCGAGGGCAAGTCGGAACGCAGCGTCACCACATAAACACGCGTGGCCTTAGGGTTGGAAAATTCAACGTCATAAACCCCCAGGACTTCATTGAAGTCACGGTTGGAAAGGAAATAGAGATATTTTCCGGCGGGGTCGAAGGTGGGATTCCAACTGTTGGTAAAGCTCGTCGTGACCGGTGTGATCTTCTTATCGGCCAGCGAGAAAAGGTAAATCACCTGGTTTAGATTCTCAGCCGCCTTGGCGTAAACAACCCATTTGCTATCGGGAGCCCAACTGTAGTCGGTCAGGTCGGCATACTTGCCCTTGTCGATTTGGGCTGGCTTCTTCTCCACGATATCCACGTAGAAGAGCCGCGTCTCCTTATCCGCGTAGAGCAACTTCTTGCTGTCGGGCGACCAGACGGGAGGCAATCTGAACACCTTGCCGTCGCTGGTGATGCGGATTTCCTTTCCCATGCCGTCCTGCGGGATGATGTAAAGCTCGTCTTCACCGGAGCGGTCGGAGAAGTACGCGATCCATTTTCCGTCCGGTGACCACACAGAATTTTTCTCGTGGATGCCGGGCGTCTGGGTCAGGTTGCGGACGCTACCTTCCTTGGCGGGCACCGTAAAGATGTCTCCGCGGGCCGTAAAGACGGCACGATTTCCCTCGGGGGAAATGTCAAAGTCCGTGATGACCTCGCCGACTCCTGCCCAGTGCTTTCGCGCCAGGGGCCGGTCACCGGGCAGGTACACCGTTAACTTGCGCGCCTTCTGGCTTTTCAGGTCGAAGAGGTAAAGGAACCCACCGTTCTCAAAAGCGATGGAGTCAGGCCCCAGGCTGGGCCAGTTGACGTCGTAATCCTTAAAGTTGGTGAGTTGGCGAGTCTCTTTGGTCTTCAGGCTGTAACTGTAAAGGTTCACGCGGTGTTCCGGGCCTCGGTCGGAACCGAAATAGATCGTGTCCCCGTGCCACATGGGGTAAGTGTCTGTGCCGGGGTAATCCGTGATGCGCTCGTAGGTGTTATTCTTGAAGTCATAGATTGCGATGTCCTGGGCCATGCCGCCCGTGTACCGCTTCCAGGTGCGGAAGTTGCGGAAAATGCGGTTATAGGCGATCTTCGTGCCGTCCGGCGAAAAGGAGGTGAGCCCGCCCTTATCAATAGGAAGCCGCTCCGCCAGGCCGCCCTCGATGCTTATGCTGAAGAGCCGTCCAAACCAATCGTTGTAAGTGTCGCGCCGGGAGAGGAATAAGATGCGCTTGCTGTCCGGGAACCAGGTGATGACCATGTTGTTCGGCCCCATGCGCTCGGGCATGCTCACGGCATCCGGCAGGAACGTCAGTTGTTTGGGTTCGCCGCCTTCCGACGGAATAACGTAGACGTTGAAGTTGCCGTCGTACTGTGCCGAGAAGGCGATCCATTGGCCGTCAGGCGAGAACTTGGGGAATAATTCCAGGCCCGGATGAGAGGTGATCCGCCGCGCTACACTGCCGGAGGTTGAGGTCAACCAAAGATCCCCTCCATAACTGAAAACAATCTTGTCCTTGTAAACGTCCGGAAAGCGCATCAGGCGCCCTTCGGTCATCTCCCCGGCAGAGGCTAGAGAGACGGAACAGAGCAAACTGATCGCCAGCCACTTCACAACTCGGTGCATGCTTTGCCCCCCAAGGGTCGCAGTAAGCGGCGACCCAGACGCAACTGAATCAGCGTAATTTTACACCGCTTCGCGGCGAGCGGCACGCCTTGTTTGGTCCCACAGCAGGCGGTAGGCAGAACGTAGTAGGCAGAAGGCAGTCGGCAGCAGGCAGTGGCAGCCGACCGTAGACAGCCAGCCGGCGGTGGGCGATTCAATTCAGAATTCAGAATTGCCCCATGCCTTGCGCCTTCCACCAACTAACCGCCTGTGTTTTCACCAACATTCCCGTTTCAACGCATAACTATCTTTGTTTTCTATAACATTCCCGCTTCTGCCTTGCCAGTGGAAAGCCGCCCCTTTGTTTTCATAGACATTCCCGCGTCGTTCCTTCACTTTTTTGGTTCTTCAGCAGAATTTGTGGGTGGCCTCCGGTTCCGGCAGAGCACCAAGAGTATGGTAGAGAGCGATTTCGGCGGCGCGAAAGGTGCGAAAGCCATAGGCTTTTCGCAGCGTCAATTGCAAACGGTTATTGAGGCCCTCGGTAGGGCCACTGGAGATCAGCTTACGCGCCCGAAACCAGTTCAACAGCAAAGGTTCGTGCGCCCGCAGCATGCGCGCCACCTTCTTGAGGGGTTCGATGCGAGAGCGCAGCACCCGGTGATACCATCCCTTCAGGAAGCGTCGCGCCCACAGCACCCCCTGACAGGTCCAAAAGAACCCCAGGTCTTCCTTGAGCAGATAGGCACGCACCGTGCGCAGGTTAGCGCGCAGCAAGTGCGCCAGCTTGATTTCCTGCTGCGAGGTGAGATGCTCAGGCCGCTTCAGCAGGCACCAGCGGCTGCGGCTCAGGAGCGGGCGGAACCCCTGCCGCCGCAACTCTTGGCTCTCTTCGATGCGTACCTGGTCTATGGCTTGGTTCAGGTTCATCGCCACGTGGAACCGATCCAAGACATGCAGCGCTTGCCCAGCCTTCTGGGCGACCACTTCCAGATAAGGCCGCCACAGGTCACTGCAGATGAAACGCAACTGCCGGGTGCGCTCGGGGCCGAAAAAGTGGAAGAAGTTCAACAGCGTCTGGGCGCTGCGCTGCTCCCCCACCCAGAGCAGGCGCCGGGCCTGGCCGTCCAATTGATAAACCACCGTCAGATAGCGATGCCCACGTTGCCAGGCCGTCTCATCGATGCCCAGAACCTGGATGCCCGACAGATCCCGATGCGCCAACCCCCACTCCACCTGCCAGCTCACGGCATGGAAAACCTTCTCCCAGGAAGTGTGAAAAAATCTCGCCACCTCCTGCCAGGAAACCCGGCCCGCCCAGGTGGCCAAAAATTGCAGATAGCTGCGCGTCAGAGTCTGCTTCCCCTGCCCCCAGGGCACCATCTCTACCTTCACCCCGCAACGCGCGCACTGCACCCGGCGCAGCGCATAGACGAAGTACACCCGCATCCCCCACAGCGGCACGTATTCGAAGGCGCGCGCCGGCAAGCGGTCATATCCCGGCCCCGGCTCCCCACACCCCGAACACCGACCCGGACGATGCGCTCGTGGCCGCACCTCCACCGCCAGCACCTGTTCTCCCCCCTCCTCCTTCCACCGTACCCGCTCATACACAAAATCCTTGTACTTCTCCACTTGATTCAGAATACTCTTGACGCGCATCCTGTCTCCCCCCTGCGCCGGGATCTGTGTTGGTCCACATATCCCTTAACAGGTTCGGAGCAGGATGCGCTACTCCTTTTCTCTCTCCCGGGTCACCCACAAATTCCACGGAGGAACCACTTTTTTGAGGTGCTACCATTCGTTCATTCCCCTCGAATTTACTCCCCTCGCCCCCTTGGGGCAGAGGGTGGACCGCAACCGGCGCTATCACCAGTCGGCGCCCCGCACCGTCCGGTGCAGGGCAGGGCGGGCCGGGCCTATGCCCGCCGAAGGGGAACCGGCGAGCCGCGAACAACATCGGCTTCGACCCGCAGGCGGGTGAGGAGGGGGGCACGCCGGAACATTTTGCGAATTGAATTCCCGAAACCTATTACGTGAACAGCATTGGACCTGGGATCCCGCCAACTCGAATTTCCCTCAAGTTCAGGCAGCAGTAAGCAGAAGGCAGAAAACAGATGCTGTTCATTCTGAATCATGACCCCTGACTCCTGAATCCTGCTACAATACTAGCCTATTTTCCGCATCCTGTCAAGATACACGGAGTCCGCTTTCGAAAGCTGTGCTGTCTTCGAGTGCCGTGCTAAACTAGCTCAACGTGTTTCGCAGACGCCAATCCAAATCGGTGTTCCCGGCCTCTGGTTTTGATTCTTTCAAACGCCAGGAAACGACCCTCATCATCCTCAACCTTTTCATACTAGCTACGCTGCTCCTCGTTCACACTTTGTTCGCCTCACATTGGGGGTTTCCCTCCGTACCCCTGATCGGCATCCTGGCTGGGGCTCTCTTTGTCCAAGGCGCGGAATTATTCTGGTTGGTGGCGCGGAGCACGCCCCTGGGCCTCATTGGCATGACGCTGCTGAGCTGGGCTTCAATTTGCTTCAATATTCTCCTTGCGATCCTGCTGGGAGGAGTCACCAATCGCGAGGATACCCAATACTTCGTCATTATGGTTGTGCCCATCCTGGTTGCAGCGTTTCGCCTGACCCTGCCGCACACGCTGGCCGTCGTAGCGGTCGTGGTCTGCATCAATTTCTTCTGGGTCTGGCATTATGCGCAACACCAACTTCGGACGCCCGTGAACGAATACTTTGAGGTCGGGACTATCTCGCTGGTCTACACCGTGATGGGAGTGCTGGTCTGGCTCCTCGTGAATCAGATCCACCAGGAGGAGAGGCGGCTTGCGCAGAGTCTGCGCGAACTGGAGCAGACAAGGGAACGGCTGCTGCAAGAGGAAAGGCTGGCGGCGGTGGGACGCCTCGCCGGTGGCATTGCGCACGAGATCCGGAATCCGGTCTCGGCTATTGTCAGCGCTCTATCGACGGCACACGGGAGTACGCTGGCGGCTTCCGAGCGCGAGGAGATGTTCGAGATTGCGGCCACAGAGTCGCGCCGCCTGGAAAGGCTGACCACAGATTTCCTGGCATACGCACGCCCGCGCAGCCCGCTAAAGGCGCCCTCTTCTATTGATGATACTCTCGGCTACGTTGCGGATGCCTGCCGTCCCCGCGGAAACGAGAGGGGAGTGTCCATTCACGCCCACTCTTCCGGCGGCTTGGTGGCGGAAATCGACGCCGGCTACGTGCAGCAAGCGTTGGTGGATCTGGTGATGAATGCCGTCGAAGCATCGTCCCCAGAGGGCAGGGTGGATTTGCGGGCTAGGGCAAACGGCGACGGCTCGGTGCGGATTGAGGTTGAGAACGCCGGCCCAAGCATACCGCCTGCCTCCGTGGCACGGATCTTCGAGCCGTTCTTTACTACTAAGGCGCAGGGAACCGGCCTGGGCCTCGCCATTGCGCGAAACATTGCCCGCGCTCATGGTGGCGACCTAGTCCTTTCGGCAAACGAACCGGGCCGCGTTTGCTTTACCCTGATATTTCCGGCGGCGCAGGCGGATTCACACCCGACATGAATCCTGTCTAAACCGACGGCGGGGAGCGCAGGCGGTTGAGGGTGGCTCCGCCGATTCGTGCCAATTTTCGCAAGGCCTTTCAGGCTGAGTTGTGGGAGGGATGACAACCTTCAAACCGCGGGTGTTGAGATTATGGGCAGAATATTGATTGTGGATGACGAGCCTCATACGCGCCGGGTGCTCGCGCTGAACCTGCATCAAGACGGCCACGAAGTCTCGGAGTGCTCGGGGGTTCAGGAGGCCCGGAAGTGCATCCAGGCTGAGGATTTTGACGTCGTGCTCACCGACCAGAAGATGCCCGACGGAGACGGCCTACAGGTGTTGGTGGCTGCGATCGAGGCCGATCCTACCGTTTCCGTGGTGGTCATCACGGCCTTCGCCACCGTCGATCTGGCGGTGGAGAGCATGCGGCAAGGGGCCTTTGATTTCATTACGAAACCGTTTCAGCCTCAGGTGGTACGCGCGGCGGTCTCACGCGCCTGCGAGCGCACACGGCTGCGACGTGAGAACGTCCTCCTGAAGGACACGGTGGTTCGCCTGGAGGGCTCCCCCGAGATCTACGGCTCGAGCACGGCCATGCAGAGCGGTGCGTGAGTTGATCGCGCGGGTAGCTCCGACCGGCGCCACGGTCCTGATCACCGGCGAGACGGGCACGGGCAAGGAACTGGTAGCTCGCGCCATCCATAAGAACAGCCCCCGGGCCTCCAAACCCTTCGTGGCCGTGAACTGTGCGGCCTTCACCGAGACGCTCCTGGAAAGCGAGCTCTTTGGCCACGAAAAGGGAGCCTTTACCGGCGCGGACCGGAGCCGACAGGGGCTCTTCGAGGCCGCCCACCAGGGAACCCTCTTCCTCGACGAAGTGGCAGAGATGTCGCCCAGCCGCGCAGGCCAAGCTCTTGCGCGTAGTCACGGAAGGACAAGTCTTGCGGCTCGGGACCACGCAGCCAAGGAAAGTGGATGTACGTTTGCTGGCAGCCACGCATCGCGACTTGCCGCAGCGTGTGCGCGAAGGGCTATTCCGGCAGGACCTTTACTATCGCTTGGCGGTAGTGCCGATTGCTATTCCTCCACTACGCGAAAGGCGGGAGGACATTGCTGTCCTTTCAGAACTCTTCGTGCGGCAGGCGTCCATGGAACTCAAGCTGCCGAGGCGAACCTTAATGCCACAAGCCCTCGAGAAGCTGAGGTCCTACGACTTCCCCGGAAACATCCGGGAGCTTCGGAATCTGATCGAGCGGGCTTCGATCCTTTCGGCGGGCAGCGAACTCAGTGCGGATAGCTTCCCTGTTCCGTCAAGCCCAGAAGCATTAATGGAATCGGGAGGGGCGGCAGGCGTGAAGTCCAGACAGCTCTCCGAAGTCTTGCCACAGGTGGATGACCTGCGCAATTTCCTGGCAGAGGTCGAGAAGACCCTCATCTTAAGAAGCTTAAAATCGACCAACGGGGCGCAGGCGGAAGCCGCCCGCCGCCTGGGGATTTCTCGCAGCGATCTCGGGTACAAGATTGCAAAGTACGGGATAAGCGACCCCAATCGATAAATCAAGCGATTGCGCACCGGGGCATATGCGTATCGACCACCCAGGCCAGGTCCCGTGGTTCCGGCCTTTCAAGGTAATCGATCGCCCCAAGATCCATGGCTTCGAGGTAGCAGTGCGTGTCCAAAACCCGCGCAACAACCAAAACCGGAACGTTGGGATGGAGCTGAAGGGACAGCTCCAGCACCTGCCGGCCTTCGAACGCCGGCGTACCTTGGCTGACGATCACTAGGGAGACGGATTTGGTCTCAAGGAAACTGATGCCTTCGCTCGGGGAGGTACACACCAGGGTCTCGTACCCCCTGTCGCGGAGAAAGCTTCCGTAGGTTTCAAGATCACGGGACTCTTCGAGGATCAGTAACACGGTAGGGGTTTTCACCTCGCGCCCTCCTTTCCTGACAGATGATAAGTTGCCGCTGTCTTCGCCTCAAGGTCGCGGGCGAGGTGCCCGTCCTGGACCGCAGTGTTGACGAGAAGGAGTGCTCCGGTTGCATAAAAGAGCAGGTAAGCAGCGAACAGTGCCGTATTGACACGGGACTCGAGTTCGCGCCCCAGCAACCTGGGGACAAAGATCAGAGCTGCAAATCCCAACGTAAGCACGATGAACAGCTCCTGTGTAGTTTCGGCCAGAGCCCAGTGTTCCTCCAGCGCAACCTTTAAGGCAGGTGGGGAGCCAACGGCTTTCATCGTGGGATTCCCCGGCGTGACAGCCACGAAAGTCATCGCCGTCCCGAGGACCATGAGTGCCAAAGCCGATCCTAGAAATAGCCGTCTCTTGGCGGCCGAAAGTCCGATTCCCACGATTACCAAGAAGGGTGCGACCAAGAGCAGGATGATCGGGAAGTGCACGATGAGGGGGTGCAATCCGTTCCAACCTTGGGAAAGATGAAGCATAACGAAATCCCTTTTACCCTTCGTGCAATTAAAACCCCGATCCGCCCTCGCGAGCGCCCCGCGTTGAATCAGGCGGCCCACGGGGGACGCCTGCTGGTCATTGGTTGGTGGCTCAGGCCAGCTGTAGCTTTTGGACATAACTCTCTCGCGTCCATCAGCGGTCCCGCTGGCACGGCTCGTAGCGGAAGGATTTCAGAACGAGGTTCTTCCGGCGGCGACTCTTTCATTTTCGGCTACCTCGCGGTATTTGTCTAACCTCCTGAGCTGCGCCTTCCATCGTTACCCAAGCAGGGATCGTTCCAATCGCCAGACTTTGCACGATTGCTTGCGCAACAGTGAGTTACACGGGGTACGCTTGGCACATTTCGGCCTGAGTGTCCAAAACCTCGGACAATCAGAGTCTGGATTGTCCAAGAACTTTGACGGCCTGCGTATTTTGCATCTGCCCAACACCCTGATTTCAAAGGGGTGAGTGCTCGCGGAAGATTTGGAACCAGACCTGCCTGCTTCAAGGTGGTGGGTAGGTCATCGGAGGGATGGCCAGCAAGTTCTCGACGCCCTTACGCTTCCGCTCCCGGCGGCGAGGAAAACCATCCCTCCGCAACTTACCGTCAGGAGGGAAACATTTGTGAAGGAGGCTCAGATCATGCCAAAGAGAATGGCATATCGGATTCTATCCACGCTGGTTTGCACGCTGGTCTTCGTGTCTATCACCGCGGCCGATGAAGTGAGCATCACGAGTCGGGCATTCGTCGGAGAGGATACCCATTTGCAACCTGGTACCTATCGAGTTGAGGTCGAGAAAAACCAGGATTCCGCTGAAGTTCGCTTCTTCCAGGGAGGCGACTTGGTGGCGGCGGCTCGGGCCACATTAACCAAGGAAGCGGTGAAGTGCAACCACACGGAAGTCCATTCCGAAGAGGTCGATGGGGAACGAGTGATAACCAAAATTTGGCTTCAGGGGTGGAAAGAGAGTCTTGTATTCAAACGGGACACCACTAAGACCGAGTGACAGGGTTCGATAGTGCCGTAATTTGTAGTGCGAGGCGACTCTCAGCACTCTCTGGCTCTAGGCATGGCAGGTCGCCTCGCAACAATGCCCAGAGCACGTTTGTGAAAGACGCCCCAGGTTCTCGGAGGCTCTCCCATGTACAGCACGATGTCATATGATTCGACTGCATCGCCTGGTCAACCTGGAGGTCCCCCGCCAGCCGCCGCGGGTTCCAGTCTGAGGATACCGTCGCCCAGCGAATTATTGCGACCCCAACCGGAATGAAAGAAGAGGCCTGAAGCCATGGAGGAACTCGCAAACCTGTGGACAATCATCCTTTCGGGAGGCAACGGTGACCGTCTACGATCCTTCGTGCGAAGGCTCTTCGGCCGTGAAAGACCCAAACAATACTGTGCCTTTGTTGGAACTCGCACCATGTTCCAGCACACAGTGGATCGTGCCAACCAGCTCGCCCAACCGGAACACAAGGTCACCGTCGTGGCCAAGTCCCACATGGAGCATAGATGGGCGGGGCGAAAACACGTGCCCGATCTGCAGCGCGCTTATCAGGAGATGCCCTGCTGGAACATTTCCGCAGATCTTTTGGGACGAAGCGCTGCAAACCTTGCGGTGATGGAACTAGACGGCGTTTACTGGAGTGATTGGGGCAATGGGGAATGGCTGCATTCGTGATGATTATCATGGTGGAACCATGACGGCGCAAACCAAGCGGGACATTGAGTTTGGCGTGGCCGTGCTGATCGTCGCGGCATTTGTCGTGACGGGGTTTATCAGCATGTGCTGGTGGCTTATCTGCCTGATCGGAAGAACGCAGCCATGAGGCTCGAAAGGAGAACGAATGGATATTGAATCCGAGCCTGGTGTCTCTGATCGCGGTCTCGCAGGCGAGAAGTTGAAGAACTCGCAGACAATCTCCTCGACGTTCCACGCAATTACTCATACGATTCGAGTGCATTGCTCAGATTGAGAAGGGTAGTTCCATGCCGAATACTCATGGCTTGATGGAAGCAGGAAGGACTTTGAACTACCCTCTCACGTGGCCTTAACGTTGGCTCTGTCTACGACCAATCGTTCCATCCAACACGATTTCAAGCCGAGCGCTGACGTTGGGTGACGTGGGAACGAACTCCGTGAACGGAGAGAATCAAGGCGAGTAGTCAATGATCAACGTGTTCCCGCAAATCTTTGTTCTTGGCTTTCTGATTGTGTATCTGGCCTTACTGGTCGGGCTCGTTTGGTGGGCGTGGCACTCACGGATACGATCAGGAAGGCGACCCACCCTCTTAAATCGCCTTAACCCTCGCCACCCACTCAAGTGAAAAGAGCCCCAAGAGAATTGGCCTCAGCGAACCGATCCTCCGGTGGCACCTCGTGATGATCGACAATATCGGAAAGGGTGTTGCTGACAAAAGTGAAGGTTCGTCTAACAGTGCAGGCCGGCATGTAGCGGAATTGTGTGGACTGAAACCAAGAGGCGAGGTGGCTACCCTGCAACGGGACCACCTCACCTTTTTCCGCTTGCGCTATGGTGCTGGTCAGCTTTCCCTCGAATTGAGCTTTTCTTGCAGGCGATGGAATTCCGCCTCGTGCTCACCAAAATCCACGTAGTCGCTGATCAGCGCTGCCAGTTCTTGGGCCAGATTGTAATTTGCCCTCGCGTAATCGGTGTAGGGTGAAAAGTGGATGCGGCCCTGGTTGTCATTGAGATGTTTGATCGTCGTTTCGGTATTGCCGGCGAGTTCCTTCAGCAAGGGGTAGATGCGGTCAATAGCCTGCTGCTGCCAGGGCGAGGCTTCCTCCCGGGCTTCGTTAAGCTGGGTAAGGAGCTGGCCGGCCTGGTTGACGTGGTCGCGGATCTCGTTGAGTTTTCCCGCGTGACTCGGCCAGCTCACCTGTTTTGCCCGCGTCCACGATGCTAAAACGTCGGCATCATGTTCCAGGGCTTTCGCCTCAGTTTTGAGTTGAGAGATAAGCTGGGAAACTTCCTCGCAGCTTTCGGATGAGGTTTCCCGAGCATTGACGGCGGGTGAGATCGATAAGCAGCCCACAACCAGAAGCGCCAAGATCAGGAAACAAGATGTCTTTTTTTGGCTGTTCATGTTTCGTCAAATCCTCCTATTTGTCAGCTAGCGATTGCGTTGCGCTCTTCGCTCGCTGCATGGGCGCGCTGGGAAACTCGTTGAGTCCCGCCGCCCACGCCCCCCTGTGAAGCACGTGTTGTTCCAGTCGATGCTTAACGACAAGCGCCTCAGATTCTTTGAGTTCTGTGCGACTTGCGGCATCGGCGAAATCCAGGGGGTCAAAGATCTTGGACAAGCCGCGCCCAGTTGTTCAAAGGTCCGTACAACCACGAACCGACCCAAGGCTTGTCCCCTTGTATTTCCAAGGATCAAGGTCGCCAAAGGTTTGGAAAGCGAGATGCCCCCTGGGATGCTAGTAACCGGAGAGGCGGCGAAGCGAGCTTCCGCCTAACGCCCCAATGGCGACGGCCCAGTGGCGCACACGGGAACGCTAAAGAAGGTAGATGTGGGTGCGTTCCGAAAAGTCCTGACGACGGGTTTCACCTGGCTGTTGATTTTCCAAAGCAGCCGGAGTGGGCAGGCGGAAGTATGGGGCCCCTCGACTCCGTCGCTACGCGGAGAGGAGGTGCCGCTGCCGGGGAGGAGGTCGGCATCTATCAGCCGCGCCACGCACGACAGAAGGCGATGGGCGCGAAGCGCAGGCCGAAGAGGCTTGTAAAACCGGCGACTAAGAAGCGTCAACAGGGAACCCCTGCCAGATTCTCCTCAAGGACGTATAATGGCGTGCTGACTTGACCGTTTCGCTCGCCACGAATTTATCTCACGTCCGCATGGAAGGAGCCACGCAATGATCTCCAGGTTTCGATTTCCTCTGCATGCTCTCATGGTTCTGGCATTTGCGCCGTGCCTATTCTCCGCCTCCCATTCCGACACTCCCAAGCAGTGGTTGAAGGAAGGCTGGAGGATTCAATCATCGGCGAAGACCCAAGCTTCGGGCGAACAGATCACCTCCCCAGGCTTCGACGCGGGCAGTTGGTATCCCGCCACGATTCCCTCCACGGTGCTTGCGGCGCTGGTGGAAAACAAGGTGTACCCCGACCCTTATTTCGGCAAGAACTTGCGGTCCATTCCCGGTACCAGTTACCGCATCGGCCAGAACTTTTCGAACCTCCCGATGCCTGACGACAGCCCGTTCCGCGTTTCCTGGTGGTACCGGACGGAGTTCAGCTTGTCGAAGAATCTGCGCGGCAGGAAGATCTGGCTCAATTTTGAGGGCATCAACTTCCGCGCCAACGTGTGGCTGAACGGCAAACTGATTGCCGACTCGAAAAAGGTGGCGGGCTCCTGGCGCCTCTTCGAGCTCGAGGTCACGGAAAACGTCAAAGGCGGCGAAACAAACACGCTCGCCGCGGAAGTTTTCCCGCCCACGCCCAACGACCTTGCCATCACGTTCGTGGACTGGAATCCGCTGCCGGCCGATAAGGGCATGGGCCTCTGGCGCGGCGTGTACGTGACCAGCAGCGGGCCGGTAGCCATTCGCTTTCCGGCGGTGGTGGCGCATTTCGCCTCGAGCGAGCTGAAGGCGGCGAACCTGACGGTTTACAGCGAACTGCACAACGCCCTGGCGAAGCCGGTGAAGGGCACGCTCAAAGCTGAGATCGAAGGAAAGAAGTTTTCCCAGGAGGTCTCGCTTGCAGCGGGTGAAACGAAAGAGGTGGAGTTCTCGCCGGAGAAGTTCGAAGGGTTGAAATTCGAGAATCCCCGTGTTTGGTGGCCGGCGCCGCTCGGCGGCCAGCCGCTTTACACGCTGAAGTTACAGTTCGATTCGGGTGGAAAAATCTCCGACCAGCAGAATGTGGTGTTCGGTATCCGTGAGGCCACTTCGGAGCTCGACGCGGCGCAACATCGCGTCTTCATGATCAATGGGAAAAAGATCCTGGTGCGCGGTGCCGGGGGGACGTTCGATATGCTCCTACGCGCCGATCCAGCTCGTCAAGACGCTGAGATCCGGTACGTGAAGGACATGAATCTGAATGCCATCCGCCTGGAAGGGAAACTCGAAGACGAGCATTTCCTGGAGGAATGCGACCGCCAGGGAATCCTGGTGCTCGCCGGCTGGTGCTGTTGCGACCATTGGGAGCGCTGGGGAAAATGGGATGACGAAGACTTCGTGGTCTCGGCGGAATCGCTCAAAGGCCAGATTCGCCGCCTGCGCAGCCACGCCTGTCTGTTTGATTGGATGAACGGCAGCGACAATCCTCCTCCGCCGAAAGTGGAGGAGGTGTACATCAAGATTCTCAAGGACTATCACTGGCCGAATTCCTATCACTCCTCGGCCACCGCGAAGCCCACCACGGTCAGCGGGCCGAGCGGTGTAAAGATGTCGGGGCCCTATGAATACGTGGCGCCCTCCTACTGGCTCCAGGATTCGAAGGATGGGGGCGCCTACGGGTTCAACACCGAGACCAGCCCCGGCCCGGCCATCCCGCCGGTCAGGAGTCTGAAACAGTTTTTGCCTGAAGGCAGCCTCTGGCCCATCAACGACGACTGGGGCTTCCACGCCGGCGGCGGACAGTTTAAGACCGTCCAGGTGTTTACCAATGCTCTCAACGGCCGCTATGGCGCGGCGAATTCGTTGGACGACTACGAGCGCAAGGCCCAAGCCATGACTTACGAAGGGGAGCGCGCCATGTTCGAAGCCTATGCGCGGAATAAGTACACCTCCACCGGGGTCATCCAGTGGATGCTCAATAACGCCTGGCCGTCGGTCATCTGGCATCTCTACGACTATTACCTGCGGCCGGCAGGCGGGTATTTCGGCAGCAAGAAAGCCTGCGAGCCCCTGCACATCCAGTACTCGTACGATGACCAGTCGGTTGTGGTGGTTAATTCCTTTTACGAAGCGCACCACGGCTTGAAGGCGACGGCGAAGATCTACAACCTCGACCTTCAGGAGAAGTTCTCGAAGACCGTCGACGCCGGCGCGCCACCTGACAGCTCCACTCGCGTCTTGACGCTGCCCGTTGTCGAGGGTCTCTCCAAAACCTACTTCCTGCAACTGACCCTGGAGGATTCGGCGGGCAAGCGGGTGAGTTCGAACCTCTACTGGCTCTCGACTCAGCCCGACGTTTCCGACTGGGACAAATCCAATTGGTACGTCACGCCCATCAAGACTTACGCCGACCTGACGGGGCTGGAAAAGTTGCCGCCCGTGAAGGTCAACGTCACCAGCCGCAGCCTGCACCAAGGCGACAACGACGTGACCCACGTGACGGTGGAGAATCCCACCTCCAACCTGGCCTTCATGGCGCATCTTATCCTGACCAAGGGCCAGGGCGGGGATGAGGTCCTTCCGATTTTGTGGGAAGACAACTACTTCACACTCTTCCCGGGTGAAAAACGCGACGTAGCCGCCCGATACTCGGTGGAATCACTGGGCGGCGCCGCGCCGGTGGTCGTCGTGGACGGCTGGAACGTGACGCAATAGCAAGTTCGCGGAACCATGCGTTGCCCGACAGGCAACTCCGTGAGTAGCCGTAGTCTCCTGTAACTGAAGTTCGTTGCATAAATGCCGTACGCTGAGAACGGCTCTACACAGGCTGCGGAAAAACTCCTAAGGGCTGTCATCCTGAGGAGCCGCAGTCGACGAAGGATCTCGCATTGCCTTGAAAACACTCAGAGCGAGATTCTTCGCTTCGCTCAGAATGACAGTGTGGAGGGTTTTTTCCGCAGCCTGTACAGCCCCGATAGGGGCGGTAGAACTTAGCCCACGGTCCCGCAGGGCGGGATGGGTAGGCGAGCCCTCCCTCACCCCCTTCCCCTCTCCCGCCCGCGCGGGAGAGGGGTACCGAAGGTGGGGAGTGGGTCGTCTTTCCCAGGGCTTGCGCCCTGGGCTACAATCTTCCGCCCCTGACGAGGCTGAGAAGGAATGCGAAACCCCTGATACACGATCCCGGCCCTGGCGGGGCCGGACAACCGCCAAGTCTACTCCTCAGGGGTTGGGATATTTGACGAACCTCCGCCATCCGCAGGTTGAAGCCTGCGGCTATTCGCTGAGCATGCCCCACATCTCTTGCTAGACACCGGGGGGGGCGAGCGCTACTGACGCCAAACCCTGCCCCGAAGGGGCGGACTATCCCGCCCTGCGGGACCAAGCCAATTAAGCTATGAAAGAATTACCAAACAAATCTCTAACCACAGAGACACAGAGGCACCGAGAACTGAAAAGAAAGGGCCTTTTCTCTGTGTCTCAGTGCCTCCGTGGTTGATGCAATCGATTTTTTCACACCTTCAACGGCCTGGGTCCGAGAATCCGCCTTTTTCTTGGCGGTAAGCTCTGAAAGGGCGAAATAGCATTGGGGAAGACACGCGGACGGCCGCCGAATCCCGGTCGATGGATTTGTCACGCCCTTGCAGGGCTTGAAAACCGGAAATAAGGTGACCTTTCTGACCAAGGGCGACGGCCCATAAGCGCTAACTTACGACAAAATCCCTATGCGGGAGGACCGTTGCCCCTCATGCGGGCGAAAATCGGCAAGCCTGACCTTAACTTCCGCCTTCCCAGAACGGGACTGGACAATCAAGAAGATTTCACTTCCACGAGTAGCACTTGATACGGCCGCAATCCCTATCAAATAGGTGCAGCACGTTCAGGTTTTGATGACATCGAGGACTGAAGATTATCGGAACCCGTTAACGTATGTTGAATAGCCTGCGCGCGCTGAGCGGGGCGGATGCGGATCGGGCGGTCTGCAATGGCGAACCAGGACATGTTGTCCACTTCGTGTCCAGAAGGAACCCTGCGGAGCTTGGGTTTCTGCTTGACATTTTTTAACGCTGTATATATCTTACTATAACAGATATAACAGTAAAGAACAGGAGTTGGGATGGGCAACGTGAGTATCAGCATATCGCAGTCTTCATCCAAGCCCATTTACCGGCAGATCGAGGACAAAGTGCGGGCCCTCATCGTGGCCGGAGAACTGGGCGATGGCGAGGAGCTCCCATCCATCCGGACATTAGCGCGGGATCTTCGCGTAAGCGTACTTACCGTGAAGCGCGCATACGATGATCTGGAAGCCGAGGGATTCCTGACCTCTGTCCAGGGCAAGGGGTGCTACGTCTCGGTCCGTAACAAGGAGCTTTTCCGGGAGCAGAGAATGCGTAACGTGGAGGAGAAGCTCGATGACGCGGCGTCCGAAGCCAAGCTCATCGGCATGACGCTGGAGGAGCTGCAGACTATGCTCGCCATCGTTTTTGAGGAGGAGAAACATGGAACACGCGTTAAAGGTTAATGGCCTGTCGAAGCACTACCCCGGGTTCACGCTGTCCGCCGTGTCCTTCAGCCTTGAGCGTGGGGCCGTCATGGGATTCATCGGCAGGAACGGAGCGGGCAAAACCACGACAATCAAGCTCATCATGGGGCTGATCCGCAAGGATGCGGGCTCCGTGGAGGTATTGGGCCGTGAGATGGGAGGGGACGATTCCGAAAACAAGGAGAAGATCGGTTTCGTCTACGACGAGCATGGGTTCTACGGCAATATGACCATTAGAACCATCGGACGGCTAATAGCCCCGTTCTATCGGAACTGGAACCCGGAGGAATTCGCACGATTGGTTATGGAATTCGGTCTGAATCCATCGCGCAAAGCGGGCGAGCTGTCCCGGGGACAGAGAACGAAGCTCGCGCTTGCGCTGGCGCTTGCGCATGGTGCAGAACTCCTGGTTCTGGACGAACCGACCAGCGGCTTGGACCCTGTGTTCAGGAGCGACCTGGTAGACATTCTCTACTGCGCCATCCAGGACGAGCGGAAGTCCATTTTCTTTTCCACGCACAATACCACAGACCTGGAGAGAATCGCAGATTACATCACCTTCATTGAGGACGGCAAGATCGTCTTCTCCGAGTCCAAGGATGCCTTGCTTGAGCGTTATCGGATTGTGAAAGGTCCGCGGGAACGCTTGAGCGCTCGCGGGCGGGAAATGTGCGTCGGAATCCGCGAAACGCGAACCGGATTTGAGGCCTTGAGCGCGTCGGCAGAGGATCTCTCAGCCCTTGTGGGAGAGGATGTTGTAGTGGAAAAGGCGAACCTTGAAGACATTATGGTGTATTGCGTGAAAGGAGCGGCAGATGGCAAATAACATTGTGAATTTGATTCGGAAGGATTTCTGCGCCTTGTGGAGTGAAAAGACGATGGGACTCATGTTCGTTGGCCTTCTTGTGATGTGTGCTATTTTTGCCTCTTCCCTCACCTTCTCAAGTTTGATGTTTGTGTTCCTCATTGCCTCCTCTTACACCCTGAACGTTTTCAGCTTGGAGGAGAAATTCCGCACGGAAAGGTTCTTTGCCTCTCTCCCGGTTCGACGCAGGGATATCGTACTCGCCCGCTACGGCGAAATCTGGGCGATAGCGGGGGCATACTTTATCGTAGCCTATCTCGCGAACGCAGTTTCCATCCTTGTCGGTAAAACCGAGGTACGACCTATTCCCCTGGGTTATTGCGCCACGGTCCTCGTGATCCTTGCGTTTACAACATCGTTCACTTTTCCCTTTTATTTCAAGCTCGGTCCCGCGAAAGCGAAGGCCGTCACAACGCCCCTCCTCGCATCCGTTCTGGCAATAGCAGTATCTATTTTAGCAATGCGCCCGAGCAGAGGATCCCATCAGGTGATGAAGGCAGTCTCGGCGGTTCATAATTCTCCGTTTCCGCGCGATCTCCCGCACACGCTCCTTTTGATGGGCGTAGCAATTCTTCTCTGGGGAGTGTCGATTCCCGTGGCGGTGGCCTTATACTCAAGAAGAGATTTCTAGTTCGAAGGCGTTCTGTGTTTCAGAACGTCTATTTGGAGACGTCCATGGCTACACCGGATTAGATTCGGTACTACTCTCGACGTAAAGCGGCCCACAGTCAGTGATTTGCTGACTGTGGGCCTTTCTTATCACCGTCGCCGCCCCCGTGTGGCACCTGCTGCCCTCCGATGCTCCTAGCATAAAGGGAAGAGCAGCGCAGAGTTTCGCTTCTCAGAAACTCTGCGGCTTTTCACCTCGCCGCCGTTGCTGAAAGTCTTTCGCATGGCATCAAATACGTGTGTGTTCGTCGGCGGGCAACAGCACGCGGTCAACCGCGGGACCGCTCGGGGTCGTCGCCGCGCGGGCGGTGCTCCCGTGTAATCATCAACGCTCGACCAGAAACACCCAGGCGGTGAGAAGGAAGCCGTGTTTCTCGCGGCGTTTATGGATCACCCGCGCCAAACAAGCGAATTCTAACTCCGAGAGAATCCGCCTTTTTCTTGGCGGTAAGCCCTGAAAGGGCGAAATAGCATTGGGGGAGGCACTCGGACGGCCGCCTAAGCCCGGTCGGTGGATTTGTCCCGCCTTTGCAAGGCTTGAAAGCCGGAAATAGGGTGACCTTTCTGACCAATGGCGACTGCCCATAAGCGCATACTTAAGGCAGAATCCCTGTGCGGGGGGACTGTTGCCCCTCATGCGGGCGAAAATCGGCAAGCCTGACCTTAACTTCCACCTTCCCAGAAGGGGACTCGGGGGGGCAGGAGGTTGGCCTTCAACGAATAGGCCGTTTATCGGGCAGCTCGATTCGGTTTGGGTTTTTTAGTTCTGGGCGTCGTTCTCCAAACAGACACCGGGGTGGTGCTTCAGTTGATTCACCTTCATGTGTTCGAGAATCTTGCCTTCTGGAACGCTCACCAGGTATCCCTCCATGTGACCAAGGTCGGGACCACAGTCGCCTGTGGGGTAGACCTGGGTCAAAAGCAACAGGTTCCCGCGAATCCATTTTAGGGCGCTGACGGTGTTCCCACGAGCCTCACAATAATGGCGCGTCTTGAAATTGGCAACGGCGGCGTCGATAGATCTTGAGACCTCTTTTACGCCATTGCCATCAACTAGAAAAACGCGAACAAGGGCCCCGCCGATTGGGCCGCCCTCACCCCAGTAGGTAATGGCGATGCGAGCTTGATTTGTCGTGGTAGAAAGCCCGAGTTTGTGTTCGACGGCGATCCACACGGCCGCCGAATACATCTCGTCTACCGAAGCCTGAAAGATCTCCTGCTTTCCCCGCACAAACCAGAAGGTCGGGCCTTCGGTGTTAGAAGGAAAACCGGCATCCAACTCTAAGTCGTCAACCTGCGCGACTTTTTCGCGTTCTGCGGAATATGGAACCCATACCTCAAACCCATCTTGCGCGCATTCCGTGAGCAATAATTTCGGATTCGTCTTGGGGGCCTTCCCCTGGCCCGATGATGGGTACTGAGTTGCCAAGACGAGGAAAAACACGGACATCGCTGAAACAGTTACCGTCATCTTCGTCATGCGCCGAATATACCCCGAATCCCAATCAACACCAAGTGCCCGATGAGTCGGCTAACCGTTGGGGCAACTACGCGCCTAAATCGCAATTGCCCATTCATGGTTCAATGCCGATCCGGTCGTTCACTGCTCCCCGAAGCCGCTGCTTGCATCCAAGGTACGTTTCGGTGGTTTGAACCGAGACATGGCCCAACAAGAATTGGATTTGCTCCATCTCTCCGCCTGCTGCGTGGCACAAGCGGGCGCAAGAGCGGCGGAGGTCATGTGGGGCGACATTGGGAAGATTGAGTTTTGTGGCGTACTCCTTGACGACATCCCACACGACTCTTTCTGTCATGCCGTCGCCCCATGCTTTGCCGGCCCTGCAAACGCAGCGAAAAACCCGCCCGGTTACAATGCCCGCCGCCAATAGCCAGTCGGCGAGGATTTGCTCAACCCAGTCTGGGACCGGAACGGTTCGAATATGGCCGCCTTTTCCTGCCAAATCCACGATGGCCCGGTGATCTTCGCGACGTTGCAGGAGGTCTAGGGTCAGTTCGGCGAGCTCCCGACGACGCAGTCCACAGCCCAGCAGAACGGCGAGAACTGCTCGATCGCGTTTGCCTTTCAGCGTTTCGACTCCGGGCGACTGCCAGAGACGGCGAGCTTCCTCGGCGGTAAGCCAATTCCCGAGCCGAACACCGAGTTTTTTGGCGCCCTTCACCCGCTGGATGCCCGCAGCAAGTTCCGGGCTCAGTAATCCGGAGTCGGCAGCCTCGTAGGCGAGGCGACGCACGGCGGCGAGCCGAACATTAACCGTGCCTGGCGCTAGCCGACGACTCTCAAGGTGAATTCGGTAGCGTGTAACT
Organism: uncultured Acidobacteriota bacterium; assembly: GCA_963832915.1. Taxonomy (GTDB): domain Bacteria; phylum Acidobacteriota; class Terriglobia; order UBA7540; family UBA7540; genus CAVROP01. The sequence continues at coordinate 67,596 of CAWHWE010000018.1, forward strand.
ACGGTTTTGTTGAAAGACAGACGGGGCTCAGAACAATACCAGCCGATGAATTCATCGATGGAGTGTCGATAGCCCCGCTGCGATTCCGGTGACCGCAGGCTGCCGAGCACCGCCGCTTTGGCGTGATCTAGATCGGGCAGTCCCAGTTTGGTTTTCGGTCGGGGACCCTTCCGCCCACGGTATCTTGCGTTATTTGTCATGGCCAGCCGCCTCCTAACGGCTGGCTCAAAGCCTAGGGCTGCTCAGATCGGTTTAAGGAAGGGGTAGGCCATTTCGGGGGCCTTTTTGGGGCCAACTGTCTGGAACCCCGAAACAGATCGCTCCAAAACGGGCAGTGTGGTATGTTTAGGCCGTCAGCAAAGGCCAAAGAGGAATTTCTGGTCAACCATGGGCGTGAGCTGGAGAGCCATTATCGCTGCCTTGGGGACTGCGGCTGACCTCGTCCGCTCAGCGAAGAACCTGCGTGAAACCGTCGGCGACCTAAGCGACAGGCGGGAGGCTCTTTCTCCTCCTCCGCCTGAGCAGGGCAATCAAGCGGCGGCCGCGCTTGCGGAAATGCGCGCGAGAATGGAGAGGGTTGAAGCTGGCGAGGCCAAACAGGCCGAACTCATCGCGAAGATGGCCGATCAAGATCAGGCCCTATGGAACCAGTTACAACACCTCGCCGCACGTGTAGATAAGATCTTCTGGATTGCCCTGGTGGCCCTGATCTTCTCCTCTTTGCTGATTTTGCGCGAACTTATCCGTCTACTCTTCTGAATCAACCCCAGAGCCGACTATAAGCGGCGAACGTGCACCAAACCACATGATGGTTTGGGTTTAACGTGACGGGCCCTCCTCAATTGAATTCTCTCTCGTTTCACTAGGCAGAAGAAACCTCGGTTACGTCAGTCCTGCGCGGGTGCAGGACACAAGTACTGCTTGGCCGTTATACATCCGAGTGAATTGTTTCAAGCCCCCCGCACCACCCGGATCTACGTAACCATCATGAGACGCGAACCCGAGGTCGCTCTCCGCGCCATCCTAGAGTTGGGAGCAACGGTAGCCTGGACAAGATTGGAGAATTGCCGTTTGTGGCCATACCCGTACTTGGCTTAGACAAATGTCTTTTCGATAAGGTTTTGTGCCGTCTTGCTGAGTTTTGGGGACTCTTTAGTAACGAGTAACGCATCCGGGAAATGCGTGGCGTACCATTGCTTCTTAGCCTCCCATTTTGCCTTGTAGTCCTTTTTGTCGAGCAAGCCGAGATGCTCCCAAAAGAATTTTCTGCCGCGCCATTCGATTGTGAAGTCGGGCAAGTAAAAGGAGCCGTCAGGCGCAAACAGTGGGACTTCGTAACGGAATGGAACTTTGGATGCCGCGAGCAGGTTAGCGATGATAACTTCGGATTTGGACCGAACCATGCAGCCAACAAGTGTTTCGTGGATTTTCCCCGCTTCATACCATGAGCCGAGATTGAGCAGCGGCTCCGGCACGGGACGAAACTCAAACAGGGAGGAATTGATTTGAAGGAGGTGAGATTTTTCCCGGCGGCGCATGTTAATAATCGCGGTAATATCCTGTTCAATTAAGAGCGTGCAATGACGCTTGGCGCGGGTAATGGCAGTGTAGAAAAGCTCCGGTGATAGGAGAGCAGCTTTCTTCTTAGGAACGATTACGTAGATACGCTCAAACTCGCTCCCCTGCGCTTTGTGAACTGAAATTGCATAGGCGAGTGTGAGGTTGTCTTCGACGGTCTGGCGCGGAACCCAGCGCGTGCCCTTGGTGGTTTCGATGCTTCCCAACTCGCTGCCGTAATTCACCCAAAAATCCCTCTTACGGCTAAACACGACTTGGAAATGCTTTAGCCAGAAATCCTTTTTCCACTGCCACACTTTGCCATCAAACCCGTGTGGTTTCACAAAACCAAGCTCACCGTTGAAAATCTCGATACGCTCAATTTTCTTAGTTTTCAGTCCGTATGCATAGGCCATATCGCTTTTAGGGCGGTTGCGAACTTGGATGACTTTGTCGAAAAGAGTGATGCCGTCCATTTCACCAACCCTGTCAAGCATTCCCTGCGAAATGTGCTTTTGAATGGCTGCATTTATGGCTTCAATGCCGAATAATTCACCCTGATAGGGCGTTAGAACCTGGATCCTTTCTGGTTGGTTGTCGAAGCCGGCGCGCCAAATTTCGTAGGGACGTTCCCGGTTTGCCTTCTTGCCGGTGTCTTGCTCCATGTCTGCGGTGATCTGCTCGATGAGCATGGGCGACAATTCCTCCGCTTTGTTCCAATAGATGACGCGCAGGTCGTTGTCCACGTCGCCGCCTTCCTGAACCTTGCGGAGCAGTTCTTCGAGGGCGGCGTCGGTCGCGGCGTCTGCCTGTTCGGTGGCGCCAATGCGGATATATCCGGCTGCGAGATCAAGAATTGCAGTGCCGCGCCCGGCGATGCGATTTTCCAGCAGGCGCAAGTTGTCCTTCAATGTGGCGATGCTGTCAGGCTCATTTGTCATTAAGTGGTCAATAATGTCAGCAAAGACGCGACCGCAGCCAATTGGTGGCAGTTGGTTGGGGTCGCCTACTAAAATGAGGCGCTGAACGGTTTTCCAATCAATGGCTCGGAAGAGGCAAGCGGCCAGACTTAAGTCCAGCATCGAACTCTCGTCTACGATATAGGTGGAGTAATTCTGCTCGACCTGCCCTCCTGTGCGTCTAAGCGTCATGTTTGGATTCAGCCAGGCGCGCTTAGCGAGAAATGAGTGAATCGTGGCGGTTTCCACTGCACCTTGTAAAGAATCATCTCTTTCCAATATTTCACGGATGCGGTCGGCAGCTTTGCCAGTGGGTGCGAGAGCAATTACGGATGTGTCGATGCCGTGACCTTTCTTGATGGCCTTAACGATAGATTTGATGACGGTGGTCTTGCCTGTGCCCGCTGCGCCAGCGAGCACGGTAAGCGGGCGCACAAACACCCGCTGGCAGGCTTTCATCTGACCTTCGATGGCCGCACGATATGCTTTGTCGGCTTTTTGAGCAAGCACGCTCTTACCATCAAACAGATAGCCCGTCCATGTGGCTTCGGTGACTGGTTTAGTCAGTTTGATGTCCGGGCCGCCAATCAGGAAATTGAGGTCGGCTTCGATAAGGCGCTCGTCGTCGTAGTTGCTGCCGAGGTAGACATATAGCTGGTCGTCCTCCGTCCGAAGATGCAAGGCCTCGCCGAGAAAATCGGCATCCACTTCCCAGTATCTATCCGTGAAGACATGGCGTTTATACTCAGGAAGTATGCCAATCCGTTGATTGATTTGCTGGGTTACGTATGCAGCCGGAAGAAACGTGTGTTTTCCGTCTCGCCGGAGGGATTGTACGGCCAAGGCGCGCATCCGTTTTGGGTCGTCCAAATCCGCCAAATTGGTTCCGCCAAGCTCTGGAGATGGGAGTGCGCCACGATCTATCCTTCCCCATGGGATGATGTCGTCTTGGTCGTTGCCGACGTATTGTTCGGCCAAGATATATGGGTTGTCTGCGATCGCTGTAAGCGATGCAACAATACCGTTCTCCGCGCGCGTCGAGACAAGCACGGCCTCGATTTGTTCGGGGCCAATATCGAAACGCGGGAGAACATCTTTGAGCAACGCCTGCTCGTCCTTTGACCGTAGCTTCCAAGCACGCGAAAGCTTACGGATGGTGTCGTCGTCGAGCTGCAAGCCAGGAATCGTTTTGGCCGAGCTTTCCAGCACACCAAAGATAGCGGTCATGGCTTTCTGTTCGCGCCCGGCAGCGGCTTCTGCCTTGAAAAATGGGATGGCGGCGCTGAATCTTGTGACCTGAAGGATTGCGGGAAGGCCGGGATATAAGCCGCGGCTGCTCCAAAGTTCACCTATGAGATTTTGCAGCCATGACTTGCGTGTCGCCCAATCCTCGGCCGTGTCGCCAATCTGCTGCAGAACCTCCACCGCAACTAGAAACTGTTCAACCAGCCCTAGAGCGTCATCGTCGGAAAGATGCTTCGAGCCGAATTTACATGTTCGTGGATTCTCCGGGCTGATCGCAAAGCGTGCTAAGAGTTCGGGGCGGGCACGGTAGAGATGATATGGCAAGCGAAGGCCCTGCTGGGGGTAGTGGGATGTAACGCTGCGATCCCAGACAAAACCGCCGCCATATCGTTCGCGAACCTGCGTAGAACATCCGGCGTACATTAGCTCATCCCCGATGCTCTTAATCCGCGAAACGCCGATGAGTAGGTACCGTTTGGCTTCGTCCTCGCTTAAAGGATTTGAGTAATTGGCGTAGTAAAAGATTAGGCTCTCATCTTTGGTGAGTTTGTCGAAAAAGCTTTTCGCACGTACGTGGCGCTTGTCGTTGTCGTAACCGCCTCCACTTAATTTCAGATCATCTGCGTACATTTCCTCATAGGGCCAGACACAAACGGATGACGGCGGCAGCTCCCATTTGCGGGTCTGAGTGCCGTCCCTGAAAAACTCAGGAGGATCGGCGAAGGCGATCAGACGCTCTGCGCCAAAAGCGTTTGCACTGTAGATGCACGGCGAGATGTGCTCGTCAGTGTCAATCGGTTTTCCGGCGTGTTCCTTTTCCCGTTCGAGGTCACGTCGTTCAGCGACCATTGTTCCAGGAAACGAGTAGCACCCGACACAGAACGTGTTCTCAGCGGGGCTCCGACAAATGTGCCCATTCCAACCATCATCATGCCACGCGAGGCGCGCTGTAAGATGTATAGCCATGTCGGCTTATCGCTTTCGTCTTTAGGTTCGGCATTATAGTGAGAATCGAGTATGAAATGAACAATAAAACCGCTACTTGACATGGCAGTTGCAGATGGCGGATTGCCGCTAAAAGGGGAACTACTCCCCCAACCTGCAACCACTTGGCTGGCAAGTCAGCTTGTCGGAAACTGGCAGCTGCCGGCTACATGTACCCCCCCCAAATACGTTCTTGCTGGTCGCGTTATTTATGAGCGCGTGGTTTGCGATTCAATCCGGAGTGACCCACTTCCTGGAGAAGATCAAGTTCACGTAAAGCGAGCGCAGGAGGCAATACACCATGTTGTCGGTGCCGTCAGGAGCAGGAACTGGCGCACGCCGGATAGCTCTTGCGCTCATAGACACGACGGGGCTGGAGGGACTCTCACCTTCCCGGCGGCGGAGAGAGGCGCTGTGCGGCGGGGGAGGCGAGAAGCGAATTGGTCGTGTCGTCTCAGCCCCTCTTCTTCACCACGCTGATGGCTTTGAGGATGACTCCATTCTTCGGAATCACCGGCCCGTAGTCGCTGCTGAAGCCTTGGGGTGCTGCGCCGCGAAAACCGGTGGTTCCCTTTAAGCGGACTTCCGTGATTCTCTTCCCGAGGCGCGGGTTCTTCCATTCGAATGCAAAGAATGTAATAGGATTTTCTCGCTGCCCCCCGAGCGGTACTGCGTCGGCGCCGTAGCAATAATCCCACTCCGACCGGCGGCTCGCCCAATTCCATTCTTCGATATTGACGCCGTAGCGGAGGGGAATGGTCGTGACAAAGCCGTCCTCGTAGATGACTTCATACCAGCCGAGGAGATCGGCGGTATCGTCCTGGTCCCAGAGCAGTGCCCACCCCGGTCGGGTCGTGGCCGGCCGTGCGGAAGCGTGCAGGAAGATCAGGCTGGTGGCGTCTTCACCGATGGGAATTGCACCGGAATCTTTCGGCAGTCCCGTCTTTTCTGCCCCGTCGGTTCCGACAACGATCGCAACCTTCCCGGCATTCTCGGATAATTCGAACGGCACTCTACCGAGCTTGGCTCCGGCGCTGTCGATGCCGGCCAAGTTGATGCCTAAGCCCGTTTCAGCCGGCCCCATATTGAAGGCCGCGGCGATGTGGACTGGAACGATTGACGCCTCCGTCGCGCTCGGTGGTTCTTCACCCCGGAACCGCGTTCGAATCTCCGGCATCATGGACTGGATCACGCCGGAAAGATCCGGGCCGTAGAGAGCATCGTCGCGCCAGAGCATATTCGCGCCGCCCAAAAAGTCGGATAGCTGGTCTTTCCCGAAGCCGATTTCATTGGTCGCGAACCAGACCGAAGGCGCCCCGCCGATGATAGAGGTGCGCTTCATGCGGGCTTGCCAGTTCTCCGCGTAGGGATGAAGGTTGCCGAAAACCTGCTGAAATCCCATCTGGTCGAGTTGGGCCTCAAAACCTTCGATCTGATCTTCTTTCCAGCCCGTCGGTGAAGTGCCATCTCCGGTATCGAACGTCGACCAGAACCAATTGAAGATTAGCACGTCTTTCGGGATGAGGCGGTTTACCTGCTCCGGAGTCATTCCACCCGCTACCTGATACGTGAAACCGTCCGGGGCCTTCCTGGAGTGCAGACCCTTGCCGCTCACGCCTTCCAGTAGCCTGTCGCCCCAAATGATCATCGAGACTCCTTTGCTGGCCAGGTAGTCGTGAATGATCCGGACATCCTCTCCATACCGTTCGCCGATGTCCTTGTCTTTGCACCTGGGGCACAGTCCGACCGGCTGGAACAGTTCGTCGTGTCCGGCGTGGACCCATTTCGGCTTGAGCAGGTCAATGTACTCGTCAAATACGTCGAAGAGCAGTTTGTAGCTCGCGGGATTCGAGGGGCAGTACACGCTGGGCCACTTCGTGCCGGGTGTTTCCGACAGATCCGGGTGCGCGGTCATGAGGTAGTAGCAATGCGTAAAAGATGGCAGCTCCGGAATCAGCTCGATGTGATATCTCTTGACCCAGCGCGCTAGGTCGGCGACCTCTTCCTTTTCCAGGTAACCGCCATCGGCAGTGTCCTGGTGCGTGGAATTTGTGTCCCAATCGTGCGGCGTGCCGGGCGGGGAATGGCGGCGGGAGTAATTGGTATCCTGAGCGAATTTGATCCAGCCGGTGTTCAACTCGGGATGCCTGTCAAACCGCATGGACGCATTCATTTCCATGATGAGCGTGTTGTATTTGTATAAGGCCATGAAATCCCGGATGAAGCGCTTAAAGAAAGGGATGTTATTGCGCCCGGGAATGTAGAGCTTGACGCCGCGAAACGGCTTGGCCGGCCAATCCCGCACGTTCACCCCTTTGAAGCAGAGTTGCTCCTGTTCGCGTCGAGCGAGCTGCCGCAGGGATTGCATCCCGTAAAAAGCTCCCCGGTTGTCGCTGCCGGCCACGAGCGCGATGTTCCGGCTGGTTTGGAGAATGTAACCCTCCGGCCCGGGATCGCGCAGGCTCACGGACAGGCCATGACTTTCGCAATACGTCCGCACCAGGGGATTAGCGGTCGATCCGATCACGATCAAGCGGCGGTCGGGATCCAGCTTGGCCACCCGCTCGGTTCTCACATGAACCGCGAATCGATCGCCAAGATCCTCGGCAAGAGACTGGGCCAGGAACAAGTCTTCCTCCGAAGGAAATGCCGGGATGGCAATCACGGCTTGTTCATTGAGAACGAAATCGCTGCCGGATTGGACGATTTCACGAGGCGTGGGGAAGATCAAAGAACGCTCCGCGGCCTCTGCACCGCGGCATACCCCCAAGATTGCTGTAGCGATTAGGAATAATTTTCCGAACCGAGACTTTTGCATCATTCCTCCTTACGAAGACGCATTTTTACTCTACTGAGGCCGTGAAATGCAAGGGAGCTGACGCGACACACGCATTTCCCTTGACCTTGATGTGAGATCGTCAATGCTGATGGTGCTGGACCGGCAACTGGGGGTCTACCTGGGAGCAAGCCAAATACGGGAGAGGCGCGGAGTCCAGCGGCAACGACACTGCGCTTTCAAGAACGGTGCTCTGCGTTTGCCAATTCACTCTTGGCAGGGCATCGGGGTAGTTGCCACATCAGCTACATCACGATACTAACTCCGTCGGCGTAGCGTTGACCGAAGGTATCACCTCCTGGATCGTCAGCCACTCGGACAATATCCGGGCGGTCAGTTGACGGTATGTCGGCTTACCGCCCTTGTGACCTGGAGTTTGTCGTGTGCGTCAATTGGGACTAGAGACTCAAGGAGACCCCCCGGCTCTGCCGGGGTGGCAGTAGAAGTTTGACAAACCCAAGAGTCCATCGCGGAAACTCCTAGACGTGAGCCTGCGGCTCCGAGTTTCACCAATTCTGCGCGTAAGAACGCTGGCCGTATGTTACGTTCTCACTTCGTATCGCCTTACGGCATCCATGTCCAACTCGACACCTAATCCGGGGCGGTCTGACACAACGGCGTAGCTGTCGTGAATCTCAAGCGGTTTCGTCAGCAGGTTATTCACCCTTTGGTAACTTAGAATGTCGCTTGGATACGTGCAGTTTGGAGCGGCCGCGCAAGCGTGCAGCATGGCTGCGTCCAGAATGCCCAGCTCATGCGCCGACCCGTGCCACACCGGCATGCCGACCGCACCCGCAAGGTACGAGTTTGCGACGAAACTTGCCATGTTGCCTGCGCCCAGGTTAAAGACCGAGCAAGCCTCGGCGCTAATGGCGTTGATCATCCCACGCACTCCCTCGCGGTTGATGTACAAGTGCATAGCAATGGGGATGCTCGTCTGCTGGCGCAACTCGCGGTACGCTGCCAGAGCGTCGATCGTGGGAGGCGGATCCTCAATCACCCGAACGTTGCCCACAGCCTCGAGCTCCCTGACAACGGGCAGAAACTCTCCGGGATAGGAGCCCATCAGATCCACGGTGATCTTCAGCTTAGGCGAGACCGAGGCAAAGATTTCCAGCGCCTTCGCTAGCGGATAGCTGCGCTTCATCTTGATGCCGTTGAAACCGCCGGCTACGGCGCGCTGGGCCGCTTGGCGGAGCTCAACGGGGGATAGTCCTTTTCCGCACCAGTAGTTCACCAGCACCTTACGTTGCCCCAGCCCCCCCAATAGACGGTAAACAGGCCAACCTACCGCTTTGCCCACGATGTCGTAAAACGCCACTTCGAAGGCCGCCTCATCCGTTTTGACCGGCAACTCCAGACGGGAGAGGTTAAGATCCAAGACGTTCGTTCCGCGCAAGGCTTCGGCGGCGCGTCGGAGCAGCACCACGCCTTCGGAATTCTCTCCTCCGCCCATGCGGTGCGTCTCGCCCAGTCCGATGATACCCGAGTCGGTGTGGACCTTCAGTACAAACTTGGGGACTTTGTCAAAGTCCGGTCCCGCGGATTTGGCGAGCACGCCGTCTTGGAGCGGCGGGCAGACGCGGAACAATTCAACCTTGGTAATGGTAAGTCGTTCCTTGCGGCCGGCCGCGGTCCCGGGCAGGGCGGCAATTCCCGCCAAGCCGCTGGCGCCAGCCAAGAGATTGCGGCGTGATAACATGGTGTCCTTCCAGAAGCGCGGCGAGCACTGCACGTCGCCGTTCCAGTCTGCGTTCCCTTTTCCAACTTAATGTTCGGACGGCAACGCTATTGAATGAGAGAATAGTTCTGGTGTTCCCCGAATGCCAAGAGGAAAGTTTGCCAGGGCAACCTGCGCTGGGAAGCATCGGCCGCCTCAGTTGGGTATTTCTTAGTACTTATGACGATCGTAATCGAATGGTTCGTTCACCAGATGCAAATCGGGCTCTCCGTCTAGTTGTAAGTAAGAGGTCCTGATGGGCGTGCGCGGGAAATCGGTCAACTTGCGAGGAGTTGCGCGTCCGCCGCTCTCCCACTCGTAGATGGGCACCTCCCACGGATTGAACGTATCGCTGAGGCCGCGCTCCTTAGCAATTCGGTATAAGTGAACATTGCCAGGCTCGTGGCCACCCAGATATAGGCCGACCAGATCCAGTCGAAACTTGTCTTTGCTGAACATCACGAGATTAGTAAGTAACTGATCTGCGCCGCGCGTATCCGGGTAGATGGCTTCGATCATGGCAAGGCCCGCCTGCAGTACACTCATGTTGTCGAGCGTCTTGTGTGCCCAAATCTCCTGGCGAATTGGACTGAGCCCGGCGTGGCTCTGGTACCGTGAGTACCCCATTTTCAAGTGGCGCTCAAAAAACTGCGTCACCTTCCGCTCGGCGAGGGGATGGATATCGGGCTTCATGTAACCGGGAACACCGGTCACCATGGCCCAGCCAAAGCAAAAACGAACGTAGGGCAGCACGACAAGGCCTTGCTCGTTCTTTACCGCCTGGGTCAGACACATTGGGTGCGCCCGCCACTTGGCGATATTGAGAAGCCAGGTGCGAGGCTCGTTCACCGGAGCGTAGTGCGGAATGCGGGTATAGACCACGGCGTCTGGCACCTTGCTCCAGGTCATTCCGTTACCCTCACGGAAGTCCCGAGCATGCCGTTCGCATTCGTTCATCTCCACGCCGTGGCGCTCGTTGATGTCCACGAAACCCCGGCGGGTCCATGTTGGATATTCGTTGGCTTCAATGAAATAAAGACTGCGCAGGCCCAGTTCCTTGAGGCCCATGACCACGCCTTCATAGAACGCTGCATCGATGGAGAGCGCATTCGGCTTCAAAATAACTCGGTGTGTGATAGGAATGCCCGGCCGGTCCGTGGGAACGAAGATCTCTCTAGCCAGCAACAACCCTTCCTGCAACTTGGCGGTGGCGTCGGTCCTCTGGGCCACGTGCGTGCGCCGGATAAAGACAGCCTTGGGATTGCTCTCGATGAAAGGGTGGAGTCCAAAATAAGCCGTGGGGACACCCAAGGGAGCATCGGCTAACTTGACCCCGGGGATCACGCCCGCGGCGGCAGCCAGCACGCCGTCGCGTAAGAAATCTCTGCGAGAAAGCATCTGCCCTCCTCGTAGCAGCCAGTTTCTTCGTCGAATGATGGACCACTTGGCGGCATAAAGCCGCCTCTATAGCTTACACCGAAACAAGGATGCGGTCACATCCCGGCTCGGGAACCGTAACCTCGGCACTCTGCCCTCGCTTTGCGGTGGGACGAGCAGGTCATTTGGGGGCCAGCCCCCCAAGGAAAGTCTTACTTCCCCCTCATCCTCAGCGTTAGCACGTTCATGCCCTCCTCGTAGCGGTATTCAGTGGCCGAGCAGAACCCCTTGATGAGACGGACCGCGATTTCGTCCTCCTCGCGGCCCTCGTCGAGCGGGTTGAAGGGTGTTCCGGCGCTTTTGCAGCCGAACTCCAGGCTGCCGTCTTTCTCGGAATAGGAGAGGCTCAGCCGGATGTCGGTGAAATCGCGCTGAAGCACGAGCACCTCTTCCGTTATGTGTTCCACGTAGCCGGTGACCTCTTTCGGCAGCATGTGCTTGTCGCAGAAGGCCTCCATTTCGGCCTGCACGGCGTAGAGGTCGTAATCGGGGCTGGTGATGCGGTGTTCGAAGCTGCGGATGCGGTGGATGAAGGCGCGGGTTTTCTCTTTCTGCGGATTGTCGAAGATCTGTGCGGGGGTGCCCTCCTCATAGATGAGCCCCTCATCCATGTAGAACACGCGGCTCGAGGTGTTGCGGGCAAATTCCATTTCGTGGGTGACGATCACCATGGTCATTCCCTCGCGGGTCAGGCGGCGGATTACCGCGAGCACCTCGCTCACCATGGTGGGGTCGAGGGCCGAGGTGGGCTCGTCGAACAGGAGGATCTCGGGTTCCATGGCCATGCAGCGGGCGATGGCCACGCGCTGCTTCTGCCCGCCTGAGAGCTCATCGGGGAAGCTGCGTGCCTTTTCGGCCAGCCCCACCAGCCTGAGCAGTTCCATCCCCTTTTGCTGCGCATCGGCTTTTTTGCGGCCTTGCAGCTTGATCGGGCCGAGGGTGAGGTTTTCGAGAACGGTGAGGTGCTGGTAGAGGTTAAACGACTGGAACACCATGCCCATTTTCTGGCGCACTTTAGGTACGCGGGTCCCCTTGGCGAGTAGCGCGATGCCGTCGATCTCAATCGAGCCGCCGGTGGGCGTTTCAAGCAGATTCAGGCAGCGCAGGAAAGTGCTCTTGCCGGTTCCCGAGGGGCCGATGACGGAGATTACCTCGCCCTTACTGATATCGGCGCTGACGTCCTTCAGGACCACCAGGTCGCCGAAATGTTTGGAAAGATTTCTGACTTGTATCATCGGTTGGCCTCCGGCAACTGTTTAATGGTTCTGCGTTTGGGATCGACGGATATCTCGACGGCGCCCAGCGCCCAGGTGAGGAGCCAGGCGAGCAACAGATAGATCACGGCGGCCATAATCAGCGGGAAGAAGGCGTCGAACGTGCGGCTGCGGATGATGTCGCTGGCCTTGGTGAGGTCCTGCACGGCGATGTAGCCGACGATGGAGGTCATCTTCATCAGCGAGATGAATTCGCCCTTGTACACGGGCAGCAGGTGGCGCAGGGCCTGGGGGGCGATGATGTAGACGAAGGTCTGCACCTTGGTGAACCCGCCCGCGATGCCGGCTTCCTTCTGCCCCTCGTCGACGCTTTGGATGGAGGTGCGGAACATTTCCGACACGTAGGCCGCGAAGTTCAGCCCGAAGGCGAAGACGGCCACGAGGGCGGGGTTGATGTTGACCGAGGCGAAGACGATATAGTAGATGATCATCAGCAGCACCAGCACCGGCGTGCCGCGCAGCAACGAGATATAGACCCCGGCTGTGCGGGAGAGGAACCTGTTCTTCGACATGCGCATGTAGCAGACCAGTCCGCCCAGGATCGTGCCGAACAAGGCGGCGAAGATGGAAATGAGGATGGTAAGCTTGAGCCCGTCGAGGATCAGGCGATAGCGGTTTTCGAGGATGATGTTGCTGTAGAAGCTTTCAGCCACCCGTTTGAAGAAGGGCTTGCTCGTCGGGCTGGCCTCGGAGCCCGCATACTGCGCGAGGTTCTTTTTCGCGGCCACCACAGCCGTGCGGAAATCGGCGTAGGGATCGGAGAAGTCGATCTGCTTTTTCCGCTCCTCGCTGATGGAGATCCCGTCGCTGATGAGTTCAACCTTGCCGGCTGCCAGGGCCGTGATCAGGGCGGAGAATTCCATGGTAACGATCTGAAGCCTGTATCCCTTGTGCTGGGCGAAGGACCGGAGCATCTCGATGTCGAAGCCCTCGTAGTCGCCGTCCTTGTAAGCCACGTAGGGCAGGTCGTTGATCGAGACGCCGGCCACCAGCCTGCGGCCGGCGGAGGAGGGCGCGAACTTCGGCATCACGGCAGTTTCGGCATCGCCCGTGAACCAGCGGGCGGTCATGGCGTCGTAAGTGCCGTCGGAGCGGATCTCCCGGAGGAAATCATTGAAGTCGTTGCGGAGGCCCGGGTTTGACTTGGAGAACCCGACGCCCAGCGGCGTGCTCAGGACGTTCTCGCTCAGGAAACCGAGATCCGGGTTGCGCCTCAAGAGGAGCCGGGCCGTGATGACGTCGAACAGGGCGGCGTTGACCTTGCCGCTTTCCACCGAGAGCACCATGTCGGACGGGCTTTCATAACGGTAGATCCGTGCCGTGGGGTATTTTTGCTGGACAAACGCATCGAAGACCGTCCCGGTGAAGACGCCGATCTTTTTGCCGGCCAGGTCATCCGTAGAGGACATCCGCGCGGCCGGCGCCCGCTCGATCCTTTCGTTACGGGCGATGATGCTGACCCCCGACTCGAAGTACGGATCGCTGAAATCAATCATCTTTTTCCGCTCCTCAGTGATGAACATGGAGGCGGTGATGATATCGATTTTATGGGTGGCGAGGGAGGCGATGAGGCTGCCGAACTGCAAGGGCACCGGCTGGTATTCACGCCCGGTGTAGGCGGCGAAGCGGGAGGAGAGTTCGATGTCGAACCCGATGAGCTGTCCGTCCTTGATCAGCGCGAAGGGCATGCCGAGGTCGTTCACCACGCCTGCGCGCAGGACGCCGTTTTTATGCGAGCTTTCAATCTTGGGCATCTCCATGCTGCCCTTTTCCATCCAGCGGTGGACCATGTCGCCGTACGTGCCGTTGGACCTGATCTCTTTCAGGAAGGCATTGAACTGCTCGCGGAGCGCGGCGTTGTCGCGGTTGAATCCGGCGCCGATCGGGACGCTGAAGACGTCCTTGGCCAGGATGCCCAAGGCGGGGTTGGCCTTTAGCATCTCGGGCACAGAAGACTGATCAAAAAAGGTGACGTCGATTTTGCCTGAGTTCAGGGCCGTGAGCATGTCAGTTTCGCTCTGGTACTGCAGGACCTTTGCTTCCGGGTAGGTGCGTGTGGAATAGGTGTCGTACACGGAGCCCAGCAGCACTCCGATTGCCTTGTCGCGGATATCATTGGCCTCCCGCATCTTCCCGGTCGAGTGGCCCGGTGCGGGTTTGCCCCCCGCGCGCACCACCACCGCGATTCCGCTGGGGTAATAGCTTTCGGAATAGAGGATCCGTTTGGCGCGCTCCTCGGTAATGGAGAGGCCGGCGCCGATCATGTCAACCTTGCCGGCGATCAGAGCGGGCAGCAGGGCGCCGAACTCCATGTTGGTGATCTCAAGCTGTTTGCCAAGCTTTTGGGCCACCCTGGCGGCAAACTCGACGTCGAACCCCACCACCTTGCGGCTGGCATCGACGAAGGACATCGGTTCGGTGACGGCGGCCGTCCCGAACCGCAGCACCCCGTTGGCGCCGGTCAGCGGGATATCCGGCATGGGCGCCGGGCTCCCCTTGTCGGGGAACCAGCGTTTCATCATGTCATCGTAGGTGCCGTTGGACTTCAGGTCGGCCAGCACCCCGTCAACTGCCTGCTTCAGGGCGGTGTCAGTCTGCCGAAAACCGAAGCCGTACCGATCGCCCACGATGAGCTCCGGAAGGATCGAGAGCCCCTCGTTGCGGGCGACGATATTCTTCAGCACCGGCAGGTCATACACTCCCGCGTCGGCTTTGCCGCCCTGGACAGCCAAGGCGCAGTCGAGGGCGCCGTTGTAATAGGCGAGCTTCGCGTCGGGAAACCGTTTGAGGACAAACTGGTCGGCGACGGTCCCGGTGGGAACGGCAAAAGTCTTGCCCCCGGCAAGTTCGGCGAGGTTGGTGATGGTTGTTTCCTTTTTGCCACATCCGATCAGCGAAAGGAGGGTACAAAAAAGCAGTAAACGTAGGGATTTTTTCATGGCGTTTCTGTTGAAATTGAAGGCAGTTCAATTCCACGGTCTTCCGGGTTTTGAAATGTAAGCACAACCACCTGAATTCGCCGTCATTATACTCGACTGGCGCCGCCCTGGATAGCTGGCTGGGCTGAACTGATCCGCCGTGACTTGTCGCACGTGAGGTCCCGGTTGTACAATGAGCGACCGGAATGAGATCCGCGCTAAACCTCCTAGCCGCGATAGGCCTCGCTCCGGGTGCGGTATTTGACCTGACAGGGACCCTCGCCTCACAGCCCGATCTGCGCAGCATTTCATGCGGAATCGATAGCCTCGGTCTTATCATGGCCCCCACCTTGCTCGCCTTGAAATTCTTAAGGAGTCGAGCAGCAGTGCCCGGTTCGCCATTCTGTGCCGGCGTGTCTGAGTGGTATCTCGCCTATCTAGCTACCGAGCCCGCGGGAGCGTGCAGGTGAGCGGGGCGACAGGAATCTGGCGTCCCAGGTCTACGACCTTTCAGTTCGCACTAAGGAACTCGTTCGGCTTGGCGATGTGGCAACGTCTCACTAAGGGGGATGCTATGAATTTGGCAAACAGAGAATTAGCAAAGTGCCTGGTTGTTCTCCCCGCCATAGGTTTGCTGACGCTGGGGACGAATCCCGCCCAAGCTCAAAGCAATAACCGGCAGATCGGGACGCCGCACACGGTAACGGCCGATCCCCTCGTGCCGCGCCCGCATTCGAATCCGTGCGTGGTGCCCCTCTTCACTGACTTTCAGTTCGCATCCTTTTCCGATTCCGTCCAGGACTTCCAGTTCACGCCGCCGGCGAATTGCCCTGGTCCGTGGCAGAAAATAGTTTTCGAAATCAACTTTGGCGAGAATGCGGGACTGCAATACGACCGTTCGGCCATTGTGTTCATCGGGAATACCAATTTCTATTTTGGCACCACCCCTTGGCCGGACCCAACCGTTGCCGACACGTGGCACATTGAAAGAGATGTGACCGATTACAGTGCGAGGCTTGAGAGTCCGCAGTCAGGAGCCATCATCCTTGAAAACTGTACGACCGAATGCCCTCCACGAAACGGCGTATTCACTGTCAGTGCGGATTTGCAATTCTACCCAGCCGACGGGCAAAGCCCTCTCCCCAGAAGACCGGACGTGGTGCTTCCGCTCGGGCTGGGCTATTTATCTTCGTCCACGGCTCATCTAACCACTACTTTTACCCCGCCCCAGAACATCGAAGAGGCTTACCTGGATGTGATTGCACAGAGCCAGTCTAGTGATGAGCAGTGGTTCGCCTGCTTCCCCGACGACCTGAGCAGCATCGACGAGACGTACGAATGCGGCCACACCGCTTTTCGCGAAACCGAGATCACGGTTGATGGCCAGGCAGCCGGCATCGCGCCCGTTTCCCCATGGATTTACACCGGTTTCTTGCCTGGCGAGTGGCGGCCCATTCCCGGCGTTCAGACCCTCGACTTCGTTCCCTATCGGGTTAGCCTTACACCGTTTGCGGGACTGCTTAACGACGGCAATCCACACACCGTTGCCGTAAGCGTGTTCAATGCGAATCCCTCTTTCACGGTGACCGCTTCGCTTCTGCTCTGCCTCGATGGCGAAAGCTCCCGGGTAACCGGCGCGCTAACCCAGAACACCTTGACGAGTCCTTTTCCGTCTGTGACTGAAGATATTCAGGGAACTTCCAGGGTCACAGGAACGTTTGAGGTGACCTCTGACAGGAACTTTACGATTACTGGATACGTCAACACCTCGCATGGAAAAGTCACAACGTCTATTTCTCAACGACAGAATTTCGCGAGCCATCAGGCCATTGATTTTGACACCGTCCATTTCACTGTTCTCGATCAAAAGACCTCTCTCCTTACGAGCGTGGCCTCATCCACCACGGTCACCGGCGATTACGGAACGACCGTGACCCGGGAGAAGTTCAGTTTTCCGATGACGGTCAACCTCAGCTACCCCCTGAAAGATCTGTCTTCGGCCACGACGACAACGACGCAAAGATACCAGGTCAGTAAACTGGTTTCGCGCAACGGGGTGGTGTGTGACTATACCTCCCTCAACAACTCGGTTCGCGCCACCAATGTAAGCCCCGCGTCGAGCTCGCAGCAGTACACCCTGATCGAAGGGGTATCGGGCGGGAACCTGAACCGCGAGGAAAGGGTTGACCGGCTGGAGCCTCAGGATTTGAAGTACCTGTCTTATAGCTGCGAAATCGCGTCAAGGAATAACGTTTTGACATTCGTGAGCCCCAGGTGCGGAAGGTAACCTGTCAGGAATAGATTGCTGGACGACTCCGGATCGGAATCGCGGCCGGGGCACGGTTTGCGGCAACACAGACCGGCCGCCAGGCCCCCTGTCCCTTTGCACAAGAATTCCTTCATTGCGATCAGAAGTGTCGCCCATCGCTGACTCGGAAACCATTCCAGTACGTTGCCTTGCCTTATTCCTCCGCAGTCGGCGGTTACTTATACATGGGGTCAGCAATCCCTTTGGATCGCCCTGAAGCTCACATCCCCCGCAGCGACATCCTGGGGAAAAGGTCCTCGCTAGTCGCCAAAGGTTTACCAATACCTGTCGACAGCCCTTTCCACCAGCAATGATGCAAACTCCCCGGATACGGGGTTCCGGGAAGTTGCCAGGGCACTTCAAGCCCAAACAGCTTAAGTTAGCGCTTATGGGCCAACGGCCTGGGTCCGGGAATCCGCCTTTTCGAGTGAAAACATAGGCGACTATCGCCCGATCAGATCTTTACTTTTACGCCTGAGGCTTGGTTATGATATCTGCGTCCGGGTTGTTTGCGGAAGGAGCACAATGCCATCAGTGGATTGCGGAGGACAGATGAAAGCGCATGGAACTCTGCTGCGCAGGTACTCGGTGCTAGTGGTCTGTGGATTGTGGTGCTGCATGCCGGTCCAAGGCCAATCCGGCTCAGAATATCCCCGAACCCCATGGGGAGGCTATCCATATCCCGCATCGTACGACGCAGAGATTGCCGATCCCGACGTTCACCGGGTCCTGTTTGAGAACGAGAACATCATGTTCTTAGAGGTATCGAACCCACCGGAACTCGAGGTTCGAATGCATGGCCATCCTTACCCGTCAGTGTTCGCGCGCGATACCGGAGGCGGGCAGAGTACAGCCGGCATTCCGGTCGAGGAAACCCACCTCGATCCCACCAGCCCCTTCGCGGGCAAGGGATGGGGCCAGGGACCTGCGCCCCTCGGTTTGCAGTTTCCTCGTTGCACTACCGCCCCGCCCGAGGCGCCGCATAAGCCGATCAATCACGGCATGGTCCCGGTGCATTTTTATCGCATCGAGTTTCGACGACTGGATGGCGAAGACTTTCGGACCCACTGGAAGGATTGGTATCCGTGGATGCTGAAGCCCGGCAAGCCCGCACCGAACCTGCAGCCCGGATCTGCGCTGGAGTCCAAACTGTCAGAAGAGTGGCCGTATCCGTTACATTACGATTCCGTGCTTGCCGCACCCAATAACTACCGGCTCCTCTATGAAGACGGACACGTCCGCCTTCTCGAAGTCACCGTCCGTCCCGGCGAAACCACTCCCGCGCATGGTAATCCGTATGCGTCCGTGCTGGCGTTCAATACCGTTGCTATCGATGAGCGAGAGATCGTCAACACGAAGCTCGACCCGAAATCGCCTCTCAATGGGTTCAGGGCTGGGCAGGGTGCCGCGCCGAGCGTTTTCAATATGAGCGTGCCGACCTGCACAACTGCCTCTCCGCAGGCGCCGCATACGATCCGCAACAGCAGCGCCCTTCCGTTGCACTACTACCGGATTGAATTCAAGCGCGTTGACGGCGATGACTTCCCATCGCACTGGCGTAAGTGGTATCCGTGGATGAAGTACATGAAAAACATGCGCTAGCGCTAATTCCACCGCACCAGGAATCGTCCAGGCGTTTTCCCCCAAGCCCGAGTAGTCGGGCGCTGGGTGAGTAAGCTTTGAGTGGTCCGCTGGAATGTAGAGACTCGAGTGCCGGGCTAAAGAGTCTGTGTGAAAACTCGTGTCTGGCATTGGCCAGGCTGGACCCCCGCTTCCGCGGGGGTGACAGCGCTGGACTTAGGGGCTGTATTCCGACCTGTCATTCCCGCGAAAGCGGGAATCCACGAGTTTTCACACAGACTCTAAAGCCCGGCGCCACGAAACCAAAATGAGTGACTACCTGTTTCCACCATCAAGAAGCAAATCATGGGGGATGTGGTAGAATGTGCCGCGCTTATAAGCACGGCGACGCAGGCCGAGGCCGCGAGGCTGCGAGCGGCCGCCGGGGGCGCAGAAGACGGCTGGGGAGAGCCGGGAAAGCAACTTTCTTAATAGAGGAGGGTATAATGGCCAACATAGATCGCAGGGACTTTCTTAAGACAGGAACCATTGCAACCGTGGGAACCTATCTTGCCGGGTCCACGAAGATGCATTTGATGGCGGCGCCGCTGGCAGAGCCGGCAAAGCCCATCGCCGCGAACGATAATATTCAAATCGCTTTGATTGGGGCGGGCGGGCAAGGCCAGGCCGACACAAGGTTGGCGGCGCAAGTTCCGGGCGTCAAGGTGGTGGCGGCGGCAGACTGTTATGACGGGTGTCTGGCGCGTGCCAAGGAGTTGTGGGGGAATGATATCTTCACCACCCGAGACTACAACGAGATCCTGGCGCGGAAGGATATTGACGCGGTCATTATCGGCACTCCCGATCATTGGCACATGCAGGCGTCGGTGGATGCTATGAACGCGGGCAAGGACGTTTATTGCGAAAAGCCCATGATCCACCTCTACTCCGATGGGCCCAAAACCATTAACACTTGGCGCAAGACGAACCGGATTATGCAGGTGGGCAGCCAGGGGGTGAGTTCGATCATTTACAAGAAGGCGAAAGAACTGCTTGCCGCGGGCGCCATCGGCACGCTCAACATGGTGACGGTGTGGTACGACCGCAATTCGGCGATGGGCGCGTGGGAATACACGGTGCCCTACGATGCCTCGCCCACCACCTGCGATTGGCCGCGCTGGCTCGGCACGGCGCCGAAGATTCCGTTCAACGGCGAACACTTCTTCCAATGGCGCAAGTGGAAGGCCTACGGAAGCGGAGTGGCGGGCGATTTGTTTGTCCACTTATTCAGTGGCGTGCACCTCATCACGGATACGCATGGTCCCACGCGCGCCTTGGCCACGGGCGGGCTGCGCTTTTGGAAAGACGGCCGGGATGTGCCGGATGTGATGATGGCGCTTTATGATTACGAGAAGGGCTTCAACCTCAGCGTGCGTACGAATTTCGTGGATGGCGGCTCCGAGAGTGAAGGGTTCGTGTTTACCGGTTCGGAAGGCTCGATGGTTATCGGGGGCGACGGAGTCACCATCGCCCGTGTGCCGCGAGAGAAGGAGCCGGGGGTTCGCGTCAACCTGTTCGCGGAGGAGATTCAAAAGCGAATGCTGGAAATTTACCGCGAGAAATATCCGACCACCCATCCCACCGGGCCACCCCTTTTGGCGGAAGAAAAATACGTGGCTCCCCGCGGTTACAGTGAGCACTACGACCACGTGAAGAACTGGGTCGAGGCCATTCGAACCCGCCAGCCGATCGTGGAAGATCCCGTCTTCGGCTTCCGCGCCGCAGGCACCGCCCTGCTCAGCAACGTGAGCTACGAAAGGGGCCAGGCGGTTCGTTGGGATCCGGATGAAATGAAGATTCTGTAAGGCCAGTGCTTGCCACGGTCAATTCCCCTTTGGAATTGACCGTGGGTTCGTAAGTCCGGGGGAAAAGCCGCGGTTACAAATACGCTGACCGTGGCTTGTTTAAGTTCGTGTGGGAATCTCGCCGCCGCGGAACCTTCCTCTGTAGTGTCGCGTAACACCTGACTTTTGACAATTGACCAACGGCTCTGCCGACCTGTTGTAGGGGTACGGCTTGCCGTACCCTCTTCATTTTCGTCGCGCGACCGAACCAAGAGGGTACGGCAAGCCGTACCCCTACAGCCAGGCTGTGCGCCCTCATAGGCGTTAAATTAAGAGAGCTGAGGTACAGGTTCAAGCCCCGAAAGAGTCTGTGTGAAAACTCGTGGATTCCCGCTTTCGCGGGAATGACAGGTCGGAATACAGTCCCTAAATCCAGCGCTGTCACCCCCGCGGAGGCGGGGGTCCAGCCTGGCCAATGCCAGACACGAGTTTTCACACAGACTCGAAAGGGACGCCATAATGTGGCCCACGGCGATAGAAGATGTGAATTAATCGCGTTTTCCCGTCGCGTCGTAGGGGTCCCGCAGGCGCGGAATGGTTGCTCCCGCTCTGGCGGGACGGCCACAAGGGCCGCCCCTACAGCTCGATTTTTTCACACCTTCGATAGCCGAGGGAGTGCAAGGTTCAAACTAGGAATAACCAGCCCTGAGCCTCGAATCGATTCCAGGTCGAATAGGAAGGAGCATCAACAGCCTACTTCGCCGAGCCAGTCGGCCAGGCATCCGCACTGTTCGCTCGCGCAGAGGGACCACTCGCCCACAAAGCTTTGACAACATGGCAAGCAAAAACAATAATGCCCAGTTAGGTGCAACAGAATTGCATGTAATACCGTTCGGCGATGACCAGCCCAACTTACCCTAGCTCGGCGTGGTGAGCTTGGGTAGAGGCGGCCCCATTAGGGGCATCTCCCCCAGCACTCTGGGTATAGAAGCCCATTGTTCCGCTAGTGTTACTCATCTGCGGCGGGATTCTCAAAGTCGAAATTGAATGGCCACAAGCAGGTACAGATGAGGCCGTGGCTCGGTCTCTTACTTGCAGGTGAGTTGCAATATGCAGCATACAAACAACCGATTCGGACCACCGAGATTCCGCGTCGCCAGTGGTGCGGGCCTGTTGATCCCGGTCTTACTGCTGGCGTGTCTTCCGGGCTGGGCCAGTACGGAGGGGAGCATCTCAGGTACGGTGGTAGATCCGAGCGAGGCTGTAATCCCGGGTGTTACCGTGGTCATCTGCAACGTGGAAACCGGAATGCATCAGGTGACTGCCACCAATTCCGACGGGTTCTTTTCCGTGTCTGCGCTGCCTCCCGGCCAGTATCAGATCGAGGCCCATCAATCCGGATTTCGCCCGGTTCTTCGGTCCGGGCTTATCCTGGAGACCGGTAAAGCGCTCGAAATCAATCTGAAGCTGGAACTGGGGCAGCAGAGCACGGCAGTGACGGTTTCAGAATCAGGCCTCCACGTCGATACTGCTGACACCACAATGGGTGAAACCATTACGACGGCGAAGATTGCATCCGTTCCCTTGAACGGCCGCAGCTTTACAGACTTACTCGCTCTCCAGGCTGGCGTCGTTCCAGTCAGCTCGCGGCAACCCAACGCGGTGGTCATGTCCGGATCCACGACCACGGCTCCTTCCGGGGACCTCAATGCCGGCAACCTATCGGTGAGCGGACAGCGGGAAACGAATAATGGCTTCGTCGTCAATGGAAGTACCGTCGAAGAAGACTTCAGCATGGGCGCGGCGCTCATCCCGAATCTTGACTCCATCCAGGATTTCCGCGTGCTAACGAGTAACTTCGATGCCGAATACGGCAACTACAGCGGTGGGCAGATTGTGGTCACCACCAAATCGGGAACGAATGAGTTTCATGGCAGTGGTTTTGATTTCTTGCGAAATACGAACTTGGACGCACGAAACTACTTCTCCCCGGACCTCGCCCGGTACGACCAAAGCCAGTTTGGCGGCACTTTCGGCGGCCCCATCAAAAAAGAGAAGTCGTTCTTCTTCGTAGATTATCAGGGGACGCGGATGACCGAGGGGGTGGAGACAGGGTTGATTTCTGTGCCCGCGAGCAAGGAGCGGACGGGCGACCTATTGGACATCGCAAGCTCGCTCACCGGCGCTGTGAATGGCCAGTCTTGGGCCAACTTGCTTTCGCAGAAACTAGGCTACGCGGTATTTCCCGGAGAGGCGTACTACACTCCAGGGTGCGCCAGCTCGGCGCAGTGCGTCTTGCCCCACGCGCAGATCCCGCTCAGCGCCTGGTCAGGCCCGGCCAAGAGCTTGCTGAGCTCTATTCCCCTGCCCAATCAAGGGGTAAATACCTTTTCGACGTCCGCCTACAATGAAACCATACGTGATGACAAGGGCGCGGCGCGAATCGATACTCAGACCGGCCTGGGAGCTCTTGCCGCCTACTACTTCTTTGACGACTACGGGCTGAACAATCCCTACCCGATGGCGCAAGGCGGCGCCAGTGTTCCGGGCTTCAACGCCATCACCCTCGGCCGGGCGCAAATGGTGAGCCTTGGCCTGACCAAGTTCCTCGGCCCAACCATGGTCAACGAGTTTCACTTGAGCTATCTCCGGGATTCCAACAATGTGGGCCAGCCGCAGGGCGGTGTTGGCCCGAGCCTCGCCTCGCAGGGATTCGTTGACGCCTCAGGTAATCCGTCCATCTATGCGCTGGCGCCGCGAATCGAAGGCACAGAAAACGTCTCGTTCAACGATTTTACGCTCGGCGTGGATACCACCGGGCTCAAGGAGACCAACAATACGTTTCAGGTGTCGGAGAATTTCTCCAAAGTGATGGGGACGCACATGCTCAAGTTAGGGGCGGGGTTCCACATCGATCAGGTCAATATCAACCCCGACGCCACCTTCAACGGCTCGTTCTCTTTCACGGGAGCAGAAACGGGATCGGACTTCGCGGACTTTCTGCTGGGCATCCCCAGCAGCTATGCGCAAGGGGACTCCTTGGCGTTCTACCTACGCGACAAATACGCGGGGATGTATGCGCAGGACAGTTGGCGGGTAAAGCCGCGCCTGACGCTCAACTATGGCTTACGTTGGGACCTGCTGCCGCCTTGGCGGGAGAAATACAACCAACTCCAGACCCTGGTGCTGGGCGAGCAGTCTCGGGTTTACCCGGGAGCGCCAACCGGCTTGGTGTTCCCTGGGGACCCGGGAATTCCTGCAACGTTGGCCCCGACGATATACACTAACTTTGCTCCTCGAATCGGCCTGGCATACTCCCCGGATTTCCAGCAGGGCTGGTTGGGCAGGATCTTGGGCGCCCGAGGCACCACCAGCCTGCGCGCCGGGTACGGCCTGTACTATACGGCCTTCGAGGGGTTGTCCGCCGGCATCATGAGCGCCAACCCTCCGTATGGCTACGACTACACCAGTCTGGCGCCACCTCTATTTTCTAATCCCTTCGTCACTGCGGCAAGTGGGCAGAGCATGGGCCAGCGCTTTCCCGAGCCCATTCCGGCCTTTGGGGCCTCAGCGGCGAATCCCAATTCCAGCGTGGACTGGTCACAGTACTTGCCGATCACCGGCGTTCCTTCGTTTTTTCACAAGAATGTGCCTCCCTACAGCGAAGGCTATACACTGTCCTTGGAACGGCAGATCGAGCGAAACACGCTCCTCAGTTTTGCCTATGTGGGCACGCAGGCCCATCATCTCCTCGTCCTCGTCTCAGCGAACCCGGGCAACCCTGCCCAATGCTTAAGCGTGAGCCAAACCAACCAGGTTTGGCCGGGCACCGCCACCTGCGGACCGTTTGGCGAAGGGGGCACATACGTCACGTCGTCCGGCCAGGTTATCCAGGGAACGAGAGGCCCTTTCAGTTCCCAGTTCGACGCCATCACGTATCAGAAGACTCTGGGGAACTCCAATTACAACGCGCTCGAGATCGATCTGCGTCACAACCAGGGGCCCTTGGAATTACTTGCGGGCTACACGTATGGCAAATCTCTCGACCAGTCATCCAGCCTGGCGGAGCCGGTTAATCCGGTCGATCCTAGCCTCAGCAAGGCCCCATCGGCATTCGATATGCGCCACAATTTCGTGGCGAGTTACAAGTACGAGCTGCCGATCCGCCATCTCCTTCATCGCACCAACCGGCTGACGGAGGGTTGGAGCCTCACGGGAATCACGCGGTTCAGCACCGGCTTCCCCGTCACTCTCTACAACAACAATGACACTTCGCTGCTGGGGACGATACCCAACG
Source organism: uncultured Acidobacteriota bacterium (assembly GCA_963832915.1). GTDB lineage: Bacteria > Acidobacteriota > Terriglobia > UBA7540 > UBA7540 > CAVROP01. Next base: position 92,535 of record CAWHWE010000018.1, read on the forward strand.
GCATCAACAATAATGGCGTGGACACCCCAAACGTCGCCCCAGGCAATCTAGAGGTCAATACCGACCCTCGAAAAGGCAGACCCGCCTTTAACACGTCGCTATTCAGCCTTCCGGCGCTCGGACAGATGGGCACGGCGGCGCGGCGCTTTTTCTACGGCCCCGGCATCGCCAATTCCGATCTTGCGCTTTTGAAGAGCCTCCACCTCACCGAGTCGAAATTGGTGCAATTCCGGGTCGAGGCCTTCAATGTTACCAACCATGCCCAGTTTTATGGGGCCGCCGCCGTCAACGGAAACATCAGCAGCCCTTCCTTTGGGAGGGTCGTGAGCGCAGCCGCTCCCCGCCTCCTTCAAGTGGCTGTCAAATTCTATTTCTGAGTCAGTCTGGCCGAACAGGAGCAACGATCGCATCTGCGGTCCGTATTGCCGGCCACAGGCCGCCCGCCATCAAGACCGGCGGAGTTAAGCCGCATTTCTCACCAAGGGTCTGGAAGGGCGGGGCTTCAGGCTGCGGAAAAACCCCTCCAAACTGTCATTCTGAGCGAAGCGAAGAATCTCGCTCTGAGTGTTTTCAAGGCAATGCGAGATCCTTCGTCAACTGCGGCTCCTCAGGATGACAGCCCTTAGGAGTTTTTCCGCAGCCTGTGAAGCCCCGCCCTTCCGGCAGCCCCCTCAGAGCGTCCAATCGTCGTGAGAAATGCGGGTAAAGGACGGGCACTGCGCTACAGCAACCTGCCAAATCCACGCCATTCAGGGAACCTCCGCGAAAGTCACCTCAGTTCATAGGCGAACGTTTTGGGTTCGAATACCAGGATCAGGGTTGCTCCTTCGCGGCGGATGGGGACCTTACGGAGTTCGGCGCCGTTTTCGTCGATGGCTGTGGCCTGCGTGGGAGCAGGGCCGGTCCACGGGATGCGGGCGGTGAACGCAGCGCTATCCGGTGCGGCCACCACACGCCAGGTCTTGCCATCGCGAGTGAGATGGTAGGCGGCGCCGTCGCGCGAGTTGTAGTAGTAAGATCCGGGCGAGCGTGACCACTCCACAGCGCCGGCGGACTGCCGTTCGATGGCGGTTTCAACCGCGCCGTTCGCCAGCGGGGCGCGCGCGTAGAAACCATAGGGCGGGAGTATGCGCTCGCCGACTCTCCAATCGCTCGCGCCTCGATTTACCCACACCTCGGCTCCGTTATCCCATGTCACGTGCTGGCGGTGGATGTCGCCGGCGGCAAACTCCACGGCTTCGATGCGGCGCAGCGCGAGCGCGCGCATGACATCGTGCAGCAGCCAGTACTTGCGCACCACGTCGCGCGAGAACGGCGCCTGCACCATGGCGGGGTGGCCGGTCAACATCTCGGTGGCCATGTAGTCATCGCTGTACATGCCGTGGGCGGCGAGATCGAGGCCCGCGGCGTAGCGGTCCTGGTAACCGGCGCCGTGGAGCGCAAAGCGGTCGTGGTAGGCGGCGTCGATCCAGGGAATGCGCTCGGCGTCGGCGCAGTGGATGTTCCAAACGAAGCCGCTGCCCTGGGCGTCCACGCGCAAGTGGTTGGCCTGCGCGCCGTCGAGCCAGCCGATCAGGCGGTCGTGCCCGGCTTCGGAAATCTGCGGCGCGTTATCGCCCAGGTAATCGCGGATCCAGGCGAAGGTTTCGCCCCACACCCGGCGCGTAACGCTGCGGTCCACAAACTGCCCGTCCTCAGTCCAGAAATCGTACGGCGCCAGGGACGACCACACGTCGATGAAATACGCTGTGGGCGAGAAACCAGCCCGGATCAGCTCGAGGTTGCGTTCCACGAGCGGGCGGAGGCGGTCAGCGCGGGCGCGGTAGGCTTGCGCATCGCGGCCGGAGTTGTACCAGGCGCGCTGCGGCTGGCCGTTGTTCTGGAAGGCCACGTTTTCGTAGCTGAAGCCCTCCGCGTCGGGATAGAGGTCGATGTAGTTGTCGTGCGGGGCGAACAGCACGCCGTGGTCGCGGCACGTCTGTGCCAACTTCTGGAATTCCTCCAGCGTGCCGAACTGCGGGTTGGGCGGGTAGATGTCGGGCAGCCGGAAATCGTACCCCCAGCGCTGCCAATTGTGCCAGACCACGAGCGCGTCGGTGAGCCCATAGCGGAATGCCCGCTGGAGGTCCCGTACGTTCGAGGCGTAACTGTCCCCCCTCCACAGGTCGAAAACAAAACGCCCGGCCAGCTTGGGAACGCCGGGCGCGGCGCGCAGCTCGTTCGCCCGCCAGAGCTTCACAGCCTCCCAGACGTTGGCCGCGGGCAGAAAGGTGACGGTTTGCGCGTGCGGCGTGACGAGCGTGTACGTACGGTCCTGCGGGTCGACTTCGAGCCGGTCCGGGACGGCGTCCACGCCCTGAAGCAGCGAGATGCCGTTGGCGAAATCGAAGCCCACGAACGAGGTGGCGAGGTTGTGGCCGTCAAAGGGAAGACGAAAAGCCTGTGGCTCCTGGATGACGTTGCCGGGGCCGGCATAGATCCTGACGGCGCGCTCGGTCCACGGCCCCGCAGCAACGTCCTGGAGGTAGACGCGGAGCCAGGGCCGCGCGGGGGGTTCGTTTTCCAGCCAGAAGCGGGCCTGGAGGCCGCGCGCGTCCACCCACATTTCGGTGAGCACGTCGAACGAGCCGGCCCAACTGCGGAAGCGATGGCGAACGCGGTAGCGCCCGGCGGCGGGCTCTTCGCGCGCGTCCAGCAACTCGCTGGCCGAGCGCCAGTCACCCAGGTCGTCGCCTAATACCTGGATGTGGAAACCACGGAACAACAAGCGGCGCTCTCCTTTTACCAGCGCCAGGGCGGAATCAAGCGCGCCGCGGGAGCCCGGATACACGCGCACTTCATAGCCCTGCACGGCGCCCAGCAAGCGCGAGGGCGCGCTGGGGGAGGGTGGGAACGCGGCGGGCGTCTGCACCTTGCCGGCGACTATTGTAGGCTCGACCCACCAGGCCTGGCCCGCATCACCGGCGCTTTCAAGCTGCAACCGCACGTTTTGCCCGGCGTAACGGGCCAGATCCACCTCGGCTTCCTGGGGAGTGGGCGAGGTCACCCGCTTTTCGAATAGGACTGCGCCGTCCTGCCCGGCGGGGGCGTCGAAGCGGAGGGCGCGCACGCGAAACAGCGCGCCGCCGGGGGCCGCGGCGCCGAAGCGCAGAACAAGAGGCTGAGAGTTCGGCAGCGCGAGTGGGTATTCGACCACGCAGGCCTCCACACGTTCGCGCAGCGAAAGCGGGCGCGGTCCCAGCGTCATGGCAATGGCCTCGCGGCGCTCGAGGCGCGCTGCGAACTGGATGTTGGGGCGGAATTCAAACGTCTCGCGGCCGGTGGCCCCGGCTTGCGGCGGCTCCGCGCTGACCACGGAGCGCTCGCGCCGCACCGGCTCGCGCCAAAGGCCCAAGGCCCCGTTGGCGGGCGCGGAGACGGGCTTCCATTCCGCCGGCAGCGGCGCGCGCGGGACATTGGCCTGCGTGGTGCTGACGAGCATGATGGGGTGCGCCACCAGGCGCCGGCCCTCGAAGTCGAACTCGGCCAGGGCATGGATCGGATAGAGCGCGTTGTACGTGCCGGAACCGAAGCTTACCCGAAAGGCGACCGTGGCGCGCCCGCGCGGCCGGAGCGTGAAGGGCACGGGGCCGTCGGGCTCGACGCGCCAGCGGTCGATGACGCGCAGGCGGAGAGTGCCCTGCAAGGGCCCATCGGCAGTGCTGCTTAGTTGGACGTTCAAAGTAAAGGGCGCATCGGGCTCATCGAACTGCACCAGGCCGCCGGCCCCGTAAGACCCCAGCGCGGGCTGCTGAATGCGGACGGTCAGGGGCCCGGCGGTGTCCACCGGCGGCTCGAAAGCCGCCGCGGCGGCGGCAACCAGAACGAAAAGAGCATAGAAGCAAGAACGCATCTAAAACCCCCGGAAAAGGACCTCGACTGGATTTTCCATTCGGGACTCCCGTGCCGTATTCAACCGCAATCTCCACTGTGGACTCCCCTGTGGTGGTCAGTATATACCTAGTGTCATGTAACTTAAGTTCATTCATGAAGTCTGCCCGGCGAGGGATTCGCTTCCCAGCCCCGTCAGGGGTCCCGCAAGGCGGGATAGCCCAGGGCGCAAGCCCTGGGGAAGACGACCCACTCCCCGCCTTCGGCACCCCTCTCCCGCGAGGGCGGGAGAGGGGTAGGGGTGAGGGAGGGGTCGCCTACCCACGGCTCACGCCGTGGGCTAAGATCTACCGCCCCTATCGGGGCTGTAGAGCCGTTCTCAGAGTACGGCATTTATGCAATGAACTTACGTTACATGACACTAGTATCCTGAGTCTGGGGTTTCCTCCCTAGTGTAGTGCGTCACACATAGCTTTACGTAATTTCGGCCTCTGAGTATCGTCCCGCCCGCGAAAACCACAGGCCTCACGCAGGTCGCCAATTTAAAGAACCGATGGACGCACTACACTAGCTCTGGAGACTCCTTCAGCGTTTATTCCAGTTGCATCACGGCGATTTCGGGGTGGTTGCCGGTGCGCATGGCGGGGCCCCAGGCGCCGGCGCCGCTCGACGTGTAGATGGCGTAATCTCCTTCAACATGCAGCCCATGGTAATACCGTCCGTAGACTGACCTCGAAATGAACTGGATGGGGAGGATCTGGCCGTGATGGGCGTGCCCGGAAAGCTGGAGGCTGATTCCCGCCGCTTTTGCCTCCGCGATATGAGTGGGGCTATGGTAGAGCAGGATCGAGGGCAGGGCAGGATCGAAGCCCGGAAGTTTCGCGATCACCTGCGCGAAATCTTTGGAATGACCCCGCTCGGGGTAGCTTACGCCGATCACCTGTAGGCCGTCGATCACCACTGTTTCGTCGGCCAGGATTCTCACTGGAGTGGTGCGCAACGCAGCATAAGCGCGCTCCACGCCCAGGTATGTTTCGTGGTTTCCGGTCACAAAGTATATCCCCAGGGGGGCCCGGAGGTCGTTGAGCGGGGCGATCAGTTCCTCGAGCTTCCCATCGGCGCCGTCAAACAAGTCGCCGGTGATAACCACCAAGTCGGGGCTTTCGGCATTGGCCATCGCCACCAGCCGGGAGGCGAAACTTGCGCGCAGGATAGACCCCAGATGCAGGTCGGAAAGCTGCACAACTTTTCTGCCTCGCCAAGCGGGCGGCAGGTTCTTGATCCGGACGGTAAGGTTTCGGGCGCGGGGATGATAGGCGTTCCATACGCCGTAAGTGGAGTACAGGCAGGCCAGCGCCACAGCCGCCCAACCGAAGATGGCAGGGTTTGCTGAACGCATGAAAAGCTTCGTGGTTCCCCAGGCGAGCGCGAGGGTGAGCATCAACGTCAGCCCGACACCCAGCCACAGCGCCGAGCAAAAGTAGTACGCGCGGGAGAAGAAGTTGTCCGTCCAATGCGCCAGGATGGATGAGGCGATGAAGCTCGTGGGAAGGAGAACGAGAATCCCCGCCAGCGCAGCCCGGCGGGCCGGCACGGCGATGCCAAAGAAATGGCAGAGAGAAAAGTAGACGAAGAAATGAGTGAAAAACAGGATCGAGAGAGCGACCAGGATGAAGAACGGAATGACGATGTAACCTCGTGACATAAGCTTTCGCAGCACACGGGCCGCCAGCGCCGGCCCGCGACAACAACCCGCTAAATGCTTTCACATAGTTTTGCGGGGAGAATCACCCAGTGTTCGCCACGCTCAAATCGGTCGTCGCGGCGGCGATTGCCCCTGGGTTCGCAAGTCCAAGGAAAAGCCCAACGGTCGCAAAAACGCTGACTGTGGCTCCCGCTCTTCTCACGCTGGGGCGTCTCCCTCCTTCATTATGGCGAGTTTCGCTTCAAAGGTATTGTGCGTTTGCAAACCTTCAAAACCGAGAAACTTCTGTGACATAGGTGTCTGGTGCGGATGCCAGCAGCAATTGTCCCACACCCAAACGTGCGAGGACGAGAGAGCAAGAAACTGTTGCGTGAGGTCGATCTCTGCGCGTATTACATCCGCGAAACTATTCCTCAGAGCTGGATTACTCGCGTATCGACAAGCATTGCACCAGTTGAGAGCACTTGCCACACCGAGAAGATGCGCCCTGGCAGCGATCGCTTCATGCCTGCTGCGGATCGAGTCGCCGTCGAGCGCGGCAGAAGCGCTCAGACAGTTTTCAGCCTGCTGCCAGTAGCTCTGTACCTGTAGAAATTGCGTCTCCAAGCGATCCACGAGTGTTCGGTTGAAGAAATTGTAGGGTGAGAACCAGTGGATGCGATGCTTCTGGTCGGTGTCCCCAAAGGCCTCGCGCACCAAGGGCGTGGCGATACACATCGTCCAAGCAAAACCGAAGCGGCCGGAGAACTCCTGGCAGTTCGTCTCACCGAGGCCGATGGGAAGGTGACCATAACCTTCGTCAAAATGCCGCCAGCCAAGGATCGCAAGTTTGCGTGCCTCGGGTTTCGTGTAGATGACAGAGGCAACCCTTTCCAGCAGGTCTTGGGGTGAGATTTCGGGATACGCATTGAAGATGGCATAGGCTTCCTCGTTGGAGCCGGCCCAGTGGGTGCCACATTCAAACTCAAAAAACTTGTCGCACTGTACCTTGTGGTGGAGTTGCATGCGGCGATGCAATCGGCCGGGAAAGGGGGGAGAGCCGAAGAAAAAATCATCGATTCCGCTGCCCATCGCCGGCATCTCTACAAGCCTTTGAGCTCCCACGGCCTTCACGTCTTCCTTGTAATCGCTCCCTTCTTCACCGGTGAGATTCGAAGCATCAAAAAGGGGCTCGCCTGCAAAAGCGGCTTCCAGATGCTGTCTGGTCTTGACCTCTATCTTGCATACGATAAAATACGGCGGCGTGATCTGCTTCTGAATCTCCTGCAGGTAACCTTGCCCCCAGAACCACTCATAAACAAAAAGCTGCGCGTCCGCGCGCACGCCCTGCATCGCTTTTTGTACGCTTCCGTAAAGATTGGCGACATGCTGCACACGGGTCGTTCCGTGGGCGTGAGGACACGTCTCGTCGCAGATGAAGCAGCCGTTGTCGAGCGTGGCAACCTTCAACCCCCGAATATCAGGCGATAGCCGGAAATAACTGCTCACCATCTGTTCCAGAAAGCCAAGACCTGTGCCGTCGTGGCAGGTGCAGAGTGTCTCCTGGCGCTGACCCTCCAGCATGCAACTACCCAAGGCGTTGGGAATATGCTCGCGCAGGTAGTCACGCATCTCGATGTTTAGCTTGGGCAACCAAAACGAACCGTAGAAATCGAGGCCAAGTTCGGCGCACTTTCCGCATAGCTGGAAGAGGTATTTCTGGTAAAGCGCCCTTACTTTGCTCAGGGTGAAATCAAAAATATTGAAGAGCATCCAGTTTCCTAGGAAGCCCTGGTCCGGATGAATGGACCAACTCCAGCGGAGGTAATCATTCTCATTCCATACGCCGGTATAACCCTTCTCTCGATAACGAGCCAACACGGGAAAGGTCTCTTCCACTTTCGCATGTCGAGGAAGAATCGCCGCGGCGATGCTGTAATACCCCTTTTTGAGCGGTTGGGCGACGGGCGAGGTTCCCGCCGCCCTGGAGATCCGGGCGCCTATACTGACTGCCGCTAAGTTCTTTATAAATTCACGTCGGTCAATGGGTAATGTCGTCTCCGGACTGCGGAAAGATATTACCCCGTTGCTCGTCTCCTTAATTGTCATCTGCATTGACTCTATCTTACCGGAATTTCCATTTTGCTTTCCCGGTTCCGGGCCAATATACATCGAGTTGCACCGCCGGGTCCATTTTTTACATCCGTTTCCACCCCCAAGACTCGGGCCAGCCCGTAAGGGCCGTCTCCGGGGCACAAAAGCAAGCGTGGCGCGGCCCAGGCTAGTACATCGTCCAGTTAGTTATTTATACTATTGCGATCTCGGTTGTGTTTCCTTGGTTTCCGAGGGTGCATCGCTTGATATTCTTTGGTCACCTCGATAATGCGCTGAAGTTTCTCCGGCCCCTTGGTCCATACGAACGGTCTGGGATTCTCATTGTTGCGAGCAATGTAGTCCAACAGGAATTCCTTCAATTGGTGTTTCGAGGTGTGAACGCTTTGCGACAAAGCTTGCTTGCCCAGGATGCTGAAGAAGCATTCCACCATGTTGACCCAGGAAGCGTGGGTGGGCGTGTAATGAAAGTGCACACGCGGATGCCGCTTCAACCAGCGCTGCGCCGCTTCGTTCTTGTGAATGTTGAGATTGTCGAGAACCATGTGCAGTTCGCGCTCCGGGAAAGTTCGGACGACATCCTTGAGAAAGCGCAGGAAGTTCACGGAAGTGCGACGTTGCTTGACCTGTGCCACGACTTGGCCGCTGGCAATCTCCAGAGCCGCCAGCAAGGTCTGGGTGCCATGACGAACATATTCATTGGTCCAACTACGTGGCTGACGGGCGCTCAGGGGCAGCAGCGGCTGGGTGCGGTCCAGTGCCTGGATGCCGGTCTTTTCATCCACACACAACACCAGCGCGTTTTCCGGCGGGTTCAAATAAAGACCGACGATGTCCAGCAGTTTGGCTTCAAAATCAGGGTCTGGGCTAAAAGTAAAGGTACGAATCCGATGGGGCTGCAGATGCGAATTCACCAGAATCTGATGCACCGTGCTGGGCGGCAGCCGCAAGTCCTTGGCCAGCGTTCGTACACTCCAGCGGCTATAGTGTTCCGGTTGTTGGCAGGCTCGGCTCTGCACCCGCTGGACGGTTTCTGGACCGTGTTTTACCGGTCGGCCGGAACGCGGTGCGTCCTGGAGACCTTCCAGCCCTTGGCGGGCAAAACCCCGGCGCCACTTACTTATGGTCACCTCGGGCAACTGAAGGTCGCCAGCGATTTGCTGATTGCTCCTGCCGCCAGCGGCCGCCAAGACAATCCGGCTTCGCTGCACCAGAGCTTGCGGTGTGGACGGCGACCGCACCAGCTGATCCAGCGTAGCTTTCATCGTCGGGTTAAGCAAAATAGCGGCAGCGACTCTTGCCATGCCCCCACTATATTCGAAGACCAACATAATGTAAAGAACTATCTAGACGATGTACTAGCCCGCATTTCTCACCACGGGTGTGGAAGGGCGGGTCCCGCAGTGCGGGACCCGCCGTTACAGGGCCTTCCTGATTATTCCTGGTTGCTGCGCCCCGCGCAGTGCGGCAGTTGCGGGACTGCGGGGGGCGCGCGACATACAAAAAGTGGGAGCCTCGATTTCGGCTTCCGCGCCGCAGGCGCCGCCCTGCTCAGCAACGTGAGCTACGAAAGGGGCCAAGCAGTTCGTAGGGATCCGGATGAAATGAAACTTTTGTAAGGCAATGATTGGTAGCCACGGCTGTTAGTCAATGTGCCTCCTACTGTGTCTTTGGCTTTGTCAAGGTGGCCAAGACTTTCACGATGTCGACCGCAACACCAACGCGAAAATAGTCTTGGTCCAAGGGCAGGGTTGACTGAATAACAACCGAGGAACTAGTAGGACTAACCGCACTCGTCACCGGACTCATGTCCATCGTCACGCCGTTTGTATTCGAAGAAATCCTCATAAAGGCCGAGCCGAAAAGTCGGAACGTGCCGCCAGCCAGTGGATAGTCTCCAGTCAAGGTTAGCACTACGCCACGCAGAACCCCACCGGTGACCGTTTCGTTTTGATCCACTGTCAAATCCAGGAGACCGGGGAAGATACTCTGGTCACTTTCCTTAGTCCAAAAGCGGAGACCGCCGAAGTAGCTTCTGTAGAAGCGACTACGGTTCGGCAGAACAAAGGCAACCGTTGTAGTGCAGCCAGACGGAGCTGGTGTCGTTGTATAACAGCCTTGGATAGGTTGATTGGTTTGGAGAGCGTTCCATAACTGCGGATACATCTGCTGTAACGACTGGGACGGGGGGGTCTGGGGGCTCTGGTTCGCAAACTGTTTGTACAGGTTACCGCTAAGGCTGTACTCCTGCGCGCCACTGACCGGATTGATTGGCGACGAACCGCCGAATCCCGAGATGAGTCCAATGCGGCGAGAGAGGTAGAACGATAAGCCGGTTCGGAGCTCCAGAGTCTGCGCGATATCGCCGACACTTTGAATGCCGGAGCTCGATACAGCCGAACTCACAGATGATAGAGAACTCAGTGCGGAAGTCTTCTGTGTAGGCATGCTCCCGATTTTGGCGTCCAGCCAACCCCAAACACCATGTTGTTTCGAGGCCCCCGGGTACGAAAGTAACTTTTCCATAAGGCTTGCGCGGGCGAACCATTGCTGATTTGGACCTGACGTTGTCGATGTCAGATCGATGCCTGCAAGTAACATCCAATAAAGGTTGCGGTCCCCAATGTGAAGTTCAATGGGACGTTCCCACCCGTTCCGTTTTGTTGAGGACTGCCACGTAATACTTCACGTCGTACTTTTTGAGCCCATCCGCCGGGGTGACTGTGAGGTCACAGTCAAGCTCAGCGGTCGTAACCGACTTGCATGTATCAGAAGGAAGTGAGACCTGGAGGTTCGGGTGCGGGTTTGGGTTCGCGGATTCTAGGGTTACTTTATCCTTTGAGAGATTCAACGCAGGCGTATCACAAGACGAGATTACTATTGGTGTTAATGTGGCTTCTTTGGGAATCGGGACCCAGTCCGGCTTGAGATTGAGGCACGGTATGCCGCCTGGTTTGGCTGAAGCTTCTGGAGCTGTGGGAGCGGCTGGAGCCGTCGTGCCGGTGCCCTTCAGCGGTACCACCTGCGTGCTGCCTGCCACACCGCCGTCATCGTCCGTGATGGTTAAAGTGCCATTGCGGGTTCCGGTGGCCTTGGGCGCAAATGTAACATTGATAACGCAGTGGGCTGTGGGTACAACCGGGCCGGCGGAGCATGTGGGGATACCGTCAGATATAGCGAAGTCACCGGTCACGTCCTTGGCAGTTATTGTGAGCTGCCCGGTTCCGGTATTAGTGACAGTAACAGATTGCGACGCGCTCACCGTACCTGGGGCCTGGGAGTCAAAGCTCAAGCTCATGGGGGACAAAGATACCGCTGGATTCTGGGAGTACGCCATCTTGGCTGAAAGCAGACTCAACAGCAAGGCAAGGGACCAAAGAACTCGTGGCTTCATTTGAACACCTCCAGTCTTATCGCGGTGCGGTCTCTGCGCAAAGCGCGTTTCTCCGCGTGAACAGATTGAGCGCACGACTGCAACGTCGGCGCCATCGGCACCACCTGGGTATTCCCAACTTGAAATCGTCCACGAAATCTGGCATGCCTGGTTTGCCGCCATTGAGGAGTCTTCGGGTGTGCGGTTGCCTTCACCATTTGCGCTCCCACGCGCGGCACAGGGCCCGGGCCGGGACATTAGTCTGTCGTGTAATGAACCAGGGTCTTACCCTTGTGAAATAGGCGCAGGGCTTATCTATTCGTTACTCAAGTCAGTTGTAATGGCGAACAAGTTGTACCTGAACGCGATTATTACACGCGCAGTCATTACGCTTGTCAATATCTTTTTGAAGTTAATTTATTAATTTTCGACTTATGTCATAATCTGACAAATAGTGTGACGAAACGCAGGACAAAAACTGACATCGGGCATACGAAGCCCCTCGCCAGCGACAAGAAACCGCCGCTGGAGGCTTTCCGCTGGCTGGCAGGATGGTAACCGGTCAGCTTAGGCGAACAGTTTTGGAGCTCAAGGCACGGAAGCCGCGACCCGGACATGCGATCCATCTACCGCCATGCCGTGCGGAGGCGATTGTGAATCGAAGGGCCGACCGCCGGCAGGTGCGAAACGCCGCGGAGCTACAAGTCAGGTCCGCGATACTCTTACTAATCGCTCGGTGCATAACTTAATGCACCGGCTGTATAATCTTGTCGCACGCGGCAGTTGCCAAGCCCACGAAACCTGGACGACGCTGTGCGTTGCGTGATTGGAAGCAATTATTCAGGCGGGTATACGCCCAATCGCTTCATTCAGGCCGTTGCGGAGAAGGCACTGCGCCGACTAGTTCATCCAGCTCTGCGTCCCATGCGTGCTCAGTATGGAAGGTATGCGCGGTAGAGCGCTTTGAACGTGCTCGATCATTTCCGCGAAGGAGGGTGCTTGATGATGCTGACCAAGAATCTCACATTCACCGCGATGTTTCTGGCGATCAGCTTGGGGGCAGGCCTGAGGCTGCAAGGGGCAACCAAGGAAGGCGTGAAAAGCGGAGGCAGGGCGGTGGTGGCGTGGGCGGCTCCGGCGGGAGAGAAGCTTTTCCAGGACTACACGTTGCGCGTCAACGGCCAGGCCGTGGCGGTGTACTCGTGTCGCGTCTCGGCCATGCCTTTCAACCAAGTGTGGCCGGGCTACCAGCGGCCCCTGGATCAGACAGAGTTGGCAGGTTTCGCGTACTGGGGTATGTCCGGTCCGGTCACCGTGGAAGTGATCTCGAAGCAACCTTTCAAGTCGGTGGCCGTGCGGCCCAGTTCGCGGGGCATCCAGCCGACCATCAAGGGGCAAAGGATCACGTTCCGGCTGTTGCGGCCGGGGCAAGTGACGGTGGAGTTGGACGGTCCGCATCATGCGCTGCATCTGTTCGCCGATGCCCCGGAGACTGACGTTCCCAACCCTGGCGACCCGAACCTTCTGTATTTCGGCGCGGGGGTTCACCGGCCGGGGAAGATCCAACTGAAGAGTGGCCAGACGGTCTACGTGGCGGGTGGGGCGGTGGTTTACACGGCGATCGAGGGACGCGGGGTGTCCGGTATTCGGATTCTCGGGCGTGGCATCATCGACAGCAGCGAATTCGCGCGCGGCCAGGGTGGCGGTTCCATTCACCTGGAGGACTCCTCGGAGGTGAAAATCGATGGCGTGATCATTCGGGACTCGGACGTGTACGGCCTCAGTGCGTTCGGCTGCCGGAAGTTGGCGATCTCCAATGTCAAGCTGGTGGGGTTCTGGCGTTACAATACTGATGGCATCGACATGTGCAACACCCAAGACGTCACGGTGCGCGATTCCTTCATCCGCTCCTTTGACGACGGCATGGTGCTCAAAGGCGTTAAGGGCCGATCCGGAGGCGCAAGGCCCCTGCCCGGGCAATCTTACGACGAGCTGCCGGTGCGGAACATTCGGATGAGCGGGCTGGTGGTCTGGTGCGACTGGGGACGGGCGTTGGAGATTGGTGCTGAGACCAGCGCCCCGGAGATGACGGACGTGGTCTTCCGCGACATCGATGTGATCCGGAACACGCACATCGCCATGGATATCCAGCATAGTGACCGGGCGTCAATACACGACATCCGCTATGAAGATGTCCGCGTGGAGGTTGACGACTTCAACCCCTTGCCCGTGATTCAAAATCAACCAGGCGAGAAATACAACCCCCGTTCCGAGGTTCCCGCCGCGGCCTGTGGTGGATGCGCAACCCTCACCAATCAGGCCGGCTATTTCCCCAATTTGTTTGTGATCGTCATTCACCCCACCGCGATCACCCGAGACCGGGAAGCCGGTACGGTCCGCGACGTGATCTTCAAAAACATCTCTGTGACCGGGAAGACGATGCCGCCCTCGGCTTTCACCGGCTTGGACGCCAAGCACGACGTCCGGGGAGTGACGATCGAAAACCTGCGCTTCAACGGCCACCCTGTCACCAGTGTCGCCGACACACACCTCCAGATCGGCAAATACGTGCAGGAGGTGCGCTTCCTCGAGGGCGAGAGCGGGCGGTAGCGCCGGATTATTGAGTTTTCGTGGGAACGATCCTGAGTGCACATGGGCTTAGGGTCCACCTATAGAGATGAAAATTCATCGCCGTCGTCACCCCTGCGAAAGCGGGAGTCCAGGTTAGTCCACGACGAGCTGGATTCCTCCCGCCATAGCGGGACGGGAATGACTGGCGGAGGTAGCTTTCGACGGAACCAATTGGGAGGACTGACAATGAAGCATGCAATTCACGTGCATAGGACTATCGGGGTGGCGCTCCTGTTTACGGCCCTGCTGCCGTTTGCCACGGTTGCGAGCTGGGCGCAGGAGTTGCGGGCGGGATACGCGAAGGTTGACGTCACTCCTGCCGGGCCGGTGGACCTCGTCGGGTATAACTTGCGCGACGCACCTTCGGACGGAATCCACGGGAGCGACCGAATATACGTACGAGCCTTGGTTTTCGAGGCTTCCGGCCTCCGCGTGGCGTTTGTCGAGGCTGACGTGATCGAAATCCAGGGGCACAACATTTTTCGCCGTCAAATCTCCGAGGCGACGGGCATCCCGGAGGCAAACATTCTACTGGGCGACGCTCACAACCATTCCGCTCCGTCGCCCCATGCCGAGGCGAAGACCGATTGGGACCGCCAATTCTCGGATGGGCTCGTGAAAGCTTCCCGAGAAGCCGTGGCCAACCTGCAACCCGTCCGCATTGCCGCAGGCACGGGGCACTCGCGTATTGCCATGAACCGGCGCCAGTTGCGGGCAGCCGATTCAGACTCGGTCTTGACCTTCGATGAGAACGCCTCCAGTCAGTCCTTTGGCAAGCACAAGACCGATAAGCCGGTATTGATCCACGACTTCGGCGGTGTGATGCGGCTGGGCGCGAACCCTCTCGGTCCGATCGACGACGCGGTGCAAATCGTGCGCGTGGACAAGGCGGCGGGCGGGCCTCTTGCCGTGATGATTCATTACGCCTGCCATGGGACATCGCTGGGAGGACGCAACAGCAAGGTCTCCGCCGAGTGGATGGGACGCATGCAACGCTACGTGGAAAAGCAGTTTCCGGGTCTGGGCGCGATCTATTTACAGGGGGCAGCGGGCGATATCAACCCGCGCGTCGTGGGTGGCCTGGATGGAAACGTGAATAATATCGAAACCACTTGGGCGCTCGGCGAAGAGATCGGGCGCGAGGTTGTCCGGGTGTACCACCAGTTGTCACCTGAGCCTTGGGCCAAACCGCGCGTTCAGATCGAATCGGCCGAAATCCTTCTCCCCCGCCAATATCGCGAGCTGTTTGATGATTTCGCTGCGACCGCGGTGAAGGTTCCGACCACCATCGTCCGTATCGGCGACCTCATGTGGACGACCTTTCCGGGGGAAATGTTCAGCAATATTGGGAAGCAGGTCAAAGCCGCTTCGCCCGCAACCTATGCGCACTTAATGGGCTACACGAATGGCTATGTCGGCTACTTTCCAGAGCAGAAGGCTTACGGCGAAGGTGGGTACGAAGTGGCCGTTACGGACTTTGATCCCGCCTCCGAGCGCATCTATCTGCGGGCCGTCGCCGCACTGATGGAACGTTTTCGATGATTGTAGCGGCGCCCTTTAGGGCGGCAATGCAGGCGGTTGCGGTAACCACTCAAATTGCCTCCGGCAAGACCTTTGGAGTCACATATGGCGATTACCTCACGGATTCTAGTCTTGCTATTTCTCACTTCCGCCCTCATGGGGCAGATGCCGCAGAACCCATCGCCGATGGTGGAGCACACCCGAGAGCATCCGCGGCTGACTAAGGGGACACCCCCCGGCCGGCGAGTGGATATTGGGCTAGGCGCGTTGTTCGTCCCCGAGAGGGTCAAGAACACTAAGGGTGTGAGGCTGCTTTTTTTCTTCCATGGCGGTGATTGGCTCCCTGAGGTTGCAGCCGCGCATCAGCGGAATATGGCTGTGATTAGCGTCCAGGCTGGGCAGGGTTCGGGTACTTACGCAAAACTATTTGCGGACCCCATGCGATTTTCGAAGTTAATCGCCGAGGCCGAGGGCAAGAGTGGCTTGAACTTTGGTGAAATAGACCTGGGTGGTTGGAGCGCGGGCTGCGGCGCGTTGCGGGAGATTCTGAAAGATCCTGCATCCTACAAACGCGTCAGCCGCGTGCTCTGCATTGATGGGATCCACACCGGCTACGTCAATGACAAGCCGGGTCCGCAGGAATCCCAGATCGATACGGATAATCTTCAGACTTGGTTACAGATCGGACGCGACGCCATCGCCGGGAATAAGCGTCTGATCATCACCCACTCGGAAATCTTCCCCGGGACGTTCGCGAGCACCACAGAAACAGCCGATTACCTGCTGCGGGAGTGGGGGCTGAAATCCCATCCGGTAGTCAAGTGGGGACCGATGAAAACACAGACTCTGAGTGAGGTGAAAAGGGGCCGGCTGCTGGTCATCGGCTTCGCGGGCAACTCGGCGCCCGACCATGTGGATGAACTTCACTCCTTGCCGGAATACCTGAGATGGCTGACTGGCAAATAAAACAAGCCCTGTAGTATTCAGTAAATAAGCAACACTCCTGCCTGAACGGTATTAACCCGCTGAAATTTCGGCGGAGCGAAACCATTCTTATATGTCAGCGTGATGCCAAGATGGCCAGTCTGATCCGGCTTAAACGTGGCGGTTAGCACCCCGTAGCCCTTCCAGCCCGTCAGGTGTTCCAGTATTAAATGGTTATTTTGCAGTTGCACCACGGTGTTTTCCGTAGTCGCCAGGAAACGTTCCGTGCCGGTGCAATCTAAAGAGACTGGGCCTAGCTGAAGCAGACCGTGGATTTGCGGGACCAAGCGGGCTATTGAGTATGTGGGAAGAGTCTGGGTTGCGGTTCCGGTGGTCGCCTTAACCGTCGTATCTACCAATGCGCCACCCGTCTCTGTGCCCAGATGGAAATCCAGTGCGTATCCCAGAAATGGCAGGGGTTCTTGATCCGGCGTAAGGCTAGGGTTGTTCTTGAGGTCTCTGACAAATCGTTGAAGGCTCCGGGTACTTTGCGGGCTGTAGAGGTGGGCGAAGTTGAATCGAAAATCCGCGGTTGCCAGAACATTATCTCGGTCAAACTCCCTGTCGGTTTCGTATGTTACGCCAGGCGTGAAGAGAATCTCTTGGAGAACGTCAGATCGTGGCATAAAAACACGGGCCGCTTGCGCTCCGAGATCGATCGTATCCGTGTAAGTGATTCCCGAAATGGTGTTGTGGCCGATGTCGGCAGTAACCAAAGGGGAAATTTGAAAGCCTTTTTCCAGCGGCCCAAGCTGCGGCGCAACTTTGACGTCAGCGGCCCACGCCGGCTTTGACCCCACACCGCCGGCATAGTTCAAATTCAGGTACCATTGCGCAGCATCCTTCGTAGATGGCGCTTTCTGGCTCTTGAACTTCGATTTGGGATCTATACTGAGTTTATTGCCGAAGACATCGAGCAACCCTTCAAGCCCTGACGGGAGCTCGAGGGCGGCAAAGTTTCCATGCAAGGAGGTATCTAAGACAACCGTAACGTGGCCCACTTCCAACAAGCCGTTACCCTTTGTAATTGTGGCCAGGATCTTATCATCCAGGGTATCCCCGGAAGCCATCTCAGCTTTCACGTCATCTTTCAACTTTTGATCTACATTGTTAAGGTAGGTACACCCAGCCGGTAGTGGCTTATCAGCCGAGGGGGCCCCTTTAGACTGGCTTACAGCGCCCGTTCTTCCTGATGCATCCTTGTATAGCAGCTTGCAAGCCACACCCCGCTCTTCCCCTGCAGAATCCCCAAGGAAGGCCAAATTGGACTTCACTTCGTATTGTCGGCTCTGACTGTCAACGATAGAAGGGGCCACGATGACTGTCTCTTTTGTGCTGAAGGAATAGTAAGTATCCTTATTTTGCCCGCCGGCGGGCGCCTCCCCGGCGCTAATTAGGGCTTTACCCGTTGCTGGATCGAGGAATGTCACTCCAGCAAGCGTGACGCTATAAGTCTTGTTCACCTCGAGCGGCGTTCGTAGCGGCACGAGAATCCATTTGAGGTCATCCTCGGTTAGACGAGGTTTGCCCACTGTCGGCACTGCACCCTTGCCGCCGCCCGTCACCGTAATCGTGCCGGTGGATAACTGGAGCATTGATACATCCTTGCCGCATTGAATGGCTAGGAGTTGCGGCGTAATGATCCGGTAACCCTCGACGGAACAGGCGGAAGACTGAGCGACAGCTTGATGGGCCGTGCAGAGGAACAAGACAGCGCATTGCAACACGGTGCATATCCCGATCTTCGGAACCTTTGCCAAGAACACTTCAGTTCACCCCCCTTTCGAAGATTCTGTCCGTCATGCGTGTAGACGTAACCATATCGGACGACCGCTTCAAGCAGTTAAGGCGTTTCACAAACTGCATCGTGCAAGTCACCCACGGTCTTGATGCTTCCCGGATCGAAGTTTGTATTCTTCAGCTTAATAACTTTTGTGGGCGGAGTCTTAAACTCGTCTTGCAGGTCATGAATAAGCTTGTCCACTGCGTCCGGTTGAAACGGAGCGGCTATGTGGGTGCCTTTCCAGAGTGTACTCAGAAGGGCCCCGTCATCGGGTGCCCCGGGGAGGTGTGCCCAGGCTGAAACAACTTTGTCTACTCGATCTTCACAACTCATAGAACCTCCTTACGGAAGTCATCGATTTTCAGTACTCTTTAGGGGCGGCTGCGAAAACCAATCTGAATCGCTCTTCCTTAGCGGTGACCTCGACTACTTTCCTTTTTGAATCCGTTTCGATAGTGACGGTTACTCTGGCCGGCACGGTTCGCGGCCGGCGCAGACGCTTGCGGATGTTCGATTCCCTTCTATATTTCTCCCTCCGCGCAGGCCAAACGGCCTGGGCCGGAACATTTGTCTGTTATGTAATGAACCGGGGGTCTTGCCCTCGTGAAAAAAGCACATGGCTTCCCAATTCAGTGCTCAAATCAGTTGTAATGACGAACAAATTGTGCCTGAACCCCACTATTAGATACCCAGTCGTTGCGCTTGTCAAAACTTGCTTTTAGTTAATATCTTACTTTCGGACGTACGTCACTAGTGTTCTGTAACATTTAATTCTTTACAGCGTCGGACCTTGTCGAGAATGATGTCCGCCGTGGCTATCCAAACGAACGGTCTGGGAGTCTGGTTCCACGCCGCCAAGTACTCGTAGATGGTTGTTTCGAGTTCTTTAACACTGTGGAAACTTCCCCGTCGGATCTGTTGGCGGGTGATTTCGCCAAACCAACGTTCCACCTGATTGAGCCAAGAACTGCTGGTGGGGGTGAAGTGGAAATGGAACCGCTGCCGCTTCTGGGGCTTCAGCCAGCGTTGAACGGGTGGGCACTTATGCGTGCTGTAGTTATCCAAGATCAGGTGGACCTCCAAGTCCGGAGGTACCGCTTGTTCCAACTGGCGGAGGAAGAGCACAAACTCGCGGCCTCGATGCCGAGGCAGGCACTGACCGATGACTTTGCCGGTGAGGATGTTAAAGGCAGCAAACAACGTGGTGGTGCCGTGCCGGATATAGTCGTGTGTCTGGCGCTCAGGCAAGCCGGGCCGCAGGGGCAGGATCGGCGCCGTTCGGTCCAGGGCCTGAATTTGGCTCTTTTCATCAACGCAGAGCACCAGGGCGCGATCCGGGGGATTCATGTACAGTCCCACCACGTCGCGCACCTTGGTCTCAAACTGAGGGTCGTTGGAGAGTTTGAATTTTTCCACCCGATGGGGTTGCAGATCGTAGCGTTGCCAAGCCCGGTGAACGGACATGTGGGACACTCCCAGTTGCCGAGCCAAGGTGCGGGTGCTCCAGTGGGTGGCATGGGGCGGAGGGGTGTGCAGCGTCGTCTCGATCAACTGCTTCTCCAGGGCGGGCCTCAGCTTGCGGCGCGAGCGCTGGCGTTCGGGGTCATGTCGAAGGGCGTCCACTCCGCCCTGGGCAAAGGCGCTACGGACGGACGACACGGTGGGCCGAGAAACACCCACTTGCCGGGCAATCACCCGGTTGGGGGTTCCCTGCGCCGCCAGCAGAATCACTCGGCAGCGGCGCGCCACTCGTTGGGTCGTACTTCCGGCCCGCGCCAGGGTTTCCAAAGTAGTCTTAACCTCGCCGTTGAGGGTGATAACCGTGCTTGGGCTCAACATCCACCCAGCATACATTATTGACCCTATATGGTCAATTATTAAATGTTACGTTACACTAGTGTCATATAACGTAAGTTCATTCATGAAGTCTGCCCGGCGAGGGATTTGCTTCCCAGCCCCGTCAGGGGTCCCGCAAGGCGGGATAGCCCAGGGCGCAAGCCCTGGGAATGACGACCCACTCCCCGTCCCGCCTCTGCGGGACACCCCTCTCCCGCGCGGGCGGGAGAGGGGAAGGGGGCATAGGCGCTAGGATAAGCGCACTGGGCGAAGTCTGAGCCACGGCAGTGGCGAAATCATGTGGCCCACGGCGAGCCAGCCGTGGGAAAGGACGTAGCAAAAGGGGTGCTGAGCCCCGCAAGGGGCGACGTCGGGTCGTAGGCACGCACGCCATGTTTTTTGCCTGAGGACCGCCGGATGCCGCCCCTACCGGGGCTGACGAATCTCGTGTGCCGTCAGCATCCCACGGCTGGCTCGCCGTGGGCTATCCCGCCCTGCGGGACCGCCCGCCAAGGCGGGCTTTCGGGTGCCCTTTATCGTTATCCTAGCGCCTATGGGGGAAGGGGGTGAGGGACGGCTCGCCTACCCACGGCTCACGCCGTGGGCTAAGTTCTACCGCCCCTATCGGGGCTGTAGAGCCGTTCTCAGAGCACGGCATTTATGCGACAAACTTCCGTTAAATGACACTAGTAGACAAACCGGAGACAGTGTGTCTGGCTGTGGATGAATTTCAACCACCGGAACTACGGCGAATACGGCCCGTCAGACTTCGATGTTATGATTACCCGACACCACGTCTTAAAACCGGCAGCCTTGGCTGGGGCGTTGTCGCGTACGCTTCTGTCAAAAGTTCTATGAAAGAGCCATGACAAATGAGCGTGGCTGACGGAAGATTTCGGGCAAGGAGTAGGAAGGATGGAGGGTCGGTATTGTCAGGCTTTGGATTTATCGCTTTCTTGCCAGGATTGATCTGGACTGAGGGGAGCGAGTTTGGGTCGCCCCCCGATCAATCCCGGCCCCAGTGTCGGCGCTCAGGTCGCATCCCTGCGTAGCCCTATCCTCCGCCCTGGCCGGTAGGAAGTTTACCTCCGCTTGGAGTCAGGCGGCGAGAGCGAGTTCGAGGATCTTATTCCATTTACCTTGCAGCGTGGTGACCGAGCTAAGTTCTGGCAAGGGGACAGGAACCCGGTAGCCCAAGGCCAAGTGAGGGCGCAGGAAGTTGTAGTGGGTGACAAACAGGGTGGTGAGCGCCACGGCGCCATTCTGAGTAGCGAAGCCACAAGCAGGGCGCACGTGGTACTTGTAGGTGCGATTGAGGCGTTCGATGAGTTGCTTGAAGGGGCGAAATTGGGTGGAGACGGCGTCGCGATTTTCCAGGCCGATCACCTGGCGCAGGGTATGGGCGGGTTGGGAAGGGGAGCGGTGAGCGTTGAGGAAGTGCACGCCGGCTTGATAGGCAGGGTTGCCGTCCGTGATGAAACGCAGGGAACGATCTTCCGACAGGGTGCGAGCGGCTTCGCCCAGAGCCACGGTGGCGGCCAAGGCGTCGCGCTCCGCGGCCACGTGATAGGACGTGATCTGGTGTTGTTGGGGATCCAGGAAGAAGAAAGTGTATTGGTGCTTGCCGGCGACACGAATGTAGGTCTCGTCGCCAGTGGCGGTGGGGCTGAGCGGGGCTTTGTGGCGCAGGTTGAAAGCGTGGCAGTAGTAGGCGGCGCCCTGAGCGTAGTTGAGGACGGACTGGTAGCTGAGGGGCACGCCGAAGACTTGACGCAGGACCTGAGCGGTCTTGCGGGCGGAGAGGGCAAAGGAGATGTGGAAGGCCAGGACCAGCCCTAAGAGGTCGGAAGAACGATGAATGCGGGTCAGGTTGACGCTAGGCCGATGGGGAGCGGAAGGGGCGAGTTGAGCGGGTTGAAAGTGGTATTGGCGATATTGGTAGCGCAGCTTGAATTGCGAGAGGCGGAGCTTCTGGAGCAGCTTCTCGTTCCACTGCAAAGCATGTTGCTCCTGCAGGTAGCGAGGGCAGCGGTCGCAAGGGCACTTGTAGATGGTGCAGTCGGGACGCTGTTTCCAGCGGTAGAGGGCGCTGTGGCAGTAGGGACACCAATAAGGAGTTTTCCTGGGGCGATGACGGGGAGGAAGCTGGGACAAGCGGCGACAGACTTTGCAAAGCAGTTGGCTGGCTTGGCGGCCATCGTTGAGGTAGAGGAAATCACGAGGCGCACCGCAATGAGCACAGCGACAGTCGGCAGGCGGGGTGCGTGTGCCCTGTCGCCGCACGGGAGCCAGGGGTCGGCCATGCCGCTCTTGATAGCGATCACACAACTGCTGCCAGTCCAGGGTGGGCTGGGGAGGAGGAGGCGCAGGAGGCTGAATCAGAGGGGTTTGAGGATCGACGTAAAAATCGCGGTAGTGAGGATGCTGCTGGCGAAAATCGTCGCGGGGATGGAGTTCGGGTTCGCGCCCGGCGAGGACCTGCTGCAGTTGCTCGATGAGGTCTTGCAAGTCCTGGCGAGTAAATTTCCGGCAGAGCCAAAGTACCAAACGTGTTATCTTACCCATGGCGGTGAGTCTCTCGGGAACCTGGCGGGTTCCCTGAAGGGTGGTTTTGGAAAGAGAGACTTCACCGCCTTTTTGCTTATTCAGTCAAGCCCGATTCCGCAGCCGGACTCCGCGCCCCAAACCAATCAGACCAACCGCCGTGTCACGCAAGGCAGGGGGAGAAACCAGAAATACCAACTTCCCCCGTCGTTCCAACAGATTATCGCTTTAAAGAAGAGAAGTTTTTGACAGAACGTCGCGTACAGAAAGGGGAGATTGCCATGATCATCGGTGCGCATTCGATCATTTACAGCAAGAGTCCGGAACTCGACCGCGCTTTCCTGCGAGACGTGCTCAAGCTGCCCAATATCGATCTCGGCAGCGGATGGCTGATCTTTGCATTGCCGCCGGCGGAAGTTGCGCTGCATCCGTCCAGCAGGAATGACGTGCACGAGTTCTACTTGATGTGTGACGACGTGGAAGCACTCATCGGGGAGATGAAGAAACGCAGCATTCCTTGCGCGCCGGTGCAGGACCAGATCTGGGGGTTGCTCACGCACGTTACGCTGCCGGGCGGCGGGAAGCTCGGCATCTATCAGCCGCGACACGCGCGACCGAAGGCGATGGGCGCGAGGCGCAGGCCGAAGAAGCTTCGACTTGACACTACCCCGCGAGGGATTAACAATGACAACGCATTTGAGGAGTGAACTCATGGATACCAAAGCAAAAGAATACCTCGATCGACTGCGTGACGTTCTCACGTTTATCGAAACCAAGCAGGCCGAGTCCATCTCGACCGCCGCCAAGAAGCTCGCCGATGTGATTGGGCGGGGTGGGATCATCTACATGTTCGGCTCGGGTCATTCCCACTGCGCGGCGGAGGACGTGGTCTCTCGCGCGGGCGGGCTGGCGGCCATGGATCTGATTAACGAGCCGACGTTGGCGGGCGAATTCGGCATGTTCAAAGCGGGGTACATGGAGCGGCTGGCTGGGGTGGGGGAAACCACCATGCGCTTCAGCGGCATCAGCGAGCAAGATGCGCTGGTAGTGGTCTCCAATTCCGGATTGAACAATGCCCCGGTCGAGGTGGCGCTGTATGGCCGTAAACTGGGCATTCCGGTGGTCGCCATCACCTCGTTATCGTATTCGAGCAGTCATCGGACACGGCATTCGGGCGGGAAGAAGCTCATGGAGGTGGCCGACATCGTCATCGACACGGGTGTGCCGTTCCCCGATGCGACGATCAAGATGGAAGGGGTTGAACAACCCATGGGGGGGCTATCGACTGCCGTCTCCATCGTCGTGGGTCACGTATTGTGCCTTTCTATTGCCTCCTTGCTCCTCCAGCAAGGTGTGCAGCCCGACGTGTTTTTCAGCGGCAACCTGGATAGTGCGGAAGAACACAATCTGGAACTATGGAAGAAGTACCGCGGGCGGGTTCGCGTTCTCTGAAAGCACAGGGTGGTGGCGATGAGAAAAACGCCCTATCGGCTGGCGGTAGACGTCGGTGCCTCATCCATGAAGGTGGCGCTCTGGGACGGTCGCCGACTGTGGCGGGTGGACCGGACAGACTTCGGCAGCACCACCGCCGACGGAGATTGGATCGCGCTGCGGCTGGGCGCGAAACTCCGGTCCTGGGGAGATCCGCCCATTGGTTCGGCCGTCGTGGGCGTGCCGGCGCTTGTTGACCCGGAGCACCGAACAGTTCTCACCTCAGTCAACCTCGGTTGGCGCAACTATCCGCTCGCCTCGGTGCTGAGCAAAGCGCTCCGTATCCCCGTGTGCCTGGAAACCGACATCTTCCTCGCCGCACGAGCGGAAGCCGAGGTCGGCGCGGGCCGGAATTCCGCCGACTTCGTTTACATCAATCTCGGCACCGGCGTCAGCAACGTGCGGATGCTGCGCAAGGAACCGCAGCCCGGCGCGCACGGATTGGCAGCAAACCTGGGTCATGCGCCGCTGTTCAGTGGCCGCGGCCGCCGCGCGCACCAGCCTTGCGGGTGCGGCCGTCCCTACTGCGTGGAATCAGTCATCGGCGGACGCGTGGTGGCGGCGGCCTTACGCTCCATCCGCGGGCGCGAGCGCCAGCGTTTCTGGCGCGAGTACGGCGCGAACCTGGGGATTGTCCTCTCCTGCGTGGCGAGCCTGCTTGACCCGGAGCGATTCGTCCTGAACGGTGGGGTGTGCGCCGCGCGCCCCCTCTTTGAATCCAGCATGAGCGCCGCCTTCCAGCGGCACACCATACATCCAGGCGCATTGCCGAAGATTTACTTTTCGCGCCTGGGCGATAGGGCGGGCCTTATTGGCGCAGGGTTGGCCGCCCAGCAAATGGGAGATAAATAAAAATTGTCTGTACACATATCCGCACTCTTCCTCATTTTCTTGGCCGGACTGATGATGGGCGGTTTTGTCCTCCCTATGAAGGCAATGCCGCAATGGGATTTCGAGAACACTTGGCTGTTATTTTGTTCTCTGGGCCTGGTCGTTCTTCCCTCGCTAGTGGCTGTCCTCACAGTGCCTCACCTCGGTCAGGTCTTACTGACCTCACCGACGCGCAGCCTGGTCCTGGTGGCATTGTGTGGCCTGGGTTATGGCTGCGGCTCGGTTCTCTTTGGATTGGGGGTGAGGGAACTCGGGATGGGGTTGGCCTATAGCATTGTCGCCGGAATCTCGAGCTCGTTCGGTTCAATCATTCCCTGGTTGAGTACCCATGGTCAACCTGTGAGTTATAGCTTTCTGCTTTGGCTTGGCGTCCTTGTCATGCTGAGCGGGGTTGTTGTCTGTTGCAGGGCGGGCCGGGAACGGGCCAAAAGCCTCGACACCACCGCCAGGGAAATCGGGAATCAGCGTAAACTCTATATCGGCCTTGCGATTGCTGTTTCCAGCGGAGTACTCGTCTGCTTGCAGAATCTCGGCCTTGCGTACGGTTCGGAAATCTCCCGTCGAGCCGAGGCCCTCGGCGCCAGCGTAAAGGACGCTCCGAATCTACTGTGGTTCATTATCATGAACTGTGGGTTTGTGGCTACGGTGCTTTATTATGGGCGCCTGATACGGAGAAAGCATAGCTGGGTAAAATATTGGACCAAGACTTTCCAGTATTTTTGCTTGGCCTTGGTGATGGCCCTGCTGTGGGAAGGATGTTTGGTGGCGTATGGGGCGGGCGCAAACGAGCTAGGCCGCCTCGGACCCTCGGTCGGCTGGCCGATCCTGATGTCCATTAGTATTGCGACCTCCAACATCCTGGGCGCCGCCACCGGAGAATGGCGGGGGTGCGGACGAAAGGCTGCCGGCACGATGATCTTGGGCATTGGGGTACTCCTCTTAGCGGTGCTCATCCTTGGCTGGGCCAGCACCAAGGTATGACGATCAGTCCTCGCAACAACAGCAAACAGGAAAACCATGGAGAGACAAACATGGTGACACAGAGTCTTCGTGAACACGCCGATAGGATCGCGCTTGCGGTCAAGCGGCTCACTGCGGCGTATAAGCGGCAGCCGGGCGAGGAAGTCCCGGTGGTCGAGTCAATTGTCTCGGCGTCCCCCCACACTTACACTGAAAGGGTCCACGATCTCGACAAGATGCTTGAGCACGCTGTGGACTTCGCCGCCAAGATGGCGGTTCTCGATAATGATTGGCCTCCCTTCATCGACACGATGTGCACCGTAGTGATGGTACCGGAAGCCTTCGGTTGTGAAGTGGTATACCCGGAAACGGAGGACATGCCTTGGGCAAAGCACGCCGTATATGATATCTCCAAGGTGTGGGATCTGAAGCCGAAGAAGCCGAGTGATGTGTTCAGCATTCGCAGAAACGCCGAATGGATCGATTATGCCCAGCGCCGCATGGGCACTGACTTGCCGATCTGGACGCTCGACATACAAAGCCCGTTCAGCGTCGCGGCGCAGATCGTGGAACCAACCGAACTTATGACGGCCTGCATCACGGACCCGAAAGCCGTCCATCACGTTTGCCGTATGGTGACCGACTACTGGATCGAAATGATGCAGGAGCATCTTCGCCAGATGGAACATCCGGGTTTTCCCGGCCGCATCTACCCCTGCATTTCGGAGAACATCGGAATCGTCATTGCCGACGACACGCCGCTCATCATGCTCAGCCCCGAGATGTACCGCGAGTTCGCTCTACCCTACAACTGTGAGATCGGTAAGGCGTTCGGCGGGGTCCACCTCCACTCGTGCGGCGACTTCAGCCATAACATCGACAGCCTGCTGCACATAACCAACCTCCGATCCATCAATTTTCATCCCGGCCCCGGCGAGTTCCCTCTGCCCAAAACGTCAACGGAGGATGCGGCGTTCAACCGGGTCAGGACACGGCTGACCTACTATGTGGACTGCTATGGAGGCGTAGCGCGGGGAGACCTCTACAGGAACCGTCACCGGGATTTTTACGCGGAGTACGTATTGCCCCGGCTGGCCCATGGCGACATGACCGGCTGCATTCTCCAAAGCTGCTGCAGTGCCCGGCTCGAGCTTGCTGATCTCGATGCGGCGATCCGCTGGACGCGGAGCCAGTTGAAGTGAAGGGTTAGTCGTCCTTCGTTGCCACCCCCGCGACCGCCGGCCCTTGCCTGGTAATCAGCAGGAGGCTCTCACCATGAGGCGTCCATCCCTTGCATTGCTGAAGGTGTGCGCCGGCCTTGTTCTTGCCGGCGGGTTGGCGTATGAGGCCGGCCAACGGCGCGCCAGCGCGTTTTCCTTCCCCACCTCCCGCGACCCTGTGCTCTGGCCTTTCTCAGTCGACTCACCATGGAACATGCCGCTTGCCACCACCGCCACGTATTCCGGCCCCAACGACCCCTGCACAATTGATCTGACGGCCCCCTCCGTCTTTACCGGCATCAGCGCTCTTTACTGGAGCCAGCCGATTTACGTGGCCAAGCCTGAAGATCCTTGGACGGAAATGGTCCTCGATCCCACAAACGGCATCCCTCCCTTCGGTCTTGATCCTTCCATCCACCGCAACAACCCCGTGGCGGGAATGCGAGTCCCGATTGAAGCCACGCCAGCCTTGCCCACTTACCAAGCGGAACCGCTGACGGATGCCCATCTCAACATCATCGACGAAACCCA
Organism: uncultured Acidobacteriota bacterium; assembly: GCA_963832915.1. Lineage (GTDB taxonomy): Bacteria > Acidobacteriota > Terriglobia > UBA7540 > UBA7540 > CAVROP01. The sequence continues at coordinate 119,966 of CAWHWE010000018.1, forward strand.
CCGCTACATCGTGGAGATGTGGCGCGCCAAGAGAATCGCACCTCATAAGATCGCCGCCTTCACGATGGTCAAGAATGATTTACGCGGGCCTGGCGTGGGCACGGGCGGCTCGCGCGCCTACGGAGGAAGCGCCATCGGGGGGTTGATTCGAAAGGGCGAACTTGCCACCGGGATTCATCATGCCCTCTCGTTCTGCATTCCCCGCTCGAAGCAGAAGTGTTGCGAACCCGTTTGGCCTGCCACCACCGTGGACGGAAAAGCTCAGGGCACTTACCTGGGACACATTCCTCTCGGGCAATTGGTAGCCCTTCCGCCCGAGGTGGATCTGAAATCGCTCGACCTCTGCCCTCAGGGCTACGCCATTGCCAGGGCCCTTCAGGACTACGGCGCCTACGATGTTGACTCGGGAGGCGCTTTCGCTATTTACGTGGAACCCACAGCCGCGACCGACCTGGGAAAGGCCGAGGAGGATTTGCGTAGAATCCGGCCGTTGCTCCGCTGCGTGACCAACAACCGCCCCGATTTTGCGGGCGACGGCCCCAACGCTTTGAGGCGGGCGCCCAAGGCTCCCCCTTTCACCGAATAGCGGTAGCGCCTCAGAGTCTCGTTTCTCAAAGACTCTGCGGCATCAGGGCCTAAAGGCCCATTCCACTTCCCGGTCTGAGGCGGCGGGGCTAAACAGGCTACAGAAGAACGACAAGCAAGACCACCAGCAAGCTTTCCAGGATCCTTTCCCGGCTGCGGGACCGAACCCTGAATGCTGCGCTCACCTAGTGTC
>CAWHWE010000019.1:0-247719 GCA_963832915.1 uncultured Acidobacteriota bacterium
GCCGAAAAAGGTGGTTTCAAACACTTCACCATCAAGGAAATCTACGAGCAACCGCGCGCCGTTCGCGACACGGCCCTGGGCCGATTCTCGCTTGAAACCGGCCAGGTGTTTCTGGACGAGATGGAAATCCGCGAGGAGGAATTCCGCTCCTTCCGCGACATTAAAATTGTAGCGGCCGGGACCTCACGCCACGCGGGCCTGGCGGGTAAAATCATGATCGAGCGGGTGGCCCGTATCCCCGTGGAAGTGGACCACGCCTCGGAGTTTCGCTACCGCGACCCCCTGGTGGACTCGCAAACCCTGACCGTGCTCATCACTCAATCCGGCGAGACGGCAGACACCATCGCAGCGCAACGCGAGGCGCGGGCTAAGGGCTCGAAGACGCTCGCCATCTGTAACGTGCTGGGAAGCATGGTTTCACGCGAAGCGCATGGCACGATTTACACCCATGCGGGTCCGGAGATTGGGGTGGGCTCCACCAAGACGTTTACCGCCCAGTTGACCGCCCTCTACCTCTTCGCGCTCTACCTGGCACAGGTGCGCGCCCTGCTCTCGTTTGAAGATAGCAAGTCCTGGTTGAAGGCCTTGGCCGCCCTGCCGAGACAACTGGAGTCCGTCCTCCAGCGGGACGATGAGATTGCGGAGCTGGCCCAACACTTCTACAGGTCTTCGGATTTTCTTTTTCTCGGCCGTGGCGTGCACTTCCCCGTGGCTTTGGAAGGCGCGCTCAAGATGAAGAAGGTTTCCTACATTCACGCCGAAGCATATCCGGCAGGAGAGATGAAGCACGGCCCCATTGCTCTCATCTCCGACGGGCTGCCGGTGGTGGTGATTGCCACCTGCAACTGGGACTCCTCATATTCCCGGCAGCGTTACGAGCGCACCCTCTCCAACATCAAGGAGGCCAAAGCGCGCGGCGCCACAATCATCGCCCTGGTGACCGAAGGCGACCGCGAAGTGCGCGCCATGGCGGACCATCTCGTGGTTCTGCCTCACACCAGCGGCACGCTCTCGACCATCCTGGAAGCGATCCCGCTCCAACTCCTCGCTTACCACATCGGCGTGCTTCGCGGTTGCGACGTGGACCAGCCGAGAAACTTGGCGAAGTCGGTGACGGTGGAATGACACACTAGGTTTGCCCATGGAGAAGTAAATGTTAGAATCCCGTTGGTGGGGGCATCCTCTTGAAACTCGTCTATTCAGATCGTTATGACTTGAATCTCGGGAGCCACGTGTTCCCGTCCATCAAGTATCATCTTGTCAAAGAAATGCTGCTGCGCGAGCATATCGCCGAGCCGGGAGATTTCATCGAGCCTCCTCCAGCCTCCGATGACGATATTGCGTTGGTTCACCACCGGGAATACTTGCGCAAACTCCAGAGCCGGCAAGCTCTCCTACCTGGAGGTCCTGCGCCTGGAGATCCCTTATTCCCCCGAACTGGTCCGGGCCGTTTGGCTCTGCACCGGCGGGTCGATTCTGGCCGGGCGTTTGGCGCTCGAGGGCGGAGTGGGCGTCAATCTGGGCGGCGGCTTTCACCACGCTTATCCTGACCACGGCGAGGGCTTCTGCGTGTTGAACGATTTTGCCGTGGCTATCCGCCGCTTGCAAAAGGATAAGACCATCGAGCAAGCCATGACCGTCGATTGCGACGTCCACCAGGGTAACGGCACGGCGGCCATCTTTGGCGGCGACCACACCGTCTTCACTTTATCGATACACCAGGAGAATAACTATCCCTACCCAAAGCCGCCCAGCTCGCTCGACATCAACCTGGAGGACGGCGTCGGGGATGAAGATTACTTGCGGGAACTTACACAGGGATTGGATAAGGCGCTGGCGGATTTCAGGCCCGACCTGATCTTCTACATTGCCGGCGCCGATCCCTACCGCGACGATCAACTCGGGGGGTTGAAACTCTCTCTGGAAGGCCTCGAAAAGCGCGACCGCTTAGTCTTTGAGAAAGCAAGCGGGAGGAATATACCGGTGGCGGTAACCTTGGCGGGCGGCTACGCCCGGCAACTCGAGGACACCATTCAAATCCACTCCAACACCATCCGCGTGGCTAAAGAGTTTGCGAAATAAGAGCCGTGCTGTTACGGGTAGCGCAAACTTCGTGCTTTTCGAAGCCTGCGGCTTTCCCGGTCGCGAATCCGGTCTGGAGTGCGGCAGCTTGCTGCCGCTTTTCTCTGGCGAGCTTGCTCGCCTGTCCGGGTCCCACGCTCCAGGGCACGGCCAGCAAGCTGGTCTGGACGAAAGCGGCAGCAAGCTGCCGCACTCCAGAGCGTCTCATGTTCAGCTATGCTCCAATTTTAACGAGGTGGGTATTGAGCGAGCCCGTGCGGTAGCCTTCCAGATCCAGCGTGACGTAGGCGAATCCCAGAGGCTTGAAGATCTCGACAAACCGGTGCGCCATCTCGGGGCTCAATGCGTGCGGCAACTCCTCCGGAGCGATTTCAAGCCGTACCAGGTTATCGTGATGGCGAACCCGGAACTGCCGGAAGCCCAGTGCGCGTAAAGCGTCTTCGCCCTTTTCCACAATCGCCAAACGTTCCGGCGTGACCTCGATGCCGTAGGCAATGCGCGAGGAGAGGCAGGCGGAAGCCGGGCGATTCCAGACCGGCACCTCGGCGCGGCGGGAAAGCTCGCGGATATCGGCCTTGGTGAGACCCGCATCGAGCAGCGGAGTCAGAACTTTGTGCTCCCGCGCGGCGCGTTGGCCGGGCCGCCAGTCGCCCTGGTCGTCCACGTTAATGCCGTAAGCCACCGCAGTGAAGCCGCGCTTGGCGACGAGCTCATCGAGTTTGTCAAACAGTTCGTCCTTGCAAAAGTAGCAGCGGTCAGGATTGTTGGCGCGATAGGCGGGGTTCGAGAGTTCGTCGGTGGCGATGAATTCGTGCGGCAGCTTGAAGCGCGCCACGACAGCCTGCGCCTCCTGCCGGTCGCGCTCGGAGTAGCTGGCGCTCAGCGCCGTCACCGCCAACATGCGGTCGCCCATCGCCTGGTGCGCTGCATAGGCGAGATAGGCCGAGTCCACGCCGCCCGAATAGGCAACCACCAGCGACGGCACCTCCCGCAGTTGTTCCAGCAGTCTTTGTTCCTTCGCTTCCGCTTCACCCATCTCTGTCACCTACCTTACAGAATAATGCCAGTGGGGCCCAGACTCAAATGCCTCTGAAACGAGGAGGGCACCGCCCTCACCTGCTCCCACACCTATATGATTGGATTCCGCCCCTATTGAATAAGTTTCGCCTGCTGGGCGCCCTCTTCGCCGTTTTCGCTGCTGACCAGGCAGACCGCAGCCACCTGGTCACCTTCTTCAAGGTTAATCAGCCTTACTCCCTGCGCGGAACGGCCCGATTCGCGAATCTTGCTGGCATCCAGGCGGGTAATCTTGCCCTGCTGGCTGATCAGCATAACCTCCGACTCTTCGCTCACGCTCAGCACGCCCACAACCTTGCCGTTGCGTTCGACGGTCTTCAGATTGATCACGCCCTTGCCCGCGCGCGTCTGCAGTCGGTACTCGGTGATCTGGGTTCGTTTCCCATACCCTTTCTCGCTGACAGAGAGGATCAACTCCTTCTCGCCCACGATCTCCATGCCCACGATGTAGTCGCCTTTCTCCAGGTCCATGGCGTAGACGCCATAGGCAGAGCGTCCCATGTCGCGCACATCGCTCTCCGGGAAACGAATGGCCATGCCTTCATGCGAGGCGAGGAAAATGGTATCCCGCCCGGAGGTCAGCGTGGCGCCGATCAGCGCGTCGCCTTCCTCGACTTTCATGGCGATAATGCCGCGCGAGTTGGGGTTGGAGAATTCCGCCAAGCGCGTCTTCTTGATGATGCCGAGACGCGTCACCAAGGTCACATATCCTTCCGCAGCAAAAGTCTCGCCCTCGACGGTCACGTCCTTCGGCTCGTCCGGCAACTCCCTGACCACTACGACCGCCGCCACTTTCTCTCCGGAAGCCAGGTTGACCAGGTTGACGATGTTCTTGCCTTTCCCCGCGGCTCCCACGTCCGGGATTTCATAGACCTTCAGCCAATACATTTTGCCTGTGTTGGTGAAAACCAGGATGTAGCTGTGCGTAGAAGCGATGAAAAGGTGCTCGATGAAATCCTCGTCGCGGGTCTTCATCCCCAGGCGTCCCTTGCCGCCGCGAATTTGCTGGCGGTAAATGCTGAGCGGGGTGCGCTTGAGGTAGCCCGAATGCGAGATGGTGATGACCACATCCTCGACGGCGATCAGGTCCTCGAGCTTGATTTCCGCCTGCTCCTCGATGATCTCGGTTCGCCGCAGGTCTCCGTAGTCCTTCTGGATTTCCCTTAACTCATTCACAATGACTTTCTTCAGCACTTTTTCGCTGGCCAGTATTTCTTCGTACTGCGCAATCTTCTTCTGAAGCTCGTCATATTCCTGCTGGATCTTTTCGCGCTCCAGGGCGGTCAGGCGCTGCAACTGCAATTCGAGGATGGCCTGGGCTTGGCGCTCCGTGAATTCAAACTGGAGGATCAAACCCTGGCGCGCTTCGGCCGGCGTCTTGGAGGCGCGAATCAGCTTGATAATCGCATCCAGGTGCTGAAGCGCCTTGAGGAACCCTTCCAGGATGTGGGCGCGCTCCTGGGCCTTGCGCAAATCATAAGCGGTGCGCCGCCGAACCACGTTCACGCGATGATCAATGAAGAGCTGGATGGCTTCGGTAAGCGACAGGACGCGCGGCTGGCCGTTAACAATGGCCAGCATAATCATGCCGAAGTTTTCCTGGAGCTGGGTGTGTTTGTAGAGGTTGTTCAGGATAACTTCCGGCTGCTCGCCGCGCTTCAACTCCACCACAATGCGCATCCCGTCGCGGTCCGACTCGTCGCGAACGTCGGAGATGCCCTCGATCTTCTTCTCTTGAACGAGCTGCGCGATGCGCTCGATGACTTTCGACTTGTTCACCTGGTAGGGTATTTCCGTGATGACGATCTGTTGCTTTTCTTTGGCGGGACGTTCGATGGCCGCCTTGGCGCGCATGGTGAACTGCCCGCGGCCTGTCGCATAGGCTGACTTAATTCCGCTCTTGCCATAGAGGTAAGCTCCCGTCGGGAAATCCGGACCAGGAACGAGGGAGAGCACTTCGTCAATGGAAGCCGTAGGCTTGTCGATAAGGAGGATCGTTGCCTCGATGATTTCCGTCAGGTTATGCGGAGGGATCTTGGTGGCCATCCCGACGGCGATCCCATCCGAGCCGCTGGTCAAGAGATTGGGGATGCGGGTGGGGAGGACCGTGGGCTCTTCCGTGGACTCGTCAAAATTGGGGATGAAGTCCACCGTCTCCTTTTCAATGTCCTCCAGCATCTCTTCCGCGATGCGCGCCAGGCGGCACTCGGTATACCGATAGGCCGCGGCGGGATCACCATCCACCGAACCGAAATTCCCCTGACCGTCGATAAGCGGGTAGCGCATGTTGAAACTCTGCGCCATGCGCACCAGGGTGTCGTAAACGGCCGCGTCGCCGTGGGGGTGATATTTCTTGATCACTTCGCCGACCACGCCCGCGCACTTGATGTAACGCTTGTCGGAAGTGTTCCCCTCCTTGTACATGGCGTAGAGAATTCGCCGATGCACCGGCTTGAGCCCGTCGCGCACGTCCGGCAGCGCCCGGCCGATGATGACGCTCATCGCGTAGTCGAGATACGACTTGCGCATCTCGTCTTCGATGTTGACGGGCACTTCCCGCGACGGCTTGAATAGTTCTTGATCACCCATGCGATGCTTTCCTCGCCTCTTTTAGGGTCGAAATGTTTTGAGCTCCAGCCCGGGGATGAATCTGAAAAGAGAGGCCTAGATGTCGAGGTTCTTCACGTCCAGCGCGTTATCTTCGATGAACTGGCGGCGCGGCTCGACGACGTCGCCCATCAACACAGTGAAGATGGAATCAGCCTCGACATGATCCTCGACTTTCACCTGCAGCAGCACGCGTTGCTCGGCGTCCATGGTGGTCTGCCAGAGCTGATCGGGATTCATTTCCCCCAAGCCCTTGAACCGCTGCACGGTGAAAGCCTTCTTTCCCAGGGCCATGACGTGCTCGAGGAGTTGCCAGCGGTCCTCGATGGTCAATTGCGTGCCGTTGGTGGCAATGATGAAGGGGGGCTTATCGTAATCGCGCACGCGCCGATACAGGTCGAGCAGGCGCTTATAGTCGGCGCTCGAGATCAGGTCCCAATCGATGCTTCGTTCGGCCAGGGTTTCGCTGGAAAAGGTCACGGTGTAGAGGTTGTGCTCCTCGTCAAGACGGAGGGTTACGTCGAATCCTTCCGCCTTAAGTTCCCTGGCGACCAACTCGAGTTTATCCTTGTTCTCGAGTTCCATCTTCTTGCCCAGTTCGGCTTTCAGCAAGGCATTAATAGGGCGCTCGTCGCCAATCCTTTTTTCAAGCTTGTCGAAGAGTTCGACGTATTCGGCCAACGCCATCAAGAAGTTGGTCAGTTCGCCGCCTTGGAGTTTTGTCTTGTTGGCGTCGCCGACCTCGACGGTGTGGTCTTCCGTGGCCCGGCGCATGATTTCGCGCCGAAACTCTTTCTCGTCCCGGATGTAGCGCAGGGACTTGCCTTTTCTAATCAGGTAAAGTGGCGGCTGGGCAATAAAGATATGGCCGCGCTCCACCAGTTCCGGCATCTGACGATAGAAGAAGGTGAGCAGCAAAGTGCGGATGTGGGACCCGTCCACATCCGCGTCCGTCATGATGATGATTTTGGAGTAGCGCAGCTTGGAGACGTCGAAATCGTCCTTACCGATGCCGGTGCCGAGCGCGGTAATAAGGGCGCGGATTTCCTCATGGCCCAGCATCTTGTCGAAGCGCGCTTTCTCAACATTGAGAATTTTTCCTCTCAAGGGCAGGATCGCTTGATAGCGGCGGTCGCGCCCCTGCTTTGCGGAACCGCCCGCCGAATCACCCTCGACCAGGAAGAGTTCACAGCGCTCGGGGTCTCTCTCCTGGCAATCCGCCAACTTCCCGGGAAGTCCGCCGGAATCGAGCGCGCCTTTGCGCCGCGTTAATTCGCGGGCCTTGCGCGCCGCCTCGCGGGCGCGCGAAGCGTCGATCGCTTTCGCGCAGACCTTCCGGCCCACGGCAGGGTTTTTCTCGAAAGCCTCCATCAGCTTCTCGTAAACAAAGCTGGCGACGGTACTCTGGATGTCGCTGTTGAGCTTCCCTTTGGTCTGTCCCTCGAATTGCGGTTGTGGGAGTTTGACGCTGACCACTGCCACCAGACCCTCGCGCACATCCTCGCCCTGCAGGTTCTCCTTCACGTCCTTGAAAAGCCCTTGATTCTGGCCGTATTGATTGACGGCCCGCGTGAGCGCCGACCGGAAACCAGACAGGTGCGTGCCGCCGTCAACGGTGTTAATGTTGTTGGCAAAAGAGAAAACCGTCTCCGCGTAGCCGTCGTTGTACTGGAGCGCAAACTCCATGTGCACGTCGTCGCGGTCAGCCTCACCATAAATGGGAGTCGGGTGCAGCACCTCTTTATTCTTGTTAAGGTGCTTTATGAACTCCGCAATTCCGCCATGGTAATGAAATTCCGCCTGTTTGTTGGTCCGTTCGTCCTTGAGGCGTATAGTAAGGCCTTTATTGAGGAAGGAGAGTTCGCGCAGGCGCTGCGCCAAGGTATCGTAATTGAAGTCAATCGAGTCAAGGATACTGGCGTCGGGCAGGAAGGTGATCTTGGTGCCGCGCCGCTCGGTTTTGCCCGCCCTCTTCAAGGGTTGGACGGGCTTTCCCCGCTCGTAGGATTGTTCCCAGGTGTACCCGTCGCGCCATATTTCCAGATCGAGCCGCTCGGCAAGCGCGTTGACGACTGAGACTCCTACACCATGCAAGCCGCCGGAGACCTTATAGCTGTTGGTGTCAAACTTGCCCCCCGCGTGAAGGACCGTCATCACCACTTCCGCCGCTGAAACCCCTTCCTCCTTATGCAAATCGACCGGAATGCCGCGCCCGTTGTCGACAACCGTCACGGAGTTATCACTATGGACGGCGACATCGATGCGGTCGCAGTAGCCTCCCAGCGCCTCGTCAACAGAGTTATCCACCACCTCCCATACAAGGTGGTGTAGACCCATGGCGCCCGTCGATCCAATGTACATGGCAGGCCTCTTGCGCACCGCCTCCAGATCGCCAAGCACCTTAATGCTAGCGGCGTCGTAAGCCTGGGCTCCGTCAGGTTCTGCCGCCTTTTGCTTGCTCACGTGTTCCTGAAACCTCCCATCCCAAACTGCAAAAAAAGCCGGCAGAGAAGGAGTCCCTCTGCCGGCTCCGCTTCACCAAGGCAATCCGACTGCTTGCTCCTCTTCAGAATTATTGCCCCTCGCACTCCCCCTGCTTGGAAATGCGACAGCACCACACGCGTCGCTCCGTAAGCAGTCGACCCGTCATCCCACCGCGGCGGGCGGCTAAATCCGCATGGGCATCACTACATACCGATAGCGGTATGCCCCCTGCTCGACTGGACGGAATTGCCCTGCGCTCTGTTCGTCCTTTAAGTCCAGGTAAATCTTCCCCGACCCTTCCACGACGCCAAAGAAATCAAGCAAGTACTGGTAATTGAAGCCAATCTGCATGGCTTCATCCTGGTAGGAGGTATCGAGCACTTCGCGGGCCTCGCCGTACTCGCCACTCGAGGAGGATATTTCCAATTGTCCCTTCTCCAAGTGTATCCGCACAGCGCGCGAGCGTTCGTCAGCGAGCAACGCCACACGGCTAACCGCAGCGGAGATTGCTCCCTTGTCGAGCTCCACCACACGGTTATTTTCACGGGGAAGAACGGCCTCATAGTTCGGAAATTGGCCTGTCAACATACGGCAAATCAGGATGCGCTGGCCAAGAGAAAAGAAGAGGTGGCCCTCGTCCTTGGATATGCTAACCGGTAACTCCCCATCGCCTTCCGAAAGCAACCTCACCAACTCCCCCATAGCCTTCTTGGGAATCAGCAGTTTCAGTTCGTTCTTGAGCCCCGGAATCTCAATCTCTCTCTCCACCAAGGCAAGCCTGTGCCCATCGGTTGCCACCATGGTCACACTACCGGGCTTGAGCAACAGCAGGCCTCCATTCAAGGTGTAGCGAGACTCCTCGTTCGAGATGGCGAAGACTGTTTTCTGGATGGCGGTGGCAAACACATTCGCAGGGAGCGTAGCCAAAGCAGGGGGGACGGTCGGTAGCATCGGAAAATTGTCCCTAGCCATTCCCACCAACTTAAAGGAGGAACGTTCACACGTAACCTGGACCCAGTGGTTCTCCAAAGCCTTAAAGTGAATCTCCGCTTCGGGAAGGGAGCGGACAATCTCAAGAAGACGCTTGGCAGGAATCGTGCCCGATCCCGCGCTCTTCACCTTCGCCGGGCAATGACAACACATCCCAAGGTCAAGATCGGTAGCGCTAATTCCAAGAATCTCCCCCTCAGCTTCGATCAGTAGGTTAGATAGAATAGGAATGGTCGTCTTCTTCTCGACTACTCCTTGAGTGAGAGCCAATTCTTTCAAGAGCCGAGATTTTTCAATAGAGAATTCCATTTCATTAGTATCCTATTAGAAGTAGTTCTTAGTAGTAGAAGCTGTGCAAGTGTGGAAAAGTGTAGAAAGCTTCTCCAAACATGGTGTTACAGAAACTTGCCCTGTGCATAGTATCCACAAAGCTGTGAATTTGGGTGCGCGACCAGGCGCCCCGGGAAAATCTACATGTTTTCTCATCGTCAACGTCCTGAAGAAGCCGCTAAGTTCAACTGAGCCTATCGCGAAGCTTGTTGAGAAGTCTGTTCAAATCTCTGTCCGACTGGCGCAATTGTGAAATCTTATTGATAGAGTGTAACACAGTTGTGTGGTGTTTACCGCCGAATTCCCTGCCAATCTGCGGCAGTGAGGCCGTGGTGAGCTCCTTCGCAAGGTACATTGCAAGCTGTCGAGGGTAGGAGACAGGACGGCTGTTGTTCTTTGCCTTCAATTGAGGGAGAGTCAAACCGAACTCCTGGCAGACGGCGCGCTGAACGTTCTCGATCGAGACGCGGCGTTCCCCCATGTCGACCAGGTTTTTCAAGACCTGCTGCGCCATCAGAAGGGAAATCTCGGCGCCGGTGAGAGAGGAGTAGGCGATCAGGCGCGTCAGCGCGCCTTCGAGGTCGCGAACGCTGGACCTGATCTTGTGCGCCACGAAGTCGCTGACCTCGTCAGGCAGGGTAACCCCTTGAGCTTCACATTTCTTGGCCAGAATAGCCCGCTTGGTTTCTAGATCGGGTGGTTGCAGATCTGCGGTCAGACCCCAGGCAAAGCGGGAGCGTAACCTCTCCTCCAGACCAGGGATATCTTTCGGAGGACAGTCGCTGGAAATCACCACCTGCTTCTGCGCCTCGTATAGGGTATTGAAAGTATGGAAGAACTCTTCCTGGGTGCGTTCCTTCCCGGCAATGAACTCGATATCATCCATGAGGAGCACATCGACGTTTCTATATTTATCCCGGAAGGACACCATGCGGTCATAGCGGAGGGAGTTTATGACGTCGTTGGTGAAAGCCTCCGAGGAAACGTAGGCCAACCGCATCTCCTTCCAGTTATGCTTAATCACGTAGCCAACAGCCTGCATGAGGTGGGTCTTTCCTAAGCCGACTCCCCCGTAGAGGAAAAGCGGGTTGTAAGCCTTGGCGGGCGCCTGCGCCACCGCGCTCGCTGCCGCGTGGGCAAATTGGTTACAAGAACCGACTACGAATGTGTCGAAGGTATACTTGGGGTTGAGTTGGTGATCGACGGAGTCAAAGTCCAGTTTCCGCTGCAAAGGCTTCGGGTCGTCGCCGCTGGCACTCTTTTTCTCCGCATTTTCCCCGATAACGTAGTGAATCTCCCTGAAACCCATATTGAGGTGGCCCAAGGCTTCGGTGATGAGCCCGGCATAATTCTCAAGGATCCACTCTTGGAACTCACGGTTGGGGACACTCACGACGATGGCTTCGTTTTCGACGCGGCTGAACCGGGTAGGCCTCAACCAAGTCTGGTAGCTCTGCGTGTTGACCTTCGTCTTGAGATAATTAAGGACTTGCAGCCAGGCATTCATTGGGGTTTCGCTGGGGGATGGGGGTAAGCTTTTCGAGACTTAGGCCCAGAAGGTTTGGAGTCAACCGTCGAGCAAACTCACTGCGGAAGGCGTCGCCGAGCCTCCTCAAGCGTCGAGTCCTGACCCTGATTTCCCCCCATTTTCGAACTGGAGCGTTCCTAAGAAGGCGCACGAGCTTGCCAAAAAACCACACAGCCCGCTCACCTAATATAGCACGGATGGAGGTCTGTGCCAATCCCTCTTACCCCAAGTTTTTCTTTGCGCTCGAAACGAATCCTGGAGACCGCGTACGCCTTGCGAATTTCCATTCTTGCGTAGCGGTTACGACATGGCGTGCATGGAATCTGCGGCGGGAAGTTCGGACCTCTACGCCGGTTTGACAGGCAGCGCATCCACCGGGTCGTACATGATGGCGGATGGATGGCAACGCTCCTCGTAAGCCGCGATGCGGTCCGCGAGGCGCAAGGTTCGGCCGATGTCGTCAAGCCCTTTCAGCAGGCACTGGCGACGGAAGGGATCGATTTGGAAGGAGAATTTGAGGCCCAGGTTATCTGTAAGGGTTTGGCTTTCGAGGTCAACAGTCAGCCGATGTCCCTCATTCTTCTCAGTCCGCTGGAATAGTTCGTTCACCTCGGCGTCGGGCAACGTAACCAGCAGCACACCGTTCTTGAAGCAATTGTTATAGAAGATGTCGGCGTAGCTGGGCGCGATGACGGCGCGGAAGCCGTAATCGAGAATCGCCCAAGGAACATGCTCGCGGCTGGAGCCGCAGCCGAAGTTGGCTCGCGCCAGCAGAATTGATGCGCCCTTGTAACGGGGATAGTTCAACACGAAGTCAGGATTGGGCTTCTCGCCCTCCTGGTAACGCCAGTCGTAGAAGAGCACGCGGCCGAAACCTTCGCGCGTGAGCCACTTCAGAAACTGCTTGGGGACCATCTGGTCCGTATCAACATTGATCCGATCGAGAGGGGCTACAAGGCCTGTGTGTTTGATAAAGGGTTGCATTGGCTTGGTCCGTTGTCCTGGCACGTCGCGTCCGTCGTCAGTTGCTCGTCGTCCGTCCATGAGCTGCTAAAGGCGAATTCGCTCTAACAACGGACTACTGACAACGGACAACTGACAGCGCGCAAATCCTGCGTGCCGCGTTATCCCACCTTCCATTCTCGAATATCCACAAAGTGGCCTTCGATGGCCGCGGCGACCGCCATTATGGGGCTCACCAGGTGGGTTCGGCCGCCCTTGCCCTGGCGTCCTTCGAAGTTTCTGTTCGAAGTGCTGGCGCTGCGCTCGCCGCTGGGGAGCACATCGGCATTCATGGCAATGCACATGCTGCAACCGGCATCGCGCCACTCGAATCCCGCCTCGCGGAAAATTTTATCCAGGCCTTCCTCTTCCGCCTGGGCTTTAACGCGCCTGGAGCCGGGAACGACCAACGCACTCTTGAGGGTCTTCGAAACTTTCTTGCCCTCCGCAAGGCGCGCGGCCTGGCGCAGGTCTTCGATGCGGGAGTTGGTGCACGAACCGATGAACACATAATCAAGCGGGATGTCAACTATGCGTGTTCCTGGTTTGAGGCCCATATACTCCAAAGCGCGCTCGCCGGCCTCGCGGTCTATGGGGTCTTGGAAACTGCTCGGATCCGGCACCTTTCCCGTAACGTCGGTTACCATCCCCGGGTTTGTACCCCAGGTAACTTGTGGCGATATCGTTGCCGCGTCCAATTCAAGCACCCGATCGAAAGCCGCGCCGGGGTCTGAGGCAAGAGACTTCCAATGATCGACGGCGATTTGAAAGTCCTTGCCGCGTGGAACGAAGGGACGCCCTTCCAGGAACGCGAACGTGGTGTCGTCCGGCGCTACCATTCCTGTGCGCGCCCCGCCCTCGATGGTCATGTTGCAGACCGTCATCCGGCCATCCATCGAAAGGGTTCGGATGGCCTCTCCGGCGTATTCGATGGCGTGTCCGGTCCCTCCCGCGATGCCAATCTTACCAATGACGGCGAGGATAATGTCCTTTGCCGTCACTCCCGGGGCGAGGCTTCCGTCAACCCGAACCAGCATGGTCTTTGATTTGAATTGGGGGAGACATTGAGTGGCTAGCACGTGCTCAATTTCGCTGGTGCCGATGCCGAAGGCCAGCGCGCCGAAGGCGCCATGAGTAGCCGTATGACTGTCACCGCAGACGATGGTCTGGCCCGGCTGCGTAATGCCGAGTTCGGGCCCAATCACATGCACGATCCCCTGATTGGGGTTCTGCATGTTGAAGAGCGTGATGCCCGTCTCGAGGCAGTTCCGCTCCAGGGCCTCAAACTGCGCACCCGCCACCGTATCCAGCAAAGGGAGGTCCCGGTCCTTGGTGGGCACGGAGTGGTCCATGACCGCAAACGTAAGGTCCGGTCGCCGCACCTTACGTCCCGCAGCTTTCAGGCCGGCGAAAGCTTGCGGGGATGTTACTTCGTGGACGAGTTGGCGGTCGATATAAATGAGCGCGGGTTGCCCGGGCTCTTCAGCCACCAAGTGGGCTTCCCAGATTTTTTCGTGCATTGTGCGTGCAGGCATAATTTTTAGCGGCGGGGCACCAATTGCAGCTCCCCCGAAGCGGAGATTATACCTTAGCCTTCGACTTCTATCAAATAAACCCCTGTGGAACCTCTCGGCCCCAGCGGTGCCTTCTTTTTGACAATCCGATAGCGTAGGGGTAGGGTTGTTGCAGACACAGGAGGTTCGCATGCGTGCGGTAGTGATGAGTCTTTTGGTTCTGGGGTTGGCAGGTTCAGCCGCCTGTCACAGGTTTAGCGGAGTTCAGTCTAAAGCGGCAGTGCAGGAGGCCATCGAGGAACACCTGAAGCAGCAGCCGAACGTCACTTTTCAGAACTTGACCTTGGAAGTTGGCAACGTCACCTTCAATGGGGATACCGCCCAGGCCCAAGTGAAGTTCCGCAGCAAGCAAGCTCCCGACATGGCGGTTGGCGTGCAGTACAAGCTGCGCCGATCGGGGGATGGATGGAAAGTGGAATCCACTTCGAGCGCCAGCATGGCCGGAACAACTCCACACGGGGACGCCGCAGGTCCCACGCCATCCCAGACCACGAACCCCACTGACATGGGTCCGCAGCCTAGCCACTAGGGAGAAGGATTCATGGGAAGAATTATGAATGGTGAATTGGGGATGCAGAACTTGCTTTCCGCGCCGCGCCGAGGGCCTCTGACCGTCGCACCTCTTCAATTCACAATTCAGAATTGCCCCCAGTCCCTGAGTTCTTGGCATGACGGAACTCCGCCCAGCCCTTGCGCGGCTTCGACTGCCCTGACAATAGCTTCTGCGGTCGCCTCCGCCGCGGCCGTCCCGAGGCTGTCCAGGTCAGCCCGCTTTCTACCCGCCGAAAGAGCAAAAACCAAATCGCCGTCCATTTGGGTATGAACGGGGTGAATAGCGCGTGCCAGTCCGTCGTGAGCCATTTGCGCAATTTTCGTCGCCTGGACTTTGTCGAGCTCGGCACTCGTCATGACGGCGACCAGCGCCGTGTGGGTACCTCCGAAGCCCTTGCCTACTTTCCCCTCGAACATGCGTTCCGCCGTCACCGCGAACTCGGGTGATTCAAGAGACACCCGCGCTCCGGCAATCACTTTGCCCGTCCTGGGATCGACTACATCGCCAAAGGCATTCACCACCGCCAGCGCCTGTACGCGAACCCCGCCCCACAACTCCCGACTCCAGAACCCCAAGCCACCCTTGGTGGCCTGACCGATCCCGTACAGCTTTCCGACTGTCGCTCCAGTCCCCGCCCCCACCGACCCTTCTACAACGTTCCGGCTTGCATTCCGGCAGGCTCGCAGCGCCATCCTCCGGTTTGGTCGAGCCTTTGACGAGCCCAAGTGGAGGTCGAAGATGACCGCCCCGGGAACGATGGGCACCCGGACCTTTCCGGCGGGGAATCCGACGCCGCGCGATTCGAGATACTCCATAACCCCCGCGGCAGCGTCCAGGCCGAAAGCGCTCCCTCCGCTCAAGAAGATCGCGTGCACGCGCTCCGCCACATGACCGGGAAGGCAGGGAGCCAAATCGCGTGTTCCCGCAGCGGAGCCCCGCACGTCCACTCCGCAGACCGCGCCCTGTTCGCAAAGGACAACTGTACACCCTGTCAGCCCTTTGAAGTCACTCGCGTGACCGATGCGCACACCAGGAATCGTCTTGCTTGTTTTCGTTTCCTTAAGCCTGACCATCCTCCCACTCTATATTTCTCCGGCTCCCCTTGCGGAGAAAAAGAGACTGCTCCCCCCAGCGGACAGTCCGAATCTCTAACCCGCATTTCTCGCCACGGGTCCGGGAGGGCGAGGCTTCAAAGTCTGTGTGAAAACCTCGTGGATTCCCGCTTTCGCGGGAATGACAGGTCGGAATACAGCCCCTAAATCCAGCGTTGTCACCCCCGCGGAAGCGAGGGTCCAGCCTGGCCAATGCCCGACACGAGTTTTCACACACACTCTTCAGCCCCGCCCCCCCCGCTAGCTCCCTAAGAACGTCCAAACGTGGTGAAAAACCCGTCTTGCCTGTCATTCCAAGGAGCCGCAGGCAGTCCTGGGCGCAGCGTCCTCTTAGACGTTCTTGAGTGTGAATTTGATTTGATCTTCCAGCTTCTCAACCTGCTTTTCTTTTTCTTTGTCAGGAGTTTCTTTCAGCAAAGCCTCGGCAGCCTTAACCGCCTCGTACCCCTCGTCGCACAACGACTTGAGCTTCTGTGGATCACGGCTGTGCCTACGGTCGAAGAAGCTGGCTGCCTGCACGAGCTGTTTGCCGAGGAAAAGCGTGAAATCCAGGCCGCTGATGTTCGTGGAGCCGGAAGCCAGCGCGTCTCGAGCCTTCGAGCGATCCCCTGAAACCGCCTCCGCCAAGGCGTCGTCGATTCCCTTGTTGAGTGAGTCGGTCGCGGCGCTCTCCTGGTGGTCAGGCTCAATCCAGCCACCTTCCCTGACGCGCGCGAGATCCGCCACCTCCAGGGGTCCCTCAACTGAGGGATAGGGCGTTTCCAAAATCAACTCCTTCGAGACCTTGCCGCCTTCCAAAAGCTGGTGTGCCGTTTCGGCCAAACCGAGCGCGGCGCTCATCCCGGCTTGCGTGTTATCGTGGCGCAAGCGGTCGTATTCGGCTTTGAAATGCGTGTTCTTGGCCTGGTCGGCTCCTTTCGTATAGGTGTTGACCAACTCCTTATCGCTCCTGACTTGAGCGGAGAGAATCACCACGCGAAGCACCTGCGCCCGTTCCGTGAACTTCGTTGCCGGGACGGCACTCGCCAGCCCGTCGGTAAACTCCAACGCGCGGTCAAAGCGGCCGCGCTTGAACATATCCTTGGCGTCCTGATAATCGGCCCCCGGACCGGTTGGCTTTGGCACCGGCTGTGAACAACTCGAGGTGAGTGCCAGGCTTGCTAGCAGCACAACCAGCACTCGATAAAAGTGTAAGGGCGAATGATTGGCTTGGTACATCTGCTTACCTCCTGAGAAAGTGAGGGGGCATGGATTTTCCCGCCGGCGACCCTGAGTCGCGGCTCCAGTCGACCCCCTCGGTCACTTGGTCTCCTTTGCTTCCTTCTTTGCACCGGCTGCTTCTCCGAGCAAGGCAGCAAGGCTACGTCGCTGGGCAGGGCCACTATATGCCAAGCCTGGAACGAATTCAATAGCAGGATTCCCTGAAAGTTACATCTTTGAACTGCGTGACAGGCTGGGTTGCGGCCCGGCCAGCCGTTGCATCACTCTCATGTTTAGACATGGCTGCGTTCGCACGCGAACCATGTCCGGGGGGGGCTGGTAATTGGACGCGATTGTCACCATAATCCTCTTGTCCCACACGTAGTTTCCATGGGAGACACGCAATGAAGACTCTATTCCTCGCACTCCGATCTGCCATCTACATGAGTGGCTTTTTGCTTTTGTTTGGCTGGATTGCCCTGTTGGTGCGAACCTTTGACCGGAGTTTTGGAGTCACCTTATCTGCTGCGGCCGAAGTCCCCGGCGCTATCCTGCTGGTCGCGGGAGCAACACTTGGGCTCGCCTGCGCGGGCGTTTTCATTTCCCGAGGACGAGGCACACCTGCCATTTTTGATGCTCCGCGAGTGTTCGTCGCCATGGGCCCCTACAAGTACGTTCGCAACCCAATGTATATCGGGGGCCTGATTCTCCTTATTGGGTTCGGTCTCTACGAGCGGTCGATTTCGATTCTGTTTCTTGCTTTGCTGCTGTTTCCCCTCGTTCATCTGTTCGTCCTCTTCTACGAAGAACCTACCCTGACACGGAAATTTGGGAGTTCCTACCAGGAGTACCGTAGAGCCGTGCGCAGGTGGATTCCGCGGCTGACGCGCGCCTGAAGCTGTCGCCAAGCTTGACTACAAGCCGCCCTGGGACCAGAATGGCTTGCGCCTTCCAAAGGCCAAAAACGGAGATTCAATGAAGCTGCTTCCTGCCAGCGCCTGCATGTGGAACGCCCGACGAGCCGGGACGGTCATCCCTGCATTCAACATCCCGTTCCTGCCCATGATGGAAGTGCTGGTGGAAGCGCTGCGCGATACCGATTGTTTCGGCCTTATCGCCGTGGCGCGGCCCGAGTGGATGAAGTTCGAAGCCCGGAGTGTGCGCGCCATCTACGAGGAGTACCAGCGGGTAAAAGATGAACGATTCACGCGCTTACATTTGGATCATGTCCCCGTCATCGACGAAGACAGTTTGAGCGTGGACTATGAAGCGGTAATCCATGAGGCTATCCAACTCGGTTATCAGTCGGTGATGGTGGACGGCTCGCGTCTCCCTTTGGATGAGAATATCCAGGCAACGAAGAAGATCGCTCGCCTCGCGCACGCCGCAGGAATTGCGCTGGAAGGCGAATTGGGAGCAGTGTTCGGTCACGAGGACGGCCCACTTCCTCCTTACGAGGAACTCTTCCGCAGCGGGAAGGGCTTCACGGCTGTAGACGACGCGCGGCGATTCGTTCAGGAAACAGGAGTTGACTGGCTGTCGGTGGCAGTGGGGAACGTGCATGGGGCCATTTCCGGGGTCACGCGGCACAACAAGAAGGTCGAGGCAAGACTGAACATTGAACACTTGGAGCGTATTTACGAAGCGGCCCAAATTCCTCTGGTTCTGCACGGTGGGAGTGGGATCCAGAAAAAGTACATTCAGGAAGCCATCCAGCGGGGAATCGCCAAGATCAACATCGCCACGTCCATCCGCCAGCCTTATGAAATAGCTCTCAAGGAATCGCTCGCGGGTGCCAAGAAGGCCGCGTACGACGCCGCGGTGCAGGTTCTGACTGAAGAACTCGAGATTCAAGGCTCCCGACGGCTGATTAATCCGCAGTATTCATAGGAGGTTATTATGAACAACGGAAAGTCCACATTTGCAATCTTTATTGGTAGTCGAGGTTTTTTCCCTGCTTCGCTCCTCGAGGGAGCGCGTCAGGAAATGGCGAAGGTGTTAAAGAACTTTGGCCATGAGGTTTTGATGCTCGACGCCGGGGCCACGCGTTACGGCGCTGTGGAAACGGCCCGGGAAGGTCAGGTTTACGCCAATTTCCTGCGCCAGAATGCAGGCAAGTATGATGGGGTCGTCTTGTGCCTGCCGAATTTTGGGGATGAAACGGGAGCTGTGGCGGCGCTGGAGGATGCCGGTGTTCCTATCCTGGTTCAGGCCTACCCGGACGAATTGGACAAGATGGCCCCGGAGCAGCGGCGCGATGCGTTTTGCGGCAAGTTCTCGGTCATGGATGTCTTTTGCCAGTACGGCTTGCCATTTACCGCCCTCCAGCCCCACACGGTGCATCCCGGAAGTCTGCGTTTTGCAGCCAACATCGATCATTTCGACCGCTTGTGCCGGGTGGTGAAGGGTATGAAATCAATGGTCGTGGGCGCTATCGGCGCGCGAACCACGGCCTTCAAGACGGTGCGCATTGACGAGCTGGCGTTGCAGCGGCATGGGATCACGATGGAGACGTTGGACCTCTCGGATGTTTTCGCCAGGATGTCCGCCCTCAGTGGCACTGACGCGAGGCTCGTGGCCAAGGCCGAAAGACTAAAACAGTATACCTCCTGGACCGGCGTCCCTGAAGCGGCTCTCGAGACTCTCTCGCGGCTGGGTGTAGTGCTTGACACTCTCATCGAAGAGTTCGGCATGCAAGCGTTGGCCATCCGTTGCTGGGTCGAGATGCAAAAGCAACTTCATATTTCGCCCTGCGTTCTGCTGAGCGAGATGAACGATCGAGGCGTGGTTGCGGCCTGCGAAGTGGACGTGGGCAATGCGGTGGCCATGTACGGTCTGAGCCTGGCTTCCGGCAAGGTTGCGACTTGCCTGGATTGGAATAACAACTACAGCGAAGAAGACGACAAGTGTATCCTCTTCCATTGCGGCCCGGTCCCCCAATCCATGATGACTTCCCAGGGTCATATCACCGATCACCTCATTCTTGCCAACGCGGTAGGCGAGGGATGCGGTTACGGATGCAACGCGGGCCGCATTGCTCCCACTCCTTTCACCTTCGGTAGCCTGCTTACGGAAGGTGGCAAGCTGAAGTTCTATCTCGGGCAGGGACGCTTCACCGCAGATCCCATTCCGGAGAACTATTTTGGTTGTGCCGGCGTGGCGCAGATCGATAGCCTGCAGGCCGCTCTGCAGACCATCGGCTACCAGGGACATCGCCACCACGTGAGCGTCACTCCGGGACACGTCGCCGCCCCCGTCAGAGAAGCTTTCGTGAGGTATCTCGGATATGAGGTGGCATCGGTATGAGTCTGCTGGGGGTCGATGTCGGAACCTCAGGGTGCAAAGCTGCGGCCTTTTTGGAAAGCGGGGAGTGCCTCGCCGGCGCCTACCGTGAATATGCCACCTTGCATCCGCGCCAGGGCTGGGCAGAACTTGACAGTCGCGAGGTGTGGAACTGCGTGCGGGACACCATCGCCGAGGTGGCGGGCCGGGTGACCCGGCATCCTGTTCGGGCGCTCTGCGTCAGCTCCATGGGCGAGGCCATGACCCCGGTGTCCGAGGACAGGCAGATTCTTGGTCCGTGTATCCTGTCCTCGGACACTCGCGGCATGGAATACGTTGAAGCTCTGGCGCGCCAGATTCCTCAGGAGGCTTTCTTCCGCATCAATCCTAATGTTTTTGGCCCGCAATATTCCCTGCCCAAACTCCTCTGGCTGCGGGAATTTCAGCCCGCGCTTTACGCCCAAGCCCACAAGTTCCTCCTCTGGGGGGATCTGGTGGCTTATATGCTCGGCTGCGACCCGGTGACCAGTTACTCCCATGCCAATCGCACGCTCCTATTCGATATTCGCAGAGAAGATTGGTCCGACCCATTGCTTCTATTGACTGGAATCGAACGCGCCAAGCTACCGGTTCCAATGCCCAGCGGCGCTATCGCCGGGACCGTCTGTGAGCGCATGGCTGGGGAGCTGAATCTGCCGCAAGGAGTGCTGGTGGTGGTCGGCGGCCACGACCAGTGCTGTAGTTCACTCGGCGCGGGCGTGTACCAGGCCGGGAAAGCCGTTTGCGGCATTGGAACGTTTGAATGTATTACCCCTACCTACGATCACCTCCCGGACGCTGCGGCGATGTTGCGCCACGGTTTCAATATTGAACATCATGTCCTGCCAGGGCTGTTTGTATCCTTCATCTACAACCAGGGCGGGACCCTGGTGCGATGGTTCCGCGACACCTTCGCCCGCGCGGACCGCAGGCTTTTGCCTGCCGACGAAGACATTTACGACGCCTTGGGCCGCGAAATGCCTCCTGAGCCTACGCGCTTGTTCACGCTCCCCTACTTCGAGATTACCGGTCCACCCGGCTTCATCGCCGATGCCTCCGGCGTCATCGTAGGGCTCAAGACCAGCACCACGCGCGGCGAGATCCTCAAATCGATCATGGAATCGGTCACTTTCTATTTTGCCGAAAGCTTGCAGGCCTTGAAAGAACTTGGGGTGAATCCTTCGGAGTTTGTCGCCACCGGGGGCGGAGCAAAATCGGACTCGTGGCTTCAACTCAAGGCCGACATCTTTGGTGTTCCCTTTGTGCGGCCACGGGTCACCGAAGCAAGCGTCCTGGGAGCTGCCATCCTGGCCGGAATCGCCGTAGGAGTCTTTCGCCACCCCGCCGAAGGGGTAGCCCAATTCGTCAAACCCGACAAGGTGTTTGAGCCGAATCCAATCCGCCATCGCATCTACCAGCAAAAACTCGAAGCCTATCGTGAACTGTTTCCGCTCCTCAAGGCTTTCCTAGCCAAGCTGGAAAAGAGCGAACAGGAACGGGCGCAGCACTCGTGAGCCGGACTTTGGGGGGCAGCCGGGACAGGAGTCTCGCCAACTCGAACTCCCCTCAGAAGGAGTAGGCAGTCGGCAGTGGTCAGAAGTAGGAAGGCGGCTCACAATCCGTAATTGAAAATTCAGAATTCAGCATTGCTCTAGCGCCTGCCCCAGCACCCAGTCCCCAGCCCTTAGCCCGCATTTCTCACCACGGGTCCGGAAGGGCGGGGCTTCAGCCCCGCCGTTACAAGGCCTTCATGATTATTCCTCTGCCCCGTGCCCCTCGCAGTCCCGAGCCTGCGGGACTGCGAGGGGCACGGGGCCAAAGTAGGGCGGGGACCGCGAGTTCGGCGGGGCTGAAGCCCCGCCCTTCCCTAATGTGGTGAGAAATCATGGCTAACTACCTGTATTTTCAACAACATTCCCGCTTGCGACGCGTAACTACCTTTGTTTTCTATAACATTCCCGATTCCTGCCGGCCTGCTGAGAGCCGGTCCTTTGTTTTCATAGACATTCCCGCGTCGTTCCTTCACTTTTTAAAGTTACTAGTTCTTTCTTTCCCGGTCGGTGGTGACATCTTGTCATAGACTGCGGTACGGGCCAAGATTCTCGCCCACTCGAATCCCCTCAAATGCAGTAGGCAGCCGGCAGTAAGCAGAAGGCAGAGAGCAGATGCTCTTCATTCTGACTCCTGACTCTCCGATCGCTGGAGTCCGATGGTCCGCTCCGCATCGGACCTGAAATCGGACCTGAATCCTGAATCCTGAATCCTGAATCCTGTTCTTCCCCCACCTACGATGTATCACATAACTAGCCTCGTGTCAAGAGCAAAAACGCCGGATTCACAAGAGCAGGAGTCTCGCAGGCCACCTGCCACAGCAAGACGCCATCTCTGCTGTTCGCAACGAGATCGATCGCGATTTGTTGGCGTCGGGAATCCGCCCGATCGCAGGCGTAGAGGAGGACGTTAGTATCAAGAGCGATCATGGATGTCCTCTCGCGTGGGCAGTGGCCCCTTCGAGAAGAACTTCATGCTCGCGATCCCCGCCTTCAATCGTGCCACAGCCGCCTCCCGGTCCCCGAGTCCGTCGTCGATTGGCTCAACGATAACCCGAACTCGCTGCTGCTCGCGGAGGTTCAGATCGACCGCAGGCTTCAGAACACCGTGGGTGTAGACTGCCTCTGTGATTTGCGTCATGGTCACCTTCCCTTATCAACATTACTATGAGCTTGTCGAACTCGCAATCACTCGACCAAGTCACAAACTCGATTACCCGCCTTTGATTCTCAAAGGCGGGTTGTGTGTCGGAGCGTGGTCATCCATCTACTCGGCCTGATGAGCGTCTTTGTCGAATGTCCTGAATCATAGCTGCTCTGCCCTTTCGCTTGTGACACTCCGTGGAGATCACGAAACGTGGTACAGTGCAATTAGCAATCAGCGGAGAGCGCAGTGATCTAAGCGGTGCGGGTTCTTGCCGCGCCGCAGTAGCGCTGACCTTTAGCCCCGATTTCTCTTCACGGGTCCGGGGGAGCTTCGCAGGTTGCGGAAAAACGCTTCCCTCCTGGCATTCGGTGCGGAGCTTTGGAGTGCGGCCCCGCGTTGCGGGACCGCTTTGGCGCGAGCCAGCTTGCTGGCGGGGAATTGCGCTCCCGGTCGAAATTTCCGCGAGCAAGCTCGCCGGGAGGAAAGCGGCAGCAAGCTGCCGCACTCCAAAGCTCCGCACGCGCCAACAGGCTGTTTGGAGCAAGGGACACAGGAATGATCACGAAGGCCCTGTCAGGGCGGGGTCGGCGCTACGCTTGCTTGGCGCACCGCGCCAGAGGGATCACTGTTTCAGATATTTGTCGTACCACGCCAGGAGGCGCGTGAGCACGTCCACCTGGTGGGCGCGCTCTTGGAAGCCGTGGTGTTCGCGCGGATAGGTCACCATCTCAGCCGGAGCGCCCAGCATGCGCAGGCCGTTATAAAACTCCCATCCCTGGATGGTAGGGACGCGCTCATCCGCCTCACCGTGCAGAATCAGCGAAGGTGTCTTGCAATTTTGCAAGAAGCTCATGGCCGAGTGCCGGTCGTAGTCGGCGCGCCGCGTGAAGGGAAGGTCCAGGAAGTAATTGCGCAGAAAACTCGGCGTGATGTCGGTGGTGCCGTCAAAGCTGAAGAGATCGGTCACCGCGGCGCCCACCACCGCCGCTTTGAAGCGGTTGGTCTGGGTGACCGCCCAGGAAGTCATGAACCCCCCGTAGCTCCACCCGCCGATGCCCAGGCGATTGGGGTCGGCGATCTTCTGGCCGATCAAATAATCCACTCCATCCATGATGTCGCGGAAGTCCCCACCGCCCCAGTCGTCGCGATTCGCCTCTGTAAACTTCCACCCCTGCCCGGTGGAGCCGCGTGGATTGGGCAGCAAAACGACGTAGCCGTTCGAGGCCAGCAACTGCGCCCACTCGTGCCACGAACCCAACCAGCCACTCCACCACGCCCAGGCGGGGCCGCCGTGAACGTCCACGATGGTGGGATACGCTTGGCCCGGCTTGAAGTCCGGCGGCGTCACTAACACACCATAGATGGTGGCGCCGTCTTTCCGGTTTTTCCAACTGATTTCCTTCACCGCGCCCAGCCGCCAATTCCTGGCCTGGGGATTCAAACCCGTCAGCCTTCCGGGCGTGCCGCCGGCCGTAAACGCCCAGACGTCCGGCGGAGAATCCGCAGCCCCGCGCGCGTAGGCAAGAGCGCGCCCGTCCGGGCTGCTGGCGAAATCCGCCGCCGGCAAAGCCGTCTCCGCGGGGATTTCGGTAATCGAGCCGTCCGAGGAATCCACGCGCAGGAACTGGTCGTGAGTCCGCTGATTGAATTCCGCCACCAGATGCTTTGAATCCGCCTCCCATTCGAAGTCGCGCACGGTGCCTGCGTAGTCCTTGAGCAGCGGCCGCGTGGGCCCACCGCCAGCCGGGACTACAGCCAGCCAGGAGGCAATCCGGTTGGGCGAATACTCTTGGAAGGCGATCGTTTGTCCGTCGGGCGACCACCGCACGTCTCCCGCAAAGTTCTCGCTGAGGGTACGCAGGATTTCGCCCGTAAGCCGGCGCACTACAAGGAGCCGCGCCTGCCACATAGTATCGTCGTTGCGAGGCGTTGAAGAAGCGCTCACCGCAAGCTCGGCGCCGTCCGCGGACCAATCGAATCCGGTGATGTGCAGGTCCTGCCTGGTCACTTGCTCCGCCTTGCGGTCGGCCAGCGTCAAAACCCAAAGCCGCGCGAATTTGTAATGGTGGCCCACGAAGTTCTCGTCATAGCCTTCTTTGTGGGCTTTCTGCTCGGCTTCCGTGTCGGGGTCGAGAACTGTGAAGGCAATCATCTTCCCATCGCGGGACCATCGGAGGTCGGTGACGGCGCCTTTGAGGTTCGTGAGTTGCTCCGCTTCGCCGCCGTCGGTGCGCATCAAGTAAACCTGGTTTTTCGCCTCTTTCTCTTCCCCTACAGGCTCGCCACGGTCCGAGAGAAACGCCAGGCAACGGCCGTCCGGGGACCAGCGCGGGTGCGTGTCGCTCTTCGGACTCGCGGCAAACGACCGGGCAGGCTGGCTGGCATCGGCGGGCGCCACCCAGATGTTCGTGTCGCGCTGCTTCTGCGGCTTGGTGGGGTCCGCGGGTTCGGTCACCACGAACGCCACCCACCTGCCGTCGGCTGAAATCTGGACATCGCCCGCGGTTCGAATATCCACCACGTCTTCCGGCTTCAGCGGGCGCTTTTCCTGGCCGAGCACGAGACTACCGATCACGAGGCAAAAGCAGGATGCAAGACCCAAAGCTCTTTTCAAATCAAGATTCATACGGCCTCCCCGAGCGAACAGGCTTCCAGCCCGTTAGGCACTCGAAAGCGTATTGCGGCACCGAAACTATCGCAAAGGGCCGGGCCTGTCAATGCGCGGGGGGGGCTTGTTGCGTAGTGGGCCGGCTTGCCGTAGCGGCGAGTTTACCTCGCCAGATGGCGGCGTCCCGATAAGCTCGGGACAGGTGCCGCCGCCTCCATATCAATTTGCCCCAGGCAATTCCCCTCCTTGGTAAGGAGGGGGGCGGGGGTGGTTGACCTGCTCGATTTGTCCCGTATCCCACCACCGCAGAGGGTAGCGCTTTGCTGCCCGCCCCCGAATCCCGAGCCCCGATTCCCTGATCCCGAGTTCCGCCCCTGACACCTGGAACCTGGCACCTGACTCACGTTTCTTGTCACTCGTCACTTGCCACTTGTCACTGCTCTTCTGGCGCCCACAGATTTCGGTTGGTCCTCCAACCCTGCCAAGTTACAATTGATTCATCATGAGCACTCGAAGCAGCACGAAGAAACCTCCTGCCTCGCTACAGGAATTCGTCCGAAAGCAATTCACACCTGGAGAGAAAACTCAACGTGTATCCCGGGCGCTGGCAGCCCTCAACGAAAAAGAGCGCATAAAGCTTTCCCCGGAACAATGGAAGTGGGTTGCCGAGGACGCTGACCTTGAAGAACCAGCCTGACCATGGCAGTTGCCGGTGAATGAGACTATTATCAGGAATGCGCAAACCGTGCGACAGGAAGCTGGACTCCTCACCAACGATTCGATGATCGTCGCTGGTACGCGTGAGTAAGGCCTCTCCATCCTGGCCAGCAACGATGCGGACTTCGAACGAGTGCGTGATATCACGGTCTTCAAACCAACCGACCTTCCTTAGCACGTCGTGACTTTTCAATCTGCAACCTCTAATTCCGCGCGCCGTGCCCCGTAACGCGTATCCCGCGTTCCTCGTCACTCGCCACTGCCTTTCCCAGCTCCCACAAGTCCCTTCGGGGAATCGCAGCCCCCAAGAACAAGGGTGTGCGCCAGCCAGCGTACCTGGAGTGATGTGGCATCAAAGCCCAAATACCTTCTGAGATTGTAGAACGAGCTCTCCGGCGGCGGGTATAGCGAGTAGCAATCAATCGCGGGTTGGCGCAGAGGGCAGCTCTGCGAGCCACAGACAAGACTGAAATCGGGCGGAGCCGATCACTCTCAAACAGCTAGCCGTCGCGGTAGGTTCTGCTGATCAGGAGTTCCAACCGTCAGCGCGCTTGATGGTATTTGTGGGTGGGCATGATGAGCGCTAATATAACACGCTGAAGCGCAGAGCTGCGCTCTGCGCCAGCCAGCGAGTTCGATATGGGCGGCCTTCATGCCGGCGAAGCCGGCCTTGGAGTGCGGGAGCAGCAGCTACCGCCTTCCGCCATGGATTCATACCGCGATCGCGCCAGAGCTAGAGCCAGAAAGGCGGTAGCTGCTGCTACCGCACTCCAAGACGCTTCGCGCAAGCTCAGGCCATGACTTGTCATAAATGGACAGGAGACGTCACCCCACTCAAGTCGCAAAATGTTTGCTAAAAAAAAGAAAATACGGCCTTGCAGCGAAGGGCCCCTACTTCGGCCCGCCATCAAGATCGGCGGGCTGAACCGCGAGCCTTGCGCTACATCTTTGTCTTTTCGCGCGGATCTGGTTTGCAAGTTTGTGGCTTTGGTTGTCGCTTGGGGACAAACCGCCCCGATGCATCGGGGCGCTACCACCGCCCGATTTCTGTTCATCATCCAAAATTCATAATTCGCCTTTCAGCATTCACTCTTCACAATTCTCTCCGTCCATGCGAGTATTCTCTTCCAACCGCGGGGTGTTGCCCCCACTCGTCGGGACGCCATCCCGCCCGAGCCGAAAGAAGGAGAGGTTTTGATGCCAACCATGAAAGCAATTCAAGTGAGCGCGCCGGGAGGTGATTTTGAATTTGTCGAACGGGAAATTCCCGAGCCGAAAGAAGGGGAAGTTCTGATCAAGGTGCAAGCTTGCGGCGTCTGCCACGGCGACGCCATCGTAAGAGCCGGGCATTTCCCGGGTCTCACGTATCCGAGGATACCGGGCCATGAGGTTGTTGGAACGATCGACAAATTGGGTTCAGGCGTGAGTGATGGGCGGGTCGGACAAAGGGTAGGCGTGGGCTGGCACGGCGGCCATTGCTTCAAGTGTCCTGCCTGCCGCCGGGGCGATTTTTGGGCCTGCGATAATTTTTTAACCACGGGCCTTTCGGTGGACGGCGGCTATGCGGAGTACATGATCGCCCGCAGCGAAGTTCTGGTGGATATTCCCCATGAGCTTGATACCTATGAGGGCACTCCTTTGATTTGCGCCGGGCGTACGGTGTTCGGCGCTTTGAAATATAGTGGCGCCCGCGGCGGCGATCTGGTGGCGGTGCACGGCATCGGCGGATTGGGACACCTGGCGCTACAGTACGCCCATAAGCTGGGCTTCAAGACCATCGCCTTATCGCGCGGAACGGATAAAAAGGCTCTGGCGTTGAAGTTGGGCGCGCATGCGTATATTGATACCACCACCGGCGACGCGGCCAAGGAGCTCGCCAAGATGGGCGGGGCGCAGGTGATACTCTGCACGGCTCCGCACAGCCAGAGCATTGCCGAGCTCATTAACGGTTTGGCCAGAAACGGCAAGATCATTATGGTGGCGGCGCCGCAGGACATGATGCAGTTCCAGCCGGTACTCTTGATGAGAGGCAACTGTTCGATCGGCGCCTGGGTCGGCGGCAATATCGAAGAGGCCATCAATTTCAGCTTGCTGTGCCACGTTGCGCCGATGGTTGAAATGTTTCCGCTCGAGCAGGCGGCGGCTGCCTTCGAAACAATGATGACGGCCAAGGTGCGCTTTCGGGCGGTGCTGAAGATAAGTTGAAAACATTCAAATCCAGGGAAGAGAAGGTGCTGTCCTAATTCCAGATGTCGCGCCGGCCCCCATCCGGCATTGAGCCGCCAAGATGGCGGCGCTACTTTCAAATTAGGACAGCACCGAAGAGAAGATCATGATAAGACTCATCAAAACCAGGCAATCATCCCGAGCGCTTTTCGATCCGGAGCGGGCGATTCCCAAAGAGGATATGGAGAAAATCCTGGAAGCGGCGCGCTGGGCGCCGACCGCCCACAACATGCAGAATTTCGAAATCGTGGTGGTGGACGACAAGAAATCGCTGGCTGCGATCGGCGCGATCAAGCGATCTCCCAACCTGACCTTCATCAGAGAAAATTACCAGCAACTGGCTTTTTCCGAAGACGAGCTGCGCCGAAAGAAAGTCGGAATCCTGGCTGCGATGTTCCCGAAGTCCTGGCAAACGCCCGATCCGAAATTGGAAGATGTCGGGAACGAGGACAGGGATTCGTTCCTGGCCCGGCAGATCATGTCGAGCTCAGCCCTTCTTTTTATGCTCTACGATCCGCGGCGGCGAGCGCCGGCTTCGGAAAATGATTTTTTGGGCGCCATCAGCCTCGGTTGCGCCATGGAAAATATGTGGTTGACGGCCGTTTCTCTCGGTATCGGCGTCCATATCGTGAGCTCGCTGTCCGAAAAGGGAACGGAAAAAGAAATCAAGAAGCTATTGGATATCCCCGACAATTTTATAATAGGCTTCACCATGCGCCTGGGTTATCCGGTCGCACCGATTAGTTATTTACGCGTGCGCCGTGACATAGAAGATTTCACGCATCACAATGGATTTAAGAATAAAGGTCTGGATTAATCCCCACTTGCCCAACAACCCGGCTTGTCGCCCGTGAACACTTCATAGTTGGAACGCAAAACCGCTCGCCGGTGTCTAAGGGAAGGACACAGGCCGTTAAAGCGGCTGTGGCGGGGCATCTTCGCCTGTCCACTGTGTATCTATGTGGGGAGGAGGAACTGACCATGAGATCGACTCTCGCACTGTTAACAATTTTTGTTGTTTCCCTGAGTCCTGGCGCACGGCCGTCTGACAGCCCACAAGTCGCCCGCGCCAAAGGAACTGTGGCACACACGGGTGAACAGTCGCTGCCCCTCCGTCGCGTAATTCTGTACAGCAATGGTGTGGCCTACTTTGAGCGGCGGGGCAAAGTGACGGGACGCGCCGAAATCAATCTCTCATTCAAAGAGTCGCAAATGGACGACGTGCTGAAATCGATGATCGTGCTTGACCTCGGGCACGGGCAGATCGGCGCGGTGAACTACACTTCCTCGGCACCACTCTCAGCGCGACTGGGCGACATTCCTTTCGGCATCGCGCCCGACATTGAAAACTCAAATGAAGGCGGGCTGGCGGGAGTGCTGCGCCAGCTACAGGGAGCTCACGTTACGGTGGCCACGGCGAATCGCACGGCCACAGGAGCTATCCTCACTGTGGAAAGCCGGACTTCCCAGCTTGACGCGGCGAAGCCGCCCGAAGTCAACCACTGGCTTGTCTTGGCCTCGGAGGCAGGCGAATTGGCCAGCTTCAACTTGGCCGAAGTTCGGTCCGTCCGCGTGTTGGATGAGAGCGCGCGCCAGAGTATCACCAACTTTGCTGAAGCCACGGCTTCCGCACGACAACGAGGCGCCAGAAGCATTGTGGTGACCTCAGATGGAAGCGGGCCGAGAGAGATGGTGGTCAGTTATACGATTGCCGCTCCCATTTGGAAGACGACCTACCGCCTGGTGCTTGACGCTTCCGGCAAGCCGTTCTTCCAAGGTTGGGCCGTGGTGGATAATGTCAGCGATGACGATTGGCGGGACATCGACCTCGCGCTCGTTTCCGGCAGCCCGGTCTCTTTCATTCAGCCCATTCAGCAGCCACTCTACCGGCACAGACCGGTTGTGCCCATCCCCCAAGACTTGCAACTGACCCCGCAAATTTACGAGGCGGCAGTCGGCCCGCAAGGAGGCGTAGTGGGCGGAGTGTTCGGCGGCATCGGAAGCGGAAGGGGCGGCGGTCTCGGACCCGGGGAGGGTGGGGGCACCGGGGGCGGCGCCTATTCTGTGGGAGGTTCTGCGCGAGGACCTGCCAATGGCCCAACCACTACGCTCAGCGACGCCATCACCAGTGAAGACTCCGGGATCAAGAGCGCGGCCAGCGGGAGCGAGGTCGGTGATTTTTTTGAGTACAAAATCGACCGTCCTGTCACCGTGCTTCGCGGACAGTCGGTCTTGATGCCGATTCTACAGACGCGAATGGAAGCCGAACCCGTGTCCATCTACAACCAATCCGCGCGTGCTGACCGTCCGATGAGCGGTTTGAGGTTGAAGAACACTTCCGCTCTGACGTTGGAGGACGGCTCCCTGACCGTGATTGACGGCAATGCCTACGCCGGCGAGGCGCTTATGGAGCGGCTAAAGCCCGGTGAAGAGCGGTTTATTTCCTATGCTCTCGATTTGGGCACGCTGGTGTCAACTCGCTCCCAGGACGCACAAGAGCCAGCTTTCCTGATTCGTGTAACGAACGGAGTCTTCCAAGCTCATTATTATCGAACCGAGAAGGAGGTATATACGCTTACCAATCAGACGGACAAGGCTCGCGTCGTTTACGTCGAACATCCGCAACGCCCGGGATGGAGATGGGCGGATGAGACACGCAAGCCGGATGAGGTGACCACTTCGGGATATCGCTTCCGCGTCGAGCTTGGGCCACATGCCACCATTCAACTCCCCATAAGCGAGCGCCAAGCTCTCATGGACACGTATGCCCTCTCGAACCTGACCCCGCGCACGTTAGAGCTGTTCATCTCAAGCCCCTCGCTCGTGGAAGCGACACGCACGGCACTCGAGAAGGTACTCGAAATCAAGGGTCGCATATCCGCCGCTGAGGCGCGGCTGGCGGCGGCTGAGCATGAAACCGCCGAGATCGCCAAAGATCAGGACCGGTTGCGCGAAAACATCAAGGCCTTGGAGAAGACGCCCGAGGGTCACGACCTGATTGCGCGCTATGTGGCCAAGGCTGAGCAACAGGAAACTCGCATTGAGCAACTGACAAACGAGCGGCGGACCGCCAACGATGAGTGCGCCCACTTACAGGGCGAACTCGATGCCGCGTTCCAAGCTCTGGGCCACAAGGCGGAGGGGAACCCGGCGAACCTGGGCGCGCCGGCCGCATCCTTGGCGGAAGCAGGAGGGCCTCTGCTGCAATGACCGCTTGTTTGCCGTGATACGCTTGCCCAAAACTCCTGCTCTTCGCCCGTAGTAAGTGCTTGATCCTGTGATGCTGGTTGCAGCGAGCCGCAGACCTCCAAAACAGGTCTGCGCTACGCTTGCTCCTCCCTATGCAAAGTGGAATAGAATTTCAATGGATGCTGAAAACCCGGGTTTCCATGTTCGCGGCTCCGGCGAAATCCACCTTCACGTGCCAGAGCTTCGTCTGGTAGTCCCAGAACCATCCGGACTTCGCCACCTTCAGCCGATCCAAGCTACTCAACTCCTCCAGCTTCGCGTTTCCTGCTTCCACGCTCGCCGGCCGTCGCCCGGCATAACCCACCGTCACCGGATTCCATTCCTGGTTCGAGACCACCCCCACTCTCACCTCATCCTGCGTCGCTTCCAGCGAGGCAATCCGCATGTCCGCCATGGTCACAAACTTGTCCGTGTCCCCAATCACGGCCATCCCGTTTCGCAATATCGGCGCTACGATGAAATACTCGTGTTTCGCCTCACGCACAAGTCCGACGGGCGAATCCGAATCCCTTATGAAGGCAGTGTGGGTGTCCCAGTCGTATACAACGGATTTACCAGCTCCGAGGTCCGACGGTGTGAAATCCGAAGCGTAGCCTGCTGAAGGCAAGCTCAATACGTAGTACCAGCTCTTGCCGGCAAAGTCCGACTCGGTGTAGCCAAGCGCACAGCCTGCTTGATAGCAGCGGTCAATCGGCGCAATCGGCCGATCCGGCTTGAGGATGAGTCCGTCTCCCTCGCGATAGGTGTGCCGCAGCAGAGCGAAATTACACTCACCAATTTTGTGACCGAGCTGTATTGACCCACCCAGAAGATTCGCGATTAAAGTGTCCTCGAACGCGTTGGGATCGGCAATCGTCTGAATATTGTCGCGAGACGGCCAGATGCCGACAGCCCCATAAAATGCACTCGTAAAAATCACCTGTTTCCAGAAAAACGGATCGTGATTATCGGGGTTATCGGGCCGTTTAACCGGCTCTGCCATCGGCACATGATGATCTTCGGTGGCTTGAAGTGAAACCATCACCGGGTTTTCCGTCGACTCCATGATGTTCCGTGGAAGCTGCATACAATATTGCATGTCGATTCCTTTTGCCTGGAGAGCCTTGGCCATGTTTTTGAAGTAGGTATCCATCTTGCCGATACCGGACATCATCGTGCGGTTGCCTTCGTAGTCGCTCAGGAAATCGTGCTGGAGCAGAATGGTCCCCCAAGAGGCCAGCTTGTCAGCCGTGTCTTGCCAGTATTCCGGACTGTAGAACACATCGCCCATCGATCCGGGGACTTCTCCGCCTACGTCGAAGAAGGCATATTTCTTGCGGTAGGGACTGTTGGATCGTATCCACATATAATACGACTGGAGCGGCTTGCCGAGCCTCTGGTGAAATCTCGCCAGACCCTCGGGAAACAGGTCTGCCCTGGGTTCGAACAAACCCTCTTCCATGTCCCGCTGCTGTGCAGCATCCAGGACATGGTAGGCGCCAATGCGCAGATCGTGGTCCTTTGCCTCCTTTTCTATTCCGAGAATAATATCCGCATACGTTTTGTAGCCAGGCTCCTTGAAGTCATGCTCATAGTAGTAGGCCCCGGCGTCATCCATGTAGACCAAATACTTCAACGTGTCATCCCGATATTTCGAGGGAATCTTTTTCCCAGCCCTTTCGAGCAGTGCCCTCCCCCACTCTTGAAACGTATCGTGGATTCCCTGGCCGACCACCATGATGTGCTTATGTTCGAAGCCGGCCGGTATTTCCTCAACCAGCCCCTCGATGCCGCAACTGATCATGCCTCTGGAAAACCCGTTCCCCATGGCTAGTGGCCCGGACTGTTGCGTTGCAATAAGATAATTGCTAAATGCCGATAAAATGACAGCCCTGTAGCCCGGATAGGAAAGGACCAGCGGGTCCACCGTGCCCTGAACGCTGTAAGCGTCCCCATAAGCAAGTCTGTGACTCCACATTCCGCCACTGGTCCAGGAATACAGGTTCTGCGGTATTCCCCAACTGGGGGAAGCAAACTGGGGAAAGGCTACGGACGAGACGGTCCAATCGCCGCTAGCGTAATTTTTGAATCCCTTAGGGAAGCGTTGCACAAATATCAGGAACGGCCTGTCCTGATAGAGGTCGAAGGCGGTAATTATCGGTGTCTGGGTTCCGGGAACGGTCCAGCTCACGTCAACGAAGTCGTAGCTGCCCAAGAGGTCCTTGGCTGAGCCAGCTTTGACGCCGGCGAGTACAAGCCGTCCATCGGGATTTTCGTTGCCGTGCACATGGTAGAACGTGCTATCAGTGCTTCTGAACCAACGATGGTTGGCGAAAACACTGATCTGCCCCCTGCCGAACCAGGGCTGCTCCTCAGCAGTGGATAGCGCCGCGCCGGCGGCGTGCGCGGTGAGCTGCGCCACCGAGTAGTAGCCATCTTGTGGATTGATCGTTACGATGGTTCCAAATCTATTTTTCAGCGTGTGCGTCGGTTTGGCCTCAGAAGCGAGGAGAGTAGCTGGCAGCAACAAAAGGAAAAACGCACAGACTAACAACGATACAGATAGTTGTTTGCATTCACCCGAATGAGACATGGTGCCTCCCTTGAGAAAATCTTTCCCGCTACACTCTTCTGGGACACAGCACGCTTCAACAGCTTAGGTGCCAAGTGAGCCGTTCCCGAAGCAAGTGTAGCGCAGACCTCCGACTTTGAGGTCTGCGGTTCTTCCTCCGGTTCGAGCTACGCGTGCTATTGGGTAATGCGGAGGGTCCATTTCGACTGGAGGGGCGGCGCATCGGCGCGCAACAAAACGCGGTACAGGCGCTCGCCCCAAGAGCGGCGAAGTTCCGCGTCGTCGATGGCGATCTCCTCCACGACAGCATGGAGGACGCGCGCGTCGTAAGCCACGCGCACGGGCCTGCCCGAGGACATGCCCAACTTGATCTCGCCGGGAGCTGAAACCTGCACCGCACACGGCGTCATTAGGGTGACAGTGATGACCTTGGCGGTCTGCGTCAATCGATAATCGTCCACGACCTCGATGGCATTGCCGGCCCGGTCCAACCGCAGCGTACGATTCCAGAAAGCCAAATGCGCCGGGGGAGGATAAGCCTTCGCCAAGTTCAGGTGGAGTTCCGCCGCACGGTCATCCGCGTGGTAGCTCACTTCTGTGGCGGTAAACTGCCGCCCGGCGGATTGCATGACGCCGTCGATCGTGGGGCAGTTGTGATACGCCGACTGCATCGTCCAGATTTCGTACCGTTGCGGGCTGAAGGTTTTGGCGGTATAGGTTTCCACGCCCACATCGATGATGGCGGGCATCCCGTCGGCATAGACCATAAAATTCCCCACATCATTGTGGTTGTGGCTCTGGCCGTTGTCGCCACCCTGAGCCGCCAGGTACAGGCCTTGGGCGGAGCCTTCATGCACGCGCGCCGTCATCACCTGGATGCCCGGGAGCCAGGCATCACGGAAAAGAGCTTGCGCACGCGGCGCCCTGCGCAACGTTGCCAGGTTGAACAGGGCGGGCAATTGGCGGCCGATGCTGTCGCCGGGAATCGCTTTTTCATCACTTTCGAACGCGCAGAAGGCGCCGTGCGCCATCATGCGGTCGTCCCCCAGGCGCTTGCCGAAGCGGTACACCAGGTCGCCATTAGCAGATAGGCGAGCCGGCGCGTCGCCAAAGTTCGTGTACCACTCGTCGTAAATGTGGGCCCGGCAGATATAGAGCGCCATCTCGTGAACCAGCGGCAGGGCAAACCCGTTGCACTGGCCGGCGGTGGCCGCGTGCAGCAGATCCAGGCAGTCAAAGAGAGAAGCGGCGGCACGATCCCAGTATCCGGGCCCCTCGTCGCAACCTCCGTCCTCGGCATAGCCGTTCAGGAGGTTGTCCAGGCACCGAAGGATCTTACCTACGGCGGCCCGCCGCCGCTCCGCATCGGGTTCCACCAGCAGCGCAGAGGCCAGCCAGTTTGAGCAGATCCAAGGGTCCCAGTTGTTCACCGATCTGTCGGTGAAACCCATCCACCAGAAATCGTCGCGCGCCAAGCAGGGGGTGAGAACCCGGCGATCGATTTCCTGCCGAATGCGCTCCGGCAGCCGGGGGGAGACGCGCGCCAGGAGGCCGCCCACCAAATAGCCGGTCCAGGCCAGCAGGCTGGAGGTCTCAGCGGCGAATAAATCGACAATCGGCTCACTCACGTCGGGGAGGCCGGTGCCAGCCTTCTGCATGCCCAGGTGCGCCGGCACACCCCAGAAAGTCTCTTCACATGTCAGCCAAACGCCGTTGGCGATTTCGTCCGCGAAGCGGCCTTGGCCCTCCACGCATTCGGCCATCACCAAGTCCTGCAGCTTCTGCCTGCGGCGATCGCGGACTTCTTCGTAACGGGAGCGGTTGCCCGTGGGGCGATACTCCAGGAACAGCGTTGCGGGTAGGACATCCCACGCGGTCTTAAGTTGGGTCTTTCCCGTTTCGAGAAGTGCGGCGCGCGCGTCGGTAGGCAGCGTTTCCCACGCCGCACGCTCGGAGACGTTGGGGAAGGGATGGAAGCGCTCGCGCGGCGCCAGCGCCTCGGCTAACCTGGCCGTCGGCCAGGTGGAAGTAAGAAGGTTACGCTTCCGGATTTGAGTTTGGTCGGCCCACAGCAGCGGCGCCGCCAGAGCGTAAGGGGTTGCCAGGAATTCTCGGCGTGTGAGTTGCATCATCGGATTTCCCCTCGCCACCCGGATCCAGGATCACATTCCATGGCGGATCAATGAGGCTCAAGCTTCTATGGACTCCACAGACAGCTTCCGCTTTCGCCTTTGTGAAAACGCAGACGGGTTCAGCGGCGTGGACTGGCCCTGAACAGGGATCGCTCTTGCCTTTCTGCCGCCGTTAGCATATCACCGGGGGGTAATGGGATAAAAGTCTGTCACCGCCTTGGTGCTGTCCTGATTCCAGATGTCGCGCCGGCTTCCAGCCGGCATTGAGCCGCCAAGATGGCGGCGCTACGATCAAATTAGGACAGCACCACCGCCTTGACGAATAGCGAGCCGTAGCGGTATCCTCGCAGCATGAAGACCAAGAAGAACCCTGCTGCTCTAGCACCGGGCCGCAAGGGCGAACAAGCAATTGCGTCACGCGGTCCTGAGTATTTTGCTCAACTTCGGGCAAACGTAGCGCAGCGCTGTTGATTCCGCAGCTTTCCGCCGGCCAGCGCTCACCGGTTCGGCTCACTCTTGCCTCAGCACAGTATCGCGTGTAGATTGGTCACATATCCAGGTTGCGGCCGCTGGGGTTCGCGGATCCGCAACCAACCCGTAAGAACCGACTTGAAGTTAATGGAGATCATCACATGAAGCCGGACACCGGACCTGCCACAACACCCCAGCCAGGCTCGATTACTCCTGCCACGGAAACCAAGCCGCCCTACCTTAACGAGGACTGGCTCTCAGTTTTGACCGGGCTGTTCCTGTTCCTACTCTCCTTGGCCGTTTTCCTGCGCCTCGACCTGCTCGGCTGGGCCGTAACCACCGCCGTCTGGACAAAGCCTGCGGGCGCCCTCGGCTCAATTTCCAAGAACTACGCCGGCCTCCCGGGACTGGTATACCTGGCGGCCACGTATGTGTTTCTTTCGGCGCTTCTGGGGATCGGCGCTGCGGCCCTCAGAATCAACGTGGGACGGTTCCTAAAGGGTTTTGCGGCAGTGTTTTTTACGAGCTATCTGGCTTGGTTCATTGGAAGCTGGGCCTACATCGCCGCCACACCCGACAAACGCAAGGCCTTCGGACTTACCTGGTCGCTCAGCCTCACGGCGGAGGCCGGTTTCATCGTCGCGCTCCTCGCGGGGCTGGCCATCGGCAACTTCCTCCCGTCTTTGGCGCGTGCGATAAAAGAAGCCATCCGCCCGGAGTTATACATCAAGACGGCCATCGTGATTCTGGGCGGTTTTCTCGGAGTCACCGCGGCCGAGCAGCTTCGCCTGGCCAGCGCGGTGATGTTCCAGGGAATCTGCGCGATTGTCGTGGCCTACCTCATCTTCTGGGCCGCCGTCTACTATGTCGCACGGCGGTACTTCAAATTCAGCCGGGAATGGGCGGCCCCGCTGGCCTCGGGCATCTCCATTTGCGGAGTTTCGGCCGCCATCGCCACGGGCTCTGCCATTCGGGCACGACCCATAGTTCCCGTCATGGTGTCCTCGCTGGTGGTCATCTTTTCGGTGGTGGAGTTGCTGTTCCTGCCCTTCGTGGCCCAGACTTTCCTCTACCACCAGCCACTGGTGGCCGGAGCCTGGCTGGGCCTGGCGGTGAAGACCGACGGCGCCGCGGTGGCCTCCGGCGCCATCGCCGAAGCGCTGATCCGGGCCAAGGCGCTGAGTGCGCAAGGCGTCCATTATCAGCCTGGCTGGATCATGGGAGTCAGCGCCACTGTCAAAGTATTCATTGATGCCTTCATCGGAGTGTGGGCGTTCCTACTGGCCTGGATCTGGTCGGCAAAGATCGGGAATCGCTCCGGCGAGCGGGTACGGGCTCGCGAGATCTGGGACAGGTTTCCCAAGTTCATTCTAGGGTACCTCCTGACTTTCCTTATCGCCCTGGGGATTGGAGTTTTGTCGCCTCTCTTGCTGGCCAAAACGAAGACCGCCATGGCGCAGGCCAACGTCTTCCGTAGCGTCTTCTTTGTCATGACTTTCTTCACCATAGGCGTCGTCTCCAATTTTCGCAGGCTGTGGGAGGAAGGCATTGGCCGGTTGGCCGTGGTGTACGTTGTTTGCCTTTTCGGATTCGTGATCTGGGTGGCGCTGGCAATCTCGTGGATCTTCTTCCACGGCATTCTGCCGCCCTTGGCCTGAGACTTTCTTTCTTCGAGGAGAAGCCTAATGACAGATCCCAAGATAGCGGACGAGCTCAAGCAGATGGAATATGAGCCACTGCTCCCGGTGGAGAAAAAGCTGGTCGTTTGGAGCATTGTGACCGGAGTTGCTTTGTGCGGTTTTTTCCTCTGGTTGGGACACAAGCTGATCCTACGCTAAGGCACCCCGGCCTCCCGTCCCAAAAGGTAACGGAAGCCAACCAAGGAGGAAGTGATGCAAACTTATAACAGGCGAGGATTTCTCCAATTCACCACAGCGGCGGCGACGGCGGCGGTCGCCGGGCAGCTTTCCGCCGGCGTGCCGGTCGACCCATCCAAAAAGGCCTTGCGCCTGGGCCTGCTGGTCTTCGTTTCGGACAACCTGGAAAGCGACATAGCCCATGTCCACAGCCTCGGCTTGCCCACCGCCCACGTGTCGATCCAAGACGTCTCACCCGCCATGGCCACTCGCTTGCGAAGCGCCCTCGACCGTTATGAAGTAGAAGCGACAGTTCTACACTCGTCGGGACCGGGCGAGGAGAAGTACGACTTGGTCCAAGGGCCTCCCATGTTCGGGCTGGTCTCTTCCCGGTATCGACGAGAGAGAGTTGACCATCTGAAGAGAGCTTCAGATTTTGCGAAACAAGTGGGCGTGCCGGCGCTGTTTAACCAGTGGGGCTTTATTCCCGAAGTTCCGAGCGACCCTTTGTACGAACCGACCGTGATGGCAGCGCGCGAGATTGCCAATCATTGCCGGGGAAACGGCCAGATGTTTTTTAACGAAACGGGGCAGGAGACCCCCATCACGATGCTGAGGACGATTCAGGACGCCGGCGTGGATAATCTGGGTCTGGTTCTGGATGCGGGGAACCTGGTGGTTTACGGTAAAGGCAACCCGGTGGATGCCCTTGACGTCATCGGAAAATACGTGCGCGCCGTCCATGCCAAGGGCGGCTTTTATCCCACCGACCCCCGGTATCTGGGCAAGCAGGTTCCGGCCAGCCAACACAGCAAGGTGGACTGGCCGCAACTCATCCGGCGCCTGATGGCACTCGGATATGACGGCACAGTGACCATAGAGGCTGTAACCCCGGAGCCCGGGCGTGACAACGAGATTCGAGGCGATAAGGCTTATCTCGAAAGGCTGATCGCACAGGGTTGAGAGTGAGATTTGTGCCCGAGTGGGTAGTTGTCACGCAAGAACGCCATAATTTCCATCCCCCAGCCCCGAACGGGCGACGCACGCCCCATAGGAGCCGCAGACTTAAAGAACAGACCTCCCCGACGCGCTCGCCCCGGAGCCGGGTCGGGTGTGTTATCGTTAGGAGGATGGTAAGAGTCAAACACTGATGTCACATCGGGAGACTGGGGAAAAGCTCGAGGTGGTATACGGCATTCATGCGGTCATGGAGGCCGTGCGCACCCGCGCCATTGACCACGTGCTGGTCACCCAAGGCCAGCACAACCCGCGAGTGCAGGAGATTATTGATGCCTGTCGGGCCACGGGCATTTCGCTGCGTTTCGCTCCCCGGCCGGCGGTCGAGCGGGCGGCGGGCGAAACCCAGCATCAAAACGTTGTGGCCGTCTGCACGCCTCGGGCCTATGACGACCTCCAAACTCTTCTGGAACAATCCGCGCGGCCCCTG
The DNA here is from genome assembly GCA_963832915.1 of uncultured Acidobacteriota bacterium. Lineage (GTDB taxonomy): Bacteria > Acidobacteriota > Terriglobia > UBA7540 > UBA7540 > CAVROP01. The sequence goes on from CAWHWE010000019.1 coordinate 39,815, forward strand.
CTCATTGTCCTGGATGGAGTGGAAGACCCCGCCAACCTGGGGGCCATCGTCCGCACGGCGGTGGCCGCCGGTTCAGACGGGATTGTAATCCCGGAGCGCCGCGCCGCAGGAATATCGCCTGCGGTGGCGCGAGCTTCGGCCGGGGCGCTCGAGCACGTAAAGATTGCGCGGGTCACCAACCTGGTACGCGCCCTGGAGGAGATGAAAGAGCGCCGGGTATGGGTTTACGGCTTTGAGGCCCAAGCCGGGAAGTCTTACCTTGATTTGGACTATGCGCAGGGCTGCGCGCTGGTATTGGGCGGAGAGGGGGCGGGCTTGCATCGCTTGGTGCGGGAAGCGTGCGATGAACTGGCGCATATCCCCCTGCGCGGCCCCGTTCCTTCGCTCAATGTTTCCGTCGCGGCTGCGGTGGTGCTTTATGAGGCCCTGCGGCAACGAGCCACGAAATAAGGGCGACCCCCTTCCGGCCGGGGGGCGTCCCCCACGAGAAATTCGGCAGCGGAGCAAGAAGCGGGGCGATTTGTGATTTGAACCTCGCCGATCGGTCTGCAACGCCAAGGCGCATGCGCACATCCAATGATAAGCGGAGATGTGCGCGGAGGAGCGAATGCCTGTGAATTCCACTTCCGGTTTTCTAAAGTCCGCCCTAACCCTGGTTCTCACCGCTGGCTTTTATGGTCTCCTCCTGTCTCCCTCTGCCCGCGCCCAGGAGGGCGTAGCCGGCGATAACCCCCTGGCCCCGAAGCCCAAGCAAGACCTGCCTGCTGATACCAAGCCGTCTAAGATCGAGCCGCAGATTCGGGTCACGTCGAACTTCGTGACCACGCCGGTTACGGTGATTAACTCCAATGGCGACTTTGTTTTCGACTTGCAGCAAAAAGACTTCGAGATTCTTGACAATGGGGTGAGCCAGCGCATTGAACAGTTTAGTCTGGAGCAGCACAAGCTGGAAGCGGTCATTGTGGTGGAAGCCAATAGCACCTCGGAGCCGCTGCTGGGCGAGGTCCGCCCCCTCGGTCCGGTTTTCTCCAGCCTGATGCTGGGGCCACAAGGAGAGGCTGCGGTAGTAACGTACGGCGATCAGATTCGAGTTATCCAGGACTTGACCCAAGACAGCGCTGAGCTGGAAACCGCCCTGCGCGGTCTCGAGGCGCGTGGCAGTTCGGCTAATCTGAATGACGCCTTGGCGCGCGCCGTCGCGCTGCTCGAAAGCCAGCCGAAGGAACACCGCCGGGTAATCGTGGTTTTTTCGGATGGCCATGATTTGGGGAGCCAAACCCATAAGGAAGAGGTCGTCCAACGCGCCGTGAACGCAGGGATCACGATCTACGGTCTGGGATTCAGCCCGGGGCGCGCGCTGCTGGCCAGGCAACCGAAGGCTCCCCCACCGGACCCCCTGAACGACAACGTGGCACGCCCCTTGCCTCCCGGCACTGCGCCCACTCCCGCGAACGAGGAGCAACAATATGATATGCCCACGCTCCCGATCGTTCCACTCATCCTGGCGAGTGGGGAGATGATCCGCTCCGTGGTGGCCAAGAGCGCCCTGGAATTCTATGCCGGGTACACCGGCGGGGTGTGTTATGGGCGTTGGTCAACGAAGGGGGTGCAGGACGAGCTCAATCGGATTGCCAACGAAATCCAGAGCCAGTACGAAATCGCTTACGTGCCCCACACGCCCATCGAGAACGGTTTTCACCGCATCGAAGTACACGTTGACCGAAGCGGAGTCAAGGTGCGGGCAAAGGCAGGATATTTCTTGGGCGGGGCCAATCCTTAGGTTACTCCCGAGCGGCGGGGCCATCAGGTTCCTTCAGGAATCCTCGAAGGGCATCACCTCGACGCGCCTCCCTGATTTCAGCTCGATCTCGGCAAGATAAGGGCGCATGGAAAGGGCATCGACTCGCAAGACCATCACGTGAGTCACGCCCTGCTTCTTGCAGACCACGGTGAAATATCTATTGTGCCTGCCCGCAATCAGGATATTGGGGTAGGTCGTCCACTTGAGCTTCAGCTTGCGGACGGAGGGGCTCACATCCGGGCGAAATTGCATCAGCGTGATCGTCGAAAAAGGCATCTCCACCGAGCCCGCCGGACACTTGAAATTCAGGCCCTCCATGGTGACTTCCAATTTGCCGGCACAATCGATTTCGATTTTCTCGGTTCCGCCCTCATATTGAAAAACGGCGGCCCGGGCTTGATCAACTCCAAAAGCCGCGACGGGCGGAATCAGGATCATGAAGACCAGGGGCCAGATTTTCCGGGTTCGTCTTGCCCAATCTAATTTCATAAACAATTTGCTCCACAGGCGTCACGCGCCAGGCCGGCGGTTCACCTCCGGCCCACTCCCCAATCTTAACGCGGGATTACCCTTGGGGGGGAATATTTCTCTGGCGCTAGGTCATTCTGCTCAGGACCTTCAGCGCCGGCACGGCGAACGGGTGTCTACCTGGGCGGGTCGTTGGAGACGGGAACGTCAACGTCAAAGTACCAAGGAACAGCTAGAGCACCCCATCGCGCCGGCCGGAACGACCACCGCTCGATGCTCCTCCTTGCCCTTTCAATCTGAGTGGGAATGCCCTTTAGGATTTCCGAATCGACCACTTTGCCTTCCGTGTCTACGAGTAAGCGCATGCGCACCGAAGGATCAGAGGATGCGGTCTCCTCCGGCCTCGTCAACACTTCAGGGGGTTTTACTTGACGGCGGAAGTCGGATTCCGCCTGCTCGGGACCCATATCCAGCTTCTTCATACGCAACGTGAAATTAATGTTCACGGAAGTTGCGAAAGGGGTGGAGGCACCCTCTGCCACAAGTGGGCGGTAACGCCACATTCGAACCGAGTTCAGCGCGGCCGCAGCCAAAATGGGATTGCCGTCCACCACATGCGCACTCGCAACCGTCCCGGCAGGGGAGACCACGAGCTGCACGCGAACTCGGCCCTGAATGTAGTTCACCTTAGCCAGGAGGGGGTACTCCGGAGAGGCTCGGCGCAAAAGCCGGGCTGTAGCTTTTTTGGCATTCAGAACTGGGATTTGCTGCTGCCCTTCTGCACGTTGCGCCCAGGCGTGCGGCAACTCAAAAAGGCAAAGCAAGACGATACTCGTGCCTTGCAAGTAACGCCAAACCCACTGGTGAAGGCTAGCCATCGGCTTCAAAAATGACCTGCGCGACAACGTAACGGTCGGAGTGCGAAATCGAAACAGCCATGCGTGTAACTCCCATGCCGCGGGCAATTTCCTCCGCCCGACCCCGGAGGATTAACTCCGGCTTGCCGCTCGGCGTGTGAATTATTTCCACATCCACCCAGCGCACTCCCTCGCGCCAGCCGGTCCCCAAAGCCTTAAATGCCGCCTCCTTGGCCGCAAAGCGGGCGGCAAATCGCTCAGCCCGGTTCTTGAATTTGCCGCAATACGCGATCTCCGAGGGCGTGCACACACGCTTGGCAAAACGCTCACCGTGTCTCTGGAGCGCCTCCGCGACGCGAGAAGTCTCCATTATGTCGACGCCAGTCCCCACGATCATATTCAAGTCACCGGCGGTCGCAGCAGATTCAGTGTGCGCTCTTGACGCCCCCGGCCGTTTTCTGGAAGGCAGCCTCGCGTTCGTGAGCCCTGACCGTGTAGTAGATGGCTTTGTCGAAGAACTGGCCTAACAGGCGATGAAGTTCCTGCTCCTGGTAAAGGTCCACGGCAGAATCGACCAAGCCGGCAGCCCGAATATAGTCTCGTAGATTATATTTGGTCAAGATGAGGGCGTAAACAACCTCGTTGAGGGGGACTCCCTCGGCCTTGCGTCTCTTCCCCAGCCCGGTGTAAGCGGCTTCGATGTCCTCTTCCGCTTTGCTGCTCAGCCACAAGCCGAGATTTTTGTACACATCGTAAGTGCGACTGTGAATCGCCTCCCAGGAAAGTTGGTGGTAAGAGGCTGTGCGCGGGTTGGACTGAAGGTTTTTAACCAAGGCGCGCGTCAACTCGTCTGCGTGGTGTTCGATCATCCGGACGAGACGATCAGATAACATGGTCTTCTCTTCTCCAAATTCCTATGCTACAACCCTGATATCCTTTCTTCAGCATATCAGGGCAGCGGTCAAAGTTCAATCCGCCGGAACCACCTGGGGATCTTACGGGGTGTGCTATATTCGGCTGTTGGGTCACTTTGCTTCACAAATCGTCCGGCGCGGCGGGCTGGCCTGGATTCAGCACCCGCTCATCGCCCGTTTTTCCTGGCTGATCCATGCATTCAGTACCCGCCAAGGTGGGGTGAGCTGCGGTCTGACTGCGGGGCTGAACTTGGGATTCACAGAAGGCGAGCCGCGCGCGCGAGTGCGGGAAAACCGGGACCTTTTCTTCCAGCAGCTTGGCGCGGAACATTTCGCGCCGACGGCCCTCCGGCAAGTCCATTCCGCCAGTGTCTATCAAGTTCGGCGTGCAGCCAGCGGCGAAATCGAGTACTGTCTGGGCGGGAATCGAATGCCTGAACAGCCTGGCGTTGCCCAAATTGCAGGTGATGGGCTGTTGACCGATCAACCTGGCATCCTGCTGTCGGTGAGAACCGCCGACTGCCTGCCCGTGTTGCTGGTGGATCCGAAACATCGAGCCGTGGCGGCGGTCCACGCCGGGTGGCGTGGGGCGCTGGCTCGCATTATCGAAAAGGCCGTGGGGGAGATGCGCCGCGTGTACGGTTCTGAGCCTCAAAGCCTGTCTGCCGTGCTGGGTCCTTCCATCCGCGTGTGTTGTTTTGAAGTGGGGGAAGAGGTGGAGGAAGCGTTTCAGGGGCGCTTCCCGCACGCGGATCACTTCTTTCGCAAAGTAACTGAAGCGCCGGCGTGGCATTCCAAACGGCGTCCGCTCTCTTTCCTGAATATGCAGCCGCCAGGGCACGGCCCTGCACGCGCCGCTCCCATTCATCTTGACCTGGTTGTCGTTGCCCGGGATCAGCTCCTGGCAGCGGGGCTCGCACTCCACCATGTCGCTGCGGTGGATTTCTGCACGGCTTGCCGCACGGACCTTTTTTATTCCTATCGTAAAGAGGGAAGCCGCACCGGCCGCATGATTGCAGTCATCGGAATCTGTCCCAAGGCACGCCCGCGGAAGCCGCTCGTTTCAGGGCGCCGACCGGCGCCCTAGAGCGGTGTCCCACTTAGCAATTTACAGGCACGTGCTCCCACCACCCCCTGCTCCCTCCTCGGTTAGGAGGGGGTAGGGGGTGGTTGTTGTAAACAATTAGGCGGGAATGACCGCGCCAGGGTCGCCGGTTCGTATTCCTTCCAAGCGAAGCTGGCCGCAGGCGGCGCCAATATCCTGTCCCCGTGAAATGCGAATGTAGGCTGGAATGGCCCGTTCCGTCAGGAGCTGTTGAAAAGCCAGAACTCTCTTGAGGGGCGCGGGGCGATAAGGAAGCCCGGAGCCGGGATTGTAAGGGATAAGGTTAACCTTGGCGCGCATTCCCAGCAGCAGGTCACCTACACGCACGGCGTCGGCGTCCGTATCGTTAAACCCGTCCAGGAGGACGTACTCGAAAGTGAGCAGCTCGCGCGGGCGCAACGGATAGGTTCGGCAGGCACGCATGAGTTCGCTGAGCGGGTACTTCCGGTTAATAGGCATCAGCTCGGTCCGTTGCTGCTCGCTTGAAGCGTTGAGTGAGATGGCCAGCTTCGGACGCCCTGGGTCACGGGCAAGCTCGCGCATCCGTGGCACGATGCCCGAGGTGGAAATCGTAATGCGACGCAACGGAATGCCAAGACCTTGAGGGTCCGCGAAAATCCGGATGGCTTTCATCACTTGGGCAAGGTTCAAGAGCGGCTCGCCCATTCCCATGAAGACCAGATTGAGCCGTGAAGCGGGGGGAATCTCGCGCGCTTTGGCTACCGCCAGAACCTGTCCCAGAATCTCACCCGCCGAAAGGTTGCGCTTTAGTCCTAAGAGCGCGGTGAAGCAAAACCGGCAGTCCACGGCGCAGCCCGCTTGGCTGGAAAGGCAGAGCGTGATCCTCTCTTCCTCGGGCATATACACTGTCTCAATGGCGTTGTTGTCCTGAAGGCGCAGCAGATAGCGGGCGGAGCCGTCCTTCGATACGAACTCACCCTGGACTTCGGGGTAGGCGACTTCATAATGAGCTGCAAGCGCTGCTCTGAAATTCCTGTCGAGGTCCGTCAGGGCGGCAACATCTCTTTCCCGACGGCAGTAAAGCGCATGGTAGAGCTGGCGGCCACGATAAGGCGCCTTCCCCAACGACTCCACGAGTCGTTCCAACTCCTGGCGATCAAGTCCCACGAGGTTTTGGCTTGAAATCCCGGCTTTCATCGAATGCCCCAATCTCAACTCATGCTATCATGCTGACGGGAGCGCCTCAAGCCATTGCAAGGTAAATAATCCGTCCAGACGCTTTTTCAAAGAGGGAGGCCCATGAGCCCACGCAGAGCCAATCCGGAGCTGGCCGGCCGCCGTCGCGAAGCTCTCGAGAGAGCAGGCTACAGGGAAGTCCTGGAGCGGGGGATCGAAGCCGTGACGCTGGATTCCGTCGTGGCCCGGGCGGACTCGAGCAAAGGGGGAGCTCTCTATTATTTCCGGACTAAGGAAGATCTCCTTTTTGGCGTCCTGGAGTGGCTGCTCCGCCAGGTGAACCGCAGCTTGGATGAGGTTGTCCATTCTCAGGAGCCGGCGCGCACCCGGCTGGGGGCCGAGTTGGAAGTTCTGTTTCACAGCGCCGAGGTGAATCGCAAACTTTACTTGGTCTTCTTCGATTTTGTCGGCCGTGGCACACGCTCCCAGCGTTTTCGCAAGCTCTTTTCAGAGTTCTTCGACCAGTGCCGGCAGAGGGATACCCGCATCGTGGAAGACGGAATCCGGGAGCAGCAGTTTCGCCCGGTCAACCCGGTGGATGCTGCTTCCACTATTCGTGCGCTTGTCAACGGTTACTGTCTCCAGTGGTTAATGGGTCCTGAGAACGTACCGGTGGAAGTTTACCGTGACCGCAGCCGGGCGGTGCTGGGCGCGTATCTCTTGCGTTGACCAAAGAGCCATTTCGTTCCCGTGTTGAACAATATGATATGCGCCGCTTGACAGGCTGTCGTCGAGGGGCTGTCGAGGGGCTTGACCGTGCGGCAAGGCGGTGAGACAATTCACCCCGCCGTCTTGTGAAATATACCCGTCAGGCGCAGCGCGTTCGCCGCTGAATCATCGATCTGGACCGAAAATGTTACCCAAGGCACTGTCCGTTCTTTTTATAGTCTTCTTAGTTGTTGGCATTCCGGTTCTTTCCTTGTCAACCGCGCGCGACAACCAAATCCGTCAAATGCCGAGGCTGACTCTTTACTTTTCGGCGGCGATTTCGCAGTGGGTGCTGGGGGCCTTGGGGCTCCTCATCTTCTTTCTCAGCTCGCTGAGCGCCTTTTCCGTAGGCTTCCGAGCGCTCGCGCCCGTCACCGCGCTCACCTGGGCAGGTGCTCTGGTTGCATTGTCTATGGCCGGCATTCGCCTGGGCCTTTTCCTGGAGCTCCGTGGGTGGTGGCCGCCGGAGGCCGAACTGGTCTACCTGTTGATTCCCAAGACGCGGCAAGAGAAGTTCTGGGCGGTCCTGCTCCTGGCACCGACGGCCGCTCTTTGCGAGGAATTCTTGTATCGCGGCTTTCTCCTCGCTCAACTTACCCAGTGGCTGAGTTCCGGCGCATGGGCGTGGGCTGCTTCCTCGCTGGCCTTCGGGCTGGCGCACGTTTATCAAGGTTGGAACGGAATCGCAAGAGCGTCTCTGCTGGGGGCGCTGCTGGCTTATCCCGTCATTCACTTCGGAAGCCTTTATCCTTCCATGCTGGCGCATGGGCTGATCGACGCCCTGGCGTTCGTGTGGCTGCGCCCAAAATTTCTGCCGCGAAAATCGGTTGCCTGAAGGAGCGCTAACGAAGATGGCCAGGAATAATATTTCAAACTCTCTTCTTGCTTTTCTGGTTATTGCGGTCTCTTCATTCGCGCAAGCGACAAAGCCGGTGGCCATTCGTGCGGGCCACCTTTTCGACCCTGGCTCCGGACGTCTTCTGACTGACCAAATCATCGTCATCCGAGGCGAGCGGATCGCGGATGTGGGGCCGGCGGGGAGTGTGGCCATCCCATCCGGGGCCGAGCTAATCGACTTGCAGCAAGCCACGGTACTCCCCGGCTTGATTGACGCTCGCACCCACCTGTTTTTAACCGGGGAGTTTGCGGGCCGCTACGACGAACAACTGCTCAAGGAGTCGTGGCAGTATCGGACCATCGAAGCGGTGGTCAATGCCAGGAAGGACTTGGAGGCGGGTTTCACCACCCTGCGCGACCTTGAAACCGAGGGGGCCATGTACAGCGACACGGATGTGCGTGACGCCATCAATCGTGGATTGGTCCCCGGCCCCCGCTTGCAAGTGGCCACGCGTGCCCTCTCCACCACTGGAGGCTATGCGCTGGAAGGGTATTCCCCGGAAGTCGTGGCCCCCACCGGTGTACAAATCGTGGATTCGCCCTGGGCCGCCCGCCAGGCGGTGCGCGAACAGATCAAGTACGGCGCCGATCTCATCAAAGTTTACGCAACACATCGTTTCCGCTTCACGCCGGACGGACGCCTGGATAGCGTTCCCACCTTCACCCTGGAGGAATTCCAGGCCATCGTGGACGAAGCTCATCGCCAGCACGTGAAGGTGGCTTGCCACGCTTATAGCGGCGCCGGCCTTCGCAACGGCATCGAAGCAGGCGTTGACTCCATCGAGCATGGCCTCGAGCTCGACGAAACATCGCTCCGGGAAATGGTTCGCAAGGGTATCTACTTGGTGCCGACGCTTTACGTTTATGAAGTGGAACCGGGAGAAGACCTACGAGCCACGGAAGGAAAGACCAGCCGGGCGAGAATCCACGAGGCGAGTTTTCGACGGGCGTTGGCGAGCGGCGTCAAGATTGCCTTCGGGACCGACGTGGGCCCTTTCCCGCACGGGACTCAGGCCAAGGAGTTTGAATACCTGGTCCGCTTCGGCATGACGCCCGCCCAGGCGCTCTGTTCAGCGACCCAGCGCGCAGCAGAATTGATGGGTTGGCAGGACCGGGTCGGCTCGCTTGAAAGGAGTAAGTTCGCCGATGTTATCGCGGTTTCCGGCGACCCGCTTTCCGATATTACGGAGCTTGAACGAGTGAAGTTTGTGATGAAGGGTGGGGTGGTCGTGAAGAACGACTTCAAATGAGAGGGCGGACGGTTCGTCCCGACTCCCAATGAGTCCGCAGGGAAAATGGAGCAGTTAACAGGAAACAGCTTGGTCCTTATTGCTATTCCCTATTTCCTGTTCCCTTCGCCGCTCACGCCCCACCATCGGAAACAGGCTCCAGCTTGTAAACGATTTCAGCGTCCTCGATTAGCTCCTCCGCAACCTTCAGACACGCCACACGCAGACACTTGGTGTCCAGGCAGGTCGGGCAATTCACAATGATGCGATCGAAGAGGTAATCGGCGAGCTCTTGTTCCCCCAAACTGTGGGCCATACAACTGGTCCTCCGCTCATAGAAAAACCTAAGAGACTGAGTGAGTCCCGCTGCCAGCGAATTATACGTCTGTTGCAGAGAATTGTGCTAATTCTTTCTCGCCGGACAAAGCGTCCCTGTTCTCAAATGCGTGTGGAGTTGCCGGAAAAATCCGGCTAAAATAGACGAGTTATGGATGAGCGCGAATTTTTTGATGAAAATGAAACTCTGAAACCTGCCACTCTCTCCTGCCTGTTTTGTCACCAGACAGACACTTACGAGATTCGCTGGTTGGTGCGGACAAAAAGGAATAGGCTTCCAGGTCACGCGGACGAACGAGATCGGGCGCGATTTGCCAAATCAAGGACCTATATGCTGCGGCGAGACGATTTCGTCCAATGCAAGAACCTCCGCTGCCGAAAGCGCTTTGAGATTTCAGGTATTCAGTCGGTGGTCTTCACGTGATCAGGTGCTTCTGGGGATGTCCCTGAGGCATCCTCGAGGGTGCACCGGAAAGGCTGGTCGAACGTGATGTCCATCTTCGTATGCTTGGGCAGTATCACACCCCGCACGTGCCGCGTGAAGAGATAAAGAGCTGAGAAAGTCGCTGCAACAAGCGGGGCACTCCCGGCGGTGGAAACGTCCGTAGCTGTGGAGTCCTGAGACGCACTCAAATTACTTCGAATAAAGCCCTTCCTTGTGATCGAGACTCGGTTTTGCGTTGAAACTGCCGAAGGTAATTCCCTCTCCCGAGGCGATGTACTCCTTCATTTTGGCGGACATTTGCCGCGCCACGTCAGGGTGCTGGTTAGCCACATCCGTCAGCTCCTGGGGATCTTTCTCAAGGTTGTAAAGCTGCGGCTTGTAACTGGCGAGCGGGGCATTCGGGTAGACTTGGAATTCTTCTCGGCCTGCGCCTGGTTTCCATATCTCGGTATAGCTCCATTCGTGGTTCCGAACAGCCCCAACCCAACCGTAGGTTTGGACCACGTAGTCTCGTGCAGGACCTGATTCTCCGGTCGCGAGAGGCCATAGGTTGGTTCCCGTCACTCGCGAAGGTGGCTTCAACCCTAGCAAGTGTAAGACAGTAGGCATCACGTCCGGAGGTTGGACAAAACCTGGCACCTTCTTCCCCGCGTATTGCGTCCCGGGCGTGCGGATCAGCAATGGAATGTGTGTCACCTGCCCCCGCAGCTTGTCAGGTCCCTTGAGAAACTGCTGATGTTCGCCCAGCATTGCACCGTGGTCGGACATGAAAACAACCACGGAGTTTTCGAACAAGCCAAGTTCGCCTATGAGGCTCAGCAAATTTCCAATCCAGTAGTCGACACAATTCACCTCGCCTGCGTAATTGGCCCGGAAACGCTGCTTGATGTGATCCGATAGGGGAACGGTATCATAGGGTGGCTCCAGGAAGCTCGGACCGGTAGCATCGGGCAAGTATTTATCCAGAAACCGCCTCGGTGGGTCCCAAGGCTCGTGGGGATCAAAGAGTTCTACGTGCAGATAAAAAGGTCGTTGCTGGAAGTTCTGCTTCAGCCAACCCGTCGCAGTATCTGCCACAATCTGGGCCAGCGACTCTCCCTGCTGCATCCAAAGATTGCGATTCGCCTTGTACTGGCTCAAAAGAGCATGGTGACTTGGAAATCGGGCTAAGTATTCGTTGGGGAAAATGTCACTGACGTCGAGCAATCCGTGAGGAGAAGTCCCGTAGCCGTCCCATTCCTGTCCTCGAATCCACCGGTAAGTATGGAAGCCGCGCTGGAAGTTTCTTCCTGCCTTGAATTCGTGATAGACGTCGCTGATGAGCCCAGTAATGTACCCCGCTTCTGATAAAGTCTCGCTGAGCGTGACATCTTCAAAGTAGAGTGAATGCCACCCTGGGAGTCGAACGTCCTCCAGTTGAGGAAAGTAGTAAGCAGGAATGCCCCGCCGTCCTGTATAGAGCGTCCGGCGGAGGGGGATGGTGGGCAGTAGTTCCGCATAAGCGTCTTCGAAGACAACTGCGTGCTGTGCAAACTTGTCTAAGTTCGGCGTCTCAAGGGACTCGAGCCATTTCTGGCCGTAACAAGCCAGGTTGTCATGGCGAAACGTGTCGCTCACAATCACAATCAAGTTGAGGTTATTGCCGTGCTGCTGGGGTGGCGGCTCGTAGACCGAGCCACACTGCTCACTGCAAGGGTTAACCTGACTGGAGTCCGCCCGCGCGTGCCCGGCAGTAACCCCGCCTGCTGCTCCCACGATCGCCGTCTTTAGGAAATTTCGCCGAGAACGGTTTTCTTTCCCCATCTTCTCCCTCCTTATCGACAAGCCTCCAATATAGTCGATGATTCCGGGTACTGAGGCAAGGCGGACGCCGGCGCTTCACCCGCAAACGGCGCCACGACCTGATTCCGACTCTACTTGCGGCTCGTCAGATCTTTTACGGCGGGAAGTTTTGAGGAGTTCCAGCCGCCGCCCAGCGCTTCGACCAAAAGGACGCTGGCGCTCATGCGGCGAGTAAGAATATTCAGGGCTTGCACCTGATCTTGCAGAAGAATAGCTTGCTCGGTGATGACAGCGAGGTAGTTGACGGTGCCGGCCTTGTATTGGTACGTGGAAATATCCAGCGCATTTTGGGCGGCCTTTACGGCCTCGTTCTCGGCTTGCGCTTCGTTCTCAAGCACGCGCAGCGCCACCAGATTATCCTCGACTTGCTGGAAGGCGGTGAGAACGGTTTGGCGATAATTCGCCACCGTAGCGTCATAGGCTGCTATTGACTGGTTCAACGTCGCCCGGCGCCTGCCGGCATCGAAGAGGGTCTCCGCCAACCCCGGCCCCACGGACCAGAATCGGCTTGGCCAGGAGAACCACTTTAAGAATGCCGAGCTTTCAAGGCCTATCGGCGAGCTGTCGGTCGTGAGGCCAATAGTAGGGTAATATGCAGCCTTGGCAATGCCGATCTGCTCGTTGGCCGCGGCCATCTGCCGTTCGGCGGCGGCGATATCAGGCCGCCGCTCCAGCAAGCTGGAAGGTAGCCCTACAGGCACGGGCGGCGGTGTGACCTTAATGGACCGGTAAGAGATGGAAAGGCCGGTGGGGGGCTTACCCGCCAGGACGGCAATGGCGTGTTCGAACTGTGCGCGCGCCACATCATAATCGATCATTTGGGCCCGCGCGGTTTCCAGTTGGGTCTGCGCCTGAGCCACGTCCGAGCCCGACGCCACACCACTATTAAACCTGTCTTGTGTGAGCTTGAGGTAATCCTGATAGGACTTCACGGTAGTGTCGAGTAATTCTTTCTCGGCGTCCGTGCCGCGCAACTCAAAGTAATCTTGCGCGAGTTCCGCCTGGTAAGACAGTCGCGCGTTCTCCAATTGGGCTTCACTGACTTGCGCGGCCTCCGCGCTAGCCTGAATACTGCGCCGGACACTTCCCCATATATCGGCTTCCCAAGAAACATTCACCGGCAAGTCGTAAGTGGTGCGCGAAAAGTTTTCGCCTTGGGCTGTTCCGGTAACCGACGTTCGGCTGTTGACAATCGAAGGGGACACGGAAACAGTCGGGTACAGGTTCGAGCGCGCGATCTTCACGGCGAATCTAGCCTCGCGGAATTGCGCCTCCGCCTCCAGGACATTCTGGTTGGAGATACTCACCTGTTCTTCCAGGGCATTGAGCTCCGGGTCCCTATAGATTTCCCACCATTTGCCGCGGGCCAGAGCGTCGTTAGGCTGCGCGAGCGCCCACTCCGATGCCTGGGGAGAATTCGGGGGCGGGAGCTCCTTGTAAGCCGCTGGCGAGGGGGCGGGCGGGCGTTTGTACTCTGGGCCCACCATGCAAGAATTTAAAAGGAGCAGCATGCCGGCTATGGCGACGCAGAGGAAAACGTAGAGGCGCCGGTGGCCCTCGGCAAGGGAGCGCGCAGGTTTTGCAAAGATCGTGTTCATCGATATAATACGCTTCTTTCTCAACGTTCCGTTTCGGAGGCGAGGCGCTTGGCCACCTCCGGATCCAGCCCTCGAACCCGAAACCACCAGTTCTGGATGCGGTCGAAGTAAAGATAGACCACGGGAGTCGTATACAGGGTGAGCAACTGGCTCACGATCAGCCCGCCAATGATGGCGATTCCCAGGGGGCGGCGCATCTCCGAGCCGGTGCCGGTACCGATGGCGAGCGGCACAGCACCCAGCATCGCGGCCATCGTCGTCATCAGGATCGGTCGGAACCGCAACAAGCATGCTTCGTAGATGGCGTCGCGTGAATTCTTACCTTCGTTCCGCTCGGCAGAAAGCGCGAAGTCGATCATTAAGATGCCGTTCTTCTTCACCAGACCGATCAACAGGATGATTCCGATGATCGCGATGACGCTTAGCTCGGTGTGGGTCAGCAGCAGGGCCAGCAGCGCGCCGACGCCGGCCGAGGGAAGCGTGGAAAGGATGGTAACAGGATGCACGTAGCTTTCGTAGAGGATACCAAGCACGAGGTAAACGGCCACCAGCGCTGCCGCGATCAGGAGTGGTTCGCTGCCCAGCGAATCCTGATAGGCTTGTGCGGTCCCGGCAAATCCCGTATGGATCGTTGCGGGCAGACCAATCTTGGATGCAGACTCATTAATGACATCCACGGCATCTCCCAGGGCGATGCCCGGCCGCAGGTTAAAGGAGATAGTGACCGCCGGAAAGAGGCCCTGGTGGTTTACCGCCAGAGGCGCAGTGGTCGGCGCATAATGAGCGATAGCGCTTAAGGGAATCTGTTGCCCATTCGGCGCCCCGACATAAATTTGGCGTAAGAAGAGCGGATTCTGCCAGTATTCGGGCGACGCCTCCATCACCACGTGGTACTGATTCAACGGCTCATACATTGTCGAAACCTGATGCTGACCGAAGGCGTCGTAAAGCGTGTTGTCAATCAGTTGCGGCGAGATACCGAAACGCGCTGCCGTTTCGCGATCATATTGAACAAAAGCCTGCAGCCCGCGGTCCTGCTGATCGCTGTTCACGTCTGCGATGATGGGGATGGCTCTCAACTGTTGGAGCATGCGGGGAGCAAAATTTTGCAGATCCTGTAGATTGTCGCCGCGCATCGTGTACTGATATTGAGCGCTGGACATCCGTCCACCGACGCGCACGTCTTGCGACGCCTGCATATAGAGCGTGGCTCCCGGCACTACGCCAAGCTTTGGCCGCAGCCGGGCGATGATCTGGTCAGCCGTGATGTCTTTTTGTACCTCGGGCGCATTACTGGGGGCTCTTTTTCCGGGGGGCTTCAGAGAGATGAACATCCGCGCCGTGTTTGCACCGCCCGTAAATCCTTCCACGGTATCAATGGCCGGGTCAGCGACGATGATTTTGACCATTTGCTGCAAGGTCCTGTCTATGGCATGAAACGAGGTGTCCTGGTCAGCTTGAATCGCGCCCATCATCCGTCCGTTGTCCTGCTGCGGAAAGAACCCTTTGGGGACGTAAATGTACAGGTAGATGTTGAGCGCGATGGTGGCCAGCAGTACAGACAGCGTAATTGCCGGATAGCGGAGCACCGTGGACAAGGTTCTCCCATACGTCTTCACGACCTTGTTGAAGGCTCGCTCGCTAGTCCGGTACAGCCAGCTATGGGACTCTTGTTCTTTCAGGAGGTGAGCGCACATCATGGGAGTCGCGGTGAGTGAGACCACCATCGAGACCATGATCGCCACGGAGAGCGTCACCGCGAACTCACGGAACAGGCGGCCTACAACGCCTCCCATAAGCAGCAAGGGAATGAACACCGCGACCAGTGATATACTGATGGTCAGCACCGTAGATCCGATCTCCTTAGCCCCGATCAGAGCGGCCTGGAATGGATGCAGGCCCTTTTCGAGATAGCGGGAGATGTTCTCGATGACCACGATGGCATCGTCAACCACAAAACCGGTGGAGATGCAGAGCGCCATCAACGACAGGTTGTCGAGGCTGTAGCCCAACAGGTACATCACACCGAAAGTCCCGACCAGCGACACCGGGACGGCGACGCTGGGGATGAAGGTGGTGCGCGGGTTTCTCAGAAAAAGGAAGACGACCAGAATTACCAGAAGCACCGAGATGATCAGTGTTTGCTCGACATTGTCCACGGAGGCGCGGATGGTCAGGGTTTGATCCATGGCCACGCGCATATCGATTGCTTGGGGAATGGCAGCTTTAAGCTGGGGAAGAGCGGCGCGCACACCATCCACAGTATCGATAATGTTGGCGTTAGGCTGGCGGAAAATGATGATCAGAACGGAGGGCTTACCGTTTGAATAGCCCGCCTGAAGGATGTCTTCAGGGGCGTCCCGCGCTTGGCCGACGTCGGAGATATGCACGGCCGATCCGTTGCGGTAAGCAATGATCAGCGGTGTGTAGTCAACGGCCTTGAGGAGCTGATCGTTGGCGCCCACTTCATACATGCGGTGACCGTCCGAAAAATGCCCCTTGGGAGTGTTGGCATTGGCGCTGCTCAGCACGCCCCGGACCTGCTCCAGGCCAATGCCATATTTGTTCAGGGCGGTCGGATTCAGCTCAATTCGAACCCCCGGCAGCGCGCCTCCTCCTACGATAACCTGCCCTACGCCGCTCACCTGTGAAAGCTTCTGTGCCAGAATCGACGAAGCGGCGTCATACATCCGGCTTTTGCTCAGCACGTCGGAAGTAAGCGCCAGGATGAAGATCGGCGAATCGGCCGGATTCACCTTGCGGTAGGTCGGGTTATTGGGAAGATTAGTAGGCAAGTAGCCGCGGGCGGCGTTGATGGCGGCCTGCACATCACGCGCCGCGGCGTTAATGTCCCGGTTCAAGTCGAATTGCAGTGTGACGTTGGTCGATCCGAGGCTACTCGAAGAGGTCATCTCGCTGACGGACGCAATGCGGGTGAATTGGCGCTCCAGCGGAGTTGCTACCGAGGAGGCCATGATCTCCGGGCTGGCGCCCGGCAAACCCGCCTGCACCGAGATGGTGGGGAAATCCACATGGGGCAGGGGCGATACGGGAAGGAATCGGAAGGCGACCGCTCCGGCCAAAGTGATGGCGATGAGGAGGAGCGTGGTCGCAACCGGCCTGCGAATGAATGGTTCTGAGATATTCATCGGTAAAGAAATTCAAATGGCATAGAGCAAATGGCAAAATTCAAATGGCACACCGCACCTCTCACTTCACTTCTTCCGCTTCTTCCGTTTGCCATTTGAAATCGTCTTACTTTGCCGGAACCAGCTCCGTCCCCGGGCTGATTTCGCGACCCCGGTGGAACCGACTTGCCAGGCGATCGAACCATAAATAAATGACCGGGGTAGTGTAAAGCGTGAGTAACTGGCTTAAGACAAGTCCGCCGACCATGGTAATGCCCAATGGCCGGCGCAGCTCCGAACCCGTGCCGGTGCCGAGCGCCAGCGGCAGACCAGCGAGCAGCGCCGCCATGGTGGTCATCATGATGGGGCGGAAGCGCAGGAGGCAGGCTTGGTAGATGGCATTGACAGGTGTCATGCCTTCCTTGCGCTCTGCTTCCAAAGCGAAATCGATCATCATAATGCCATTCTTTTTCACGATGCCGATGAGCAGGACCAAGCCGATCAAGGCGATGACGCTGAAATCGTTATGGCATAGCAACAGAGCCAACAGCGCACCCACACCCGCTGAAGGGAGCGTGGACAGGATGGTGACGGGATGGATGTAGCTTTCATACAAGACGCCCAAGACGATATAGACGGTGATGAGTGCCGCCAGAATCAACACGGGCTCGTTTGACAGCGATGCCAGGAATGATGCGGCTGTACCCTGAAATGCCGCCTGAATACTGGGCGGCATGCCGATCTCGGCCTTCACTTTGTTCACGGCGTTCACTCCATCCCCCAGCGACGCGTTCGGAGCCAGATCAAAAGAGAGGGTAACCACCGGGAACTGACCTTGGTGGTTCACGGTGATGGGAGCGCTCATCTCCTCCAGATGAGTGAAGGCGGCCAGCGGCACTTGGCCTCCATTCGGGAACTTAGAGGAGGACCCGATCGCGCCCCCGCCGAAGGCGCTATCCGAGGCGATGGAGGAGGACCTGGCGGAAGACGACGTGGTTGACGAAAGACTCGTGTTTGCAGCGGTCAATGAGCTCGTCGGGCCGTACAATTGGTTTGCCGACGACCCGCCCGCAACCAAGCCCGAGGAACCGCTGGAACTTCCCGCGTTAGTCCGTATGAACAGATCGCGGAGGTCCAGAGGATTCTTCAGATAATCGGGCTTTACTTCCAAAACCACGTGATATTGGTTCAACTGGGTAAAAATGGTGGACACTTCCCGCTGGCCGTAGGCGTCATAGAGCGTCTGGTCGATGGTCGCGGGTGTGATGCCAAGGCGGTAAGCGGTTTGGCGATCGAACACCAGCCTGGCCCGAAGGCCGCCAACCTGCTGATCGCTTGCCACATCGCGCAACTGCGGCGACGCCTTTAGCTTTTCGAGCATTCGGGGTGCGAAGGTGTTCAACTCGTCCGCGCTCGGATCTTCGAGCGTGTACTGGAACTGCGTACGGCTCACCCGATCCTCGACCGTAATATCCTGCACTGGCTGCATGAACAGATTGATGCCCTGCACGCTGGCCAGTTCCGGCTGCAAGCGGTGGATGACGTTGCTGGCGCTTATCTTGCGGACTTCGAGGGGCTTGAGGTTGATGAGGATGCGCCCGCTATTCAGCGTAGAGTTCGTGCCATCGATTCCGATGAACGACGAAAGACTCTCGACGGCGGGATCTTTCAAAATGACTTTCGCCAACTCTTGTTGCTCTTTGGCCATTTCCGGAAAGGACACCGTCTGGGCTGCCTCGGAGACGCCTTGGATAACGCCTGTGTCCTGAATCGGGAAAAACCCTTTGGGAATGAAGATGTACAGCAGCACGGTCAGGACGAGAGTGGAAACTGCGACCAGCAGGGTTTCGGTCTGATGGCGGAGCACCCACTGGAGGGTCTTATCATAAAAGGAGATCACCGAGTTCCAGGCGTGTTCTGAAACGCGATAGAACCGGCCCTGCTCATCAACGGGCCGGTGCTTTAACAGCTTGGAGCACATCATCGGCGTCAAAGTCAGCGAAACGATGGCGGATACCAGGATAGTAACGGCCAGGGTGACGGCAAATTCACGGAAGAGCCGGCCGACAATATCCCCCATGAACAACAGCGGGATGAGAACGGCAATCAATGAAAATGTCAGTGAGACGATGGTGAAGCCAATTTGTTTGGACCCTTTGAGCGCCGCTTGCAGCGCCGGCTCCCCTTCCTCGATGTATCGGGTAATGTTCTCGATCATCACGATCGCGTCATCCACGACAAAGCCGGTGGAAATGGTCAAGGCCATCAAACTCAAGTTATTCAAGCTATAACCGAGCAGATACATCACCCCAAAGGTGCCGACCAGGGAGAGAGGAACGGCAACGCTGGGGATGACGGTGGCGGAAAGATTGCGCAGGAACAGGAAGATAACCATCACCACTAGCCCCACCGTAAGCATCAGCTCGAACTCCACGTCCCGCACGGAGGCCCGGATAGTGGTGGTCCTGTCGGTCAAGATCCCGACATGAACCGAAGTGGGCAGGGATGTGGTGAGCTGCGGCAGCAGTGTCTTTATGCGATCAACGACCGTGATGATGTTGGCGCCCGGCTGCCGCTGAATGTTGACGATGACGGCCGGAACGTCATTCATCCAGGCCGCCTGGCGAACGTTTTCGACGTCGTCTTCGACGGTGGCGACATCGGTTAATTTGACGGGGGAGCCGTTCCGATAGGCAATGATGAGCGGAGCATAGTCGCTGCTCGAGAGCAACTGGTCGTTGGCGCCGATCTGGTAGGACTGATGGGGGCCATCAAAGTTGCCCTTGGCCTGGTTGACGTTGGCGGCGACGATGGAACTGCGGAGATCCTCTAGATTCAGGCCGTAAGATGCCAGCATGGTGGGATTCGCCCGGATCCGAACCGCGGGTTTCTGCCCGCCGCTGATGCTAACCAGACCGACCCCGGGCAACTGCGAGATCTTGGGCGCCAACCGCGTGTCGGCGAGGTCCTCGACCTTGGAAAGCGGGAGGTCCTTTGAAGTGAGCGCCAGCGTCAAGACCGGTGCATCGGCCGGATTGCTCTTGCTGTAGATAGGTGGGGTTGGAAGGTCGGGGGGAAGGTAAGTTCCAGCAGCATTGATCGACTGCTGCACTTCCTGCTCGGCAACGTCGATGTTAAGGCTGAGGGTGAACTGCAAAGTTATGACGGAGCAACCGTCGGAACTCGTGGAGGTCATCTGCTGGAGTCCGGGGACCTGGCCGAACTGCCGCTCCAGCGGGGCGGTCACCGAAGACGCCATCACATCCGGGCTTGCGCCGGGATAAAATGTAATAACTTGGATGGTGGGATAATCCACCTCCGGCAACGCCGAAACCGGCAACTCCTTGTAGGCAACCGCGCCCACCAGCAGGATGGCCACCATCAGCAGGGATGTAGCTATCGGCCGGAGAATGAATGTCCGTGAGGGGTTCATTTAGCTTCCCTTCTGGGCCTTTTCGCCGTACATCTGCATCCTCACCTTACTTCCTTCTTGGAGTTTGTCGACCCCGGTCATGACAACCACATCGCCAGGGGACAGACCGGAGGTGATTTCGGCGTCTTCACCTTCCGTCGTGCCTATCGTCATCGTGCGCACGGTCACCGTTGAATCTGGCTTCACTAGAAACACATAAGTTGTTTGCGAGTTGCGCTGCACAGCGGCCGTAGGGATCAGGGTTACGCCTTGCTTTTGTTCCACCAATAATCGCACGTTGACAAACTGGTTGGGAAATAAGCTCCCCTCCTGGTTGTCGAAGTTCGCGCGCAATTTGACGGTTCCGGTGGTCGGATCGATCTGATTATCCATCGTTGCCAACCACCCTTGGGCGATCTTGGTCCCCTGCCGGTCGTCGGCTTCCACCTTTAACTGCGCCCCCACATGCATCTTGGCGAGGATGGCGGGAAGCTGGTCCTCAGGAAGGGTGAAAATCACGCTGATGGGTTGGATCTGGGTGATGACGACTAATCCGGTAGCGTCGTTCGCCGTTACGTAATTTCCCGGATCGACGAGCCGAAGGCCTACGCGGCCCGTAATCGGGGCCGTGATATGGCAATAGACGAGATCAAGTTTGGCATTGTCAATTTGTGCCTGATCCGTTTGCACGATTCCGGCGTCCTGCTTGACCATGGCTTCCTGCGTCGCCAATTGCTGTTCCGGGACGGCCTTCAGGGGGGTCAGGACTTGGTAGCGCTTCAAATCAACCTTCGCGTTCTCCAGGTTGGCTTGATCCCTGGCGAACCCCGCTTGGGCCATCTCCAGCATGACTTGGTATGGCCGTGGATCAATTTCCGCCAGCAAATCGCCCTTACGAACGATCTGGCCTTCCTTATACAATACCTGCATCAGATATCCGGAGATTTGACTCTTGACGGTTACCGTATAAATCGGGGTCACCGCCCCCAGGCCCGTGTAATACACGCCGATATCGCCCTTTCGCGTTTTCGCCGCGACCACGGGTACGGTTGGTGACCTGAGATTCGCCCCCTGTGCCGCGGTCGCCGCTTGCGGAGCCACCATCCCCTTCCGCACGCGGTACCCGCCGTAGCCCAAGACCGCGAGCGCCAGCAGCCAAACCCACCAGCGGTGCTTCGGCTCCTTCCCCGGGAGTCCTGGTGAAATGCCCGGACGACCCTGGACTTCATTTCCTTCTATTGTAGTGGGCGTGCTCATGTGTCTGTCCTTATTCAATAGTCAAACCGCCGCAAAAAGACGGCTGCCACACTTGTGGAAAGTAGGCGGAGTTGCTTCGGCTATAGCTCAAGGTCAGCAATGGTCCCCTGGGCAGTCTGAGGGCCCTATGTGACCGACCTCTTCCATGCTCGGATGAGCTCCTGCTCCTTGCGCAAACCGCTCAGCTATTTGGGCTTGGAGGCTTCTTGATAGTCTTATATCGATGTCCTGCCTACCATTGGATTTGGACCGCGCGTCGATACACTCATCCATATCATAAGTGCTGCCCTATTATGGACGGCCAATACGTCGGTTTGGTTACCAACGCCGCCAGCCATTGATCGTCTTAGCATAGAAAGCGGCATGGTGTTGGTCAGACAATTTCTTCGAGCTCCACGGGCCTCCGGCAACTTAAAGAAGCCAAGACCCCTCTATGGCCCACGGCCTTGCCCCGCCGAGAAATTGGCGAAGCAAGGGCTTCGCATGAGTGCTCGAACGACGGGCTGCACCGACAGCTCAAGATAACCGAGTCGCGGTTAGAAGGTCAACCATTACAGAGGATTCAGAAGCAGGATTCGGGATTCAGGGGGGGCGCGGGTGTTCTTTCCTGGATCCCAAATCCTGAATCCTAACTCCCCAGCGGCCCGAGCGGGACGCCCGCCGAGAAAACATGGGGACAGCGCAGGAGCGAATGCTAAAATGGCTCTTCCAGTCAGTCCATTTTTGATCTTCGGCTGTCGCTGGGTGACTTCTCAGGCAGGATTGAGAATCTGGAATACATAGGGCCGACTTTCATGTTGAAGCTCAACCCCGAACAGCTACGGGCGGTCGAACACGGCGATGGACCGCTGCTCATCATCGCCGGCCCCGGAAGCGGCAAGACCCGCGTCATTACGCAACGAATTGTTCATTTGCTCGAGCACGAGCCGGGGCTTCAACCGCAGAACATTCTGGCCCTAACCTTCACGGAGAAGGCGGCCGGAGAGATGAAGTCCCGTGTCCGGCAGGCACTGCCTGACCTAGCTACCTTCCCGCACCTTTCCACTTTTCACGCCTTCGCTTACGAAGTCGTTTGCGGCCAAGTGGCTGATCACGGGCAAGCAAAGGAGCGCATGCTGCTGGATAAGGAAGACGTGTGGATCTTCCTCAGGCAGCGCATGGAGCAGCTCCAGCTCAAGTTCTACCAAAAGTTGGCTGAACTGGGGGCCTTCCTGCACGCTCTTAATGACTTCTTTTCCCGTTGCCAGGACGAGCTCATCACGCCGGACGAATTCGAGAGATACGCCGATGAAGCTGAAAGAAATTTTCTGGAGAATGCCGGCAAGCTGGATGCCGACGAGCGAGCCCTGGAAGAAGAGGAGATTCAAAAGAAATTGGAGTTATCCCGGGTCTTCCGCCACAGCCGACGGCTGATCGAGCGGGCGGGTAGTTCCAGCCTTGGCAGCCTGATTCCGGAGGCAGTGCGCCTGTTCGACCGCGAGGCGGAAATCCGCCAGCGTTACCGCGCGCAGTTCCGTTTTGTCCTGGTTGATGAGTTCCAAGACACCAACTACGCCCAGGTGGAGCTGCTCAAGCGGCTGGTGCCTCCACCCTTCAATATAACCGCCGTCGGTGACGACGACCAGGCCATCTACCGCTTCCGGGGCGCCTCGCACGGCGCCTTCGACATGTTTGGGCAAGTATTCCCGGGACATCAGACCATCTTTTTGAATCGCAATTACCGCTCCACTCGGCGCGTGTTGCGCGTCGCGGATGTCATCATCAAGAAGAATGAAGACCGATATTCAGGCAAGCCCGAGCTGCAGCCCGAGCGGGAAGAAGGCTGCCCGGTTTATCTGCCAGGCAGCCCGGACTATGTGAGCGAGGCGAATTGGGTTGCCGATGAGATACCCCGGCTGGTGGCCAAGGGCCATTCATATCGCGACATTGCCGTGCTCTACCGGGCGCATAACTACCGGGACCGACTGGTGGAGGAGCTTCAACGCCGGGGCATGCCGTTCGCGATTCGTGGCCTTTCGGTTCTTTCCACGGTGATTATTCGCGACCTCCTCGCCTACCTTAAATTGCTCCTTTCACCCCACGACAACATCAGCCTGACGCGGGTGCTCCTGGCCCCGCGCTGGAACTTTCCCGAAGAAGTTGCCCTGGAAGTCCGCGTGGAAGCGCAAAAACAGCGGCGCTCGCTTTATGATGTCCTCACTTCCTGGGACGTGGGCTCGAAGCCTAGCCCCCTCCAAACCACCAACTGGGCGGCGTTGAAGCAGCTCCTCCACGACTTACGCTGGGCGGCGCAAAATGGGACAGTGACGACGCTGTTCAAGCTGCTCCGCGAGCGCCTCCAACTAGATGCGTTTCTTGACGAGCGTGATCTGGGGTACGTGAATGCTTTCCAGGAATTCCTCCGGGAGTGGGAGGAGAAAATCTCGAAATTCCCGGCGCTGGCCGGGCCTGCGTGGGAGGAGGAACGCGAGGGAAAGAGACCCACAAAGAATCTGAAGGAATTTTCCGACTACTTCGAGCATTACCTCGAGGCGGGAGGAAAGATTGAAGCGCCCCTCCCCGAAGACCGTGTCGATGCGGTCCAGTTGATGACCGTCCACGCCGCCAAGGGGTTGGAGTTTCCAGTCGTCTTCGTACTCAGCGTGGCCTCACGCCGCTTTCCCTCCATAGAGCGCAGGGCCGTCATTGAGTTCCCTGACGAACTTCGCAAAGGGCCTTTGCCGCCGAAGAATATTCACGTGCAAGAGGAACGCCGACTGTTCTTTGTGGCCCTCACGCGCGCCCGGGACCGCCTTTATGTTTCCAGCGTGGCTGCGCCCGGGAAGAAGCCGTCAAAACTCATCGATGATTTGCTCGCCGACCGCGTGGTTGAGGCTCGCGACATCGAACGCGTCCAGATGAAGGAAGTCACACAACTCCCCGGTCCTGCTATTCAACCGCCGCGTGCCGAGGAGCGCCATGTAACGGCGATTTCACATCGCCATGTGGGTGCTCAGCAAAAACTGTTCGGGGAGATGGCCGAGCCGGCCGGAGTCCATCCTCCGATTGCGGAATGGGCGGGGCGCGAACCGGAAATCAAGCCGGGGGAAAAACTGCGCCTGAGCGCTTCGTCGATCGAGGATTACGAGGACTGCCCGCTGAAGTTCAAGTTCGGCCATTACCTCAAAATCCCTACGGGGCCACAGGCGGCCCTCACCTTTGGGAACATCATGCACCGGTCGGTAAGGCGCTATTTCGAGTTGCGGGTCAAGGGAGAAGCAAGCTTCGAGGCTGTAAAGGGATTCTACGAGTTGTCGTGGAGGAATAGCGGGTTCGAGGACGAATACCAGGAGCAAGCCTACAAACAAGCCGGGTTGGAACAATTGCGCGCCTTCGTGGAAAAGCAGGAAAGCAGTGAAACGCTTCCCCTGAGTATGGAAAGCTCCTTCTCACTAGACCTGGGCGAAGTACTGTTGGAAGGCCGCATCGACCAGATTAATCCCCTGGTCCCGCACGCGCGGGAGGACGACCGCGCGGTCGAACTGGTTGACTACAAGACCGGCAAGCCCCGCTCGCAGAAGGATGCCGACAAGAGCTTGCAACTCGCCGTTTACGCCCTGGCCGCGCAGGAACAGATGAAACTGAGACCGTTGCGCTTGACCTTCTATTGCCTCACCAACAACGAGACTGTCCACACCGTCAGGACCGAACAGGACCTTAAAGCCGTCAAGGCGGAGATCCTGACGGTGGCTGACCGGATCCGCCAGAACTATTTCCCCGCGGCGCCCGGTTTTGTGTGTAGGTTCTGCGATTACCGGCCTGTCTGCCCGGCGCACGAGGGAAACTTCTAAGGAGGCGTTTCCACAGACGGACGAGCTATGGCTCGTTAGGAATGAGAATGGCGGGTCTTCAGAGTCTGTGTGAAAACTCGTGTCTGGCATTGGCCAGGCTGGACCCCCGCTTGCGCGGGGGTGACAGCGCTGGATTTAGGGGCTGTATTCCGGCCCGTCATTCCCGCGAAAGCGGGAATCCACGAGTTTTCACACAGACTCTGAAGCCCCGCCGCAAGCGAAGCCGGAGAATCGCGGCTTTAGCCGCTGAAGGCACATGTTCGCCATTGTTTCTCGTTCGTGCTCCAGGGGCTGAAGCCCCGCCCTTCTCCTGCAATCGGACCGAGGTGACCTCATGAACGCAATCCTGCTGCTCGTGATCGGTATAGCTTTGGGAATTGTGGTCGGCTGGCTGGGGGTGACAGTTCGCTCCAAGGCCGAACTCGCAAAAGCACAAATAGAGGCGGAGGGTCGCATCAAAACGGCAGAGAGCACCTTGAGTGAGGTGCGGGCGCAATCGAATGCGCTGCAGATTTCGTTCGACGCCAAGGAGAAGGAGATTTTGGGCCTTCAGCAATTGTTGCGTGGAGAAGGCGAGCAAAAGGTCAAGGCACAGACAGAACTGGAGCAATTGAAGGGCACGCTGGAAGACCTCGACGCCTTGCGCGAGCGGATGAAGACAGAAGGCGAACTCCGCGTTGCCGCGGAGACCAAACTGCAAGAAGCGCAAGCGAGCCTGGAAGAACAGAAGATGTTATTGGAAGACGCCAAGAAAAACCTGTCGGATACGTTTCAAGTGCTGTCTGCGGAAGCGCTCAAGAGCAACAACCAGGCATTCATTACTTTGGCCAGAAGCACATTCGAAACCATTCAAGCCCAGGCGAAAGGAGACCTTGAGACGCGCCAGAAGGCTATCGACGCGCTGGTGGCTCCCTTGAAGGAATCCCTCACCCGTTACGAAAAGCAGATATTTGAGATGGAGAAAACCCGGCAAGGCGCTTACGGCACGCTCGAAGAGCAACTGCGCAGCCTGGCGGTTACAAACCAGCAATTGCAGGAGAAGACCTCGACTCTGGCGATCGCATTAAAGGGTGGTTCCCAGGCGCGGGGCCGTTGGGGGGAAATGACCCTTCGGAACGTGGCCGAGTTGTCTGGCATGTCGGAGCATTGCGATTTCACCGAACAGGAATCCTTCGCCTCGGAGTCAGGCCGGCTGCGCCCCGACATGATCGTGAGATTGCCGGGCAACCGGCGCATCGCCGTGGATGCCAAGGTTCCCCTCCAGGCGTTCCTCGATGCCGCGGCCGCCGCCAAGGATGAGGAGCGAAAAGCGGCCCTCGACCGGCATGCCCAGCTCGTACGGACCCATATGAATCAACTGGCCGCGCGCAGCTACTGGGAGCAATTCGAGCCGGCCCCGGAGTTTGTCGTCCTGTTTCTTCCCGGTGAGTCATTCTTCAGCGCGGCTCTGGAACAGGACCGCACCCTGATTGAAGACGGAATGCAGAAGCGCGTGGTGTTGGCCACACCTACGACGCTTATTGCCTTGCTGCGCGCCGTGGCGTATGGGTGGAGGCAGGAGCAAATCGCGGAGAATGCTCGCCTCATCAGCGAACTGGGCAAAGAACTCCACGACCGCATTCGGCCCTTCCTTTCTCACTTCCAAGGGATTGGATCCGCTCTTGAGAAGGCCGTTGATGCTTACAATAAGGCGGTCGGTTCACTGGAAGGACGAGTGCTGCCATCGGCCAGAAAGCTGAAAGAACTTGGCGCGGCCACAGGCGATGAGCTTCCTGAAATTGAGCCGGTGGACGAGGCGCCCCGGGCACTCACCGCAGCCGAGGGAGACTCGGCAGGAGATGGCAGCTCATAGTCAACACGCCGCGGCGGGACAGTTAACAGTTCGAGCTACCGAACATTCCTGCCCGTTCTTGGTAGCGCTACCGCGTCTTTCAGTGTCTCGACGTGTTGCGACGAAGAATCTCGGCATTTAGGGAGGTTGACGGTTCGAGGTCGACAACGGGTGGCGTGTTCTTGAGTGGGAATGCGCGGTTCGTTCAAGAATGCCCGGGGAGGAGCGCCAGACTTTGAGAACCCCGATACGCCGGGGCGCTCCAACTCTGGTTTGGCAGCGTCTCGCTCATAGAAAGAGGGGCCCAAAAAACTTCGGGGATGCATCGCTGCATCCCCGATGGTTCCTTTCGGATTTGTACTTACCTCTTCTTCTTTGCTTTCTTTTTCGCTGCCATTCTATTCTCCTCCGAACTTCTTGGAATTCTCGCCAGCGTAGCTGGCGAAGCGCGTGTTCAATCTCATGTATAGTGACACCGTATTATCTTGTCAAGAGGAAAGTGATGTTTGCGATGAAAAAAATGAAATTGCTGCACCCGAATCCGGAAAAGTAACCGTCCGCCGACCCGTTTGCGGGGATCATTTTCCAAACTCCGCTCAGGTCGGAGAGGGCATCGCGACAGCAGCGGCGGGACTACAGGCTCGACTCCACCGCATATTCATCCGTAGACTTGAGGTCCGCGGCAGGTGGAATGACTCATCCCCGGACTCGCTATGGATATAATTGGCGAAAACGCGGAGCTTGGCTGCTGCATCTAATAGGATGCTGAAAAACTCACGTCGCGTGTCATTGCGAGGAGTCCCGATCTGGTCGGGACGACGAGGAATCTCCAAAGCCATTTACCTCCAGAGCGAGTTTCCTCATTTCGCTCGGAGCGACAGCCTTCCGAATCGTTTTCAGCATCCTGCTAAGGGGGAGCATGGCGAAAAGACTAAAGATTAGAAAGCTTCACCGTATGGCATACCTCTCTCCTGCCGCGAGGAAGGCGAACACCCCAATCATTCTCGGCGTGATCTTCTTGGGTCTGGCAAGTCTGCTGGGTTGGGGCCAGGAGAAACCTGAGCAAACACCGTCAACCACCTTAAAGGTATCGACGGAAGTCGTGAACGTGTACGCCGTGGTGCAGGATAAACAGAAGCACCTGATCCCGGACTTGAAGAAAGAGGATTTCGTGCTTGAGGAAGACGGGAAACCACAGGAGATCCGCTACTTCTCGCGTGAAACTGACACTCCCCTGACCATGGGAATTATGGTGGACACCAGCCCCAGCCAAGGAAGGGTGCTGGGAACTGAGCAGGAAGAAGCAAAGGCTTTTCTGCGTCAGGTGCTACGTCCCAAAGACCTGGCTTTTGTCTTGCACTTCGACGTGGAAACGGAACTCCTCCAGGATTTCACGGCCGATCAACGATTGCTGTCTCACGCCATCGACGAGACAGTGATCAATGGCGGCGCTCGTGGCGTGATGCCGTCAACCACGGGTGACCCCGGCGGCGCCACCCACCTTTACGACGCTGTCTATTTAGCATCGAACGATCTTCTGAGGAACGAAGTGGGTCGGAAGGTACTCATCCTCTTGACGGACGGTGAAGACCAGGGGAGCAAGATCAAGTTGGAGGCCGCCCTCGAGGCCGCCCAAAAATCGGATGTGATCAACTACTCAGTGGCTATCATTGACCGCCCCTTCTACTGGGGACACGGGAGCGGCTTCGGTGGAGATTCCGTTCTAAGAAAGCTTTCCGACGACACCGGCGGACGGGTCATCGAAGTAACCCACAGCAAAGATACCGCGGCGGCATTTCAGCAAATTGCCAACGAGCTGCGAACTCAATACCTGCTCGGGTATACGCCCACCAACGCCAGCCTCGATGGCTCTTTTCGCAAGATCCGGGTGCATGTTGGCAACGCGGACTACAAAGTTCAGGCCCGGCGAGGCTACTACGCGCCCACGCAGTAGGCGTAAGGTTTCAGGTGTCAGGGTTCGCCAGCTCCCAGCCTTCATATGTTTTAACCCCCACTGTGTTGGGGGCCGACTGCCCCTATGACGAGGTCGGGCCCTTGTCGCCTTTTTCGCCTGGCACCTGTCAATGAAGACAGCGGGATCCAAATCCTGACCACGCTGGAAGCTCGCGGCTCCTGACACCTGAAACCTGGCACCCGACACCTGCTACGGAGACAGCGCGAAATAACCGGCCTTGGCCCGCACGTTCAGGTTCTTATTGACAGGCTTGACGGCGATGGAGCGGAAGGTCCCATCGTGGGCAGCGTTCGTTGAAACGTAGGCCAGGCTGTACTGGCTGCGGAGCTCGCGGTCAATT
Organism: uncultured Acidobacteriota bacterium; assembly: GCA_963832915.1. GTDB lineage: Bacteria > Acidobacteriota > Terriglobia > UBA7540 > UBA7540 > CAVROP01. Next base: position 68,985 of record CAWHWE010000019.1, read on the forward strand.
TCCTCAAAATCTGCAGCCAAATCACCTGCCTCGAAGGGAAGGAAGGCATGCCCCCCAGTCCCATCCGCCAGCTTGCGTAGGATTTTGTCTCCCTTCCCTTCTGAGCCACTGCGGTTGGTGCTAATCGTGTAAATTGTAACCTCAGCACGTTGCGCCATGGACAGTGCCTCGTCCTGACTATGCACGCTCTTGTTATCCTGCCCGTCGCTGATGATGATCTGGACCCGGCGCAGGTAAGGTTCAGGCGGCGGGAAGATGAGCATTTTATCCTTGCATGAGGAAAAGACAGCATCGTAGAGGCTGGTGACGCCCCCGGCTTTAACGCCCCGGATCGCATTCGACAGTTTTTCCATGTCATCCGTGTAATCCTGGATAAGCTGGGGTTCCATGTCAAAAGTTTCCACGAAGGCGAGGTCTTTGCCGGGGCGCACTGCTGCGTTCAGGAAATCGATAGCTGCATCCTGTTCGAAGCTCAGCCGCTCGCGAATGCTGTTACTGGTGTCGATCAAGATCCCGATGCGCAGGGGAAGGTCGGTCTCACGGCTGAAGAAGCGGATATCTTGGGGCTTGTCATCCTCGTAGATCCGGAAGTCGTCTTTGGTGAGGTTGGTGACGAGCCGATTTTTCTTGTCTGTAACGGTTGTGAGAACGTTCACCAGCTCAACGTGCACCTGGATTCGACTCTGGTCGTCCGAAGATTGAGAATTCTTGCTGTTTGGCCCGCTGGCGGAGCTTTGTGCGAAGAGATTTCCCCCCGGAACGCAGAAGAGTAAGAGCAAGAAGAGCAGTTTTTTCATCCTTGGGTTCACCACTAACCAAATTAATTATAGAGACGCCAGGCGGGGCAGTCAATTTTAAGGTAGGACGTCGCCCCCGCGAAACCGGGAGTCTGCCTGCCGCGTAGGGTGGCCGGGGTCCGGGACCGCCTTAGGGGCGGGCAGGAGTTTTTCGAAGCGCCGTGGCAGCCCTTCGCTCATGGTCACCGATCCTTGCTCGAATTTGAAGTTCTTTACGGTTGTCGCTTCGAGACCCATCCTGAGCAGAGCGGGGACGTCGACCCCCGCCTCGGCCCGGTCGAGCTGCTCGGGGCGAGCGAAGATGGCGGGCGCCCGCGGCATGAAGCGAGGGCAGCAGTCCTCGAAGGGTTCACAAGAGATCTTGTAGGTCCCGATCTGCCGGGCCAGGCGCAGTATTTCAGATTTGTCGTCACCCGCCAAGGGGCGATAAATGGGCAGGTCAAGGCCGTGGTCGATGGCCGCCAAGTTATGCAGCGTCTGTGAGGCCACCTGCGAGACGCTGTCCCCGGTCACCAGGCCCAGCGCGTGCTCAGCCCGAGCAATCTCTCGCGCAATACGCGCCATCATGCGGCGGTAAAGCAACACGCGAAAGCTCTCCTGCGCTCCCGCAACGATTTGGCGCTGCACGGCGTCAAACGGAACCAAGTAAAGCCGTGAGGTGAACTGGTAGGGTGTAAGGGTCCGAACAATTTCTTCCGCCACGCCGCTTGATGAGTCTTGTGAAGGAGAGGGACTTCCGAAGAAGTGCACGAAAGCAGCGTGGCAGCCGCGTCGCATCATCTTGTAGGCAGCCACCGCGGAATCAAATCCGCCGGAAAGCAACACCACGAGCCGGCCACTAGTGACGGCAGGCAGGCCGCCGGTTCCTTCCACCCGGTCCGAATAAATAAGGGCTTTTCCTGGTACGACCTCGACACAGCAGGTCACCTCCGGGTTCGTGAGTTTCACCTGAACGCTCGGGTCTCTGGCTCGCAAATAGTCCAGGATGACCCGCCCGAGCTGCCGCTCCAATTCCATGGAATTCATGCCATATCCCGTTACGGCGATCTTGGCGCGAACAGCGAAATTGCGCGGGTTCTTTTCCGCCATCATGGCGCAAGCCGCAGGGCCCAGTTCAGCAAGCGAACTCGGAACTTCGCGCGCCGACGCAATGTAAGCGAGACCAAGAACCCGGCGTAACCGCTCCAGGATGGCAGGCGCGGCGGATTCGTTCCCAGGGACAAGCAGGAAGCGTTCAGCAGTGCTGCTAAGCGATTGGACCGGCAAGTCGGCAAGACTCTGCTTGATGGCAGAGCGTAGCCGGCTGAGGAAGTAGTTCTTGTTCCCACCTTTAAGCCAGATTTCGTGGTAGTGAAGAATGAAAACTCGGTTCATGCGCTTCTTGCTGCCTTCCGAGCGTACCCATATGCTCGTCCAGTGCTGATGGAGCGAAAGAAGCTAGAATAGAGGTTTTCCCTGGGTGCCGCAAGCATGCTCAAGGCGCGGTAGTGGTACAGCTTGACGTAGAGGCGGCTTTACGCCGCCATATGGCGATCCCGCCTTGCGGGATCGCCGCTACAACATCAAACTGTACCACTACCCAAGGCGCGTAGAGTCCCCTGCGAGCTGGGGGCATAGGTTCTCGAAAAAACTATGCCAGACTAGAGTGTGCCGCTGTGAGAGTCTATCGACGACTTTTTCCGCCAGCAGACTGGAACCACCCGAAGTGGACGAAAGGCCATACCCTTGGTGCGTTATAATGCTAGCGTAAGCATAGCCTTGCAGGCTGACCGCCGTAGGGGACGGACCCCGATGATCAAAGTTGCCATCCTCAGCGCGTGGCTCATGGCGACACCTTTTATGTGGTTTGCCGCCACACAGTCCTTCGCCACCGTAGAACGTGTTCTCCGAACTGCGAACCCTCAACTCGTCGAAGCCTCCAAAGGCATGACTGAGGGCCAGACTCGCGTCGTTCTGCGGCACTTGGCTTCGGAAATCAACCGCGCCTATTTCAAGGGCTACGGCCTGGCTCAGGTCGTGCTCGGAGGGGTGCTGCTCCTGCTTCTGTGGCGTGAATCGCCGCGAGATTCCATTGGACTGGGAGTGGTCTGCACTATGATGGGCCTGGCCCTGATTCTCACGTTCGTGGTCACGCCGATGATTGTTTCCCTCGGGCGAAGCATCGACTTTGTTCCTCGCAACCCTCCCCCACCTTTCATGCCCCGCTTCTGGGCGTTGCACGGAACTTTTACGGGATTGGACGGCGTGAAATTTCTTGCAGGTCTGGGTCTGCTGATTCGGTGGATTCTGCGTTAATCCGGAGGTCCACGCAATGATTTTTGTAGCAAGAAAGAGGACCGTATTAACTCCCGTCTTTCTTATTGGCTTGATGAGTGTCGCGTTGTTCATCCGCGCGATGCCACCCCAAACGCAGAACGCAGCCCGGCTTCTGGCCGGACGCGCGCTTGGGCAGACGCCCATGCCTGACGACTTGGAGGAACTTTGCGACCGCATTGGCGGACGTCCCACGGGCTCGAAAGCGTGCGAGCGAGCAGTGGATTGGGCAGTGGCGAAATTCCGCGCCGCGGGAGCCGATTCGGTGAGGACGGAAACCTATACCATCCCCTATACATGGCTAGCTGGCGAGGCCGAAGCTGAGTGCGTGGCGCCTGAACATTTTCCCATTCGGCTTACCGCCTGCCCAGCCACAGCATCGACCCTTGGTGGCCGTGCCTTGGAAGCTTCGCTGGTGGACGCTGGGGAGGGAACCCCGGAGGCCTTCGCCCGGCTGGGCGACAAGGCTCGGGGCGCCGTTGCTCTCGTGCACTCGGATGAGATGAAGACGGAGGAAGACCTCTTCAAGGAATACCTGCGGGACGGCCCCTTGCTCGAGGCGGCACAAAAAGCCGGCGTTGCAGCACTGCTTCTACAGTCCACACGTCCTCGCGGTCTGCTTTACAGGCACCCCCTGAGCCTGAGCGTGATTTCGCCGATTCCGACGGCCCTGGTCTCACGTGAACACGCAGCGCGACTGGCGAGGCTGGCCGAAAGAGGCGCGGTTCGCATACAGCTTCGCCTTGCCAACCAAATCGGCGGCGCGTGCGAAGCCCGAAATGTAGTGGCCGAGATCCGGGGGCGAGAGAAACCCGACGAGGTGGTTCTGCTCGGCGCCCACTTGGATTCCTGGGATCTGGGAACGGGAGCGGAGGATAACGGTGTGAACGCGGCGCTGGTGATTGATGTGGCGCGCGCTATGAAAGAACTTGGGCTTGTACCCCGCCGGACTGTCCGCTTTGTGCTCTTTACCGGCGAAGAGCAGGGGATGCTGGGTTCGGAAGCTTACGTCAACCGCCACGCGGCTGAAATAGACCGCCACGTTGCCATGCTCACCTTCGACACAGGTTCGGCGCGGACGACCGGCTTTTATCTGAACGGGCGAGAGGAACTCCGCAAGGCAGTGAATGGGGCGCTGGCAGCGGTGGCCGGCCTCGAAGCTACAGACGATTCCACCGAGGCGATCGACGGGACAGATAACTTTGATTTCCTGCTTTCAGGCGTGCCCAACCTGGTGGCAAACCAGGATTGGGGCCCTTATTTGCCCAATTATCACGCCGAGTCAGAACGTCTTTGACTGGGTAAATACCCGTGAGGCGAAGACCAATGATGCAATCGCCGCAGTGCTCGTTTGGGGATTGGCTGAAAGCCCCGAGCGACCCGCTCCCCGCCAGACACGCGCCGAAGTGGAAAAACTTCTCAAGGCCTCCCACTTGGAGGAACAGATGAAGGCCCTCGGCCAGTGGGACGAATGGGTTTCCGGAAAACGAGGAGTAAGCAAATAGGATTCGTTCTCACATGCCGGGCGCAATCGAAAAGATGATCTTGTTGCGATGGTCGGTGTAGTTGATCATCTGGTAGCTGACCCCTTCAGGGATAAACATGGCCTCGTCCTCCTGAACATCGAAGGCCTCCAGTGTTGCCGTGAGGAAGAATGTCACAGGGCCCTCCTCGACGAAGAGGAGCGCGTCACCCCGGTGAGAGTCGGGCTCTGAAGCGCGGGAACCGGTACCACCTGCCGGCAGAATGAACTCGCCCATGTGCACGAGGTCGTTGCTGACGAAGAACTTGATCAACATGGGATACTGGTTGCCGTGGATGTTGAGGAGTTTCTTCTCCTCAGTGATGTGGTAGAAAAGGACAGGCGGCTTGCGGCATTCGGGGCCGGGAACCGGCCAGCGACCGATGTCGTCGGTGGTGCCGTGGGCGTACCACTGCCCGAGCTGGGGATAGCTGGGCAGGTCGGTATTGTGCTTGCCCTTGTACTGCTTCATCTTGCCTTCACTGAAATCCATGGGTGGAACCTGAGTTTCCCAGATCTTGGGCGCAATCACGTAGAGGATGCGCATGATTTCCTGTTCAAAATTGTGTCCCTTGTGATAGCCGTGCATCGGCAGGAGCAGCGCCTCACCCTTGTGGACCCGGATGAATTCCCCCAGGACAGGATTATGCTCGGTGAGCACGCCGTCGAGCACGTAGTAAACTTCATCGCCGGCATGCAGGTCGGGCGGGTCATAAGTGCCGCCCGGCCCCAGTTGCCATGTGCCGACGGTCAGTTTATCAGTGCTCAGATAGAGATAGTTCAGATCGCTAAAATGTGGGCGTTCCGCGGGATAAATGAAATGTCGGATCAGGTCTCCTTGGATGTGAAGGGGACGTTTGCGATCCGGTGGGAATGGATGGTTTCCAAAAATCTCCACAGATTCTGCCATGGTCTGCTCCTTCCTATTTGGTAGGTTTTGACTGGTTATCGATTCCCAGCAAGGCAATCGCCCGAATGGGGCTGGCTTCGCCTCCGTCCAAGTTTAGAGGGAAGCCGATAAACAAGAAACGTTGGCCTGTCACCCGGTCCATGTTGACAAGCGCTTCGAAAATGGGCATCCCGGCGCGGCCTGCCGTTTTGTGCGCCGGTGCGCCTTCGGCAATGGCGGTCGGACTGTCAGCCGAGGCGATGTCTCCGCCCACTGCTTTCACGCCGCGGCGGTTCAATTCCTCAATAAGCTTCGGATCGAATCCCGGCCAATCGCCTTCGAAAAACGCGGGAGAACTGGCGCGTTTTTCCCAGCCGGTGCGGAACAACACGATGTCGCCATAGCGAACATCGGCGCCCTGTGTATCGGCGATCGTCACATTCTCACCGGTTTTTTTAGGGGTTTCCAGAGCAATGGCCTCTCCGAAGAAGCGGTCCATAGGCATCCCCGCCAGATCAGGCGCTTGATCCCCGAGGAAATGCGACGGTGCGTCCACGTGGGTTCCGGCGTGGGCGCCCATCTCGAGCTTGGAGACACAAAACCCGTGCTCGGAAAAATTGACATGCCAGCGCTTAGCAAACGGGGGATCCGTCGGGTAGCATTGGATCTTCTCATTCAGCGGGGCGGTCAGATCAACCAGATGGAGGCCATTGAAAGAATGCAGAGCGTGCGGGAAGGCAAGGCTTCCCAGCAGGGCGATTTTCGCGGTATCTTCGGCCAATTCGGCGTCGTCAAATGCGTCGCGCAACGTCGGCCGCATGGTGATCAGGCCATGGGCTTCTATCAGCAGTACGGTGGCCTCTGGCGAGGCTGCCTTGGCCCCCCGGCCAACCAGATCGCACAATTCCTTTGACCCAGGCGGAGCCATGGGAATGACAGGCCCTTGCCTCAGTTTGAGCTGGGCGGAAATAGTCACAGTAGGAATAAGTTGCTTGCGTGCTGAAAAGACCGTGGCGTAGGGCGGGTGAACATGAATAACGGCGCAGACCCCGGGCCTTGCCTCGTAGACCGCCAAGTGAAATCCGGTTTCCTTAGACGGCTTGGTAGCCGGGGATCCCGGCAGAAGTTTTCCGCCACCATCCACCACCACGATATTTTCGCGCGCCACATCCCGCAACGAGACACCGCCAGCCGTGACGAAAAATGCATTGCACCCCGGCAGCCGCAGGCTGAGATTGCCCCCTGCTGCTCCAACCAGATGCCGGTCGTAGCAAAGCCTGGAAAAATGCACCAGTTCATCTGCGAGCTGACCGAATTCATTAACGACGCTCATGGTGTGGCCTTCCTTCTTAGGGTAGCGAACTCTGCGGCCGCCTGGATCGCACAGACGAGGTTCGTTTCATTGGCGATGCCCTGACCCGCGATATCGAATGCGGTACCATGACCGACCGACGTGCGGACAAGGGGCAGGCCCGCCAGCAGCGTGACAACTTCGCCAAACCCCAGCAGCTTTGAAGCCATGTTTGCCTGATCGTGATACATGGCCAAAACAAGATCATATTCACCATCCCTCGCCTTGAGAAAAACCACGTCGGCCGGGACGGGACCCACGGCGTCAATCCCCAGCGCCCGTGCTGCTTCAATTGCCGGGATGGATCCCTCCAATTCCTCCCTTCCGAATAACCCTCCCTCGCCACTATGCGGGTTTAAGCCGGCCACGGCGATGCGTGGCTGGGGGATGCCCAAGGTTTTGAGTGTCTGATGGCTGAGTTCGATCATCGCCAGGACCTTGTTGCGAGTCACCGCGTCGCAGGCTTTGCGTAGGGCGACGTGCGTGGTCAGCATCATGACCCGTAACCGACCGAAGATCAGAATCATCCCATAGCGCTCAGAACGGGTCAGTTCGCCCAGGATTTGGGTTTGTCCTTCATACAGGTAGCCGGCAGCGCGCATCGCTTCCTTGTTGAGAGGCGCGGATACGATAGCGTCTATGCTTCCAGCCATCGCCATCTTGCCGGCTTCCTGGGTATAGACAACCGCAGCCCTGCCCACCTCGGCTTCGACCACCGATATTCTCAGGCTCGAAACGTCGATCATTCCCAAATCAAGGATATCCAGGATCCCACTCTCGAAAGCCGCCTCTTGGGGAGAGGAAATGACGCGCATCGGCATGCCAATACCGAGCCTTCGGTTGTAAAAATCCATCACCGCGGCACTGCCGATCACCAGCGGCCGGCAGAGATCGAAAAGCTCTTTGTGTTTCTGAAAGGACTTGAGGATAATCTCCGGGCCGATTCCGGCAGCGTCTCCCATCGTGATGCCCAACACTGGTTTCATGCGTTTTCTCTGCCATGAGTTGTTGTTAAAAGGGAAATCATCTGGAGGACGGCGTCCTCCGGTCCCACTGATCCTCCCTTGCAAACCACTCGTTTACCGTCCAATACGCCGCCTGATATGCGCGCGCAAGCAATGATCTCGATATGCCGCTGGTAGACTTCCAGTCGTTCAGCTCCCAGGCCTTGCATCAGATGGTAGGCGGTCTCCCCACCGACGATCCCCAGGCCATCCGGCTCGATTCTCTTCAAAAGCGGATCGAGTGCGGTAATGAAGGAGACCATAAGCTGCCGCGGTGAACAGACATTCGCCCCCACTTCATCCGAGAGGATGCGAACTATGATAGCCCCTTCCTGGCCCGGTGCGCTTGTGGCATCGAATCGCATAAACGCCGGGTCAAAAGTGAGAATCGGGAATCCGCCACATTTCGCCCGTTCAACCTGCCGGATTGACCGAGGGAGACGGGAGCCGCATACAATCATTGGCCGGCGCGCGGGGGACCCCCTTGCTGGTTTGTGATTTGAGGCGCCCAGCCGATTCGCAACCGCCATCGCCAAGCCCAGCGAACCTGCAAAAACAACCCTGCTTTCCCCGAGATGAGCGTCAACGATTTGCTGCAAGTCCTCCTGGGTCTGTGCATCACAAATCAGGCAATCGCCTCGACCTGTTTGCTCAATCACGGCACGGATGTTCGCGGAAAGCGGCGGTGAATTCGGGTCTTTCGATAAAGCGCCCTGGTCAATCGGAACCCCGTTTTCATATTGCACTCCCCCGCGGCTGGTCCGGCTGATGGACGGTGCGGCCGGGGCGACAACGCAAGCCCAATCATCTCCAGATTCCCTCAACCCTTCCAGCAAGCCATCCAACTCGGCGCCGATTGGACCGCGCAACCCCGTATCAATTTTCTTGAAAACGATCTGTTTCCCGGCCAGCCAGGTTCCAACCCGGCGCAGAATCCGGCCAGCAGTTTGGGGATGCTCCAGCCTGCTCTGCGTATTGATGACTTGAAAGGGCGGACCGCCACTGAGCTTCCCAACAGGCGACAGCCAAACCCCGACGGAGCCGGCCTTGGACGCGAAGCAGGCCGCGACATCGCAAGCCCCGGTCAGATCGTCAGCAACGACCCCCACGTCCGAGGTCTCAAGCATTACTTCCTCGCAAACTCAGCCCGGGGCATCGGCACATAGGAAGTTTCGCCCCCGTCCGCCCAGAAGGTCTGGCCAGTTACGTAAGCTGCCTCGTCCGAAGCCAGAAAAATCACGGGCTTCGCCACATCCGAAGGGACGCCGACTCTTCCCATGGGAATATACGGAACCCAATCATCGGGGTAATTCGGGTCCGTCTCGCGGTTGCGCTTGATGTCAATCGTTCCCGGAGCGACCGAGTTGACGCGGATGTGGAAGGGCCCTAATTCAGTTGCCATCGCCTTGGTGATCAGCATCATGCCACCTTTGGATGCGCAGTACGGCACCAGGCAATCCAGCGCGCCCGCCCCGGCGATGGATGAGACGTTGACGATGCTGCCCGGGCTGCCTCGTTCAACCAAATGACGTGCCACCGCCTGGGAACATAGAAAGACACTCTTGAGATTGGTCTGGAGCGTGCGATCCCAATTGGCTTCGTCGAGGTCGAGAAAGGGCTTCCAAAGTGCGATGCCCGCATTGTTCACGAGCACATCGATCTTACTCAGAGCTTTGATTCCGGCTGCAATTAGCGCATCCGCTTCGGCTTTGACACCCACATCAGCGTGGAACGCCAGCCCGCGACGTCCCATGCGCTGGATTTCCCGGACTACCTCTTCCGCCCCGGCCCGGTCACTCATGTAATTGACAACGACATCCGCGCCCTCGCGCGCCGCCTCGAGGGCAATTTCGGCTCCCAACCCCTTGCTCGCGCCTGTAACCACCGCCACGCGGTCCTCGAGTTTCATCCTCGTTTCCCTTTCTCTCCAAAAGTCGCGCTCAACTTCCAAAGACCAAGCCGCCGGACGCCTCACGCTCGAAACCTTGGCTTAAGAAGCCCTCCACAAACGGATGACAATCAACCTATGAACCAGCCGCTAAGCCGACCCGTGCGGCTGTGCAACAGTTTGCTGCCGTATTATTCGGCTTGAACGCTGTATCTCTTGCAGAGACTATTGTACTGCTGGAGAAGCTCCCTCTCGTGACGAACCTCATCCCTGTAGAAGCCCATAAGAAGCCCTTTGAGCTCCTTGTCTTCGCAAAGTTCTGCCCCATGCTTATAGACGATTTGAGCGTCCCGCTCCCGCTGCACAGCGTCTCGAAATATCAGGAACAACTCCCTTGTCTCTTTAGGCATTTCTTCAGGCACGGGATACCTCCCTCGACCGGGCAAAGAAATCCAAAACCTTCCCAACCGCTTTACGACTAAAACATACCTCGTCAAGGAAATCAATTCGGAGTTATGTAATCGTTCCCAATAGCTCCGAACTCGGGGAGATCGAACCATCGACGCTGCATATCAACGACGCCTGAGGCGCCGCTGGGAAGAACTGGCGCGAGGAATTAAGCTGGAGCATTGTCCGCTGGGACGGCCAGGAGTATATTGCTGGTCAGCCGGGATTTCCAAATAGAAATCCTGGCGTCAACCACGCATCCAGGCCGCGGGTTATTTGAGGAGGTGGGAATGTTCAGGCGTCAGATTTGCGCACAGATTCTCCTGGTTGCTGTCTTCCTATTCTGTTTGACGGCAAAATTGTTCTCCCAAGAAGGAGAGTTCTACCTGGTTGGCCACGCGCACATTGATCCTTCCTGGCTGTGGCCCAGGAGCGAAACCATCCACGAGGTGTGTCCACTGACTTTTCGGAGCGTTTTGCAGATTATGGACCAGCATCCCGATTTCGTCTATGCCCAAAGCGCCGCACAACTCTATAAGTGGATGGAGAGGTACTATCCGGACATCTTCGAGCGGATTAAGGCAAAAGTGGCGGCAGGCCAGTGGGAAATCGTGGGTGGGAATTGGGTGGAACACAACACCAACATTCCCTGCGGCGAGTCCCTGGTGCGGCAGGAATTCTACGCCAAGCGTTACTTCAAGGAGAAGTTTGGCGTGGATGTGAAGGTGGGGTGGCTGCCGGATGTGTTTGGCTTCAACTGGAACATGCCCCAGATCTACCGAAAGTGCGGGATCGACTATTTCGTGACCCATAAGCTGAAATGGCAGGTGGAGCGAAACGATCCACCGGTGCCGTTCCCTTACCACCTGTTCTGGTGGCAGGCCTCGGACGGCTCGCGCGTATTGGCGTTCCACACGGTTGGGGACTACAACCAGCAAATCGTCCCCGAGGGTATGCTCCGCGAATTGGATGTCCTCAAATCCAAGCACGGGGTGAATAAGCTTCTCATCCTTTACGGGCACGGCGACCATGGCGGCGGCCCGATGCCTGAGATGGTCAACCGGGCCACAGCGCTGATGCACGATAGCAGCTTTCCGAAAGTCCGCTTCTCCAAGGCCCAGGATTACTTCGAGGCCATCAAAGCGCTGCCCGCCAGCGCGAGCTTTCCTGTGGTCAATGATGAACTGTACGTCAAAACACATCGCGGCACTTTCACCACCGACTCCCAAGTGAAGCGCGACAATCGCCGATGTGAAGTACTGCTCATGAATGCCGAGAAATTTGCGGTGGTGGCTACGCAATTCGGGCACTCCTATCCGCAAGGATTGCTGACGGAGATGTGGGAGAAACTGCTCTTCGGTCAGGTCCACGACAACATTGACGGGTCGGCAGTCGCCCAAGTCTATCGGGATGCGGCCACCGATTATGCGGACCTCACGTTGGAAGGTGGCAAGCTGCTTGATTCAGCGCTGGGTTCAATCGCACGTAAGGCGAACACAGAGGGCGAAGGCCGCGCGCTGCTGATATTTAACCCGACGCCGTGGGAAAGGACGGACCTAGTTTCTCTGAATTCGAGCGACCTCCCTGGCTCGGGGTCGTTTAGGATAATCGATATCGCCGGGCGCTCCGTTCCCTATCAAATCATTAAGGAGGAGGGAGCCGACAAAGCCATTTTTTTCGCAGAAGGAGTTCCAGGCCTTGGGTTCAAGCAGTATCGGTTGGTTCCAAGCCAGACCAAGCCCGACTTCTCAACGGACCTGGTCGTGTCGGGGCTGAAACTGGCCAACAGTTCGGCGGAAATCTCGATCGACGAGAACACCGGGAACCTCAAGTCGCTTAAAAAGAAGGGAACCGAGGCGAACTTCCTGCCTGACGATCTTCAGGCCAATGCGCTCGAGGTCTGGGAGGATCGGCCCCCCGATGCACCCGCGGGCGAACCTGCGTGGAATATCTACCTTGGAGATGTTCATAAGCTGGATAAGGCCGAAAGCGTGAACGTTGTAGAGAAGGGGCCGGTGCGTGCCGTGGTGCAAGTCAAGAAGGCATTCGGCAATTCATCGTTCGAGCAGGACATTGTTCTTTACAGCCATTCAGACCGCGTGGACTTCGAGTTTCGCGCTGACTGGCACGAGAAGTACCGCTTCGCCAAGGTCGCATTCCCCTTTCGACTCCAGAGCGCTTTCGCAACCTACGAGATCCCGTTCGGGTCGATCCAGCGCTTCGACAACACCTTCAAAGACGACCCCAACACCTGGCTTAAAGAACCCGCGCGCGGGTGGGAAATCGCAGACCGCACGAAGTTCGAAGTCGCCGCACAGCGCTGGGCGGACGTGACCGACCAGAGCGGGAGCTACGGGGTGAGTCTGCTGAATGATTCCAAGTACGGATTCTCATTTCAGCAGAATGTGCTCCGCATGAGCCTGGTCCGCGGGCCGCGCCGGGGCTATCCTTCCACACCGGATAGCTGGTCGGATCAGTCGGATGAGCCGCTGGTGGGAATCCACCACGTGAGATACGCGCTCGTGCCTCATCGCGGCAACTGGCAAGACGCCGGGCCGACTCGGCGGGGGATTCAGTTCAATGCCCCGTTCCTGGTGAAGTTCGAGCCATCGCACTCTGGGGAACTTGCCGGGACGTTTGGCGCGCTAAGTATCGAACCTGCGAACGTTGTGGTTGAGGCAGTCAAGCGGGCTGAAGATTCGGATGACTTCATCGTGCGCTTGTATGAAACCGACGGAGAAACCGCTGACGCGGTCCTAACTTTCAACCGAACGCCACGGAGTGCCGGCGAGACGGACATGCTCGAATGGGATAAGTACGTTGCACCAAAATCGTTCGTGATCGAAGGAACGAAAGTGAAAGTGCCGGTGGCGCCGCACGAAATAAAAACCCTAAGAGTGAAGTTCTGACTGTGTGCGGGATTGTAGCGCGATTTTGCGTCGCCATCTATCGGAGTGGCGCCGACATTGCTCTTTGGGTGGCGTCCAGAGACTCTGCCCCACCTCTGGGTTCCGTCTCAGGGGTTATTTCCGGTTGTTCTGAGCCAATCACCAGGCTTTGCGGGCGCCTGAAGCTAGAAATCCCGGTAGACCCAAATATGAGCTTTATCGTACAGTTCGGCTAATCGTTCTTTCGGATTTCTGTCTTTGTTCCAGGGTTGGAGATCGGAATCCAATTCACAAAAGGCGGTCTCGTCCACACCGTCAGCGAGCAACCGTTCCCCCCGAACAAGTATCGCGGCCAAAATAGCCTGGTCGTAAGGATCAAGGTGCAGTTCTAGATAGGAAAGATCAGCACAGCGCTCAAGCATCTCCTGGCTCAGATTGAATATTTCTATTCCATTTGCCGCCTTCAAGTCCTCGAACGCTTCATTGAGTCGCGCGAGATCAGCTTTTACGCGTCCTTCCATCCGGTCAAGCACGCGCCGGGTGGCTTCATCTTCCGCGGCATTCACAATGCCGGCATCTCGCGCCCACAATAGGAACTGGCGTACTCGATCTGCCTCGTTTCTGGATTGAAACCGTTCGAAGATCGGCCGTCTTGCTTCGGCAATACAAATGACCGGCAAGTACAGCTTAATCTCTCCGCTTGCGGCACGGTCAAACAGTTCTAAGGCGTCGGGATTTCTGTGGTGGGCGGGGGCAGCGTACGCTACGACCCAATTGGTTTCGACGAAAACATGGCGCATTTAAGCGGATTCAACCCTTACTTCGCGAGGTCCACCAGCTCGTACAATTCCCTGAACCAATGCTGGCACAACGTAATCCACTAAAGCTTCTCTTGTTTCCCCGGGAATATCCTTAATTTCATCAAAAGGTAAGGTGCGAAGATGCTCCAACCACGATTGCACGTGTTCCTCAAAAAGGACTCCACGGCCTATGTTCAATATTGACGGTCTGTCTGTCGCTTTGAAAACCGCCCAACTCTTCGGAGCAGGAAAAGCACCGACTCGACGGACAGACTCCTCAGAGAGTGCAGTATAGCTATCGCGATAAATTACAATCTCATCCGGGGTAATGAACAGACCGATAGGACAGCGTACATGGTACATATATGACTTAAGTTGAGACTCGTCCTGAGAAAGGTCCTTTGATGAGAGTTTCGTCTCAACAATCAACAACATTCCAGGGGCGTCCTCTGTCGTGACGACAATATCAGGCGCGAATGGCATAAAGACCTCTCAAGGGCAATTATGACAGAAAAATAGTGGGTAGCACAGCGCTCCGTCGCCCTACCCCGATTTTGGGGGTTCGACCTCGAAAAGCCCGCTAGGGTTTAATCAATTCACCCACCAAGGTGTCGTTGACTACAACTTCCCCTCCGCTCCCGAGGGGGTCAGCTTCAAGCGGGAAGTAGGTCACGGTGATAGTGCCGGTCACTTGATTAGGATCTTCCCCGAAGTTAATGGTGAAATCCACACGCGCCACAACATTCGGGCTGGGGTTAAAGTCGAAGTCAATTGTTCTTGCCACGATTCTGTGGTTGCCGTCCGGTTTCCAGGAGCCCAGTTGGCTGCTGAAGTAGTATGACGGCCCCCCTTGCCCGGAATCGGTCACGGAGATCGTCCGGTCGGAATGCAACGTGATGACCCCGCGAGACACAAAATTTCCCGTCGAGTCCTTAATGGTGGTGAGATAAGACTTGCCAATAAACCCCAGATCTCCGTCGTTCTGGGCGTGCAGGAGGACCCCCCACGTCAAGGCAGCGAGGAAGCCGAAGATGCCGAGTGTAACCCAAAGACGTAGATGCTTCATTGTTTTTTCCTCCTGATAGTTTAGATTGCGCGCCGCTCTTCCAGGCGCTATCTGAGTGGTTTTCTGAGACTCTGCGGCTTTTCCGTCATATTCCAACCGCACAAGCCGCAGAGTCTCTGGAGAACGAGACTCTGCGCTACCGCCACCCCTAGGTGGCGATGTAAAATCGCCGTTACATCAGGTGCAGCAGTTTTACCCCGTCCGCAGGTAAGAGGATCTTCTCTCCTCTTCCAATGAGATTTTCTACCTCGAGGGGGTTTGCCTTCTTCTTGTCTACAATAGCCGCCGAGCGTACGGAAGCCATAGGGTTCTGGAATGCCCGCGCATCGATCCGGCACACGGCTTCCCGAGCTTTCGGCCGGAGGTTTGCCAGCAGGATGTAAGCTTCGCCGGGACGGCTGTAGATGGCCGAAAGAAAATCATCGCCTCCCAGATTTACGGCGCGATTGCGCCAATCTTGAAACTGGTATCGCTCCAGGCTCCCCACGGGCTTCAGAATTTGGAATAATTCCGCGGCCTCGTTGCTGGCGGGCCAGGGAGCTGTCCCCGTCATCAAGGTCGTAAGGTAAAAAAGCCGGTGGACGCGCGGGGATGCCGCCGGGTCAAGGCTTCCGTATTCGATGTCGGCGCGCGACCGCGCCCCCGCGAAATTCCATTCCAGAGGCAGCTCTCCGGGCTTGGGCACCGCATCCAGCAACGCCCCGTATCCCCATTCCATGCCCACCACAAAATCGGCAAAGTTCTCCACGGCGAACATGGGGACCATGGTGTTGTGAACGGTCACCAGCCCGTCCGGCCCAACCCGCTCGCGGGTCCATTCCATCAACTCGAGCAGCTCATCGATGTCCCAGTGGCCGGTTCTCGAATAAGCGTACGTTGCCAGCCCCCCCTCACCGCTGACCCCGTTGGAGTCTTTCCCCATGTGCAGCGGATTATTGCAGTGCAGACCTACGTTCCAATCGTAGTAAATACCGTCGAAGGGTTGATGCTTCAGGACCGTATCAACGTAGGATTTGAAGTAATCGAGCCAGCCGGATTTAAAACACATGTGCGCGCCGTAGAAATAGTCCGGCCGGAGATTGCCTTGATCATCCGGCTTTCTGCCCCATTCTTCCCCGTGCAACTTGAAGGCTTCTGTGCTTTGGTGGAGCTCGTGGTTGGAGAAATAAGGCAATGTCTTAATCCCGCACTCATGGCAGGTTTTGAGGACGTGTTCCATCTTCTTCATTTCGTCGGGTGGGTAGGGGGGATAGGTGCCATCCCGCCAGAACAACCCGTCGCCGTTGCTGTCTCCATCGTTGTGCAAAGTCATGGTCACGACACCGGATTCGGCGTTCCGGCGAATTTCATCGTCAGAGACCCATTGCCCGCGGTTGGGGCCGAATGACCTTTCCAGCCAGCGCCTTTGCGCATGTCCCTCCAAAATAGGCATCGCGAGGTAGTAGTCGAATGAATATCGGCCGTTTAGGTTGACAAAGCCTCCACGATCCAGATCAGGGTTAGAGGGCAAACTCAGTGGACTGATGGAGAGCCGGATGCCCAGCGGCTTCATGCTCGGACCAAGGGTAGTGTTACCTGTACCCGGCTGGCCCGTCATCTGATAATTCCACTGTGACAAGTCATCCGAAACAAACCATTCAATTCCTTCGATCCCGGGGTTCGCGAGGACGATGTAACGAGGAACGTAACGGGTTGCGACCTCGACATCGAAATACCTGCCCGGCCTGATCTCACCCCATCGAACCTTTTCGATTCCGAAAGGACCGACGTCGGAATTCTCAAAGACGTTGGGGCGATGGCCGTGATGCGTGAGCGTGGAATGAAACACCGTCGAGAGCACGGTCAGCCCGGCAGTGCGGATACCCTCGGCAGGAAAAACAAACTCTTTGTGGATCTTGATGAAGCCCCATCGGTACTCGTAGGTGGTGCGAGTCCGCAGGCCCAGGTTGTTTGCCTGCGGCGTACGCAAGGCCGCTTCCACCGTCACCGTTTGTCTCTTGCCAGACTTCATCACGGAAACCGACGGCGAGGAATCATGCAGGTCGCTCAGGACAATGGGCGGAGGGCCCCCTTCCTGTTTCGTGAGGTGATGCGGGGGCCTTTGCGCCGCCATCTCGACGGACGCTCCCATGGGTTCGAGGAGCAGGTTGGAAACGGCGCCATGCATGTAGCGGATCTGGACAATCGCGCCTCCGCGTTTCAGGTCATGCGTGACCGCATAATAGGGCGTCGAGAGCACCAAGTGCCCGGCCGCCTCGTCCCTGTGAACCGTATACTCCTGCGGCCAAGTGCCCTTCAGTGTTCTTGGAGATTCAACCTGGGATCCCGCAGCCGGTGTGCTCGCTTCTGCGCCCTTGGATGTCGGCACCAATCCAGTTCCGCCAAGCATCGCAAGTCCACATGCCTTCGCCGTGGCGTCCAAGAATCCGCGGCGGCTGAGTTCAACGTCTTTTGACATAGATTTCCTCCGGAACACTGGCAAACAGGGTCGCAGCAAACTGCGCGAAGTTCCCCGAAGGGAAACAATATCATTAGTCCCGCAGTCGCGGGATGAAACCTGCGAACAAGGAGCGAAAAGATATTCGGACCCGTAGGAGTTGAATATCCACGGGCTACGTTTCTCCCACGCAAAGTCGAAGGAAGGGCGGGGTTTTAACCCCGCCACCCACGCGTCTAATTGATTCCCCGCCTCGCGCCCCGCGCAGTCCCACAGGCGCGGGGCGCGAGGTGAACAGTACTTTGAAACCCGCTCTGCGGCGGGGCTAAAACGGCACTGTGCGGGAGAATAGACGTGGTAGAAAGATCTTCGGAGGTGTGAAAAAACCGGCGTTCCGGCAGCCGGCGATTTCTTCACATCTTACTAGCGCGGTCCTGGGGCAGCAGCGGCGGTTCCCGCTTCCGGCTTGTACTTCTCAATCGCCTCCTGCATTCCAGTCTCCCACTTTTCGCCGGGGTCGTATCCGAGTCCTTTCAGGCGGACCACGCCATTCGAGTCCACGATCCAGTTCTGGGGGATAGCCACGACCTTCAGCGTCTCCATTACGTAGCGGTGAGCGGGAAGAACGGTGAGCTTGAACTGGTGCTCTTTCAGGAACGGTTCGATGACACCGGGATTGTCGTCGCAGTTGAGCGTCAGGAATTGCACGTCGTGGCGACTCTGGTACTGCTCGCTGAGCTTTTGTAAGTGAGGCAACTCCTCGCGACATTCCGGGCACCACGACGCCCAGAAGTTGAGGAACGTCACCTTGCCTTTCAGGTCGGCCACCTGCCAGGTCTTGCCGTGGAGGTCGGTCAACTGAAACGACGGCAGGGGGAGGTTGGCCTCTTCCCAAGTGAGGGTCGCCTGCTGCGCCAGGGGGTCGGCCTGGCGTCCGTACCAAACCCTCCAGCCTTCGTCGGTCCCCCCCAAGCTTTTCCAGAGCATGCGCGCGTCATCGGCCAACTCGTCCTTGACACCGAACTCAGGTTTCTGCTTCGCTTCCAGGCGCTTGAGCAGCCCATTCTCGTAATACGCCATGGCATCGACCTTGCGGTTCTGGAACTCCGCCAAGCGGCCCATCAGTTCCCAGTAAGAAGACTCCCGAGCCCAGCAATTTTCCTTGCGGCTTTGCTTGTCGTCGTCGACGCTCTCCAGGTCTTGAAGGCGCTCGTCCATCTGTGCGAGCGTAATTTCCGCCTTCTCGGCCTGCTTCAATCGCAGGTATCCGTCGGCTTCTAATTGCAGTCCTTGAATGCGGCGTGAGGCCCTGCGGAAATAGTTATTTTCGGCTGCTTGCTTGGTGTCGAGGTCACTTTCGCCGACCTTGGATTCAATTTCCAATTGCGCCAGGTCTTTCTGCGCCATTTCCACTTCTCGCTCCGGCTGCAAGCCTCTCTTGGAGAGGGCCTCAGCGACAAACAAATAGTTGACAAAATCGAGAGAAGACAACTCGCGCGGACCAGCGTTGGTCCTCGCAGCTTGGAGAGCCTGGTCGACAATAGCCTCCACTTCGGCCGCAGGCACATCTTCGAGGTGTTCCATCGCGCCCACGCGGTCCCCCCAGATCATAGTATTGATGGGTCGTTCCTTTACCCATTCGGCAGATTGTTTAAACAGCTCGGCCCAAAACTCCCGCTTCTTAGCCGCAGGGGCGGCGTCATCTGGGGGCTTGTGGTCCTCATACCATTTCCACAACCATGGGATGTCCCATTTTTCCGGGAAGCGCCGGTGGCGCTCCTCCTTCGCCCAGTCAGATTGCTTCTGGTCGTTGACGAGGTTGTAGCCTGCTTCGAGCGCCTGGTACCACTGCCGCTTGTCTTGGAGATTGAGCGTGCGGAGGCGTTTCAGGTCCTCGCCCACCTGCTTGCGCAGCGGGTCATACTCCGCGGGAGGGTGCGCTTTGAACCCCAGCGACCAGAGCGTCGAGTAGGCGCCCAGGGCATCCGGATCGCTGCGCGACTGAAGGAGAGCCCGAAGCTTGACAGCCCCCTGTTGGATCATTTCCTTATCGTCGAAACCCGTTAGCCGGCTGTAGCCTTCCAGGGAAAACGGGCAGAGACTAAGGAAAGCTCTCATGTGTGAAGTTGCTTGGTCCTTGTTGAGGAAGTTTGGAAAGTTGTAAATCCTCAACAACGTATAATGCGGCCAGGGAAACTGGGGCGCCTTCGCCAGAGCGCTCTCGAACAGCTTGATCGCCTGGGGCGTGTCGTGGCCGATCAGCAGGTAGCCGTAGAGATAAGACGATAGTGGATCATCCGGATCATTTTCGTGCCGCGATTTAAATTCGTTAACCAGCTTGCCCTGCTCGGCATCGGCCCCCGCAACATGGAAGTCAACAGCGGAGTCCAGCCATTCGGTGTAAGTCTGTCGGACAAACACATCGTCGGGATATTGTTGCAGCAGGGGACGAAGCACAGATCGCTGTTGCTCAAAGTACTGCCACTCGGTCTGCAAAGGCGACGGGTAGTAAGGAAATTGATCGAGCGCCGCTTTGACCGCCGGCGCCGGCCCGCAGGCGCAATAGGTCTGAGCCGAAACCCCAGCCGGAATGAGGCCCAGCAGCAGCAACGCCGCCAGCACACACCACAGCAACCGGCCATCTTTCGTGGAAGGATATTTCGCTGACATGGGATCCTCCAAGAAGAAGACGCGCCAGATGACAATCGGGTAGCAAACTTGCTCGAAACTTACTCCTTAATTTGGGTGGAGTCAATCCAGGGCATCCAGCGGTAGTGGGTCAGTTTGGCCCTGTAGCGGCGATTTTACATCGCCAAATGGCGGCGTAAAGCCGCCTCTACATCAAATTGGCCCACTACCCATGCAGCGGCAGAAGCACCGCGGTTTGAACGCCCCAGGTGGGGCGGTGCGAAATATCCGTGCCACTGCACGGCCGCGCATACGTACCGTCTGCGGTACCCGCTATGATACCAGCGTATCTGAGTGACACCGATTGGGCGACTCAGTCATGGCGTAGACGCTAAGAAATTTCTTTCCAGCGGTCGTGGAAGGACTTTGGCGCAAGCGCGGGCAGGTCCCGTCCATTCGTCCAGTAGGACGCCGGGTACAAGGGAACTTTTCGAATCCAGCCGGAACGAGCGAGCACGAACTGGCCCCAGCGCGCCATGCGCCCGCCGAGCGCATAAACCCAGGGACGCGACAGGGCCCAGCCAAACAGACGCATCATGGTCTTCTCGCGCAAGAGAGCGCCTTTCGCCCTGGCCGCAGGGGCCACTTCCTGCGCTTTACTGCGCAAGTGAAGCAGGAGATCGGGGATATCGATCTTGACGGGACAAACTTCGGAGCAGGCTCCGCAGAGGGAAGAAGCGAAGGGTAACTCCCGCGCCTGCCCCATGCTTGTCAATTGAGGAGTGATTAACGCCCCGATCGGACCGCTGTAAACCCAACCGTAGGCATGCCCGCCAATCTTGCGATAAACCGGGCAGGTGTTGAGGCAGGCGCCGCAACGGATGCAGAAAAGCACTTCCCGCATCTTGGGATCCGCCAACGTGTCCACGCGCCCATTGTCGATCAGCACCACGTGCATTTCATACGGACCGTCTTCACCCGGACGCCGCGGGCCGGTGAGGAAGGAGGTGTAAGTGGTCAGCTTCTGTCCCGTGCCCGAACGCCCCAGGAGCCGCAGGAAAACGCCGAGGTCCGCAAAACGTGGGATAAGCTTCTCGATTCCCACCAGCGCCACATGCACGGGCGGCGCCGTCGTGCACAAACGGATGTTCCCCTCATTTTCCGCCAACACCACGGTGCCGGTTTCCGCCACCAGGAAATTGGCGCCGCTCATGCCCATGCCCGCCCTGGCAAATTTCTCTCGCAGAACCTGGCGTGCAATCGCCGTAAGTCGTTCCGGCACTGCCGTACGCTCGGAGTGAAGGTGGGTGGCGAATAGGTCCGAAACATCATGCCTTGTCAGGTGGATGGCCGGGGCCACGATGTGCGCGGGCCGGTTGCCGGCGAGTTGGATAATGAACTCGCCCAGGTCGGTCTCGAGGGCGCGAATCCCCCGCGCCTCGAGTGCGTGGTTCAGCTCCACTTCTTCCCCGAGCATCGATTTCGCCTTCACGATTTCCCGGGCGCCGCATTGCTGTGCGATTTCCAGAACTATGCGGCAGGCGTCCTCGGCCGTCGCGGCCCAGTGCACCTTGCCGCCTCGCCGCTCCACGTTGTCAGCAAACTGCCCGAGGTAAAAGTCCAGGTGCTCCATCACTTCGCGCTTGAGCTCGTGGGCGCGGTCGCGCAGCCGTTGCCAGCCGGGCACTTCGGCAATCGCTTCCAGCCGATGCGTGTAAAGGCGGAGGGTCGAAGAGCGATAGGCTTCCTGAAGATGCGGATCGGCCAGTGTCTTGTTGCCGAGCTCGCGAACATCGTTACTGTAGACGCCTGTGTCAGCCATTTTGCGCCAATACCTCCGCCAGGTGCATCGTCTTGAGGGGCAATCCCTGACGATGGATCATCCCCCCAAGGTGCATCAGGCATCCCGAGTCATGGGCCACCAGGTACTCGGCGTCTGTTTGGGTGGCCAAGCTGAGTTTGTCCTGACCCATGGCGACTGAGACTTCGGGGAATTTGACGGAGAAAGTCCCCCCGAAGCCGCAGCATACCTTGTACCCTTCCATCTCGACGAAATCGATGCCGCGCACCTTGCGCAGCAGCTTGCGCGGCTGTTCCTCAACGCCCAACTCGCGCAGAAGGTGACAGGAATCGTGGTACGTCACGCGATGGGGGAAGCTTGCCCCAACATCCTCGACCTTCAAGACGTTCACCAGGAATTCCGAGAACTCAAAGAACCTGTCGCGTAGTTGCTGGCATTTTCGAAGCCGGTCAGGATCAGCAGCGAAGAGTTCGGGATAAAACACTCGCACCATCGAGGTGCAGGAACCCGAGGGGCACACCACATAGTCTGCGTCGTCAAAAAGGTTGAGGACCTTGGAAGCCACGCATCGAGTTTCATCACGGTAACCCGTGTTGAAGGCAGGCTGGCCGCAACAGGTTTGCGCAGGATTGAAAGTGACCTCGACATCCAACCGCCGAAGCACCTTCACCACACTCTCGCCCACTTGGGGGAAGAACTGGTCGCCCAAACAAGTTACAAAGAGGGCGACTCGAACTTTGGACATGTCTAACCTCGTTAACTCCTCACCCTATTAGAAAATTCATCTGGGGTCAAGGCCCAGCAAATGGCTCTGGAGAATGGGTGGGCGTGACGGACCGTTAACCGGGCGCCGGAAACTTGAGTCGAGCGCTGATGGATTGAATCTGGTCAAGCGACTTAGTCTTCTCGAGCGCCGCGATCTGCATCGCAATGTTCCCGACCGCCGTGGATTCGCTCGGTCCGCGCAGGACTTCACGGCCCGTCAACTCACTGGTCAAACGGTTGAGGGTTTCATTCCTGACGCCCCCGCCGACGATGCAGATGCGTTCGATGGGCTTTTCGGCAATCTTCTGAAGCTCTCTGATGACCCTGGCGTAGCGTCGCGCCAAGCTGCGGAAGATGATGGCGGCAAGTTCCTTGGGCCGGGTCTCTTCCTCGAACCCTTGCTCACGGAGCGCGGCATTGATCCGGGAAATCATGTTGCCCGGGGCGAGGAAGGCTTTCTCATCCGCCTCGAAGGAAGTTCCCTCAGCGGGGGTGTCCGAACATTGCTTCGCCAGGTCGGCAGCGGTCAACTGAAGCCCTTGTGCATTCCACTCCCGCAGGCACTCCTGGAGCAGCCACAACCCGATGACATTGATCAGAAACCGGATGCTCCCTCCCACGCCACCTTCGTTGGTGAAGTTCAGCTCAAAGGACGGTCCTGTGACCACGGGATTCGGAAGAACCATACCCACCAGGGACCAAGTCCCGGAGCTGATGAAAGCCAGCTTGTCATGCGGGAAAGGAATGCCCGCCACGGCCGCACCGGTGTCGTGGCAGGCAGGTGCGATGACTTGCACATTGGTAAGACCAAGGTCCGTGGCGAGCTCTTTCCGTATTTTTCCGAGTGGCGTCCCTGGTGGCGCGATGGGAGGAAATTTCTCCAGATTGAGATTCAGGGCGCGGGCCAGTTCCTCTGACCAGGAGCGCTTATGGACATCGAGGAGTTGTGTAGTACTGGCTTCTGTGTACTCGGCCATGGCGACTCCCGAAAGCCGGTAAAGGAAATACTCCGGCAGCGTGAGCCACTTTGCCGCACGATCCCATTCCGAAGGGAACTCGGCGGCGTGCGCCATCAACTGGAAGACGGTGTTGAAAGGAAGAAACTGAATCCCCGTGATTTCGTACATGCGTTTCTGGGGAAGGAGCGTAAAGGCGCGCTCCATTTGGGGGAGGTTTCTGGCGTCCCGGTAGCAGTAAGAACGGCCGATGCGGTTTCCAGTGCGATCCAGCAGCACATAGTCCACGCCCCAGCCATCGACACCCACGCTGGCGACGCGGCCCCCCGCTCTGGATACCGCAAGGCGCAGTCCTTTGAGGATCTCCTGCCACAGACGGTCCAGGTCCCATACCAAGTGGCCCGCCTCTTGACGCGCGCCATTGGGAAACCGGTGGACCTCCTCCAGGATTCCTTCCTCGCCGGTCCAGCGGCAAAGGATTACACGGCCGCTTTCCGCTCCCAAATCCGTTGCCACAATATGGGTGCTGTTTTTCATTCCCGCCACTCCTCCCCTAAATGCTAGGCGTAGCTTCCTCCGGCGGATTGGTTCTTTTCGGCTCGCTCGCGGTTGATCCGCTCCATATATCCGGACTCGCGAAAAGCCGCCAAGGGGTCTTCCGGCAGGCCCTTCGAGCGTCTCCACTCCCGGATCATAGGCCGCACATCCGTAGCGAAGGCCGCCTTGAGGCACTCCTCGGCGTCCACGAGCTCACATTTCTGCTGATGGCGAGCCAGACGCCCGTGGTCCACAAGTGTCGCCTTGGCATACAACTCTTGGGCTGTCACGGCGGTCTGGATCATTTCCTCGATCTTGCCCTTCAGGTTGTGGCTCTGGTCGATCATGTAGGCGATGTCCGCGCGCCGGCCAGCCTCCCACTCAAAGTAGAGGATTTCGTGGAAGATGCGGAAGACTTGATAGGGATCGATTGAACCCAGCGTCAAGTCATCGTCGGCGTAACGACGGTCGTTAAAGTGGAAACCTCCCAGCATGTCTTCGCTGAGGAGCCAGGCCACGATTTGCTCGATATTCTGCGCCAGATAGTGGTGGCCCGTATCCACAAGGACCTTGGCGCGTGGACCGGCAGCGCGTGAAATGAGGAGAGACATACCCCAGTCGGCAATGTCAGTGTGGTAACAGGCCGGTTCGAAGGGCTTGTATTCCACCAACAATCGCTGCGTGGGTGAGAGCTGGGAGTGACTTTTCCTCAAACCCTCTTCAAACCACTGCTTCCGCTGGCGAATGTTGGCAGTCCCGGGGTAACTTGATCCATCCGTGAACCAAAGGGAGATGTCCCGGCTCGCTGTCTGCTTTCCGATTTCTATGCACTCCAGGATATGCTGCAAAGCGGCTTGGCGAACTTCGGGGTCCGGGTTTGCCAGAGACCCGTACTTGTAAATCTGGTCCTGAAAGACATTGGGGTTGATGGCCCCAACCCCAACGCCGTATTTTGCGGCGTACGCCTTCACTTCATGCGTGCTCTTGAGGCCTTCCGGGAAGTCCCAGAGGACATGCACGGCCACCGTCGGACAGATGCCTGTGAAGTGATGAACTTGTCCGGCATCGCTAAACTTTTCTTGGGTGGACGTTGCCGCGCCAGGTTGGATGAATTTTCCAAAACGGGTCCCCGTATTAGCAAATCCCCAGGACGGTATTTCGATTCGGAAAGTGTCTAAACTTTTCCACAAAGTCTGTTCGACCGAATCTTTCGCCATGCTTCACCTCCCTTTGGTTGAGGCCACATACTACTGGTTTGCCTCAAGTTTAGTCAAGGCGAGATTGGAGGGCTGTAAACCGGTGAAAGCACGCAACCCCGCCCACAGGGCGCAGGGGCGTCCGTCGGCTGACCGACCATGCGCCCCTAAGATCTTCGCCCGCCGTTATCGACGGATTGGGGGGCTGCAAACTCCAACCACTGCATAGGTGTCGAAACGGTCTGTAACCCGGCAATCCACGCCGGGGAAAATGCGTGGTAGAATTGAGGCGCTAACATGAGCCTTCGGGGAAGCATTCGGACCCTTTTCCGCCTCTTTCTATTATCTACGGTATTGGTGACCGTGGCGCTGGTCAGCGCCATCATGACCATCCGGCTTACCATTCGCGGCCACCAGGAGACGATGCCGAACATGGTGGGATTGTCTTTCAACTATGCTCAGCGCATGGCCACCGGGTTGGGCCTTGAAATGAAGGTCGAAGATAAGCTCTTCAACACCCAATACCCTCCCCAGGCGATACTGTCCCAGATGCCTCCCCCTGGCACCCGCATCAAGATCGGGCAGCATGTGCATGTCTTGGTGAGCCTGGGGCCTCCTCAGGTCGTCATCCCCAACTTTGTGGGGACCAGCATTCGCGCCGCACGGATTACCGCCATTCAGCGCAACCTCACGCTGGGCGATGTGGTGGGGATTCACTGGCCTAACACTGAACCCGATCAAGTCGTAGCACAGGATCCGCCACCGCAAAGCGCCGAGTTAAGGAGCCCCGCCGTAGACATTCTGGTTTCGGAGGGGGAAGCGCCTACGGCATACCTGTGCCCGAGGTTGGTCGGCCAACCCATTACGGAAGTCCGTCGCAGCCTCGAAAAAGCAGGCTTCAAAGTGGCTGGTGTCACTTCCATTACCACGGAAAGCGGTCCTCGAGGTGTCATCTTGACACAATCCCCAGCCGCTGGAAGCAAGATTGGCTCGGACGCCGTGTTCAGCTTTCAAGTCTCGCAATGATTGAAAAACTCCGCATTTACGGCATGATAACTGCAACACTATGTCCGTAAGTGTTGGGAATACGTGTGCGAAGTTCCAAAGTGTCCCATGTAGCTGGTCTTTATGGGTGGAAATTCGCAGTTTCATATTTCATCCGCTAGGCGCAGTTGATGGTTAATGTGGGGTCAAAACTCGGCTTGGGGCTGGAATCATTGCACGGAAAGGTGGGATTCCTCGAAATGAGTCTGGGCAGGCTGGTCATATTCAGTTCGGTCATTCTACTCCTTGGAGGCAGCACGTGCCTCCGGGCTTCGGACGATTGTCTTTCCTGCCACGGGCCATCCACAGGTTTGACGAACTCTCAAGGCAAGCCCATCACGGTAAAGGCGGAGGCGCTCGCGCATAGCGTCCACAAAGACTTTCGCTGCGTGGATTGTCATGCAGGGGCAGCCAAGGTCCCGCACACGGCAAAGATTGCCTCGGCCTCCTGTCTTGCCTGCCACGGAGAAGTCTCCGGGGAGTTAGCCGCCGGCGCTCATTCGGCGCTCGGAAAACCGGATAGCTCCGAAACGTGCATGGCTTGCCATGGCAGCGCCCACGAGGTTGTTAAGCCCTCCACTCGCGGCACGGCCTTTTGCGCCACTTGCCATGAAGACGAGGTCAAGAAATTCGCATTCAGCATTCATGGACGAGCGCGGGTGCAGGGGGATACAAGCGCGCCGGGTTGCGAGGACTGCCACGGACCAACGCACAAAGTTGTCGAAGCCTCAGCGACAGAATCCCCTGTTAACGGCAAGAACCTGCCATCCACCTGCGGCCACTGCCACTCGGACCCGAAACTGGCGCGAAAAGTACATGTTCGCTGCGGCCAGGCCCGTGGAGGCATATGAAGCCAGCGTCCATGCGCGGGCCATCCGCGAGGGAAAGAAGGCAGCCGCCTGCAATGATTGTCATGGAACGCACGACATCCTTCCGCCTTCTGATCCTCGCTCGCCGATCTCAAAGGCCAATGTTGGCTCGACCTGCGGCAACTGCCACAAGGAGGTCTTCGCTCAATACAGGGACAGCATTCACGGCCGCGCCGTAGCCGCAGGCGTCACGGAGGCCCCGACCTGCACCGGTTGTCATGGGGAGCACAACATCCTCGCGCCGGGCAATCCCAACTCGCCCGTTTATGTGACGAATGTCGCCACCGCTACCTGTTCGCGATGCCACGGCGACACGCGGCTCGACGCGCGTTTCAATCTTCCACCTGACCGGGTTACGACTTATGAGAACAGTTACCACGGGCTGGCCTCCCAGGCCGGCTCCCAGACGGTGGCGAATTGCGCAAGCTGCCACGGGGTTCACGACATTCTCCCTTCCAGCGACCCGCGTTCCACGATTGCCAAAGCCAATCTTGCCGCCACCTGTGGCAAATGCCATCCGGACGCCGGGAAAACGTTTGCCCTGGGGCTCGTGCATGTGATTCCCAACGCAACTGCCTCGAATCCCTGGCTCCGTTACGTCCGGTTATTCTACTTGTTCACCATTCCTGCCACTCTCGCTTTCATGGTTTTGCATAATCTCTTGGACTGGTTACGCAAGTTGCGCAGGCACATCGCGAAATACCAGTCTTTCACTACCCCGCTGCGCCTCACGCTCAACGAACGCTTCCAGCACGGGATTCTTCTCGTCAGCTTCATCCTATTGGTGATCACGGGCTTTGCCTTGAAGTTCCCGGATGCCTTCTGGGCGGCGCCGATCGTGCGTTGGGAGAAGGACTTCCCGCTGCGGGGGCTCGTGCATAGGATCGCCGGAGTGGTCTTAATTGCGGCGGGCTTCTACCACCTCCTTTATCTCCTCTTCACGGTGGAGGGGCGCAAAGACCTGCGCGCCATGCTGCCCAAGCTCCGGGACGCCCGCGACACCATCGAAACCGTAGGCTACAATCTTGGCTACCGCCGCGAGTTGCCGCTGTATAGGAAGTTTAACTATGCGGAGAAGATCGAATACTGGGCCCTGGTCTGGGGAACAGTGGTGATGGGTATCACCGGAATTCTGCTCTGGGCCCATAACTACGTGCTGCGATATCTCCCCAATTCCTGGTTGGATGTCCTCACCGCCATCCACTACTACGAAGCGATTCTGGCCACCCTCGCCATCGTCATTTGGCACTTCTACGCGGTAATTTTCGATCCTGACGTTTACCCGCTGAAGTGGACACTGATCAGCGGCCGCGCCCCGGAGCACGAGGTGAGAGAAGAAGAGGAAGAAGCCACGCCACAAGCTGCTCCGGAGCCCAAGGCCGGTAGTAGGTCAATTTGATGTCGAGGCGGCTGAACCTATCCCGATCTTATCGGGACGCCGCCATTTGGCGAGTCTGATTCTCACCGATGTGGTCGTCGGTCAACGTGAGGTGGAAGCATAAGCGCGCGCCGGGTAGAGATGGAGCCGATAATCAAGGTTTCCGGCGAATGAGGAAGACATGTGTCCAGCCGGCTGCTTACAGGGAATACGCAGTTTAACGTCCCTTCGACCTTGCGGTGCCCGCCTGACACTCCACTGTCAGCAAATTCCTGCTGCTGCGCGCCCGCGATTGCTTCCGGCTCTCCTTCCAACTCCTTATTCACGAAACAGTTAACACACTGGCTCGTTTGGCATTCCTCCTGCCCCATGGCAAGCCAAGGCGCCGTGGCGCCAATGCTCTTGAAGGAGGTTCAGATGACAACGGGTATGGTTCGAGGAGATTTCAGTTTTTTGTTAGTGGCGGGGAGTCTGGCGCTTCTGCTTGGTTTTCTAGTGCCTTCTGCCTGTGCCGAGCAGCCAAGCCTTCTATCTGACAAGCTTACGGCCCCTCAGGACGCAACGTTGCAAACCGGCTTGTCCGGGGAACAGATTGTGGAACACGTTTCCCCATCGGTTGCGCTCATCCTGGTGGGACAGGGCGGTGAGCAAGCGACCGCTGTCGGGTCGGGCGTGATCGTGAAACCGGACGGGATATTGCTCACGGCGTTGCACCTTGTCAAAGGGGCGGACACGGTACAGGTGCGACTCAAGAACGGCGAGATCTACGATCGTGTGGAATTGATCGGAACCGACGAGCGCCGGGACATCGCGGCCCTGCACATTACCGCTTCCGGTCTCCCCGCTGTCTCTTTCGTCGGAACGAGTGAGGTCAAACCAGGACAAGCGGTGATGGTGGTGGCGAATCCCATGGGCCTCGCGTGGAGCGCGTCGTCCGGCGTGCTGAGCGCCCAGCGACTCGCGGATGACATTCCCGCAGCCGGCTCGGGCTACCGCTTGCTGCAGTTTACCGCGCCGGTTTCCCCCGGCTCGAGCGGCGGCGTTCTCGTGGACGAAAAGGGGCGTGCGCTGGCTATCGTGATCGGGTCGCGCGGAGGGCAGAACCTCAATTTCGCGGTGCCGCTGGAAAGTGTCCTCGGTCTGGCCGACGGAACCACCAAGCTGGCTTTTCGCTCGGGTGGCGAGCTTCGTTTGAAGAAGGGAGAGAAAGTGCCCACACCCCCTGCTGCTGCACCTATTTCTCCAGCTACCCCAGTACCTGGTCAGCCGGGGAGTCTCCAGACCTCGAGGAAATTGTTCTTCCCTCCAGAACGAGGGGTGTTCTTCGGTTTCCCCAGCGAGCCTGTCCTGAAAAAGCTGTTAGCGCAGCCCGAGTTCAAGAACGGCGAACTCGCGATCGTGACGTCAAAAAACGAGGCCGATTTGGTGATCGAGTTACAGCGAAAAAGCGGGACCTGGGATTTCACCTATTTGATGACACATCCGGCTTCGGGCACGGTGGTCGGCAGCGGCAAGGTTATCGCCTGGGATGGCGTTCGGGCCGCTCCCGGGATTTCCTCTCAAATCATCAAGCGCCTGCGAGAATTGCGACGCAAGACTGAAACTCGATAGGGCCTTTTATCCAAAGGTAGTCGAGTGTATCCTGCCACCAAACTCGCAAATAAGAAAGGAGGTTGTAGGTCATGGGACCGAAGTTCGCAAAGCTATCATTATTAGTGCTCTGGGCTTGCACGATTTGCACGATTGCTTACGCTCAAGTCCAGAAGGAAACTGATGAAGCCATCCTCCAACAGGCAAACGCGCTAACCCAGAACGAGATCCCAGCCTTGTTGGCTAAAGCGAAAGCAGGTGAGGCGAAAGAGGAGTTGATGATAGGCCTCTCATATAAGCTGGGACGAGGCATGAAGCAGGACGATGCGGAAGCTGTGATTTGGATACGAAAGTCTGCGGAGAAAGGCTACGCGTCCGCACAAAAGCAGATGGGAAATATGTACTATGAAGGACGCGGAGTTGCACAGGATTACCTGACAGCCTTGAAATGGTTCCAAAAGGCAGCTGATCAGAGCTACGCGGCTGCGCAATACGACCTTGGCGTTATGTATCGCAGGGGCCAGGGCGTTATCCTCAACACAAAGCAGGCTATGGAATGGTATCGGAAAGCAGCGGATGGGGGAGACCCAGATGCCCCTTATTGCATCGGCACAATGTACGCAAACGGGGAGGGCGTGGATGAGGATGACGATGAGGCCATGAAATGGTTGCGTATTGCAGCACAACGCGGTAATAAGGCAGCGAAGGCGGAGCTTCTACTCGACGAGTGGCGTCAGAGTGGATCGGCATGGCTGAGCGAACACCATAAGCAGCACCCGGATCTAGTGAAAGTCGCCGCAGGCCAAGACGTCATCAAACCTGCGCCGCGATCGGGCCAATCGCCAAATCCACAGCGCTACGATACATGGACTTTGTGGCGAACGCCGAGCGGTGATTTTGAAGTAGAAGGTGAGTGGCCTCGGGAAACGGGCGGCGAGATCACCAGGTATTGGATGAGTCTGAACAGTCACCTGGACCCCTTGTCTCTCCGAGTGTTCGAGGCGGGGCTGACCTGCAGTTCGTCAGAAGCAAAAATAGAATGCGAAATGAAAGGTCTTGACGGCCAGAGTCTCAAGGCCAGCGCGCCCGTTGAGGGAAGCCGCACGTTGTTCCTGCCCGACTCAGTCTTCTTCTTGAGCAGCATCGCCCGGAAGGCGACTAGGAGCCAAGGTGGGAGAATGGAACTGCTTTCAATCTAACAGGGTGGCGAGCAGCGGGGGCTGCTTTTATCCCCCCGTCACGCTGAGGTTCAGTGCCTGGGTCAGGAAGACATCGTAGTGGACAGTAAGAAGGTGCGTGCTGAGAAGTTCGAACTCCGTACTCAAGCACTTTCACAATTCCACCGAGTTAGAGAGGACGGGCTGCTAGTAGAGGAAGATGCAGACCCGAACAGACCTTTTTCGCCCTTTATGCAGATTTGGTGCTCCTCAGACGGCATCGTCTTAGCCGTGGGGGTCCGCGTGCCGAACGAGCCCCAGGATCAGATAGAACTGGCTCACTTTGAGAAATACAGGGACTTCTAGACAGGCTGCTAATAATCGGTCTAGCAGCATCACCGTGCCGCCAGCGCAACATAGCACGCCTTCTGGGGGCAATCGAAACCAGTCGAGAGGTGCCATGTTTTTAGATCTTATCCCTTTTCCGCCTGAATCCCCAGTTCCCGCAACTTCTCCTGCAAGCTCTGGCGGTGGATTCCGATGGCGGCGGCGGTGCGTGTGATGTTTCCGCCGTGCTCACGCAGTTTAGCCTTTACGTAGGCGACTTCAAACTGCCGCTTGGCCTCGCGGTAGTCGGCGATCGCAAGGAATGAGGCGTCGCCGCTCTCTCTGCTATCACGATGAAGTCCCGGCAGCGTGGGCAGGAAGTCAGACGGAAAATCCTCGAAGGTGAGCGTAGTGTTGCTGCTCATTACCGTAGCGCTTTCCAGCGCGTTCTTGAGCTCCCGCACGTTGCCTCTCCATTCGGTTGCCATCAGCCGATCCATGGCCTCGCGTGAAACCGCCAGTCCCGGACGGCGATGCTTCTCGCCCAGCATGCGGCAGAACTCCTGAACGAGCAGCGGAATATCCTCGCGGTGCTCGCGCAGCGGCGGCAGGCGCAGCAGCACCACCCGCAGCCGAAAGTAAAGGTCCTCGCGGAAGTTTTGCCTGGCAATCTCCGCCAGGAGGTCTTTGTTGGTGGCGCTGAGGATGCGTACGTCAACGTCGAGCGAACCGGTTGCGCCCAGCCGCTCCACCTTTCGCGTCTCGAGCACGCGCAGAAGCTTGGCCTGGGTAGCGAGCGACATGTCTCCCACCTCATCCAGAAACAGCGTGCCCAGGTGGGCCAGCTCGAATTTGCCGCGCTTCTGCGCTGTGGCCCCCGTGAACGCACCCTTCTCGTGCCCGAAGAGCTCGCTTTCAATCAAGTGTTCCGGCAACGCGGCGCAGTTCAGCGCCACGAACGGCTGCATGGCCCGGTTGCTGCGGCGGTGAATCTCGTGCGCCAGAAGCTCCTTCCCTGTTCCGCTCTCGCCTTGGATCAGCACCGTCACATCGGCCTGTGCCACGCGCTCGGCCAGCTCAAACAATTCGCGCATGGGTTTGCTCGCGCCGATCATGGAGCCGAATTGGCCTTCCGCGATCAACTGGCGTTTCAGCCGCTCGTTCTCCTCGGCGAGGTCCGCATGCTCGAGGGCCTTCTCGACCACCATCCGCAGTTCGTCCACCTCAAAGGGTTTCGGCAAATAGTCGTAGGCGCCGCTCTTCATCGCTTCAACTGCGATCTTCTCCGAGCCGTACGCGGTGATCATCACGACGGGTCGCCCATCGCCACCCTCCTTGAGCGCCCGAAGGAAGTCCAGGCCGTTTTCTTCCGGCATCTCGATATCAAGGAGCAGCAGGTCGGGGTTCTCCGTCGCTACAATACGGCGCGCTTCCGCAGCGCTCTGCGCCTCGAAGACCTTATAGCTTTCTTCGAGCGCTCGCCGCATGCCGTAGCGAGCTGTGCGGTCATCATCGATAACCAAAACGGAATGCATGTTTGCCCCGCGGAGCGTCCATTATCTACACCAGCCGTGCGGAAGAGCTTTCAACACGGAGGGCACAGAGAACAACTCACAGAGATCGCGAAGAGGATGACTCGGACTCTGTGTTCTCTGTGAGGTCTTTCACTGCGTCCTCAGTGTTTAAATCTTTTCAGGCGGCGAGGCGAAACTTCACGACGAATCGGGCGCCCCCGCTTGCGTCTAACGGGCTGACGCACTCCACTGCCCCGCCAACCTCCTCCGCCCGCCGCTTCACGATGGCCAAGCCGAGGCCCGTCCCTCCCGGCCGGGTAGTAAAAAAGGGCTGGAAGATCTTCTCCTGAATCGCGGCTGCGACTCCTCGCCCTTGGTCTTCCACCTGAAGCGCGACGACTCCAGCGCTGGCGAAATCCGCAACAATGCGGACAATGACTCTTCCGCCGGCGGGCGTGGCCTCCAGCGCGTTGACCACCAAATTGGAGACGATGTCACTCGCAGCTTCTTCCCCGCCCTCCACCTGGCTGGAAGCGCACGCCACGTTACAATCCATCTTGACCCCGAGCCGGTCAGCCTCAGCCCGGCTTAGGACCATCACACGCTTCACCACAGCTTCGAGATCGCAAGGACGGTCAATGTCTCGCGCCTGCTTCGCGTACCGCAGCAATTGAGAGACGTTCTTGTTGAGCCGATCGATCTCCCCGATGACCATCCCACAGTCCTGCTGGGCGCGCGCCGGCAAGGACGCGTCCCGCTCGAGCAACTGCACCAGCGTCTTCATCGAGCTGAGCGGGTTCTTAACGTTGTGTGCGATCCGCGCTGCCATGTCACCCAGGAAAGCCATCTTCGCCTTCTCCGCCAATTCCCGTTCCAGCTTAATCTTATCCGCGATGAGCCGGCAAACCTCCAGTGCAGGCGCTAGCTGATCCGCCAAAAACTCCAGAGCGCCTAACTGCTCCCCGGAAAGGTTCGAAGTTCGTGGAGTAACTTCGAGCACTGCAATGACGTCGCTGCCGCGGTGGACTGGAAACGGTCGAGTCTTTCCCTGATCGGCGGCACAGGCACTCCTGCCTGTGTCTCCTGTTTCCCCTGCCGCACAGACAGGAGTGGGTGTGCCACCTCTCCTTAAGACTACCTTCTCCAGCCCCAGTTCGGCGGCCAAGCGCTGCTCTATGTGGTGTGTGAGTGAATTAATGTCTCCTGATTGCTTGCCGAAGTCCTGAATCTCCGTGGCCAACTTCTGTACTTTCTCGAATTCCGACACAAAGGCTTCGTGCAGGAGGCGGTTGATCAGCTTCTTGACAGGCTCCAGGCAGATAACGAGAAGGAAGATCATTACTGCTTCCGTCACAGCGGAAGGAAGAATTCCGTGAGCTTCTAAAAGGCCGCTCAAACGCCGCATGAAATTGATGTAGAGCAGCAAACCGAATATCGCTGCCACGGAGTAGATGACGTTTCGCTGCACCCGGAGGTCAAGCAGGTTGTAACGGAAAATCGAAAAGGCGACGAACCCGCCCGGTACAATGGCTATGAACATGAGAGACGTCGCCGCGTACCCCCCTAAGCCTTGGACCGGAAATGGCCGCAACAGGTAGACCCAGGCGAAACCCAGTGCCAGCGTGCCTTCAAGCCCCGCTAACCAGGCATGAAGGCGCTGAATGCCCGGGTCGGATTCCACGCGTCGGCGGAGGAGCCGTCCATTGATCGCCATTGCGGCCGCGAGCGCCGCCACAAGCCACGCCACCAGCATCTTTCCATGCCATCCGAGCGCCTGCAGAGGATCGAGGTCGAGACGCCCGGCCAACCTACCCACCATCCACGGCGCGGCAACCAGGGGAACACAGAAGACGCCGGAGAGCAGCGTCGTAGATCGAGACACAGGGGAGAATTGCGCGAGGTAATTCAGGTGGACTTGCACCAGGAGCGGCACCGCGAAAAGCAAGCCGATCAGGGGAAGGAGACGAGAGACCCGAGAAAGCACTATGGGACCGACTCCGTAGAAGAGGCCTACGTTCAGGGCGAGCAAGTTGCCGGCATTCCACAGAAACAGCGCCGCGACCAATCCAAACAGCAGCCATTCAAGTCGCCGCAGCCAGTGGTTCCCTAGAATCAAGACCATGAGAAACAGGTACACGAGCGCCCCGAACGTGTAGACGATCAATTTGAATGCCACAAGGGGATCGAGTTCGTAGGCCGCTTCCATGGGGGCGCCTCAGACCCGGATACGGGCAATCGCGGCAGTCATCACCTTGCTCTGCAAGCCGCTTGCGGACGTATTGTAAGCCAGCGTGCGGTTTCGCTCAACTGCGATTCGGCGGATGTCGATACGCCCGATGCGATTCGCCCTGTGCCGGAACACTCCGGCGAAAAGCAGGCAGCGCAGCCTCTGACGGCAATCAAACGTATTCTGCGGGTCGGAGTTCGATGTGGACGCCCTCCATACCCGCGAAGCCGGCCCTGGAGTGCGGTAGCAGCAGCTACCGCCTTCCGCCTTTGTTTCATACCGCAATCGCGCCAGAGCTATAGCGAGAAAGGCGGTAGCTGCTGCTACCGCACTCCAAGTGATGGCCGGACTGCCAGCGAAAGCAGACACCGACAGCAACTCCCTCCAACTACAACCTCACGGCTTTCTCTTACCACCGGCTTAATCCTAGGTTTTTCAAGTGGTTAACGCTTATCGAGGAATGGAAGGGCGCCTGCTCTAAGCTCAGGTGTGGTGCGGCACGATCGAAGCAGCGCGTTAGAGAGATGTGTAGCGGCGGCTTTATGCCGCCACGTGGCGAGGTAAACTCGCCGCAACAAGTCCAAACTGAGACACGACCAACGGGAGCAGCAATGTTGACTGACACTAATTCAATCCACGTTCGGGAGCACGGGAGCATGCTGGCGCCGATCGAGAAGCGGGCCTTGGAGTGGATGGCTAAACGGCTCCCTCGCCGGATCAATTCCGACCACCTGACACTGCTGGGGTTCGCCGCCATGCTCCTGGCAGGGCTAGCCTATTCTCTAGCCAGCCACTCCAGGCTGGCCTTATTCGTCGTTGTCCTCGCTCTGCTGGTTAACTGGTTTGGAGACAGTCTGGACGGCACCCTGGCAAGGGTCCGCCATCAACAGCGGCCCAGGTATGGCTTCTATGTGGATCATGTGCTCGATATCATGGGCACTTTCTTCCTCGTGGGCGGCCTGGCCCTTTCCGGCTACATGAGTCCGTTCCTTGCCTTGGGACTGCTTTCCACCTACCTGATGGTCGCTGCCGAGGAGTTTCTGGCCACGCACGTCCAGCATGTGTTTCACCTTT
Source organism: uncultured Acidobacteriota bacterium (assembly GCA_963832915.1). Classification (GTDB taxonomy): domain Bacteria; phylum Acidobacteriota; class Terriglobia; order UBA7540; family UBA7540; genus CAVROP01. The sequence continues at coordinate 105,450 of CAWHWE010000019.1, forward strand.
CGTTCCTGGGGATTGGTCCAACTGAGCTGCGGGTTATTCTGGCCATCGGGACAACCTATGTCATTTACAAGCCATACGTTCATTTGGCAGGCATCGGCGTCTTTCGGCTGTTCGATGTGGGAGGGATGGTCGCGATTGCGGGCTTGGGGCTGAAGCTCGTGGTCTGCGCCCTCCGGAACACGCGCGCTCTTTACCTGGCGGAGAGACTGCCGCGATCAGGATGACACTTGGCCAGTGGCGTCGCTTGGTCCGTCTACAGAAGGGATCTGCCCATATGCAGCGCTGGATCGCATTTATTTTGGTTGGATTATCAGGGACCCTCATCCAACTGTCCGCTTTGGAGGTACTGACCCGTGGGTTGGGATTGAACTACCTGCTTGCCACAGGCCTGGCCGTGGAGGCTGCGGTTCTCCACAATTTCGTATGGCATGAGACCTGGACTTGGTCGGATCGCTCGCGTGGAGACAGGAAGGGCGTGTGGAGAAGGCTGGTGCGCTTCCATGTGGCAAACGGCACGCTATCCGTGGCAGGAAACATCATCCTGATGCGGTTCTTCGTAGGCACCCTTGCATTGAACGTGACGCTCGCCAATGCCTTGTCAATCGCGCTCTGTTCAATACTGAATTTCTTCGCCAGCGACCGACTGGTGTTTCAAGGCGCAGGATTGCAGTAGGAAGATCTGTCATCGGTGACTACCCGCGATAAGCTCCGTAGTGTTGACCCTACCGATCAAGTCCCGCTTTCGCGGGAATGACTGCACCTGGGAGCGCCCGTGTCTCGCAAATGACACGAGTGCCGGCGAGTCAGTATGTCCCTTCAGGCAATCGCACAGTGGACCTTACTTGTAGGCAAAGATCGCGGCATAGATGATCAGGGCGATTATGCCGAGTCCGACCGTCAGGGCCGTGAAGCCGAAACGACGCCAAAACTCAACGACGACCGGTGGCGGGGCGGGCATCAGGCGTTTTTCCAGTTCACCCCGTTCGAGCAGTTCCCGGTACTCGCGCGGCCGGTCGAGCTTGAATTTTTCCAGTGGCTCGCCGCCCGTAAACACCACCGTATCGATCGGAAATCTCTCCGGCCGGAAGTGCGTGTTGAAGAAGTGCACGGTGAAGATGAATCCCACGGCCAGCAGCGCCTCGTCACTGTGGATGATGGTTGCCACGTTAATCATCGAGCCGGGCAGCAGCCGAGTGAAGAATTCCGGGAACCAGAGTAATAACCCGGTGGTGCCGATGACCGCCACGCCCCAAAGCACCGCGAAGTAATCAAATTTCTCCCAATACGTCCAGCGGCCGTACTCGGGGCGCGGCCCTCGGCGCGCAAACCATTTGAGTGAAGCGACGAACTCCCGCCAGTCGTTGCGAGTGAACATCGTACTCTCACCCTTGAAGATGAACTGCCGCCAGCTTTTACCGCTCGCCCGGCGCTGGCGGGCCACGTCCCAGAGGTGCAAGCCGAAATAGGTAAACGTGAGCACAGCGCAGAACCGGTGGATGACCCCGGCGGCCTCGAAGCCTCCCAGCAAGTGGGACAACACCTGCGCCCAGCGCGTATAGGAGAACTTCAGCGTCATGCCCGTCAGGGCCAGGCCCAGGAAACTGGCGATGACCATGAGATGCAGGTTGCGGTCGAACGGCCGGAAGCGGCGCACGTAGGCTGTGCCGTTCGCATGGGCGTTCGCCTTCAATTCCCGGCTGTACTGTAGCGAACGCGGCAGCCAGGCCACCGTATGCATACCGGCTACGACCAGTGTGCCCATCAACAGCGAGGTCATGGCCCAGAAGGTGAGGAACAATATTGGATATTTCTTGGGATCGTGGTGAGTAGCGTGCGTCAGATATCCCGCAAAGCGGCGGTTGGAGCCTGGATGGCATTGGCCGCAGGTCTTCACGACATTCGCCCGGCTGAGCCGTGAGGCGGGGTCGGTGACCGTGCGGACGTCATGAGCTCCGTGACAGTCGTAGCACCTCGCGGTTTTTACGTAACCCAGCTTGGAGACCTTGCCGTGGTAGGTCTCGAAGTAGGTCTTGGCGATGTCCTCATGGCAACGACCGCATTGCTCCATGATGTGCAGGCGGAAGTCCGAGAGGTCGGTCCGCTTGATGCTGTGCGCGGAGTGGCAGTCGCTGCACACCGGCAGGGGCTTGCCCGTCTTGGTCACTGCTGCCGAATGCACACTGGCGTTGAAGGCGTCGTAGATCCCCTGGTGGCACCGGCCGCAGGTCGTTGCCACGTTTTTGGGATTCACGCTGGAGCGGGGATCGCGGCTGGGCAACTCATCATGCGGCGTATGGCAGTCGGCACAGTTCGCCGTCACGGTCAGGCCACTTTGCAGCAAACCCCTGCCGTGGATGCTTTCATTATAATTTTCCACCACGTTGGTTTGCGTCCCTTTATAACGGATCGCCGCCTGCTGCCCCGTGCGATGACATTTGCCGCACAGGGCCGGAACATTGCGGGAAAAGGTCGGCGAGCGGGGATTGTTCCTGCTCAGAACTCCATGCGTGCCGTGACAGTCCGCACAGGCGGGCCCATCCGGGTCCCCCTTGGCCAACAACTGTCCATGAATGCTCTGCTGAAATTGTTCCACGGCATTGGCGTGGCAAATCGAGCAATCGACCCGGGCTGCTATAGTGGAGCATGGCCGGAGCAGGGATGGGTCTCCACCTGTATGGCATTGCACGCAAGCTATCCGGGCATGCCGCGAGGCGGAGAGTTCCTGATCGTTGACGAACATGGAGCGCCTGCGGCCGCCGCTGGCGGTTTTCAACTCCGGGTTGGCATGGCAGCGCTGGCAGTCTTGATCCGACATCCCCTGCGCATAAAAGACTCGCCGGATCTTGTGAGGCTCGTGGCAGTCCACGCAGGCCGGGATGAGGTGCGGCTGTTTCTCCCACAACTCGCCGCGAATGACTTTGCGGTGCACATTCTCAATCAGCGCATGGCACTTCATGCAAGTTCGGGCGATGTTCTGTTTGGAGATCGAAGAGCGGGGATCGGTGTGCGGCAGAACGAAGTGCGCCGTGTGGCAACTTGTGCAAACCGCCGTGACGATTAGACCCCGTCGAAACAAGCCTTCGCCGTGGATGCTTTCGGTATAGTTCTCCAGGATCTTGTCTTGTGGGATATTGTGAGCAACCTGGACGGGCGAGCCTTCATGGTGACAGCGGCCGCATAACAAGGGGATTTGGGTCGTACCGGTCGGAGAACCGGGATCGGTGGGCAGAAGAATGTTGTGGGTGCCGTGACAATCCGTGCAACGAGGGGCCATCGCGTCACCGCGCCTCGCCGCCCTCCCGTGCAAGCTTTCCACATATTGCTGTTTTTCATCACCCGTGGCACGCCCCGCAGTCAACCGCGGTGAGCTTTGCAGGGTGGGGGAATTCCTTTTTGCCGGCCAGTTCGCTGTGACAATTCGTGCATTCGAGTGTGGCGTGGGGAGAGGCCCGGAGAGCGGCCTCGTTGAAGGGGGGTGGGATTCCCGGCTGGCGCTTGCCAGTGCGGCGGCCGGTTTCGTGGCAACCCAGGCACACCTCGCTTCCCGGCAGGGACTTCGGTTGCTGGGCATGCAGAGACACAGCAAGGAGGACGGCAACGAGGCTGGTGGCGGCGACAGTGACCAAAAGATGCTCTTGCCCCCTGAGACTCATACCATTTGTCCAAGCCCCCGCACGATCATGGTGAAATTTCACAGCACCTCACACTTCCAGCAATGCCGAACGGGGACTAAAAGACGCTCTTGCCACGGAGACTCGTACCATTTGTCCGAGTCCCCGCACGATCATGGTGGAATTTCACAGCACCCCATCCGTCGTGCAATTCTGTTGCCAGCCGAATTCGTGCCACGTATCTGAGGCCCACTTCCGACCCAACTTGCCATTGAGAGGCCCCGCCCTGCGGGGTCGACACTATTTTCTCCGGCCGACTATAATCCCATGGCGGCCCCACTGTGCGGGGTCAGCGCGACCATAACCTGCTGTCCCCGCTGTGCGGCGTCAGCGCTACAAAGCATTGCTGCGGGCAGGATTCAACGACATCATCTTCGTTTTGACCAGCGCCGGCAGACAGTGGCAGGTAGTCTGGTGTGCCGTCTTCCCCGGTCCGCTGCGCTAATCAGTGCCGCAATCGGACCGCTGACTCGCAGGCGCGTACATGCCTTTCTGAAGACCGCTTCATACCTCCTGATTAGGAGCGGCAGCGGCAAGTTCATGTATCGGTGGCAAGAGGTTCTGTCACCATGAATGGCCTTGACGCTCTTTTCATTTGTGAGCTAAGGTCTAGAGAAGGGGCTGTTTATGGGCGCGTCCCGGGAAAGGGAAAAGAGGAGCGTCGTCTCGTCCCCAACCAGCGAAAGGCAAAAACAGTGGAGCTCTTTGAACTCACCAAGGCCTTAGTCAACATCGAATCCGTGACGGGTCACGAGCGCGCCTGCGTCGAGTTCCTGCGCGGCTACCTTGCTGTGCGCGACTTCGAGGTGGTGCTCCAGCCCGTGTCACGAGAGCGCTCCAACGTGTTTGCAAAGAATGGAAAACCGGACGTTGTTTTGAGCACTCATATCGACACGGTCCCTCCTTTCTTTCTCGCCCGCGAGGACGATGAGTACATCCATGGGCGCGGATCGTGCGACGCCAAGGGGATCCTCGCCTCGCAGATCGTGGCCGCTGAACGCCTGTTGAGCGAAGGCCTCAGGGATTTTGGCCTGCTCTTCCTGGTCGGAGAGGAAACCACGAGCGACGGCGCGCGCGAGGCGAACCTGCACCCCCCCGGCTGCCGCTACATCATTAACGGTGAGCCAACCGAAAACAAACTCGTGGTGGGTTCGAAAGGTAACTTGCGGCTGGACGTTCATGCCAAAGGCAAGATGGCACACTCGGCCTACCCGCAGCTCGGTGAATCCGCGATTGATAAGTTGATCGATGCTCTCGTGGATCTGCGGAAGATTCCGCTGCCTTATGATTCCCTGTTGGGCCCTTCCACGCTGAACATCGGCGTCATCTCCGGCGGCAGGGCTGCAAACGTCATCCCGGACAAGGCCACGGCCCAGATCGTGATTCGCACCGTGAATGGCTCGGAGGAGGTACGCGGCAAGATTTCAGAGTTGCTCGAAGGGCGGTGTGAGTTCGAGTTCGTTCGCGACTCGGCTGCCCTGCGCATGGAGAAACTGGACGGCTACGCCACTGACGTTGTGGCCTTCACAACTGACCTGCCGTCGTTGACCCGATGGGGCCGACCCGTGTTGCTGGGGCCGGGCTCGATCAGCGTAGCCCACACCGAGCATGAGTGCATTCGCAAAGCTGATTTGGTCAAGGCGGTTGACTTGTATTGCCGGCTTGTCCGTGAACTGAAGAATCGGTCGTAGGGCAGAAGGGCAGTCGACAGTCGAACCGTTGAAGCTGAGTGGGGGCCAACAAGAACTGCGAGTCTGTAGTTCGTTCAACCTTGCCCGATAAGAAGCCGCAAACTTGGCCCGGCTGGTGCGGGCGAAAGGGTTTGCTTTTGACCCTCGACCCTCGACTTGTCTGACCACACTGAAAATTCCGAGCTGGTTCGGTTAGTCTCGGCAGAAAGGCAGTCATAATTTAACCATGAAAAAGATTGAAGTTGGTATTCTGGGCGCAACGGGGATGGTGGGCCAGCGCTTTGTGAGCTTGCTCGAACACCATCCCTGGTTTGAAGCCCGATGGCTCGCAGCCTCGGAACGTTCAGCAGGGAAAACTTATGCGGAGGCTTGCAACTGGCGCTTGCGCGACCCACTGCCCCACGCCGCAGGCGAGCTTCCAGTGCACGAATGCAAACCGGACCACGCGCCGCAATTGCTCTTCTCCTCGCTTGATTCCAAGGTGGCGGGTGAAGTCGAAAGGGAATTTGCGCAGGCGGGCCATGTGGTGATCTCGAATTCCAGCAATCACCGCATGGAACCGGACGTCCCCTTGTTGATTCCGGAAGTTAATCCCGAGCATGTGGCCTTGGTGCGAATCCAGAGAAAACGGCGCGGGTGGAAGGGGATGATCGTCACTAACCCGAACTGCACGACGATCGGTCTGGTGATGTCGTTGGCTCCTTTGGAGAAGGCTTTCGGCCTCGAGAAGGTACTGATGACCAGCATGCAGGCAGTCTCCGGCGCCGGTTACCCAGGCGTGCCCACGCTGGATATTCTAGGCAACGTGATCCCCCATATTTTGGGCGAAGAGGAAAAGGTGGAGCGCGAGACCCGCAAGCTGCTGGGGAAATTGGTCGATGAGACGGTCAAGCCCGGCGACTTCGTGGTGAGCGCCCACTGCAACCGCGTGCCGGTCGAGGACGGCCACACCGAGTCGATATCGGTTTCTCTGAAGTCCAAGGCGTCAGTGGAGGAATTGATTGAGGTCTGGCGGAAGTTTCGCTCCCTCCCCCAAGAGCGGGACTTGCCGTTTGCTCCCAAGCATCCCATCATCGTTCGCGAAGAGCGGGACCGCCCGCAGGCCAAGTTCGACCTCACGGTCGAGCACGGGATGGCCACGGTGGTGGGTCGCGTGCGGCTATGTCCAGTGCTACAGTTCAAATACACCGCCCTCAGTCATAACACCATACGCGGCGCTGCCGGCGCGGCCCTGCTGAATGCGGAATTGATGAAGTCCGAGGGGTATCTTGACTAGGTGCCAGGCGTCAGGTGTCAGGTTTGAGGGAACAGGCTTCTCGGACATGGTTTCTATTCCCTGTTCCCTACGTGGTGAAATGTGAGCGATGTTTCCTCTGAATCCCCCCGAGCACGACCTATAAATTTGGCCCTGCTCGGCTACGGCAAGATGGGCAAAACGCTGGCGCAACTCGCGCCGCAGTGGGGCTTCGAAGTGCGCCTGGTGCTGGATATCGACGTCAACGCGCAAGGTGGGGGCATCACGAGCGAAAAATTCCAGGGTATCGACGTCTGCGTGGACTTCACCACACCAGATGCGGCTTTCGAGAACATCTGTCGGGTCGCGGCGCTGGGTGTGAATCTGGTGGTGGGGACTACGGGTTGGCATGACCGGCTGGAGGAAGTGCGGGGGATCGTCCAAAGCGCCGGCGTCGGCATGGTTTACGCCGCGAATTTTTCCATCGGCGTGAATCTGTTCTACCGGCTGGCCCGCGTGGCGGCGGAAATCTTTGCCCCCTTCGCGATGTACGACCCTTTTATCACCGAAGTCCATCACAAGTTCAAGAAGGACGCGCCCTCCGGCACGGCGCTCGAAATCAGCCGGCAAATCCAGCCATTCTTTGCGGACCGGGATATTCCCGCGGCCAGCGTGCGCGCCGGTTATATCCCCGGCATACACGAGTTGGGCTTCGACTCCGAAGCGGATACAATTATTCTCCGGCACACGGCGCGCGGCCGCCAGGGATTCGCCGAAGGCGCCCTGCACGCGGCACGCTGGATCGCTGGCAGGAAAGGTCTCTTCAGCTTCGCGGACGTTTTGCAGACTGGCGCTGGGACCGACCCGGCCCCCAGCCCCTAGCACCCAGTCCCCACTGGAGCTTTTATGAGCCTGGAAATTCGCGGTTGCGGCACAGCGCTGGTGACCCCTTTCAGGAAGGATGGCACCCTGGACCTTGATGCGCTGCGGCGGTTGGTTCAGTTCCAACTCGACGCCGGCATCGACTTCCTTGTCCCCTGCGGTACAACGGGAGAAACCCCCACGCTCGAGCACGCTGAGTATCTCGCCGTCGTGCGAGCCGTGGTCCAGGAAGTGGCGGGGAGGGTTCTCGTGATTGCGGGAGTCGGCGGAAATAACACCCGCAAAGTGATCGATCTTGCCGCCGAGGTGCGCGGGCTGGGCGTGCAGGGAATTCTCTCTGTTGCCCCTTACTACAACAAGCCGACCCAGGAAGGCCTTTACCAGCACTTCCAGGCCATGGCGGAATCCACCGACCTTCCGATCATTGTTTACAACGTTCCATCACGCACCTCGTCGAATATCGAGCCCCCCACCGTGGCCCGCCTCTCGAAAATCCCCAACATCATCGGCATCAAGGAGGCTTCCGGGAGTATCGTGCAACAAATGGAAGTCCTGGCCGCCGTCCCGCCGGGCTTCCGCGTGCTTTCCGGCGACGACGCATTCACCTTCCCGCTCATGGCGCTGGGTGGCGTGGGTGTCATCTCCGTCATCTCGAACGAAATCCCGCGCCAGATGGCCAATCTTGCGCACTTGATGCTGGAGGGAAAGATCGAGGCAGCGCGCCAACTCCACTTCAGCCTGCTGCCGCTGATGCAAGTGAACTTCATCGAGACCAACCCCATTCCCGTCAAGGCCGCACTCGCCATGATGGGCATGATCGAGGAAGTTTACCGCCTGCCCATGGTTCCCATGCAACCCGAAAACCGCGCCAAGCTTGAAAAGGTGCTGGCCGCGCAGGGGTTGCTGGAGCGGCGATAGGTCTAGCCAATTCCCGCGCCACCCCGAGGCTAGTTAAAGCCCGGGCAAAGAGCCGTCGGCCGCGTAGCAGCCTGCGGTCCTGGAACACTCCATCACGATATGAATCGAAGCGGGAGGTGTCTCGGGGGAGAGCGCGCAACCCGGACCCATCAAGAAACCGCCCCCTGGCGCGATTGTCCGCATGATGCCCAGAACGTGCTGTCGTATCTCATCCGCCACTTCTCGCCTGAGCACATCGTGGGGATCGAGCATACCTAACACGCTGGTCCTTCCTTTGGTGGCGTTCTTGCAAATCTGAGGGTCCGTTAAGGGGTCCAACTCCAGGCAGTCAGCTCCAGTGCGAACCAAGTGCGGCAAAAGTTTCGTCTCGTTCCCGCAGGAATGCACGAAGCTCCGGCACCCGGCCTTGCGCATGGCGTCGCAAAACGCTTTATTTCCCGGGAACTCGAGGTCGTCGTACATTGCCGGCGAAATCAGGCTGCTCCCAATGGCGCCGATGGAGCTGCCGTGAGCGCCGGCGCGACGTTGGGCTTCACCAAAAACGATGTTCACGCGGGAGGTGAATTCCAACAACTGCGAGACCTTGGCCCGCATTGAAACTTCGGCAGCAGCCAGGAGAAACTTTTCGGGCCCGCAGAGCGCCAGGGCCAAGGCCATGGGGCCTTGATCGGCCCGGCCCATGACGAACACCTTGCCCTTGGTCTCCCTGACTAAAATGCGCGTGGCCTTCAACAACTCATTAAGGGGAAAGGTATTCTCCGGATCGGGAATTCTGAGTTTTTCGACGTCATCAAAGGACTTTAGAACTGGCTCCAATACGTGAGGCGCGCTGTCGGGCTGATAAAGGATTTGGCACCCCAGGGCTTCCGCCTCGGCGCACACCCCGTTCTCATGCATGATGACATCGTGGCCAAATTCCCGCCAGGCAGCAAGCTGTGCTTCCGCGAGCATATCCCCGGAACGCATCGCGTCGCGAAAATCTGCACGCATCATGCGAACCGCCATCAGGAAATTATGCAAGGCGACCGGCACCCGATCGGGAATTCTGTGATCGAGTACTGCCAGGGTGCGTTCGAGCGAGGTCAAGGTGTCCATGAGGAGTTACCCCTTTCCTCTTGGTTCGTGCCCACAAGAATATGTGGAACCAGCCATCCGTGGCGCGCGCGGCAAACTCACATTCGTCTTCGGCCGACAGTCGCTCACCATTCATAGAGCCAGACGTAGCTCGTGGCCCGGCTGCGTTGTGGCGTTCCATAAGTTTTCCCATCTTTTTCTTTGCCGTTTCGCCAGGCCAAACGGAACCCCTTTTGAAAGATAATCGGATCTTCGTCATGAAAACGGTAAGCAGAAAAACGGCAAGTGCCGTCCGCATCTTGTTCTTTGTGCGTGAGGCCGGCGATGGGGAAGTGGTACATGCCGCGGTTGAAGTAATACGTGCCAAGGAAGTAGTCCTCGGTTCCTGAGGAGAGCAAAAGGGGGTCTTTTGCGCCATCCACATAGGCCCTAAGGACGGCTTCGAGAAAGTTGAAATTCTTGCTGGCGACTGCCAGGGTCACTTGGTAAAGGGCGCCGGCGCGCGAGGATTGGCAGATGTTGAAAATCTGAAGAGGCTCCAACTCGACATCGTCGCGTACTTGGAGCCGCAACCGCGCATTATCCGGCAGGCGGATATTCCCGAGGAAAACCGGGAGGTTCTCGACTCCCCGGATGATCCACCAGAACACTTGGGGTTTCTCGACACCCGCGCCCAGTTGCCCGGTGACCCGGATGCTCTTACCGAAGGGGATTCGGTAAGTATTATAGAGACCGCTGGGATGGCCGGACTTTCCCAGGCGCTCGGAACCCCAGGGGGCGGAGGGATCGCCCCAGCCGATTCCGTGGCCCAGAAAAAGCTCCATATCAATCGAGGGTTTGGTTTCTCCATCGACATAGAAGCGAATTCGGGTGCGATCATATCCCGGCCAGTCGCCGCCAAACCACATATGCGTCAAACACCCGGCGCCTTCATGCTGGAAGAGCACTGCCTCCCGGTCAGGGTAAAGCAGTCCTTCCTTACCGGCCGTCCCAAAAGTTTTGAGGTTTGCGGCGGATAAGGTGCCCTCAACCTTTCGCAAAGGGCTTCCTGAGACTTTCGAAGGCCAATTGAGGGAAGCAACAGCGGCTAGGAATGCTATTCCCCAACAGACAGCGAGACGCATGTTTGTCTTCGCCGCCGTAAAAGTTGAATCCTTCATTGCACGCTCCTTTGCGGCCCGGGAAGCCCACCGCACCCCCTCCAGCTCCCCTCCTCAACTGAGGAGGGGAGCTGGGAATTCCCCTCTCGCCGCGGCGGGAGGGGGTGGGGGGTGGTTAAGCGCGTCACGGGTTGGTTGAGCGCACCAGGCTCGAGACAAAGTGATAACTTCCCGAACCAATTTCGTAAACTGCCGCTCCCGCCTCCGCGCGAAGGTATTTGATACCCGGCCTCTCGCCCGCCGGCCTGTCACTTTCCTTTACCGACGTTGCCGCGTCGGCCGGAACATACACCGTAGCCGTGGTGTTGACGGGCACGGTAACACTCCACGCAAAGCGGTCCCCGTCACGCTTCCAGTCGCTCACGATTTCGCCGTAGGGAGATTTGTGTGAAGCCTTTACGAAAGCCAGGTCACCGGCCGCAGTGGGGCGCATGATAATGTGCTTGAAGCCCGGCTGTTGCGGATCGGGGCGGATGCCCGCCAGGTTTTCATAGCACCAGGTGATAAGGTCGCCCACCAACATCAAGTGGTTACCCGAATTCATGGCCGGATTGGCTGTATCGCCATTCCAAAGCTCCCAGATCGTGGTGGCCCCTTTGCTGACCATATAGCCCCAACTTGGGTACGATTTCTGGGTAGCGATCTCATAAGCGACATCCGGGCGGCCGTTGTCGGAGAGCACCTGCATGAGCCACTGGCCGCCGATCAGGCCAGTTCCGATGTGCCCTTTGTATTGTTCCTCAATCTTCCGCACCAACGCTTCGGAGACTTTCTGCCTGTCCTGTTCCGGAACCATGCCGAAGGCCAAAGGAAGGACGCTGGAGGTCGGGGAGCCGTTGCTGTATCGGCCGGTGGGCTGGTCGAAGTAGGCTTTGTTGAACGCAACGACCATCCGGTCAGCAAGCCGGTTAAAGTCTTTCGCATCGCTTTCCTTATCAAGCAGCGTCGCGAAGCGCGCCATCAGGCGGAGCAGATGGTAGTAGTAGGTGGTGCCGAGCACGGGGCTCTCGGTCTTGCGGGCCGGATCGTTGGAATGGATCAGTTCGGGAGATTCAGGCGGGACACACCAATCGCCGTAAACATCTCGCGGCATGAGATCGTCTTTGAGGTAAATCTGCATATGGGTGATCCACTTCTTCATTCCCTCGTAGTTCCGTTCGATCACCCGCAAGTCGCCGTACTGATCGTAAAGATGGTCAGGGACAATGATGAAGCTGGAGGGCCAGGTGACATTGTCATTGCGAAAGGGCCAGTAGGCTGGGGACACGTCGCTGACGCTCCCCTTCGAATCCTGCGAGTCCGCGATGTCATCCACCCACTTGGAATAAAGAGCGGCAACATCGAACAGGTAGGGCTCGCCTCGGCTCTCGGCAGACCGGTCACCCAGCCAACCTTGCCGCTCGTCGCGCTGCGGGCAGTCGGTCGGCATGCTCCGGTAGTTGTCCTTGGTCCCCCAAACCACGTTTTTGTAAATCTGGTTAAGCAGCGGATTGGAGGAGGCGAAGTCGGCGTGTTGCTCGACGGCGTCGTGAACCTCTCGTCCCTCCAGGGAGGACAAGCTTGGCTTCCCTGGGAAACCCTCTACTTCCACGTAGCGGAAGCCGTGGTAGGTGAAACGCGGCTCATACACCTCGGTCCCCATGCCCTTGAGGGTGTAGACATCGGTCACCTCCGCGGTGCGCAGGTTGTCCAGATAGAGTGTGCCGTCGGGCCGCAGCCGTTCGGCATGACGAAGCGAAACCTGAGTTCCTTTAGGTCCGGAGACGGTCAGGCGGCACCAGCCCACCATGTTCTGGCCCATGTCGAAGATATACACGCCGGGGCGTGGCTGAGTGATGGCCATCGATTTGAGGGTTTCCGTGACGCGGATGGGTTCAATCGGTTGAGCGGCGAGGACCCCGGCGGGACCCTTTACCACCTGCGCTTGTTGCCAGCCGCTGTCGTTGAAGCCCGGGTTGCTCCAGCCCTTCATCTCTCGGCGCGCATCGTAGACTTCGCCGTCATATTCGTTATTGGCGCGGATCGGTCCCTCGATGGTCAGCTTCCAACTCTCGTTACTCACCACGCGCTCGACCTTTCCGTCGCTATATTCGATTTCGAGCTCGAGCAGCAGTTTGGGGTAGCCAAAGGTGCGCATAAATGTGGGAACATCGTGCCGCGGCGCAAAATAGCGCCCGTTGCCGAGGATGACGCCGGCCGCATTGGGGCCCGGCCTCAAACGCTTGGTGACATCGTAGGTCAAGTAGAAGACTCGCTTGTCGTAATCAGTCAGCGCGGGAACCAGCACATCGTCGCCCACCTTGTCGCCGTTCAGGTAAGGTTCCGAGAGGCCCAGGCCCGAAATATAGAGTGTGGCGCGCTTCACCTGTCCTTCCACCTTGAAGTCCTTGCGAAGCATGCAGGCGGGCAGGACGCGTCGCTCCGCCCAACCCACTTCGCCCCAGGGCGCCATGCCGTATTCACCCAGGACTTTGGCTGACCCCCAGGTGGAGTCGTTGAACTCACTTTTATTCCAATCGGGAACCTCGGCCGCCGAGACTCGCCACTGCCCGTCGGTGCGGATGACTACCGCTTCGCCGCGCGCCAGCTCAATCTCGAGTCCCCCAATCAGGCCTGGAGGAGCATCGCCGAAAGCGCTTACGGCGACTGCGAGGATGTTGGCGCCGCTGTGCAGGGCCTGGGTAATGTCCTGCGAGATGGGATCCTCGATCCCCTTTGCTGCCCTAATTTCCTTCCCGTTGAGATAAAGCGTAGAAGCGCCGGAGCCCACTAGATACACGAGGGCGTCCGAGACCGGATTGTCTGGCGCAATCTCGATCGTGCGACGGAAATACCTGGTGCCGGAACCGGGCTCAGACGACCAAACCCAGTGAGCTTCCTTTAGCGGCTCCGGTTTACCCTCCCCGCCGTCGAGTCCAATCCAATTCCCTTTCCAGTCCTCGGCTTTGAGCAGCCCCATTGACCAAAGGGCAGGCTCACTCCAGGCCGAGGGCTTTCCGTGCTCGTCCCATACCCGGACTTTCCACCACACCTGCATGCCTGAACCCAGCGGCTGGCCTTCGTAAGGCACATGAATGGATTTGTCAGACTGGACCTCTCCAGTGTCCCAGAGATCTCCCTGACCGCTGCGTAAACGCTCTTTGCTGCTGGCCGCCAGGATTTGGTAAGCCGTCTGCATCTGGCCCCGCGCTTTTGGATCGGTTGGGTCGAGTATCCAGCTCAAGCGTGGCTGCAACGTGTCGATGCCGAGCGGGTTGCGGCGGAACTCGCAACGCAAATTCACCGGCCGCAAAAGCTCCTGCGCGGCGATAGCGGAAAGACAAGTGACTGTGACTATCAAGAAAGTCAGCCCAAAACCACATTTAGACATTCCATGACTCCTCATGATTAGAACTGCGGTTCCAGAGTATTACGCGCCTTCCGAGTTGGTGCACTTCGCAGCCGGAATGAACAGTGGCGTCGACGGCGGCAGTATACAGTTAGCTCCGCCATTTGAAAATGGAGATGTGCGTTGCCGTTGAAATTAGGATTGCACATGCCAGAGAAGTTAGCTAAGATAGGTTAGCTAAGAGGGATCGTTATGCGCTCCATAAAGGTACACGAAGCCAAGACCAATCTATCGAAGTTGATTGAGCAGGCTTGCCGCGGCGAGGAGGTCATCATCGCGCGCGGCGCGACCCCCGTGGTTCGTCTGATTCCCATCGGGGAAGTGCGAGGGCGGCGGCAGCCGGGCGTCTTGCGCGGCAAGCTTCGGGTAGGTCCGGAATTCTTTGAGCCGCTTCCTGCCGACGAACTTTCCGCCTGGGAGTAAAAGCGGTGCGCCTCCTCATCGACACCCATGCTTTGCTCTGGTGGCTCAGTGACGACCAGTCGCTATCCGTCGCAGCGCGGAAGGCGATGGCGGAGACCTCGAATGTGCTTCTGGTGAGCGCCGCGTCGGCCTGGGAGATTGCTACCAAGGTGAGACTCGGCAGGCTGCCGGGGGCAGAGGAATTGGCTGCCGACTTCCAGGGCTTCATGCTCCGGGAAGGTTTCACCACGCTGGACATTACCGCCGACCATGGCATCCGCGCCGGTCTCCTGCCCGGCCCTCAGAAAGACCCGTTTGACCGCATGCTGATTTCCCAGGCTCAAGCCGAGAACGTTCCCATCGTCACCAACGAGCGGAGCTTTGAATCCTACGGCGTACGCCGAGTTTGGTGAGAGTTCCGGCTACGCCACCAGAATGACGAGGATGAGAGGCGCGGCGCCCCTAGCGCGTGGAATTGCTCGCGCCGGCCCACCAGAGCCTCATGCCAATTTCGTGGTCCATTCGATCCGGGTGCCCCTGCGGATGGGCGGGCGGGTGGAACGGATCCTGATACAGATTGCGCGCCAGCACGCGCCCGTCAGATCCTCGCAGCACAAGTGCGACCTGATACCGCACGTCAGGGTGAACCTCAAAAGCCAGGTCCGCGATACGCAGGTGAGAATCCGGGCCGAGGTGCACGGTTTGCTGGCCACCTGTCACGCGTTCGCCCTGGCCCTTCGTCACCGTCCATTCCGCCCTGCACTCTCCCAGGTCCTGGTCGGAATCGTTCACGGCGTGCAAGGCCAGCGGCGCATTTTTGTACTCCATGAAGATACCCACCGGGCGATTGCTTTCTTCGAGGGCTCGCAACCCGCCGCCCATGCCTTGCGCCTTCGGAACCCCCCAATAATCGTAAACGCCGTAGAAGCTTTGCGGGCAGAAATCAATCCACATGAACATGAAATAGCCGGCATTCGGAGCATACTTCTGCATGCGGTAATGTTCGATGTAGTATTTCAGCACCCAATACTGGTAATCGTGCAGTTCGGCCACTCGCGGCAGCACCTCGCGAAGGCGTTCCGCCATCCGGGGAACGAGGCGGGCGCTATCGGGAGCCGGTGGCGCGTCTACGCCAAATTCCGTGGCCAACTTTTCTTTGGAACCGTAGATGGACAGATACTCGCCGCCCCCCAGCGAGCCGCGATAATCATGGCCATCGCCGCTCTCCAGGTCGTCACGGCCACTCGAGTTCTTGATTACCGGACGTGATGGATCAAGCCGTTTCGCTTCCGCCAGCAGTTGAGCGCCGGGCCGCACCAGCGCCGCTCCGGGCACCTCATTCATGGCGATCCAACAGATGATGCTGGGGTGGTTCCGCAACCGCTGAATCATACGTCCGAACCCGGTCACCGCCTTGCTCGTGAATTCCTCATCGGTTGGGAAGGTCCAGTTCAGATCAAAGTCCTGCAAGACAACCAGACCGAGGCGGTCGCACATTTCGTAGAACGCGGGGTTCTCGCTGTGAACATGCACGCGGATGGCATTCATGCCGGCGCGAATCATGGCGCTGAGATCGCGCTGGTAGCGGCCCACGTCCATGGCCGAAACGTAAACGTCCGGCCAATAGGTCGTGCCGCGCAAATAGATGCGTTTCCCATTCAGGTAAAAGGTTGTCTCGCTCGCGGTGCGCCGCAGCTCCACGCGGCGGATTCCAAACGGCATCGAGCGCGTGAGGATGACGTCTTTCCCCCCGCGCAGTTCCATGTCCGCTTGGTACAGGGCCGGCCCGCCGTGGTCCCACGTGCTCCACAGCCGTGGACTCGCAACCGGCACTTCAGCTTCGATCGTCGATTGGCCGGCCTTGAGCTCAACCGCCTTCGAGGTCCTCGCGACCTCTGTCCCGTCCGGAGCCAACCGGATGCGGACGGAAAGATCCAACCGGCGCTGCCCCTCGTTTAACGCGACAGGCCAAGTGGCCAAGACATCAGCGCTCTCGCCTGACCCGGCTATGCAGGTCTCGATGACCGGCTCACCGGCGGACCTCAACCCATCATGCAAGATCAGCCGCACCGGCCCCCAAATGCCGACAGGATTCACGTCGCGCTGCACGAACGTGTCCGCGTGCTCGTAAGTGCCCTTGAGCAGGCGCCGCACCACGCCAAATGCCCAATTCGCTGCGTCACCCGCGGCCACTTCGTGATCCCAGGGGGACCAGACCTTCACCACCAGAACATTGGGGCGGTCGCGGCTTAACAGCGGACCCACTTCGAACTCAAACGGGTCGGCGTAACCCTCATGCTCGCCCAATGGCTGCCCGTTCAGAAAGACCTTGGCGAAGTAATCGACGCCTTCGAACCGAAGCGTTGCCTGCCGGGCTTGGGCGGGCGTAGCGAATTCCAGTCGATACCACCAGGGAGCCTCGTTGAAGTACCGTAGTTCGCGGCCGAAATAGGGTTGCGGCGCCAACAGCAGTTGAAGATGAGCCAGCCGCGGGATCGGTTCCCAATCGGACATGGCCGGCCCGACGGCGAAAGGGTTCCAATCGGGACGAAATATCCCTAGCCTCTCGCCGGTATCATGCACGTCCTGAAGAACGCGCCAGCCTTGACTGAGATCGATGCAACCGCCCGCAGTCTCACAGTGGCTAGCTGCACAGAGGGAAGAAAATGAGGAAAGCAGCAGGACAATAGTCAGGAAAGGAACTCGTTGTCTCAGGAGAGTCTTTGCGTGCCGCGCTCCCCAACTTGCCAGGTTACTACAACCCATTTGTAGGGCGCGCAGCCCCGGAATCCGGTGACCCCAGTCCATCACACGAGCCTCCTGCGGCACAACGTTCTGCGCATATCGAGCCGGCCAGCGAGGAAGCAGAACCCAACTGTCCGATCCGTCGCCTTTCACCCTTCGACCGGTCGATAACATACACCGGAGCGCCTCTGAATACAATCGCCGCCGGCACCTGTCATTCTGAGCCCGCTGTCTTTTGGCGGGCGAAGAATCTCTGCAGTTGTCTTTTTTCGACCAGGGGCGACCTACAAACTGCCGAGATCCTCCGCGGAGTTTACCCTGAGCGCAGCGGACGGGCGCAGGATGACAGATGGGAAGCCTTTTTCCGCAGCCTGTTTAGCTGTCGAGCGCCTCATCCGTCACGCAAATCCCCTGTCCTCCGCTGAAACCTCGCCTCCTTTTTAGGCTGGAGCGTTGCGCCATAAGTCATCCTCAAAAACCATGACAAGAGTATAAGCAAGCGTAGCGCGGACCTGTTTTCCAGGTCCGCGGTCCTTCCTTAGATACACGTTTCCGAATCCGCGGGCAGGCCCTGGGTTTTGAAATCTGAAGTTTTTCCTAATGAAGAACTGCGGACCCCAAGAGCGCGGGTCCGCGCTACGCCGGCTTTATCGTAGCGCTTGGCCGCCCGCTCATATTGCCAGGGAGTGGAAATCTGCACCGTTTGAGAAGGCGCACCGTGACGAAAAAGAGACAGCCAGCCCATATTAAAATTTCTGTTGCCGTGTTGATAATCAATGGGCGATAGTTGTTCAGAGAAACGGAATGCCGCCCTTAAGCTACCGCCAACACGAGACCAGTTTTTGCGCTGATGTTTCAAAGTGGTCTGACAAAATCTTTGAAACCCATCCCGAGCTCCCCTTTGGTTCGTCTGAAATTGAGCGATTTGGACGCGGCAGCCTGAAGAGGCAAGACTTTCGTGTTTACGGACGAAAAGAGGGGGGTCGCGGGAGGTTAGCGCTTTGCGGGGAGGTAAAACTCCCCGGCGCGGCACAGGGAAGTTCACCGTTTGGTTCGCTGCTGATGGAAGATGCCTTTAACAAGGCCACGCGGGAGAACTGCCGATACTTCTTTACCTGGAACGTCGAGCACCTTGCGCTCTTCGACCGGTCACGGTGGGACGCCGACTCGATGCACGAGCGTTGCGTCGGCGAGTGGAAGCTCGGCACTGAACTCAATAGGCCCGAAGATGTCACCCGCCCGGAGGTCAAGGGCAAGCTCGAAGACTATGTTCTTCCTCGATTCTCTGCCGGCGTGCGGTCGCCGCTGAGGTGTCAGGAATGAGAAGGGCGCACGGACAGGACTGCGCTGACGGTGGCTCGCTGGGCGATAGATACCCAAAACAACGTGGTCTACCGCCTCTGGGCTTTGGCAATCGCTCGCTCAGCGACGAGCTTCACGCGGTGGTCCGTCTCGGTGTTGGCATCTCCGTTGAGCAAAACTATGTCCTGAAGCGCTATCAGCATCTCGCATGGATTTTCCTTGCCGTCGGTGCCACTCTTTTCCTTGGGGAGTTCGACGCTTTAGAGTTTTTTCGCACCTTGGTGATCCTCCACTTTTCATGGTGCTCTTTTCACGGGGCAGGCCACCCTCTCTTTATGCTCCGCTTCACCATTCACCGTAATTCGCCGCACATGCGGCACTCAATCAATGACTTGGCTTATGGAGCACCTGTGGCGCGGACCTGTTCTGTAGGTCCGCGGCTCTTTCTTGTCTTTGAACCCTGACCTGTAATCTCCGCCCCCAGTGAATGTTTGGTTCCGCTCTGAGCTCAACGTCGTGAATCATGGACTCATCGAAAGGTCGCATGGTATTCTTACCGGCATGAACCAGCGTGAAGCAGTGGTTGACGCGATGCACGCCAATGGGGGATATGCGACGCTCGGCCAACTCTACAAAGAAGCCCTGAAAATCCCCGACGTGAAGTGGGAAACAAAGACGCCTTTCAAATCAATTAACCGTATCGTGCAGAACCCGAAGTATTTCTTCCGAATTCGTCCGGGTCTGTGGGCTTTATTGGAGGACAAAGACGAATTACCGGCCGACCTCACGCAGAAGCCAAAGCCCGAAAGCGATCATACTTACTATCAGGGCTTACTTGTGGAACTGGGCAATCTCAGGAAACAGCAAACTTTTGTGCCAAAACAGGACCGGAACAAAGCCTTTTTGGGCAAGCCGCTAGGACGCTTGGTTACACTCGAAGACATCTATCCCTTCACTTACCCTGAGATCGTGCGCCGTGCCGCTGCGGTGGATGTGATTTGGTTCAGCCAGCGGAAGTTTCCTGCGGAGTTCATAGCGGTCGAGAACACAACCGACATGAACGGTGCGTTTCTGAAGTTTGTAATGTTCGACGCGTTCAATTCCGCGTTCAGGGTGGTGGCACCGGCGCTACGCAAGAGCGAGTTCGAATCGAAACTTGCCCATCCTTCACTCGAGTCCATCGCGAGGCGAACGAAGTTCACTAGCTACGATGTCGTCACGGACATGCACACAAAGGCCAACGAGGCAATTGCTTTGGAGCAAGCTTGGGCTACGTCATAATCGACTAACATTTGTCTCAAAGGGCTGGGGTTGCATTGTCGACAACTAGGCGCAGTTCTCTCAAATCTCCGATGTAGCGCTGACCTCCTATATCCCAAAGCTCCGTGTGCGGCTTAGCGTATCGTTTTCTCTGAAGTCTAACGAGAGCGTCCTTGAAGTATTCGAAGTGTCCACTTTTTGTCGTTAGCATTTCATTGAAGTTATCCCAGAGAAACATTCGGCTGCCATTTCTTGCAATCCAGCCCCGCACATAGTTGCGTTCCACTATCCGCGCGAGTTTCTCCCAACCGTCGAAGTCTTCCGGTATTTTGCGAACCGCACCAAAACTGTCGGCCGCAAACGCAACCTCGTGAGTTACGCCCACGTTAAAGAAATGCTTGCCCGCAGTAAACGGACAGGCTTGGGTCCAGTTTTCCCATAGGTCCAAGGCATTTGACCTGCGCCCAGTGCTTCCGAATGAAATGGACGGAGCAGCCGTGCTACCGGCAGATTGATTCCCACTGATTACCCGCCGTTTGACCCTAGGTCGCTGCATAGGAAGCCCTCAATCGTGGACCTGACTTATGAAGCACCTGTAGCGCGGACCTGTTTTGTAGGTCCGCGGCTCTTTCTTGTCATTCAGAACGAGTCGCGGATCCCCAAAACTGGTCCGCGCTACAACTTCAAATTCTGGCGTTCTGATCGGCGGGCAAACGCACGCGGTCAATAGTCAGCCCGCACCGGCCTTGCTGCTCGGCGGCGTCCACGCCCGCGTACTCAGGAAAACTGGACCACTTCCAATCCTCGGGCCGCTTCGCCAGACCTCGTTTCACAGGATTCAGGTGGATATATTCAATAGTCTCCGCGTATTCTTTCACCGTGCGCTGCGCGCGATCGAAGAACCGTTCTTGCCAAAGTTCTCCCTTCTCGTGCCGCCCGCGGTTGATTGCAACCGTCGAGCTTACCTTGATCGCACTCATCGCTTGCGCGATGCTGAGTGGATGGGGCGGATAAATGATTGCATGCCAGTGATCAGGCAGAAAAACCCAGGCCGTCAGTGCGAATTTGTTTTTTAGCCGCATCCGCGCCAGTGCAATCGCCAGCCGCGCGTAATCCGGTTCTTCCAGCTTGCGCCTCGATGGGAGCAATTTTACGGTCACGAACATGTAGCGGTCATATAGAAACGGACGCCGCAATCTGGACATGCGATCAATCTACCCGCGATGCCGGGCGGAGGCAATAGCGATTCGAACCGACGAGCACTGTGGGCACGAAAAGCCGCGGACCTAAAGAACAGGTCCGCGCTACATTTGCTCCTGCCCCCCTACACCGGGCAGGAGTTTCTACAATCGGCCGAGAATCGCAGGGGCCAGTTTCTGGCTGCTGCCGTGCTCGGATCAAGGTTAATCCAGCGAGTTATACCGTTCTTGGAAACAAGCCGACCACAAGGGGTATCCAGAGCGGACTTCCGTAGGTTCATTGATACGGTTACCGTGTCCACTACTCCAGCCATGGTGAATAGGCGGTTGAGCACAATCATTGCCTGGCTAACCAGGATAGGTATCCTTGATCTGCGCGACGGTCGATACGTCTTAACCGAGCTCCCCCAAGGCGTTGAGCTTCTTGATTACGCAGCGACTGAGGAGCCATTGCTCCCACAATCCTATGAGTTTACAGAATACCAGACTGTCGCTCGCCGGGTTCAGCGCGAGATTAGGAACATAACGGTTCTGATCGACGCTGCAGCAAGAGAGCGGGCAGTCGATTCGCATCAAATGCTCACTGATCTTGTCGCCAACAAAATTCGGACGGCCGGCGGAATACCTAAGAGAAACAGATTGATCGATCTTTCAACAAGGCTTGCGAACAATGATTTTCTGTTCGAGATGAAGTCCACGACAGATGACAATGTTCACGCACAGGTTCGAACCGCAATTTCCCAGCTCTACGAATATAGGTACATCCAAAAGATCCCAAACGCAAAGCTCGTTGTGGTGATCGAAAATCCGCCTCCCCGAGATGTGGAATGTATGGTGAACTATGTCGTGAAAGACAGGGGCCTTCTCATAGCTTGGGACGGAGACCGGCGAACGCTCCGCTACCCAGAGCCACTGCGGGACCAACTCGCGTTCTTGGACTAGCACGCCTTAAGTCGAAATTCGTTCGCGATGCCGCGAAGTTACCACCGGGATTGCCACTCGAATTGCAGCAGGAAGACCGAAGGAAGTTGGACGATGCCGTATTTGAACTCTTTGGTGTTCAAAACCCGCGACGGCGAAAAGATCTGATCGATCGTCTATACCGCGAGGTGGCGTTCCACTTCCGCTCCATTCGTATCGTGGAAGTCCAAAAGATGGAGCAACGCAGACACGGCAGCGGCAAAGACGACGTTTCCCAAACGGAACTCGCGCTGGACGCCTGGAACCACGCCGTCCCCGAATTCCAAGAACCGCTTCCCATGTGGGTGGAGGACGAGAATGGGTAATCCCAAAAAAAAGGTGGAGATACCGGAGGGAGACGTTAGGCTTCCGGCTGCGGAACACATGTTCGAAGCGACCACGCTTTATTTCGGCAAGAATCCCGCCGTGAGCTTGGTGTGTGACACCCGAGCCGAGGCAGAACTGCTGGCAGCGATTGCAGAAACGGGCTACCGCGGCCCCATTTCCATTCCCACCACCGAGGAAGGATGCCGCAACCTCCACCAACGCCTCCAAGACCGCCTCACCCGCGCCCGGGCCAAGTTCGAGGAATTAGCCAGGGAGCGCGCCGGAAGCTAAAGGTTGCAAGCGCAAATTGTTGAGATTCTCTGGCGTTGGTTCATCCACGGCCGCCCCACATCATCTACGCAGGAGGCGGAGAAAGCGTAGCGTCCCGGTGCATCGGGGCGGTTCTTCCTCAGATTCGCGCTTTCGAATCCAGGGGCGGACCGGAAGGCGTTTTACCTACTTTTTGCCACACAGAACGTTCTCAGCACTATCGACCCTTGATCCCCGGAGGGGATCGAGAGAGTAGCCGGGGGCAACGCCCCCGGAAAACGCCCCCCAACAGGGTCCGACCCTGAAAGGGTCGAATCCGGGAGGCACCACGGCGGTCTTACGTCCTGCGGCTCCAGGTAATGCGACCCCTTCAGGGTCGGGGAACGAACGTCTCGCATTCCGGGGGCGTTGCCCCCGGCCACTCTCTTGTGCCCTTGCAGGGCACGAAAAACCTACCCTTGGGTCTTACCCCGCCGCACCCGTTTCTGTCATCACGGATAGCGGTTCTTGACCATGGATGGAGGACAAGTGCATTCATGTCACGCTTAGCAACGCGACCTTCCCACGCAGCCGAGCGGCGTGGTGGGTGAGCGCCGGATTCTCGTTTTCGCCGGAATGCCTGCCGGAAGCGGACACCATGTCTCTTGACAGATGGGAGAGGATAGGCTAGGGTTCTAGGTGAGGCGGCAGGAATGCTGAATTATGAATGGTGAAATGTGAATTGCTCTCTTCCTCCTCGCGACTGCGGACTGCCTTCTGATCTCTGCTTTCTGCCTTCCGCCGTCTGCTCACTGCCTCTGAAGTGCCGCAGGTCCACCGGCGCGCCGGGGAGCGGGACCTGCGCTACGCCTGCTTCCTGCCTACTGCATTTGGGGGGAGGGAATGGAGAGGGCTCTTGGCAGGCATGGCAGCGCTGGAGAAGGAGCTACGACAGACAAGGAAGCAAGAAACCAGTAACTTTAAAAAGTGAACGAGCGATGCGGGAATGTCCATGAAAACAAAGGAACGGCCTTCAGCGGCCCAGAGCAATCCGGGAATGTTTATGAAAACAAAGATAGTTATGCTTTTGAACCGGGAATTTATTTGAAAACAATACAGTTAATGACTACACACGGCGCCAAACAGCGATCATATTGGACATAAAGTCTCATCCAAGGTCACGCATGACCTGCATCCTGCACCTTGCTCGTTGATAGCGCCCTTCGGGGCGCCGCCTTCCCTTGCTGAATCGGCGTATACTAGGGGCCGCTGGAAGGCCAAAGTGGAAATTCCAGGTTGCAGCATATGCCAACGTGCACCAGATGCTCTCTCGCCTGCGCGCCCAGGTGGGGCAGATCATCAGGCATAGAAGAGGGCTACATGCCGAGACTCAATTCGGCACAAACGCTGAAGGAGGGTACCCCATGGATAAGCCATCATCTCATTTAGGAAGGCGAGAATTTCTGGCGGCCGCTGCGACCAGTGGCGTCGGCATGGCTCTCGAGCCGGCGGCGGGTCAGAATGTTGCCGCCAAACCGAAGGGGAAAAGCGGTCGACTTCGGGTGGTGCTGGTGGGGACCGGGAGCAGGGGGAGCATTACCTGGGGCAAGAATCTGCAAAGTAACTACGGCGATGTGGTGGAGTTTGTCGGCCTCTGCGACATAAACCGGAAGCGCATGGCGGTGGCCAGGGACTACATTGGCGTTGATTGCCCCATGTTCATGGATACGCAATTTGACGAGATGATTCGGAAGACCTCTCCTGATCGCGTGATTGTCACCACGGTCGATTCCTTTCATCCCAAGTACATTTGCCGGGCGATGGAGCTGGGTGTTGACGTCATCAGCGAGAAACCTATGGCGACCGACGAAAAGATGGTCCAGCAAGTCCTCGACACCGAAAGGCGCACCGGCCGCAAGCTCATCATCGCGGAGAACTACCGGTACAGCCCGGACGCGGAAGCGATCAAGAAAATCATCGACACCGAGGAGATCGGCATAATCACTTCCGTCGATTACAACGTTTATCTGAACACCGATCACGGCGCTTCCTACTTCCGGCGCTGGCACGGATTCAAGCAGTTCAACGGCTCGGTGCTGGATTCAGAGGGCTGCCATTTCCTCGACCTGGTCCAATGGTTGCTGGGAGCAGAGCCCGCGGAGGTCCAGGCTTTCGGGGCGCTCCGGCGCTACGGCTACAACGGCGAGTATCGCAGCGGGCGCTGCATGAACTGTCCTCACCAGGGGAAGTGTGAGTTTTTCTGGGACATCACCAAGGACAAGTTCGCCATGGACTTCTACGTGAAGGCCGAATCGGAAGACGGCTATTTGCGTGACGGCTGTGTCTACCGGCGGGATATCAACGTCTGGGATACCATGACCTTGAACGTGCGTTACCACACCGGCGTTATGATGAGTTTTTCGCTCAACGCCTTCATGCCTTACGAGGGATACAGAATTGCCTTCAACGGGACCAAAGGCCGGCTGGATGCGCGCGTTTACCACGCGCAGCCTTGGAGCGTGGAAGGGATGGCGGACATTCGCATCACCCCGCTGTTCAAGGCCTCGAGGACCCAGACCGTGGGCCAGGGCGGTGGCGGCGGCCACTGGGGCGCCGACGACAAGTTGCACAAGTCGATTTTCCGCGGACCCGTGCCTGACCCGCTTCATCAGAGGGTAACGGTGCGAGAAGCCGCCTTAGAGTGCTTGTTACCTATCGCCGCGCGCCGGAGCATCGAGCAGCAGCGCACCGTTTTCATCGAAGAATTAGTGAAGATCTGAATTTGTTCCGATTGATTCGGCGGGTAAGGGAGCCTGGGCGCCTGGGCGTCACCAGCGCAGGTGAATCGCTCCCAGAGTTAGCATCGCCTGGGCGACGATGCCTACGCCGAGGCACGTGATTACGGTGGCCGAGGCCATCGGCCGCCAGTGTATTCGTAAACGCGAACATCAACCGCGCCGAGAGATCCTGCGGGGGGCTGTTAATCAGATCCGTGGGGTAGTTCGCCAGTTCCTGGCTGCGCGAAACGGCTGCTGCGGTGCTCGAAAGCAGATCCAGCCCAGGCCCGGCAGTGGCAACCACTTCCTTCCATCCGGCTCGTTCGGGAAAGTTACCGTCGCGATAGTCAAGCGTGCAAGGGCACGCCGCACCCCGAAGTGGGGCACGAAAGACCACTCCGATTTTCATGGTGGGCAGATTGCCTGCGCCGGGTGGAAAGATCACATTTTCGGATATGGCTTCAAGCCCGAGAGGCCGGCCGTTGAGGGTCACCACCAACGCGTCTTTCAACGCTTCGGCTTTCCGAGCGAGATAAGCGGCGACTCGGGGATCATCTGGCGTTGGACCAATCCCCGCTGCCTGCATCTCCTGGAAGGTGGGGATTTCCGCGAGGTCCAGGATGTAGCGCAGTTCGAGCGAGCCCACCTCGATGCGGATAGCAGCAAAATGGCTGATGCTGAAGTTGCCCATGGGATGGGCGAGAACGAGCCCGGGAGCGATAACAGCGAGCCCTGCAACAAGCGCCAGAAGCCCAGGAACTATCTTACGGCATCGCGTCCACTGCCCCGAATGCAAGCTCATTGCAGAGATACCCCCGGCTCGGAGGCGCTGGCGGTCTGAGCGGTAGGAGTTGCGAGCTGAGCCAGTATCTTCCGCGCTTGATCGGCGTATACCATGTGAAAGTGGGGGTTCAATGCCAGGGCACGTCCGAACAAGGCCTTCGCACGCTGGCGGTGGCCGAGTTGGAACTCGATCATTGCGCCGTGAAAATCGAGCAGGGCATCGCCCGTACCCGGCGCGAGCGCCTTTTCCATGGCCTCCGCAGCCTCACTGGCCCGGCCATTCTTGTAAAGCACCCAGGCCAGGATGTCCCATGTGTAGACGTCGTGGCGGACCTCCAACTCCTTCTTCGCCAGCGCGACGGACTCTTTTAGCTTCAGGTCGTGATCCGCATAAAAGAGCGCCAGCTCGCGGTAGAAGAGCCTCTCGTTAAGGGGATTGAGTTTGCTGATGAACTCGATGAGCTCGAACTGCTTATGCGCGTCGTCGAGACGGCCCACTTGCGTGTCGAGGTCATAGAGCGCCGCCACGAACGCGGGATAAGGGACCACAGCAATGGCCTTTTGATAAAGCGCGATGGCTTCCGGGTATCTCTCCTGCGCAGTTCGGACCTCCCCCAGGCCTGCGAGGTTACGATAAGAATTCGGGTCGAAGCCCAGCCCGGCCCGATAAGCTTGCTCTGTGCCGATGAGGTTCCCGCTCCTGAAGCAGATCTCGCCCAACTGATATTGGCTCCAAGCCACGTTTTCCGCGGGCAGCCGTAGGGTCATGGCGACAGCAATGGCATCGCGCATCAGCTTGATCGCGCCCTGGGCGTCGCCGCGAAGAAAGCGCAGATAGGCCACGCGACTGTTGCGTTCGTAAGCCACCCCTGTCGTTTCATTCCCTGCGTACAGTGGATCGCGCACCCTTGCGTAGGCTTCGGCAGCGCGGTCATACTCCCCCATGTCGGTCAGGGCATCGCCGGCAATGGCCCAGGGTGAGGGGTCGCCGGCGCCAAGCGCCAAGGCATCTTGCGCCCAAGTGAGAGCCTCCTCGAACTGGTGTTCGGCCATCGCCACAACAGCCATGTGCGTCTTGGCGGAGGCAGCCGCCGGATCGTTCGAAACGAGATCGAGGGGCTTGTTCAACGCCTCTTTCGCCAGTTCGTAATAACTTGCGTCTGCGGTCTCGCGTCCCTTCTGAATGTAAGCCGCCCCTAATTGGTCATACGCTTTGAAGTCCGTGGGATACAACTTGAGGTGGGTCTGCAAGGATCGGATTTCCGCGTCGGTGGGCGTTTGGCTGACGCCGATTCCGAGGCTGGGTAGCAGAACCAGCATCAGCGCCAGACACTGCTTCCCCAAGCCGTCCAACGTACGTTGCGTGGAGAACGAGCGAGCGTGCCCCTCATTTTGAGCTGGACACCGGGGGTGCAGCACTCGGAAACACAGCCCTCTCCCCAAGGGAGAAGGCTGTCCATTCACTTCTAGCCCCCGAGCCCGGCGAAAGATGTGCGACTCGCTCAATGTCCGGTCACCACCGTCCTCGTCCCTCAGACACTATCTCACTGACTGTTCTTGACCGGCGTAATGTTGCCGGACGTGGTGAGAGCACGGCGGGCAGCCTCGGCCGCCTCCGACGTGGGGTCGAGATCAAGAGACTGCTGCAAGTAACGCATGGCCGCAGTCCTCTCTCCTGAGGCCGCCTCAATTGCTCCCGCGTGATAAAAGAGCGCCGCGTCGCACGTCCCGACGGCAAGCGCCTTTTCGATCTGGCGGCGAGCTTCGGCGGGTTGACCGTTGATGTAAAGTGCCCAGGCGTAAGCATCGAGGGTCCGCACATCGTGGCGGCGCTGCATCTCCATTCGCGCAATGCGGAGTCCTTCAGCAGGCTGGCGGGCATGCTCAATGTAGTATGCGATCAGTTCCAGGTTGGCGTTGTCCGGTTGCTCGATTTGGCTGCGCGCCGCTGGCTCGAATTCTGCATACGTTTTTTCGGCCTCGGCCGGCCTTCCCGCGCGCTCGAGGGCTCACGCTGCAAGGTAGCGGCTCCGAGCCCTCGGAAAGCTCAAGTTGCGCATCGCAAGCAACTCCACCGCCTCCGGGTAGCGGCGCTGGGCCAGGCGGACCTCAGCCAGTTCTTCGAGAGACAGGTAGTAACCGGGGAAAGTCTTCAGCGCCTGCTGCAAGAGCGGCTCGGCCGCGGCAGGCCGCCCTGCCCGGCGGTCGATCCGCGCCATTTGCGTCATGATCCAAGCCAATTCTTCGGTCTCGAGGGGGAACGTCTGCTGGAGCGCTTTGGCCAGGAAATCCAAGGCTCCGTCGGTTTCGCCCCAGTCCTCACGCAGAGCAGCGCCGCACAGGAACGCGGGCAGGTTGCCGGGCCGGAGGTCCATCATCCACTGCGCCGCCTTCTCCGCCTGATCGTAGTCGCCCAGCGCCGCATCAGCCTCTGCAATATAGCCCCAGATGAGCACAGCGTCCGGCATGCGGTGGTTGAGCGCCTGAGCTTCATCCAGCGCCTGGCGATACTTGTGCTCGCCAAGGAGAAGAGCCACGTGCGCCTGCCTCGCCTCAAAATTATCCGGCTGAATTTGGAGCGAGGTCTCGATCGCCGCTTGGGCTTGCGGGTAGTAGGAGTTGTCTGCGGTCTCCCGCGCGCGGCGCACCAACGCCAACGCCAGATCGTTATACGCCTGGCATCGTTTCGGCTGTTTTTGCAAGACCTCCTGAGCCGCCTCGATGCGGAGCTGGGCTGGCGACGGCGAAGCTACTTCGCCGCCAGCAGCCCCAAATGCCGAAAGAGAAAGTGAGAGTGCAAGAACGAGAGTCTTCATGTTAGTTGCCGTCAACCTTCACAGTAATCAGCAAGAACGCCCGAAGTGCCTAATCGGCACATGCAGCTCCCGTCCCGGCCGTACAACCGGTCTCACCGGGATCGATGTGTCTTCGCTCGCGCCCGCTGGGACAGTAATCGACATAGGGGAACGAGGTGTGGAAGTGAGTATTGGACTCCACCAGATTCGTGGAACCGTCTGTAGCGATATCGGAAGTCACATCGTTTACGTTGACACCGTCACCTAGTATGTTGTTTGGGAAAACGTTGCAGTTGCTGGTGTTGCTGGCGCCGCACTTATCACCCGCGAGCACGCCGCCTACGGCCACGCGCAGGGTGATATCCACCACGTCGTCAGCCAATCGCCTGCCGTTCGGGAAACCAGCGTTATCACCTCTGAGTAAACCCAAGCGGGAGGCGCTAGCGGGCGCTGTGGGACGCACACCTGTGTCCAAGCGGAGCAAGTCGGCGATAGGACCGGGAGGCGTCCCCGCAGCGGCGATGGGTTGCAGATACTCGACCAGCGGAAGCAAGTCGGTGCGTGGAGCAGGTGGCGAGTACAGGGCGCCCGGAGCCAGCACGGAATAGAGGGAGTCTATAATCGTGACGAAGAGGGGATTTAAGTCGAAGCTCGCGAACTGGGAATCATTCACGGGCTGGGACATGCTCCAGTAATCCTTCGTTCCGGTGCCGATGATGAGCTCATTGATGAGCGGATTCCCCAGTCGCTGCACCTGGCTGTACCCGAACGCGGGGTCGCTATCTTGACGTCCCCCGCCGGACGCAAAGCGTATGATGACCCGCGGCCGCGAAGTCGTTGCCCAGACTCCGATGGTGGCGTGCGTAGAGCTTGAAGACTCAAGATTGCCGGTGCTGGTCAGCATAGTGATAGGCACTTGAATGGCAATGGCGTCTACCGCAAAACCTGAGACCGAATCAGAGGTGAAGTTCTGATTGGCGGCGTCTTCGGTGGGTGTGAGGACTCCTGGGACACCCGAATTTGCGGGGGGTGTGGCGAGAAGCCGGAAATTGCCGGTATCAAAAGCTGCGCCCAAGTCGATAAAGAAAGGATCGTCCACGGTCCCGGCGAATACTGAAATGCCGTGGTTGGTGTCGGTGTAGGTACCCGCGGCGTAGAGATCGGCGTAGTTGATGGTGCGAGGACCGGCGTTGGCGGGTACAGCGTAGAACGGTGAGCCGCCGCTATTCACAATGGGAGTGCGAACACCGTTTTTGATCATCGTAACGGTGTAGGTCTGCCGGAAGTTCAGGCCGGGGTTGCTGAAATCTGTGATCTGGGGTGGGACTCCCGGGGCCGAGCCGGAGAAGCCCGCCAGGCCGGTGTAAACCGTGGGCAGTTGGTATTGCGTCGAGAACCGAAATTGAAACACGATTTCGTCCTTGCCGTCGTTGTTGTTATCAACATGAATCTCATAGAGGATCTGGGGATCGAAGGGAAACCAGTTGGGACCATTCGCCGGCTCCGCGAACGGATTGACCCCCATGATCATCGTGATGCTCTCTGGACTCGTGTCGTTGCCGCTGCTATCGTAGCTGCGAAAAGCCCAAAGATCAGTGATATCTGCCAAGGGGTCGAGAGCCGTGATGGGCACTTCGCGGTGGCTGGAGCCCAGCACCCGAAGTGGACCCACGAGCGAGACCGTCACGGCGGAGATCGCTAGTGTTCTGTAACATTTAATTCTTTACAGCGTCGGACCTTGTCGAGAATGATGTCCGCCGTGGCTATCCAAACGAACGGTCTGGGAGTCTGGTTCCACGCCGCCAAGTACTCGTAGATGGTTGTTTCGAGTTCTTTAACACTGTGGAAACTTCCCCGTCGGATCTGTTGGCGGGTGATTTCGCCAAACCAACGTTCCACCTGATTGAGCCAAGAACTGCTGGTGGGGGTGAAGTGGAAATGGAACCGCTGCCGCTTCTGGGGCTTCAGCCAGCGTTGAACGGGTGGGCACTTATGCGTGCTGTAGTTATCCAAGATCAGGTGGACCTCCAAGTCCGGAGGTACCGCTTGTTCCAACTGGCGGAGGAAGAGCACAAACTCGCGGCCTCGATGCCGAGGCAGGCACTGACCGATGACTTTGCCGGTGAGGATGTTAAAGGCAGCAAACAACGTGGTGGTGCCGTGCCGGATATAGTCGTGTGTCTGGCGCTCAGGCAAGCCGGGCCGCAGGGGCAGGATCGGCGCCGTTCGGTCCAGGGCCTGAATTTGGCTCTTTTCATCAACGCAGAGCACCAGGGCGCGATCCGGGGGATTCATGTACAGTCCCACCACGTCGCGCACCTTGGTCTCAAACTGAGGGTCGTTGGAGAGTTTGAATTTTTCCACCCGATGGGGTTGCAGATCGTAGCGTTGCCAAGCCCGGTGAACGGACATGTGGGACACTCCCAGTTGCCGAGCCAAGGTGCGGGTGCTCCAGTGGGTGGCATGGGGCGGAGGGGTGTGCAGCGTCGTCTCGATCAACTGCTTCTCCAGGGCGGGCCTCAGCTTGCGGCGCGAGCGCTGGCGTTCGGGGTCATGTCGAAGGGCGTCCACTCCGCCCTGGGCAAAGGCGCTACGGACGGACGACACGGTGGGCCGAGAAACACCCACTTGCCGGGCAATCACCCGGTTGGGGGTTCCCTGCGCCGCCAGCAGAATCACTCGGCAGCGGCGCGCCACTCGTTGGGTCGTACTTCCGGCCCGCGCCAGGGTTTCCAAAGTAGTCTTAACCTCGCCGTTGAGGGTGATAACCGTGCTTGGGCTCAACATCCACCCAGCATACATTATTGACCCTATATGGTCAATTATTAAATGTTACGTTACACTAGCAAGACCAGGGCTAGACGAACGATGGTTCTTTTGTTCTTCATCATGCACCTCACCTCCAAAGATTGGGGTTCAAGATTTGTGAAACAAGTTTGCAGAGGCAAACGTCACATTCCCCTTCAAGACAGGCTCCAACTGATGGCCTGTCGTATGGTGAAGCCATTCCCCCCGCCGGCAGGCAGGGCGCATGCACTCCACGACGAGTCTCGATATGGTTGCCCGTTTATATGTACGTCAAGAGATGGCTTGGCGGATTGCAGAAGGGGACGAAAGATCGAAGAATTTTGTGTGACGGAGGGCGAGGCCTTTTTCGGCCTTGGGATACAGGTGACGGACCACTTGGGCGGAAGCGTAACGGGTCAGGAAACGAGGCCGATGAGGACCTTGGGTCCGGTCGGAGCAGGAACGCCACCGGCAGGCTCGATGGTGACGGCAAACGCCTTGGCGGTAAGGCCCGGAGGCAGGGGGGAAGGATCACTTGGCCGTTCCCGCGGGAGTCAGTGTTGAACACTCCGGCGTCAACGGGTGAGCCTTCAGTGGGAATCAGCCACAACTCGTACGTGCGGCTGGCGGGAAGCGGCTGAAGGTTAGTGGTATAGAACAGCAATCCCCCCGCAGGACTGTAAAATGCCTTGCCGTGGGGCACGGGACGAGCCGCCGCCGGCGACAAGTCCACCTGGATGGTTTCGGGGGCGGTTAGCACGTTCAGGGCGGCTTGGGCGCGAGCTGTCGCCACCTTCAGCTCGCGGCTGGATACCTCGAGCTGCCCGTGGACGAGCTCGAGTTCAGCCAGCCTCCTGGAAAGTTTTCGATTGTCGATCGCGAGCCACAATCCCGCCACGACGAGGACGAGACAGATCGAGGCCCAGAGAGCCGTCCATACGGGCGTCCAGAGCCGGCGGCGGGTAGAGACGGGCCGCGCCCCCCCATCTCATTCCGCGCCGCAGCGCTCTCCAGGTCGAGACCCGGCCCGTGCAGGGTCGCCACGTCCTCCTCTCCCACAGAAGGGGTTCGGCGGCGCACGCGGTCAATCGAACGGTTGCGAGCCATCACCAGCAGCCAACTGGAGAGGCTTCCGCGCGCGGAATCGAAACTCGCGGCAGTGCGCCAGATCTGATGGAAGATGTCCTGCAAGACTTCCTCAGCGGCCCCGCTGTCACCTAAGATATGCTTGGACACCGAATACACCAGTCCTCCGTAACGGTCGTACAGGATGCCGAGCGCGGCCTCGTCGCCACTCAGCATGCGGCGGATCAGGCACTCGTCAGAGTCGCGGCGATCTGGCTGTAGGGGTGCGGCTTGCCGTACCCTCTTGGTTCGGTGGCGCGATAGAAATGAAGAGGGTACGGCAAGCCGCACCCCTACAGCCAGGGCGGCAGAGCCAGTGGCCAATTGTCAAAAGTCAGGTGTTACGCGGCACTAGCTCCTACGCTACTGGGATCGCATCATTTCCAGTAAGCCGTTTACAATTCCGTTTTCGGCACAGCCCGGCTTGAGGTGAGAGACCGTGTTTTCATAACTGATGTGGTCGAACGCGTCATCGCTCGGAATATAACCGCTGGACCCGTTGGCGTGGGTCACCATGATCGTGCCATTGAATGGCGACTCTTTCTTCAAGTGTTGATAGATGTGCGTAAAGACTTCTCCTGAAACTCCCGTCAGGGCCACATCGTTGACTTTCAACAGGCTGAGGCGGATGTTGACAGGGTCGGCGTCCTCGAAGGTGTACTCAGTGCGTGGCGTGGGTCCCGGGCCTACCCGGCGCCCTGGACAGGTGATAATTCGTTGCGAGCTGTCGATTCTGGCTTGCGACGACATCACTGCGATGCTATTAGCCACTCGCACGGACTCTTCCCCTAGGATTTTTCCCAGACCATCCACCAAGGTGAAGTCTTCTCCCCGGTCCACCGAAACCGGATTTTGATCTCCTGCCGCGCCACTCGTCCAGACGGCGACTGGACCCTCGCCACCGGCCTTCTCTTCGGGTCCAACATCCAGCTCCCATCCCGCGTCTCCGCGGGTGGGGATCTTGCCCTGGTAATACTGTTCGACGTAGCGGGAGGTCGACCCGGCCAAATCCCCCGTTACAGCGAAATTGTCGGGCCCCATAACCACCGCATGCACGGGGTAGTTGATGAACAGGGCGATGAGCTTGCCCGCCAGGTCTGTAAACTTGAGAACCGCGAGGGTCTTATCGGACGGCCCGTCAGGGTTGTAGCCCAGCCACCACCACCCCAATTTGGGAAAGAACTCCCGGCGATTGACGTTCACGTAGGCCTTGCCAGTTCCGAATCCGAACTGAGCCGGCTGGAGATTTGCCTTGGCCTGGCGCACGGCCTCGAAGGCGTCATTCTCCACTTTGGCCGTGTAGGCAATTGTCGCGGGTGAAGGCGTTCTTCCGGCAGGGTTTGCTCCGCCGGGGGCGCCTGGGGCAGGGCTTCTTCCGAACATTCCCGTGAGCGTAGGTGCGCCGTGATCGTGAACCGCCGCGAACAACAGGTTATCCGCCGGAATGCCCAGCTCTTTTGTAATCCGTTGCGAAAGCTCTTCCCATACGTGGGTGGGCATACTCACGAGCTCCCACGCCAGCAGGACTGCTTGGTTGGCACCATCGCTGAGCACGATGGCACGCACATAAATGTGATCGTGAATTCGCTGGAATCCCTGCGTGCGGGCCCCATACCCTCCCATAAGGAGTGCGGCGTCGGGCGCCGGTGTAATGTCTACTCGGGCGGCGCCGACCTGTAGGGGTCCGCGTGACGCCCCAAAAGACACCAAGGCAAAGGTCACCAACAAGAGGACAACACAAGCGCAGATGCGAATTCGTCGTGGGTTTCCCATCACAGTCTCCTTGGTTCGGTTTTTCTACACCCCAAGGTTAGCACCAAATGTGCTATGTGTCCTTTGCGAAAGGAGACAGTTTCAGACAGGCCGGCGGCGCTCACCAGCATCGGATATGTGAGTGGATTTATGAAGCGGAGAACTCAGCCGCTGGCGCGTTCGAGGTACTTTCCTTCTGAAGTGTCCACGGTGATGACTTCGCCTTCGCCGATAAACGGCGGGACCTGTACGGTGAGGCCGGTTTCGAGCTTGGCCAATTTCGTGACGTTGGTGGCGGAGGCCCCTTTCATTCCAGGTTCAGTCTCCACGACTTTCAGGTTCACAGTTGCCGGCAGCTCGATATCCACCGGCCTTCCCTCAAACAACTGCACCTTAATAACCACGTCCGGAACGAGGTAGGAGGCGCGGTCCTCGATCACGGACTTGTGCAGGCCGATCTGTTCGTAGTTCTGTATGTTCATGAAGAAATAAGAGTCGCCGTCGGAATAAAGGTACTGCATATCAACTTCATCGAGGTTGGCCTTCTCGATGGTGTCCTCAGATCGGAAGCGGTGATCGATGAGCGCGCCGGTGCGCAGGTTGCGCATGCGGGCCTGAACGAAAGCGCGAAGGTTGCCCGGCGTGCGGTGCTCAGCCTTGTGAATGGTAAAGAGTTCGCCGTTGTGTCGGATGACCATACCTGGCCGCATATCATTGGCATTCATGATGAGAATCCTTCAAATGGAGTGGGATGGGGCTTAAATCAGGAGGGGAAATTAACGGAGTCCGGTCCCACAGCTCCCCAAGGAGCTATTTTTGCATTTTCTACCCAGTCCGTCAATCCGGCTCGCAATATGGTATTGGTTTCATTTGGAGCGCAGTCATTCCCGTCCCGCAATGGCAGGAGGAATCCGCTACGCAAACCTTCGGCAATCCGCTCTCGACGGACTGGATTCCTCCCGCCATTGCGGGACAGGAATGACCGGCCCATTGAAGAGCGCCCCTACCACTCAAATTCTACCCGTGTGCGGCGGGCGGAGAACTCCTCGTATGGCCCCACACGCAGCGTTCGGAGGTGTCCAGGGCGATCCGTATAGGCCAAAACAAACGTCAGATTGTTTTGCCCTCCCGCGGGAGCGAAGTACGGTTCTGGGAGAAAGAACTCCTTCTGTGGTCCGACGGTCACGTAACGCCCCACAAACTTGCCATTCAGATAGATCAGGGCGTCACGGTCAGCCTCGAAGGTCAGCTTCCAGGGCGCCATCCAGCCCGGCGCGACCCCAGGCAGCGCAAATTCCTTCCGGCACCAAGTGAATGCCGGAACCAGTTCATCCGCTGAACCTGATGCCCGGTAAGACGCGGGACTCCAGGCGGCGGCAAAATCCGGGTCCACTTCCCGTCCTCGCATGGGCGCCGGAATGCGCTGGATTTGCCAGGAAGCAATGGGTACGCCGCTGCCGGCATCGCTCCCGATACGCACGAACTCGATGCCCTTCAAATCGCTCATCGCTTTATCGCCGTTGTACGCCCCAAAAGCCTCGTACGCGATTTCCAGCGTGTTTGTCCCCGCCTGGGCGTATTTTGCCAGTTCGAAGTCGACAGCTTTTGCGGGCTTCAATGCTTTTTCGACCGGCTTCCCGTTGATGAAGACCTTTATCGGGTCATCCGCGAAAGTCGAAATGAACATCTTCGGTTCGTTGCTGTAATTGAACTGCGCCTTATACTTCACGTAACCATAAGGGACGGGGCCGGTGTCTTCCAGGGCGCCGGGCGCATTGCTCTGCCAATGTCCGGAGGCGGTGTCGAATCTCTCTACCCAAGCCTGCCCGTCGGTCAAATCGAACGGCTTATAGGGCAGCGATGGCGTCATGATATGGAAGCGGGCGGTTCGCCACTCCCTCTCGTAGTCAAGGTCCGTCAGCACGTCATCGACCCAACACTTGCCAGGCATGGAAGGAAGCAGCAAAGTCAGTTCGTGCTCGCCGGGCAGAAGATCCAAATCGGCCCACATTCGGCTCCCACGTGAACCGCCGCCCGCATGCATGTAGCTGTCCGTAATGAAGGGAACAGCGAAGGGCTTCGTCTCCTCCGACATTGGATAAACCTTGGAAGGGAATTCACTGACCCACGTCCGCAGGGCACGATCGCGCGGTAACAGGATAACCAGAAGGTGGTCATTCACCAGGAGCAGCTTCTCAGTCTTATCGAATCGAACGCCAAAGACCACCGACTCATATTCCGGGTCCCAGTACTGATAAACAGTTTCACCTCTCACATGGGGTTCGTCTCTGGTCGCGAGGGCGATTTCCGCCACGCGCCCCGGCGAATCATAAAGGATAAGGAAATGCCGGTCGACGTTCAGGCCGTGAGCCAACACCTCCGCCGTGGAGTAGCGGAGCTGGCTGCCAGGGATGGGCACCTGCACGGCCAGCATTTTCATTTCGCGCGGACCCAGGACCAGTTCGCCCTCGCGCGGCACACTAATCTTGCGTTTCGTGGGGCTGTTAGGATCAACGAATGTTATCTTGTAGCGTTGCTCGGCATTGGCGTTTTCCCGCACGAAGAGAACGGCGCTTTGGCCGTTTACCCTCTCCGTGACGCTGAGGTTGGGATTCGTAGATTCGGCGCCGCCTGCGAGCGCTTGAGCCCGGGTCAGCACATCCCCGTGCAGGCGAAGGAACCGGCAGATTCCCCGCGCGGCGTAATACTTCTCCCACAAGCCGCCCGGCTCGCGAATCGGCGCGGCGTAGTCGTAAGTAGTGGTGAGGGTCTTGGCGGCCCAATCGAAATTCGTTCCCCCAAAACCCATGTAGTAGCTGAAGGAGGTCACCCCCTGCTCGAGTACTGTCTTGGTGAGCGTGTCAATCTGCCCGGCGTCCACACCTTCCTGGTCTACGGAGAGCTTCCCGCCCAACTGGCTGAACCAACCTCCCTGCAATTCGGTGACAGCGACCGGGGAGGAAGGCTCTTCCTTGCGCAATTCCTGAAGCCTTGGAACAACTTCTTTCACGATGTCCCAGCGGGGGTAGAAATTGCACGTGTCCATGATCTTGGCCATATCGGGGTCCGAGTTCTCCCGCGCCTGCTTGGTCCAACAGGTAATGACCGGCACGTCGATCCCCGCTGCCCAGACCATGTTGGCCAGTGCCCGGATGTACTCGCGCTTGTCGGCGTCGGGCATGGGAATGCTGAAGTCGTATTCGTTTTCCACTTGAACCATGATGATCGGGCCGCCCACCGTGATCTGGTGCCGCTGTATCACCGGCAAAACCTGGTCGTACCAATGCTGCGATGTCGTAATGCTCTCCGCATGGTTGGTGCGCAGAGGGAACCGCATGGCTGCCACCCAGGATGGGAAACCGCCGCGCTCCCACTCCGCGCAGACGTAGGGACCGGGCCGGACGATCATGTAGAAGCCCATGTCTTTTACAAGCTTGGCGAAGTCCTCCAAGTCCGTCAGGTTGCACTTGCCTTTCTCCGGCTCGTGGTAGTTCCAAAAAACGTAGGTCTCAATAGTGTTGAAGCCCGCCGCCTTGAACTTCGCCAGGCGGTCGGCCCAAAGCGCCTTGGGGCAACGTGGGTAATGGAACGCCCCGCTGAAGATGACGGTGTCCTTATCATTGATTGTGAAACAGCTCGAGTCGTAGCGGATGATGCGCGGGTTTTCGAACTCCATCTGGGCTGGCGACGCCAAGAGGGTCTCCACCCGCGCGCCGCTTGAGCCGCCGAGACTGAAGCGGGCCATCAGCGGCGCCGCCATAGTGGATTGCAGAAAATTTCGTCGGGATGTTTTCATGGGAAACACTCCGGTCTAAGGTACGGCGAGAGGCCATCTCTAGGGCTCGTACGCCGCGCCAGGGTGCTACTTCAGGATGTCTTGCACAAGTGCGTCAATTTCGGCGAGTTCGTCCTTCAGGGCCTCGCGAACAGCGGTCCGGGCACGTCCAATGGCGTGCGGCCCACGAACGTCTTTGAACAATTCCTTCAAGCCGGGAACCATTTCCTTGACCTTTTCTTCGCAGGCTTCGGCGATTCTTGCCAGTCTCAGGTGGTTCCGGTTCTGCTGGATGTACTCGGGGATCGGGAGTTCCCACACTTTCTTCGTAATGTCGCGTGGCCCCCAAAGGCCCCTGGCCTGCATCGGTTTGATTCGGGCGTCAACGACCGGCGAGTTGAGGACGGCAGAAAGGTAGCGAGCTTCATCGATATCCGAGGTATCGAGAAAGTAAGTCACATAATCGGCCAAGAACTTGCGAGCCCCAACCATGTGAGGACCTACGGGGAAGGCGATTGGCTTTGACCTGACAACAGCGGCGCAGAGGAAGGTCGCCGATTTTGGGTAGATTACTATGAATTTGGCTGTGGGATCCTGGCCTGTTAGCCCCCGCTGCCGGTCGAGGCGTTCCAGGATGCTCATCCGCTTTGCCTTTTCTTGCCTTTTTCTTTTCCAGATTTCTTGAGCATGTTCTAGCCACTCGGGCAGCTTCAAGTAGCCTTGGGCTCGGGCTTGTTCTGCACTCAGAAGCCGATACCCTTGGGCATCTTCAATCAGTGGGAGCACGACAGGGCGGAAATCGAAATGGCCGAATGGCAGAAGGTCGGTCGAAAGGAGCGTTGCGTAAAGGAACTCAGCTTCGATGGCGGCTTCGAAGTGTACACCCTTGTAAGGTTGTTTCGCCTCGGCCTCGGCGCGGGGGTCGGTGGCGACTACCGGTTGAGATACGTCCATGCCCAGCCGGGGAATGACCTTGAACTCCACGAACCAGAAGTTACGAGGGACGATTGTGGCGCCTTCCTTGAAGTGAGGCTGATAGAAGCTGCGTTGACTGGAGATTTTCTTCCGGGTCGTGCTCAGATAAGTCCGCTTACCCTGCTGGACGACGTGGAATTCTGTGGCCTCAATCTTCAGGTCCCTTTTGGCTTCTTCGAATGAGGCATTCTTTCTTTTCAACTGTCCCGACAAGATTTTGCCCGGGAGGATTTTGGAGGAGTCGCTGATCACATCTCCAAAGGCGACTGCTCCCGGGACATTAAACAGCGGTGACACTTCTTCGAGGTCCCATACCTGGGTCAGGGTCGTATTCCCCATGCCGTAAGACCGGCGGAACCGGTCGTGTTGGTCGGCGGTAAAAATGCTGCGAGGAAGGACAAAGCCGATCTTCCCGGAACGCTTGAGGTACAGGGTAGCGCAGCGCGCGAAGAACAGGGTCCCCAACTCCAGATGGGTGATGAGGTGCCCAGCGCCCTCAAGCAACCCAAATTCCTTCACAATGAGATGCTTCAGATAATCCTGGTACTCACCTTTCTCCACAAAGCGGAATGAGAGCCAGGGGGGATTGCCGATGACGACGTTCAAACTGTTTGGTGAGAAAGGTGGGTTTGTATTGGTTCTTGAGGATGTAAGCCCAGATGGTGTCTTCGGGTTTACGAATGAATTCGTGCAAGAGTATGGCCAGGTCAAACAGCATTTCCACCATGCCGGGGGATTGCGCAAGCTCGGGAGACACTCGGCGTGCGTGGTCCTTGAAGGCCTGCTGGTCGAGGGAAGGGGAGTCGCGGTGCGACTTCGCAAAGGTGTCGGCGACCCTTACGGCGGCATCCAAAGCGGCGGCGCTCGAAAGGGCGGCATCTGGTATGAGGACTTCTCGCTCGTTCAGATAGACTCTCTCGGCAGGCTCACCACCGTTCCCCATGAAAGGCTGCTTGGTCGGATGGCGGATTGAGTTGGCAAGATAGACCTGAATGGAAATTGGACCTGAGCGCTTCTGGAATAAATCCCCGAGCGCCAGGAGGACATTCATCTTCGCAACGATGACCGCCAAGGGGTGAATGTCGATTCCCACCACATTGCCGAGAATCTTCTCAAGGGCTTGCCGAGTGGCTGGCAGGTGTTTCTTCTTGTGCTGAATAGCCTGGTAAAGGAAAGTGCCGGAGCCGCAGGCAGGATCGAGAACGGCGTCCTCCCCGGACTTGCTCAGAAGAGCGTTGCACATGCGGGCGGCGAGCCAATCAGGGGTGTAGTACTCGCCGAGGTCATGGCGGTCTTTGGGGTCCACGAGGGATTGGTAAAGTTCTTTCAAGACGTCTTCGGAAAGTTCGCGTAGCTGATACGTGAAGAGCAGATTCGCTAAACGAGAGATGATTTTCTGTGTGCAGCTCACCACGGGCGCACGCGCCACCCACGAGAAGAAATCCTCCTCGAGGAAGTTCATGATCTGTTGCTTTTCGAAGAACGTTCCCTGGATGATCTCTTGCGTCTGGTCCTCTTCCGGCGCGGTCTGCGCCCCGGTGATGCGGACGTAGGCAATGAGTTTGGCCAACGTCGCCAAGTAAGTGTGACGGACAAAGAGGTGTTCGTCACCTACCGACGTCCCGTAGGCAATGCGCAAGTATTTGCGCCAGTTCTCGTAGATCACCTTGTAGTCGCTTTGCTTGCAAATGGCGGCGATGGCCTCCAGCCACAGCGACGCTGCAAACCGGAAGGCTGGACTCGAGGTGTCAAAATCTTGGAGGAAGTTCTCTGTGCGAGGCTCACGCTTGTGCTCGCGCAAGAAGTAGCGATCGAGCCAGAAGTAGAATTCTTCCGGCTGTCTTTGGCCGAGGTTGAATTCCTCGACCTTCTCGATTTCGATCTCCTCGGTTTCAGGAGTAACCGGCGGAGTGGGCCCCTCCGTGGGGGCAAACACTATGAAGGAAATCCCGTCACTCGCGATGGGAATGAAATAGTAGTCCTTTGTCTCGCCGTTGGCTGCCAGGATCGCCAGGTAACGTTGGAGTTGCTTCTTCGCTTGCTTAAGCCATCCTGCCGAACCCCTCTCAAACTCGATCAAAAGGTTGCCATAGAGGGCATCGGCCCTGCCACGGAGAACGCGGCACTTCTCGCCTTGGTGAGCTGATATCCTAGTCTCGAAACCGCCCAGGAAATCGCGGATGAGAGGAAGGTCGAGGTTACCAAAGAGGTCACTCAGCAAGACAGTGAATCGGGATAGTCTGGCGGGTTCGCTATTGAGAGGCTTGACCTCTTCAAGGTACTTGCTAATCGACTTCTCGGCGCGTCCTAGGTGAGGGCGGGGCGCACGCGCAGCTTTTTCGCTAAGCCTACTTTTGGGAGGCCTTTTTCCTACCGTCATCTAAGAAGCCATACGCCGCGCGGCGGGCTATCTCGAGGGCCGCAGCGAGGCGGATAATTTTCGCGTCGCCCATGCCTTTGATTTCGTAAAGCTCTTCAAGCGGATGGCCGCCGAATCTCTCGATCGATCCATACTTCTTCAAGATGTTTTCGGCAATTTTCTCCGCTGGATTGCCCCGCGTTCCAGGCGCGACAAGGATGGAGAGCAGTTCGACTTCGGTCAGCGCTTCCGGGCCGAGGTCGGCGAGCTTCCCGCCGGCATGCTCCCAGTTTTGATCCTCATCCATCGTATCGCTAATGTATCCCAAATCCCGACCGCCATCAAGGAAACCGAGATACAGGTTGTGATCACCTCAGATTCTCTGGAGCCGTCAACTTGCTCGAAGATTGCAGAACATAATGACCTTGCGGGCGTATGGCCGGCGCCTGCCCCGGTCCCGCCAGGCGGGCGGAGTCTTGCTGAAGCGAGGAATGGGGCCGGGGCGGCAGTGCTACCTGGCGAACTGCCGCATGTGCCAGTCGGCCTCCCACATGTTGAAGAAGCCCTCCTTAAAGGGGTGTTCCTTAATAAGGTCTTCGTTCAGCGAGACGCCCAAGCCGGGTCCTTCCGGCGGATAGAACCAGCCATCTTTCGGACGCGGTGTTCCCGGCACGGCATCCACAACCCAGGTCTCCGAGAAGTCGTCGAAGCACTCCTGGATCTTGAGATTGGTGGTGCAGAAATCGAAATGCACGCTCGCCGCAGTGCATACGGGGCCGTTGGAGTTGTGCGGCGCCATCGTAATAGACCGCACATCTGCCATAGCAGCGATCTTTTTCATCTCCATGATTCCGCCCGCGTGGATGACGTCCACCTGGAGGATGTCCGGCTGCCCATTCTCAATCACCTCACGGCATCCGTAACGCGTGAAGCAGCGCTCGCCGGTGGCCACAGGAAGGTTGACGTGGTCCACGACTTTTTTCAGGGAGGGCACGTCCTCCGGCGGGCAAGGTTCTTCAATCCAGCCGGGATTGTAAGGTTCCAGCATGCGAGACAGCGCGATGGCCGTGGCGGCGCTGAAGCGTCCGTGCATCTCCACGAAGATCTCAATATCCGGGCCTACCGCTTCGCGAATGGCCGCTACCAGTTCCACCGACCGGACTTTCTCTTGGCGGGTCAATTCCAGCGATCCGGGACCGAAGGGATCGACCTTGAGGGCCTTGTACCCTTTTTCGAGCACCACTTTCACGCGCTTTGCGAACTCCTGCGGCGTGCGCTCCACGGTGTACCAGGCGTTGGCGTAGGCTTTGACTTTTTCGTGGCAACGTCCACCCAGCAGTTTCCACACCGGTTGCCCCACGGCTTTGCCTACGATGTCCCAGCAGGCCAGCTCAATCCCGCTCATGACTGTTGTGGCAATGACACCCCCGCGGAAGAATTCATTACGGTACATCCTCAGCCAGAGATCCTCAATGTTGAAAGGGTCCGAACCGATGACGTGACGGCGCACGGCCCCCTGAAGGTAGCCTAGGACACCTTCTTCACGGTTCTGGAGCGTGCACTCGCCAATGCCCACCAAGCCTTCGTCGGTCTGGACTTTCAGAAAAATGAGGTTTCGCCAGCTCGTTCCCAGGACCAGCGGCTCGACGGCAGTGATTTTCACGGGACTATCCTTCTGAAGGCAGCCTGCTTTTCCTAACAGGCGCCCCAGCGCGCAACGCGCTCGCAGAAATAAGACGCTCTAATTTAGCTTAAATGAAGGCAGGCAGCAACAGCGGGTTGTTTTCGCTGCGCCTTGAGGGGAAAGGAGGCGCTGCCAAACGAAGTCAATCGGGGAGGAGCTGAGAGCCCCCCATCGGGCGCGATTCTTGGCGCCCGGCAGGGCGAAGATTTCTTATGACTAACGTCTTTGAGCAGCGCCCTCGATCTACTGATAATACTCCGCGTTCGCCTCGGCAAGCGGCTTCAGGTCTTCCGGGAGATCGTCGAGCGCGAAAATTGCCGAAGCTTCGCAAACCGGAACGCACGCGCCACAGTCTATACATTCAACCGGGCTGATAAATAGCTGCGTTGCTTCAGCAAACTTAGGCTCGTCCTTGCGCGGGTGAATGCAATCCACCGGACAAACGTCCACGCACTTCTCATCTTTTGTGCATTCTGCTGTTATTACGTAAGCCATGAAACCAGACTCCTTCGACTCATCAAGATTAGGTAGGCAGTAGCCACGCAGCCCATGAACGACTTATCACTGCCTCCGCTCGTGCCCGTATTCTTACACGGACATTAATGCTAAGCAACTTTGGCACCAAAGCATGCGCCCCCTCCCATTGATTCTAAGTAGGTTAGCGAATCGGCAAATTGGGAGTGAGTCAAAGGCCGCAGGGTTCGGAGCAACTATGAACGCGGAATTGAGTGAGAAAACAGGTGAAAGATAGGTCGGCGGCAGACTAATTGCCTCATTAGGACTTTATAAGGTAATCTCGTCGTAGGGAGCGTCGGCGGTGAGGATCTTAGTTTTACAACATATCTCGTGTGAACCCCCCGGTGTCTATGAAGACATCTTGATGGAGAAGAACGCTTCGATCCACCGGGTTGAAATTGACAAAGGGCAGCAACTCCCCGATTGGCAAGGCTTCGACGCTATCATCGCGATGGGTGGCCCGATGAGTGTGAACGACGAAGCCACACTTCCCTGGTTGACCGCCGAAAGGCGCTTGGTCAGGGAAGCGGTGCTGGCCGGGAAGCCCTACTGGGGCGTTTGTCTTGGCGTTCAACTCCTCGCCGCCAGCCTGGGAGCGCGTGTGCACGCGGGGCCGAAACCTGAAGTCGGAATCATGCCGGTCTATTTGACGGAGGCAGGCTGTGACGATGCCGTCTTCTCCGGTCTTCCTGGTGAGCTTGTGACCTTCCAGTGGCACGGGGAAACGTTTGACTTGCCTGACGGAGGGGTCCTTCTGGCAACTTCGCCAGCCTATCCAAACC
This sequence comes from uncultured Acidobacteriota bacterium, assembly GCA_963832915.1. Taxonomy (GTDB): domain Bacteria; phylum Acidobacteriota; class Terriglobia; order UBA7540; family UBA7540; genus CAVROP01. Next base: position 150,022 of record CAWHWE010000019.1, read on the forward strand.
AGGCATTTCGCTGGAAAAAGAAGGCTTACGGGATCCAATTTCACGTGGAGATCTCCGCTGACTTAGCGAAGCAATGGTCCCAAGTGCCGGACTACAAGGCGGCGCTCGAGCGTGTGCTGGGCGCGGGTGCGGCAACGAAGGTGGTCGGTGATGTCAGCCGAGCGGAAAAGGTGTTGCACTCTTATGCTCGGAGCATGTTTAATAATTGGCTGCGCGCCTGCGCGCTCACTTAGTGTGCTCGGCCCGGGGCGCCGACCGCAGAATCCCTGATGGGAGGTTTCTGGCTGGGGGCGCCGCTTGCGATGAGAGCGATTACCGAATGGCCTTCAACACCTTAGGGAGACCCGCCGACTGGTCAGAACGTCGAGCGCAAGTGCTTGACCTTCCGAGCTTTCTTGACAACCCTGAGCGTCTGACTATAATTAGAGTTTTCGGTTGTTGAGGCCGCGGTGCGGATAACGCTAGGACAGTTAGAGCTTCACCGGATTGTTGTTTCCAAAACATACGGGTCCGGGGCACTCGACTACCACGGAGCTGACTTCCGGCAGGCTGCCCCTTTGAAGGTTGAGGCGGTGGCAGAATTAGTGGGGTCGGAAGTCCGCATTCGCGGACACTTGCGGACGCGTTTGGAGGCTTGTTGCGACCGGTGCCTGGTTTCTGTGGCCATTCCGGTCGAAGAGGAGTTCGACCTTTTCTATCGGCCCGAATCGACCATTGCCCGCGAGGAAGAAGTCGAACTTCCCGAGGATGAGCTTGGAGTAGCCTTCTTTTCCGGAGATGGAATTGAACTGGCTGACGTGGTGACAGAGCAAGTGATCCTCTCCGCGCCCATGAAAGTTGTTTGCCAGGCGAATTGCCGTGGTCTTTGCCCTGGTTGTGGGGCAAACTTGAATTTTGAGAAATGCGGGTGCCTGCTCGCCAAGGAGAACTCACCCTTTTCTTCCCTGAAGGAAGGATAGGCGGGCGAGATACGCAGTTGTGCATCTGTCGCGGCGCCGGGTCAATCCGGAACCTATAGTCAAGCAGTGAGAGGTGTCAGGCGGTTATTATTCTCCCGCTCAGGGACCTTTCTGAAAAGAGTTAAGATTCTATGCCAAATCCCAAACGACGACATTCCAAGGCACGGCGGGACCGCCGGCGAGCTCATGACTTTCTGGTAGTGGACTCGCTCGCTGAATGCCCACACTGCCACGAGAAGAAAATGCCTCACCAGGCTTGCCCACACTGCGGTTATTACCGCGGAAGGGAAGTCATTCTGGTGAAAGAGTCTGCCTGAGTTGCGGCGCGACCATCCTCGGGGCACACGAATGGCGCGCATTGCTTATCCCGCAGGGGCAATCCACGGATTGACTTGAGTTTCATGCGACGCATCGCTATTGACGCCATGGGTACAGACTCCGCGCCCGGGCCGGAGGTTGATGGGGCAGTGCAGGCGGCGCGGGAGGGATTCGCCGAGGTCTTGCTGGTCGGACCGCAGGATATCTTGAAGCGTGAATTGGGCCGCCGGGATGCTCGCGGCCTTCCCGTCGAGTTGGTCCATGCCAGCGAGGCCGTGACCATGGAGGATGCCGCAGCCAAGGCATTCCGCCGCAAGCGGGACTCCTCCATCCGGGTGGCGGCCCGCTTGGTTCGCGAACATAAGGCGGATGGATTGATCAGTGCCGGCAATACTGGCGCGGTCATGACTACGGCAAAGATCGTGCTGGGAACCCTGGCCGGCGTTGACCGGCCGGCCTTGGCCGCTGTCTTCCCCACCTCAGCGGGCAAGGCTGCGGTGCTGCTGGACGTCGGCGCCAACGTAGACTGTAAGCCTCACCACTTGCAGCAATTCGCCGTGATGGGAGAGGTCTACTACCGCGTGATCTTTGGTGTGGAGAGGCCCCGCATCGGGTTGCTCTCCATCGGTGAAGAGGAACATAAGGGGAACGATCTGACCCGCGAAGCTTTTGGGTTACTCAAGCAGCTTCCCTTTAACTTTGTCGGCAACGTGGAGGGGCGGGACCTTTACAATGGGCGCGTGGAAGTTATCGTCTGCGATGGCTTCATAGGGAACGTGGCGTTGAAGATCAGCGAGGGCTTGGTGGAGACTGTTTCGAGCCTCTTGAAAGAGGCGCTCTCGAGTACCGTGCCCGCCAAGCTAGGTTACGTGCTGTCTCGAAGGGCCTTCCAGAAGTTTAAGAAGCATCTGGATTATTCAGAGTACGGCGGAGCTCCCCTGCTGGGGGTTCGGGGCGTGTGCATCATTTGCCATGGTGGCTCCAACGCGAACGCCATCAAGAACGCCATTCGCGTCGCGGCCGAGTTTGCGGAAGGCCAGGTGAACGAGAAGATTGAGGATCACCTGGCGGCCACCGCAATCGGGCGTAACCAAAGCGGCCGGGGTGTCGGAGCACGAGGAAGGTCGCCTGCCAGCACACAGTCGGCAAATAGCTAAGCTTGATTTGGGAGTTTGTATGGAAATTGCGGCTGGAATTTTGGGGACCGGCTCTGAGTTGCCGGAAAAAGTGATTACCAATCTCGATCTCGAAAAGATGGTCGAAACTTCGGATCAGTGGATCACGGAACGAACCGGCATCAAAGAACGACGTCAGGCCGCTCCCCATGAGACTACTTCGACCCTTTCGGTGAAGGCCTCGAGAAAAGCCCTGGAGATGGCGGGAATAACCCCGGAGGACCTGGACCTGATCATTTGCTCGACCATCTCTCCCGATATGCCCCTTCCCTCCACGGCGGCGTTAATCCAGCGCGACCTCGGGGCTCGATCGTGCTGTGCCTTCGATCTCGCGGCGGCTTGCTCGGGCTTCCTGTTTGGCACCACGGTGGCCGAACAATTCATCCGCAATGGCAAATCCAAATATGCGCTGGTCATCGGCGCGGAGCTGCTTTCGCGATACGTGAACTACCGAGACCGCGAAACCTGCGTAATTTTTGGTGATGGGGTGGCCGCGGTGGTGCTTGGGCAGGTCACCCCTCCCGCGGGTATTCTGGCCTCTGACCTGCACACGGAAGGCCAGTATGCCGACCACTTGTACATTCCCGCCGGGGGGACCGCGTCGCCGGCTTCGTACGCGACGGTAGCGAGGGGCGACCATTACATTAAGATGCGAGGGAACGAATTATTCAAGGCGGCGGTTCGCAATTTGGAAGAGGTGTCGCGGCGGGTCATGGAGAAGGCGCAGGTTTGCGCAGACCAGATCGACCTCTTTGTACCACACCAGGCAAACCAACGCATCACCGAGGCAGTCCGGGAGCGGTTGGGATTTCCCCCTGAGAAGGTTTACTCGAACATCAGCCGTATCGGCAATACGTCCTCGGCTTCCATCCCGATTTGTATCGACGAGTGTGTGCGCTCTGGACGGCTCAAGAAAGGCGCTCTGATCCTGATGTCCGCCTTCGGAGCCGGCGTCACCTGGGGCGCTATTTTGATGCGCTGGTGAAGGGCAGGAGCCAGAAGTCAGGAGTCAGAAGTCAGAAGAAGAAGCACCGGGCACGAGAACTGTGGGGTTCTTCGGTTCGCACAGGAAGACGTATGATTGAATCCAATGAGAGGCGGGTCCATTCTGACTCCTGGCTTCTGACTCCTAAGTTCGCTGAATGCAAAACGTGCCGAAAATAGCTTTCATTTTCCCCGGTCAAGGTTCCCAGCATGCCGGCATGGGGCGCGAATTGGCTGAGAACTTTCCCAGCGCACGGCGCGTCTTCGATGAGGCAGACGAGGCGCTGGGTTTTTCGCTTTCCAAGCTCTGCTTCGAAGGGCCCATGGAAGATTTGCAGCTTACAGCAAACACTCAGCCCGCGATTCTGGCCACGTCTGTGGCCGTCGCAGAGGTTTTGCGGGAGAAAGGCGTCCGGGCCGATTTTGTGGCAGGTCACAGCTTGGGAGAGTATTCCGCCCTCGTGGTCGCTGGCAGTCTATCGATCCAGGAGGCGGTCCGTTTGGTGCGCGAGCGTGGCCAGTACATGCAAGATGCTGTGCCGGTCGGCCAGGGTGCAATGGCAGCGCTGCTGGGGCTGGAGGCCGCCGAAGTCGAAGACGTATGCCACGAGGCTGCGCAGGGCGAGGTGGTTTCCCCTGCCAATTTTAATTCCCCAGGACAAGTGGTGATCGCCGGTCATACGGGCGCCGTGGCGCGGGCCGTTGCCTTGGCCCGAGCGCGTGGAGCCAAGCGCGCCATCATGCTGAACGTCAGCGCCCCCTTTCATTGCGCCCTGATGAAACCTGCTCAGGAGAAGCTGGAAAAGGATCTGGATCTCGTGGAAATCTCCGACCCGCAGATTCCGCTTGCCAATAATGTTGACGCGGCGTTGGTCCGGTCGGCGGCTCAGGTTCGTGACGGGTTAAAACGCCAAGTCACCGCGCCTGTCCAATGGAACCAGGCGATGCGGGTTTTGCGGGCGGAAGACGTTGATGGGTTCATTGAAGTGGGGCCTGGGAAAGTACTTTCGGGTTTGCTCCGCAAAATCGACCCTCAAGCCGAGTGCCTGCGGGTTGAGGACATGGCCACATTAAACAGAGTGCTGGCGCGGCTGGGCGCCGGGCAGTTGGCCCATGCGGTGTTGTAGCGCCGGGTTTATCCGTCAACTGACGGATAAAGCCGCTTCTACACGAAACTGACTTGACAGAGAGCAGGAGAAAGTTATGTTTGATCTGGAAGGAAAAGTAGCGATTGTGACGGGGAGCGCGCAAGGCATTGGAAGGGCCATTGCGCTGAACCTGGCGGAAGGGGGAGCCAGCGTCGCCCTGACAGATATGCAGCGCTCCAAGCTCGATGAGGTCGTCAAAGAGGTCGAGGGCAAGGGCGTGAAGGCGATGGGTTTCTGCGTGGATGTTACTGACCTCCAGGCCGTGCAAGCGATGGTGGCCCAAACTCTGGAAACCTGGAGCAAGGTTGATATTCTGGTGAACAACGCCGGGATCACCCGAGATAGCCTTATCATGCGCATGAAGAAAGAAGATTGGGATGCGGTCTTGAAAACCAACCTGAACGGAGCTTTCTACTGCATTCAAGGAGTTTTGCCCAGCATGGTCCGCCAGCGTTATGGGCGCATCGTCAACATTGCCTCAGTGGTCGCTCAGGCGGGAAACGTGGGACAGGCAAACTACATCTCATCGAAGGCAGGTATTATTGGTTTGACCAAGGCCGTGGCAGCCGAGGTGGCGCGCCGAAATATCACGGTCAATGCGGTGGCGCCGGGCTTTATTGCCACGTCCATGACGGAGAATCTACCGCCCGAAATCAAGGAGATGATGTTGAGCCGTATTCCCATAGGACGCATGGGAACGGACTCTGAAATCGCCGCCGGGGTGCGGTTCCTGGCCTCGGAAGAAGCTCGGTATATTACCGGGCACGTCCTCAATGTCAACGGCGGGATGTTTATGGCGTGATGCGATAGTGGTTCAGTTTGGCGTGCGCCGGGCTTTAGCCCGGCGCAGCCCCAAGATGCCCCGATATATCGGGGCGCTACGCCAAACTGAACCACCACCCGTAATGCTAGTCACTTGTCACTCGCCGCCTGTCACTGTTAGAATGACCGCCCACAAGTAATCTGAGGAGGAGAGATCGATGGCATCGCCCGAAGAGAAGGTCAAACAAATCATAGTTGAACAACTTGGTGTGGATGAATCTGAGGTTACCCCGACGGCACATTTCGTGGACGACCTGGGAGCGGATTCCCTCGACATCGTGGAGTTGGTGATGGCTTTTGAAGAAGCGTTCGAAATTGAAATTCCGGATGAGGACGCTGAGAAGATCCAAACAGTGAAAGATGCGGTGGAATACATACAGGCTCACATTAAGCCCTCGAAGAACTGACCCACTCAGGGCGGGCCTTCGCAAGAGGAGTAAACTTTGACGCGTCGAGTTGTCGTTACGGGTGTGGGATTGGTGAGCGCCGTGGGGATCGGCACGGAGGAGAATTGGCGAAACCTCCTGGCCGGCCAAAGCGGCGTGGCGCCCATTACGCATTTCGATACGACGGGCTTCTCGTCGAGCATCGCGGCGGAGGTCAAAGGCTTCGATCCCCTTCAGTTCGTGGAGAAGAAGGAACTGAAAAGGATGGGCCTGTTCATTCAGTTTGCCCTGGCGGCGTCCCAGTTCGCCGTGCAACAAGCTCAACTCAAGGTGTCTCCGGAAATCGCGGACCATGTGGGTGTCTACATTGGATCGGGCATCGGCGGGTTCGACGTGATCGAGCGAGAACACACGGCGCTGATGCAAGGGGGGCCGCGGAGGATCTCTCCCTTTTTCATTCCCGCCGCCATAGTCAACTTGGCGTCCGGATTTGTCTCCATCCGGTGGGGAGCCAAGGGCCCCAATTCCGCCTCCTGCACCGCTTGCTCATCGAGTACCCACGCGGTGGGAGATTCCTTCAAGCTGATTCAGCGCTGCGCCGCGGACGTGATGATCTGCGGTGGGGCGGAAGCGGCGATCACGCCCATGGGGGTGGGTGGGTTCGCGGCCATGCGGGCGCTCTCCACCCGCAACCACGAGCCTGCAAGAGCCAGCCGCCCCTTTGACCGCGACCGGGACGGATTCGTTGTCGGTGAAGGTTCCGGCATACTCATACTTGAAGAATTGGGCTTCGCCCTGAAGCGGGGCGCGCCGATTTTGGCGGAGGTGGTGGGATACGGCATGTCCGGCGATGCCTTCCACATCACACAGCCGGCGGAAGATGCCGGGGGCGCCGTGCGTGTCATGCGGAGCACTCTGGAAGATGCCGACACTCAACCGGAACAGGTGGAATACATCAACGCCCACGGCACATCCACACTTTACAACGACCGAATGGAAACCCTGGCGATCAAGAAGGTGTTCGGTGAGCACGCCGCCAAACTTGCCGTCAGCTCCACCAAGTCGATGACCGGCCACCTGTTGGGCGGCGCGGGAGGACTGGAAGCAGGCATCACGGTGCTCGCGCTTCGTGATCAAATCCTGCCTCCGACCATCAATCTCGAAAACCCCGATCCGGACTGTGATTTGGACTACGTCCCCAACCAATCTCGCAGAGCGCCCGTCGAGTATGCCCTGTCGAACTCCTTTGGTTTTGGTGGGACGAACGCTGCCTTGCTCTTCAAGCGCTATCAGGGTTAGATTGCGCCTCAAACTCTCGCAGGAGTTAATCAGCGCCCGTGAAAATCGTCGTTTGCCTCAAGCAGGTCCCCGCTCGTGACACCAACCTCCGCGTGAACCAGACTGCAACCTGGGTTCAGGAAACAGACCTCAGCTTTGAAATCAACGAGCCGGACATCTATGCACTCGAGGAAGGGTTGCGCCTGAAAGAGAAGCAGGGTGGAGAAGTGGTGCTTTGTTGCCTGGGTCCGGCGCGGGCGCAGCAGGCCATTAAAGAAGCTCTGGCCAAGGGAGCTGACAGGGCACTGCATCTGGATGACGCGGCCTTTGAAGGCCTCGATGCCTATGGCGTCGGACTCGCCTTGTCAAGGGCCATTCGGAACGAAAATCCGGATCTGGTCTTGACCGGTCTCCAGTCGGACGATTTCGGCTTCGCTCAAACCGGAGTCATCCTCGCTGAGTTGCTGGGTCTGCCCCACTCCACTATCCTTATGGAAATCCAAGTGAACGGTGCAGCGCTCAAGGTGAAACGGGAGCTTGAAGGCGGCTGGTTTCAGTGGATTGAAATGCCCCTCCCGGCGCTATTGACGATCCAATCAGGCATTAATAAGCCGCGCTACGCCACGCTCAAAGGAATTATGGCAGCAAAGAAGAAACCTATCCAGAAGTTGGCTCCAGTTGACTTGGGCTTGAGCCTGGAGGACCTTGCCCCACGACAGCGGGTTTTGAAGGTGTACGTGCCGCCCAAGTCAACTCAGACACAGTTCTTGCAAGGTAGCCCCAAGGAAATTGCCACACGCTTGGTCGATAGACTAAGAAATGAGTCCCGGGTGATTTAACCGCCAAGGAGGCTTTCCATGTTTGTCCACATTTGGAGAATGCGTGCAAGAAAGAAGAAAGCCAAAGATTACGAGGGTTTTGGACGACAAACGACGCTGCCAGCCCTCAAGAAAATCGATGGCTGCCAGGGGGCCTACTTCATCAAGGTCTTCGAGGCCCACAAGCCTGAATACCTCTGGGTGGTTTTCTGGCGAGACCAAAAGGCCTTTGAAGCCGCTCGAACTAATCCTGTCTGGCGTGAACAGAGGAGGAAATTCGAAGCGGGCAAATTCTACAAGACGATTCCGCTCGAGCTGAGATGCGAGTGCTTAGGCTCTTTCAGCGGCGCGCCCGCCCGCAAGCCGAGGAAGACTGTCAGGCCATCGAAGGCGATAAAGAAGGCAGAACAACCCGCAGAGCCTGAGAGCCCTGCGGAGGGCATTCCGGAATCGACCTCTGAAGGTGAGTAAACATGGCTGAATCGGTTCTGGTTTTCGCCGAGCACCAAGCGGGCAAGCTAAGCCGACCCACGTGGGAGGCTATGGCGGCCGGGCAGCAACTCGCTCAGCAGCTTGGGGGTTCGGTTTCTGCGGTGCTTTTGGGCCACCAGATTGCGCCCCTCGCCTCAGAACTTGCCGCCCTCGAGCTCCAGGAGGTGCTGTGCGTCGATTCCCCCTTACTCGCCGACTACACAGCGGACGGCTACGCGCACGCGCTACGGGAGGTTTTTCAGCAACAGCAGCCTCGTTTTGTGGTTTTCAGCCACACGTACATGGTCCGGGATTTCGTTCCAAAGTTGGCCACATCGCTGCGTCATGCGTTGGTGAGTGACTGCCTGGGCTTCCGTTGTGAAGGCGAGAGGCTGATTTTCGTGCGGCAGGTTTTCCAGGGGAAGTTTGTTGCCGATGTGGAGTTTGCCGGGGAGCCGCCGCACTTCGTCTCTTTCCAGGCCGCAGCCTTCCGGGAGGACTCTGTGCGACGGGGGACTGCTTCCGCCAAAATCACCTCGCTCCCTACCACCCTTTTAGCGGACACCATCCGGACCAGGCCCGGCGAGCGCTTTCGTGAGGCCAAGCAAGCAGTGGATCTATCGCAGGCGGAGATCATCGTTGCGGTAGGGCGCGGCATCAAAGCTCCTGAAAACCTCGAACTGGCCAAGAAGCTGGCGGAAGCGCTGGGCGCCGAAATCGGCGCTTCCCGCCCCATCTGCGACAGCGGATGGCTGCCGATGGATCGCCAAGTCGGTAGTTCGGGACAGACCGTAGCCCCCAAACTGTACATTGCCCTGGGAATCTCCGGCGCCATCCAGCACATGGTGGGGATGAAGGGTTCGCACACGGTTGTGGCCATCAACAAGGACAAGGAAGCGCCGATCTTTGAAGCTGCAACTTATGGCATTGTGGGAGACCTTTTCGAAATCGTCCCGGCTTTGACGGAGGAAATCAAGAAGCTCAAGGCAAGCTAGGAGAGTTTAAGACCAGTAGGGTCAGACCCGAATTCCGAACCCAGACGCTTCGCCAGGTCCTACACCCACCCCTCTATTTCTTCGCCACTCCCACTACCTCGACTTTTACGGTATCGTAACCCGCTTTAACGTCCATTTGATGCCTGCTCAAACCTGATGCATAATTAAGCTAAAAAAGAGGGTTTATGAGTAGCTCTCGAATCCAACCCGTTTTGACCAAAGGCGAGTCGGAGCTAGTAGACCAGGTGGCGAAACTCACCCAAACCAAGCGGACCGAAGTCATCAAGAATGCGCTGGTGGTCTATCACTGGTTCGTGTGCCAGTCGGTAACCGGGGCGCGGATCGTGGCCCGTGAACCCACCGGCGAAGAGACAGAGCTCGAGACGCCTGAGCTCTCCGCCCTTGAGTCGAAGGGCCATCGCCTAAGTCCGGAAGAAATCGGCTTACTGGCCAAGAGGCTAGCTGCCACCCATGACCTGAAAGAGGCTGCGCGCCTGCGCCAGCGCATCACTCGTGGCTTTTATGGGATTTAGGTCCTCCGCCGCGCTTCGCGCCCGCGCCTGGGCGGCAACTCCAACGATTGGAAAGATGGACGCGGTTGCTCATATTTTCGCTCCATCACCCCCGCAAGTTGCGCGGGGCCTTATCGACGGGTGAGGCGCCCTACCATGCCGCGAATTCGCCGTCATCATATTCCGCCCGCGCTCTTCCGACACTCGCTTGACCGCATTCAGCGGCGCAAGATTCCTGCTTCTCAGCTTGAATTCCTCGCGCCCTGGCTCGACACCGAGCCGGAAGTCCCGGAAGGCGATTGGTTCAAACGCTTTTCAGGCATGACGGTAGGCGGTGAAGGCGAGTTCACCAAGACTTTCCCCCTGCCCGGCCAAAGGCCGAAGGGTGACCAAGTCGAGTAGCTGGCCACGGTTAACTTGGCGGTCCCGTTGGAGGCGCGTGAGGGTCGTGGCCGCAGCCTTGGAAAGCCTACAATCCCAGCTCATTTTTCAGCGCTTCCCAATCCACGTACTCACCGCGTTTGTGCTGTCTGAACCCCCGCTCGACGGCCTTCCCCTCATCCGAAGTGGGCGTGTCTTCGGGGTCAACCAGCTTCTTGGGCTTGATAACCACGTGATCCCTTATCATGTCGTCACTTCCACGAAGTCGCCCTGGCGAATTCCGAGCTCGTTGCGGATACCTCGGGAATCCGGGTTCAACCTTTCCAGGGCGCGTCGGGGTCAAAGGCGCGCCGGATGATGAAGCACACTTCCCTCATTCGCCTTGAGGATAAGGCGCGGGGTGCGCGGCCCCGCAGGCGGGCTTTCGGCAAGGTGGTGATGAAGTGGCCCTTTAGCCAGGAGGCCACGGGCAGGCTGGTCTCCCAGGGCGGAAGCAGAAACGTCGTGGGTCCTTCCGCCCCGCGGCTGCCGAAGGGGACGGCGAGGACGGTGTCCACGTTGGCACTTTGATTCCGGCTGTCGAGCGAAACGATAAGGACCCAGTGTCTTGTAGGGGGATTTCCGAGGTCCGCGGACCATATTTCACCACGTCGTGGTGACGGCAGCTTTGCAGCAGGGTCAATCGTCAAAGCTAACCTCGTCCCCGGATTGCCCAAGGGCAAGCCCCAACTCTTTTTCCTCTTGGGCAGCATCACGCGACAGGCCTGCGAAGTAGGCAGCGGTTGCCTGTTCCAGGCGTAGCCGATTGTCGCTTCGCCGCGCGTGCTTCACGACGTTGTCCACTGCCTCCGCCATCGTGGCAGCCCTGCCCGACTCCACCAGGCTCTGCAAGAACTCGTAGGCCTCGGCAGAAATTGTGGTTGAGACTTTCCGGCGATGGTCTGAACGTGGCACCTTGCGCTGACCTCCGAGGTTCGCTCTCCCCATGAGAGATAATGCCGCGGCCCTGTTTCCTCGTCAAGGAGATAAAATGGGTGACAAACCGGAAGACTGATTGGAGGGTGAAACATCCCCCTAATAAAGTGCCCCTCTTTTTCTGGAGTGCGGCGGCTTACCGCCGCCTTCAGCCGCGAGCAAGCTCGCGGCGTGATGAAGCGCGGGCCGATGGAGAGAGGGAACGGTCGGCAAGACGGTCCCGCCGAGCGGGAAAAGCGGCAGCAAGCTACCGCACTCCAAAGGCGGCTAGCCGGAATTTCTCACCACGTCAGGGAAGGGCGGGGCTTTACAGGATGCGGAAAAACTCCTTAGGGCTGTCATCCTGAGGAGCCGCAGGCGACGAAGGATCTCGCATTGCCTTGAAAACACTCAGAGCGAGATTCTTCGCTTCGCTCAGAATGACAGTGTGGAGGGGTTTTTCCGCAGCCTGTTTAACCCCGCCATTACCGACGCTTCTAATTGATCCTCCGTCTCGCGCCCCGCGCAGTCCCGCAGTCGCGGGACTGCGCGGCTGCAAGGCCCGCCCCTACCTGCGAGGTGAGCCAGGCGCAGGCCGAAGCTTGCGCCTGGCTCTTTACCTTTACTGTTGGCCGGGTGTTCTTACCATCGGCTCGTTGCTGATGAATGTTCTGCCACTCTTGACCGTATAATTGGGCGGCACCTGGAAGAGTGCCGCGTCGGGTTCCGCGCGCACGATATTCGTCAACTGGAACGTCGTCTGGCCAGACTGCGGATTGACTTCTTTGCGCATGACGACAGTTTGCAGTTCCGGCGAGTACCAGCGCTCGCTAGTGGTCACGATGGCGGCTTGGTTGCCGACCTGCCCGGCGGGAATGGTGCGCGTGATGCGTGTCCCCTCCGCCGTCACTCCCCCGATCACTTGCGTGCCGAGGGACTCGGTTTTGACGTTGGGGTTCTCAGGTCTTTGGCGTGCAGTTCCAGCACCCCCCCATGCTCCCGTGTGCGCTCGGAAGGGCATCTGGCGCGCTTCCTGCGTATCAGGGTTCAGCGTGTGGATGAATCCCGCGACGGGATCAGTAATGGAGATTACTTTGTGAGGAGTCCCTTGCGCCGCCCAGGGGCCGATGGCGCCGATTTGCATCTCGCGTCGCGTCCTCCCCTGGCTGTCGCGGTAGAGGTTCGCGCTGGTCGTGGTATGAATAGTGTTCCCATCCGACAGGGTCTGAGTGTGCTCCGTGACCGCTTGCGCGGAGTAAGGCGCGCCGGTCACGACTTTCCCTCCGGAGAAGGGCTCTGCACCTGCAAAGCGCGCCCTTCCGAACCTGCCGCCCGGGGCCGGCGGATTTTGTGCCCTGGCGTTCGGCAGGAGGGCCGCAGCCAGAAACATCCAGCATACGCCCGCCGCCAACATCGTCCTAATTGTCAAGTTCCTCTGATTCACTTTCATTGTTTCCTCCCTAACTTATCCTCTCGCCGTAGGTGGCAGATACCCCACCCGTTGCCCGCTGCTTTCTGCCTGCTTCTGACGTGCCCTTCGGTTAACCCAAGCCGCAACGAAAAGCAGCAATCTGAAATCGTTCGAGAACGACTCAATCCACAAACCGTATCGCGAACGGAACCCCACCGTTCGCCAGGGCAACGTCAGCCTGGACAGACCCTTCCGGACCATAATCGTCGTCCAGCGCAAGCCCGAACGCCAGCGGCGCGTCGGCAGGGAGCGTCACACGGACGACCGTTGCCTCATCCATGCATTGGGAGTCATCACAAGTTCCAAGGGGAATGAAATCCGTTGTCAGTTCGTTGGCGGATTCGTCCAGCGCCCCACTCTCCGGCCTCACAGCAGGGGCTTTGGCCTGCGAGGCTTCGTACGATGCCAGCGGCTGGTGGTTCGCGCCCCGAGCGACGGGGGCACTAGAGCGTGGATGAAGACGCGGCCACTGCAAAATGACAATGCAGGCTATGGCCACCGTTGCGGCAAATACCAATCCCCAGCTCAGGCGGCCCCAGAGTCGCTTGCCCGCAAGCCCAAAACGTGGTCCAGGCTCCCGCAAGGTCCTTTCGCGAAAAGCCTGGAGCAGTGCTTCTTCCACGCGGACAGGCGCGCGCTGGCCCTGAAGTGTGCCCGACAACCCTTGCAGGCTTTCTGTCAGCTTGGTCTCTTCGTCAAGGCGCAGTGCGCACCATAAACAATGGCCGGCGTGCTTCAGAGCCTCGAGCTGCTTTGTCTTGTCGGCCACTCGCCGGCTTACAATCTCGTGAATTATGCTTTCGAATTCTTTGCAATTCATGCCAGACACCTGCTGGGATCAATGGCCTCATTACCGGCTTCGACCTTGGCCCCACCCGTGAGCTTCTGAATGAGCAAGGCGCGCCCGCGGTGCAGCCGCGAGCGCACCGTGCCCACTGAACAGCCCAAAACCGACGCAGCATCCTCGTAGCTCATTTCATTCAAGTCGCACAGGACCACAGCTTCGCGGTAGTGCTCGGGCAGGCTCAAGACCGCTTGTTGCACCGAATGGACTGTTTCCCGGCGGCTCATCGTGGAGTGCGGGTCCTCGGGAGAAAGAGAGACGAGATCACCGCTACCCCTCGAATCGTCTTCGATCGAGACATAGGTTCGGTCGCGTTTGACAAACCGCAGGGCGTGATGGCGCGCCATTCCGAGCAGATAGGCGATCAACGAGCCGCGCGAGGGGTCGAAGCCGCGGTTGTCTCGAATCAGCGCCATGAACACTTCCTGTGTGACGTCCTCGGCGAGTGGGGCGGAGCCACTCATTTCGAGCACAAAGCGGAAAATGCCTCCTTGACGGCGCCGATACAACGTCGTGAAGGCGTCCTCGTCGCCCGCCTGCATCATCCGCAGCAACTGCTCATCTCGAATTTCAGTGAGTCCGGCCATCGTCTGCTGCTTTCACAGCGTATTCCGTTTGGAGCTGCAAAAAGTTCCACTAAATGCTTGGACTTCGCAATCCTCAGCCTTTTGGACGTTTCCAACCAGGGGTAGGTTGCGCGGCAAGTGTAGCACCGGGAACCCCGGCCGCGGGGCTTTAGTTGTGTCTCCGGCTGATGCGGGGTAAAATGAATTGGATGAGTGATTTAGTCCAGATTGCCTCAGCTCCCGTCCAGGTGCGCAAGCCCGAATGGCTGAGAGTGCGAGTTCCGGCCGGGGAGAACTATTTTGAGCTGAAGCATTTAATGCGCGGGCTCGGACTGCATACGGTGTGTGAAAGCGCGCGTTGCCCGAACGTGGGCGAGTGCTGGGCGCACCGCACCGCAACGTTCATGATCCTGGGTGAGCTTTGCACCCGCCGCTGTGGCTTCTGCGCCGTGCCCAAGGGCCTGCCGCGCGGAGAGGTTGACTGGGGGGAGCCGGAAAGAGTGGCGGAAGCTGCGTCAAAGATGGGTTTGAAATATGTCGTGGTGACTTCCGTTCGACCGGGACGACTTGAAAGACGGTGGCGCCACCATATTTGCCCGGACGATCGCGGCCCTTCGCCGGTACGTTGTCGGGTGCCAGGTGGAAGTTCTTATCCCCGACTTCCGCGGCTCTGACGAATCTCTGGAAACCGTGCTGCGTGCTCAACCCAACATCCTGAACCACAACATCGAGACTCCCCCTCGCCTTTACCCGGTGGCGCGGCGTGGTTCCCGGTACGAGCGATCCCTTCGCCTGCTCACACGCTCGCGTGAAATCGCTCCTTCCATCCCGACCAAGTCCGGCCTCATGGTGGGCCTGGGGGAAACGTTTGAAGAACTGCTGGCGGTGCTGAAGGACTTAAGTGTTGTGGGGGTCGATATCGTCACGATTGGCCAGTATTTACGCCCCTCCGGTGACCAGTTGCCGGTGGCGCGCTTTTATTCCCCCCAGGAATTTTCCACTCTCAAGCAGGAAGGTCTGCGCCTGGGGATCCGTTATGTCGAGTCCGGCCCTCTGGTTCGCAGCTCCTACCACGCCCACGAACAAACCCAAAATCTGAGTTAGTGAATCAATGCCCTATTGTCCGGAGCGGCGCGCCAGCGCGCGCTCGGCTTGCTGGTGCAGGGGTTTCCATATCTCTGATGGGGGATGGGCGGTTTCGTCGATCACCTGCCGGTAGAGTGTCTCGCCCTGCTTGACATGGCCCAGGCGCAGCTCAACGCTCCCCGCCAGCAATTTCCAAAGTGGGTTGTGAGGAAATTGCTGCTCCATCTGGCGAAGCAGGTCGAGGGATTTTGCGAACTGCTGATCGATCGACCGGGAGTAGTTCTTGGCGAGGTGGAATCTCGCCTCCGAGGTCACGAGTTCCCCTTTTTTCATTGCCTCCTGCATTTGCTGGAGACCAACAAGGCGGTCGCCGCCCGGAAGCAGAATCAAAAAGCGCAGCATCTTCACGTAGGTCGGCAAGGTATCCACGAAGTAGTTGTAGAGCCCGATTCCAAAATAGGCGTCATTGAGGTTGGGATCTAGCTTCAGGGCGGCGAGAGAAGAACTCCGCAGCCGCTTGCCGGCGCGGGCAGTTGCCAGGACATGGTCCCGTAGAGCTTCCAACTGCGCCCGCAGTCCGTAGGCCAGGCCTTCGTAAAAGTAACTGCGCGCTTCATCCTGATGGGCCTGGAGGCGCGTTTCGGCTTTCCCGATGGCCATTTCTTCCAAACGCTTGAAATCGGCGTCGTAAGGAGTGGCGGCTTCGGAAAGGGCCTCGAATACATCCGGGTCAATCAGATTGCCTTCGGTCAAGTAAATCTTCCACCAGTCCGCATCGGCCTCAATCAGGTAGCCGAGAGGTGATTCAGGATCGGACTTTTGGATCTGCCGACAGATTTCGATGGCAGCGTCGAAATCGCCGTCCATGAGTTTGTTCATTCCACGGAGGGCAATCTCCTGGTTTCCCGCTCCCTCTGCCTTCCCCGCCCCATAGGCGAACTTTACCGTTCCACAGCTAACGGCGACCCACAAAAGGACCACGCCAAGCAGATTAGGCAGTTCGATTCTTCTCATACGCCGTAGACCTTGCCACGAAGGACGTGCAGAAACTCGTACATCACCAAACATTCTACCGCGAAGGGAGGAAATCCAAGGTATCCCGGCACGGGCATTTCAAAGACCTTCCAATTTTGCCACACCGGAAAGACGTATAACCACTTGGCGCCGGCCCAATGGTTCCAGAACTCCCACAGGATTCCACACACAAGTCCGGAACAGAGGAACGCGGTGAGCCTGCTTGAATCACCCTGTTCCAGGTCACGCAACAAGGATCTCCCTCCCCAGAAATGATTGATGGGGTCGAGTAGCAAGATGAACCCTATCCAAACGACCCCGAACAGATAACCTCCCACGCGCCGAGGCGCGAGAAGGGGAAGAGCAAGGCAGGCCAGGCCGAGAACAAGAGCGGTGAGCTGTGTAGATGAGCGGTAGGCATATTTGCCTCCCCGTTTTTCTCGACTCAAGCCCAGCGCCGAAACCAGGTATGCAGTCTCGAAGATGGCAGGCCAGATGGTCGCGAAAGACCATGTGTAGCCCAGTCCGCGGAGGAGCGGATTCTGGGGCAGTCCGACGTAAACCCAGTTTCTCAGGCGCAGGTTATAGGCCTCAAAAACCAACCACAGGGGTACAGACCAACAAGCCAAGCCCCAAAAACTGCGCAGTGAATCAGCCATGAGAGACGAGCCCTTCAGGCTGCACACCAGCGCATCGGCAATGAGCAGATAGCCTGTCCACACGATGGGCGTAAAGAAGACTTCGACCCACCGAAAGTGCAAGAATAGCAGCAACTCTGCGAGCAGAATAATTGCAAGTCCTACCCAACCCCACACCGGCAGCGGAGCTTTTTTCAGGGTGGAGTATCTCCAACCCAGCGTGCCGAGCGTCGCCGTCAGCACGACGATGCCTAAAAGGATGTGATTGACGTCCATGCGGTTGGGGAGGCGTTTCGAAAGCAGAATAGACGATTCGAACTGAAAAGGCAAATTGTCGCAGGTCGCGACGAGCCAACGGCCACATCCAAATCGGGATTTTCATTCTCGCAGATTGCCGAAAAGAAGAAGATCAACGCCAACGTGGATCTTTTCAGGTTGCTAGCCCGCATTTCTCACCACGTTTGGACGCTCTTGGGGGGCCGCCGGAAGGGTGGGGCTTCAGCCCCGCCGAACTCGCGGTCCCCGTCCTCCTTTGGCCCCGTGCCCCTCGCAGTCCCGATATATCGGGACTGCGAGGGGCACGGGGCAGAGGAATAATCAGGAAGGCCTTGTAACGGCAGGTCCCGCCCTTCCGGATCCGTGGTGAGAAATGCGGGCTAGAGGCGAGGCCGGATGGCCGAGGGCAGATACCACCCTCAGCCTCCGGCTTCCAACAATGGCGGCAGGCAATTTGGAGAATCTAAGTGAAACAAGCCGGCTAATCTTTGTAAAGCCAGCCTGCCACAAGCGACGCGAAGATCGCACCCAACCAAAGGTCGAGCATCCACCAGAGCGGCAAGTGGCGGCTCACGGGCGCCCACGTGGCGGCGCTCAGGTTCATGGGAAACCCTGCTGCGAAGCCCACCAGTAGCCCCACCGTCAGTGCTGTGCCAGGGCCGGCGCCGCGCGTCGCCCGCACGGAAGCGTAGAGCCAGGCGACCACGTAAGCGAGAAGGAAGATTGTGACGAACCAATAAACCAGGAACAAGGGGTATCGCGGTTGCTTGAGCATCGTTCCCGCGCCCTGCTCAAGCGCATACCTCGGTTCCAGAATCACCAGGTTGACGAAAGTGCTCCAGACGCTCCAGACCAAGCCTCCGGCCAGAGCGCCCAGGGCCACCCGCCGTGTGTTGACCGTTGCCATGTTTCACCTCGCCTGAATTGAAAGTGCTCGCAAAAAACTCGGATGGAAGCTCGTGCTACGCGCGCAACTGCGGGAGGTCAAGTAGTAGCACTATTTCAATCGGCAACCAGCAATCGACAATCGGCAATCATTGCACCTGCGTAATAGCTCCTT
Source organism: uncultured Acidobacteriota bacterium (assembly GCA_963832915.1). Classification (GTDB taxonomy): domain Bacteria; phylum Acidobacteriota; class Terriglobia; order UBA7540; family UBA7540; genus CAVROP01. Next base: position 168,178 of record CAWHWE010000019.1, read on the forward strand.
CTGATGCGGATGAGACCAGCGCCGCGTATTTGGCAAACACACCTGTCTTGTAGCGCGGCTCGGGCTCACGCCAGTTGGCCAGCCTTTTCTTGATCTCCGCATCGGTAAGTTCAACATCGAGGCGTCGCTTCTCGATATCGAACACCACCATATCCCCATTGGCGACCGCAGCAATGGGACCGCCGCGGGCGGCCTCGGGAGCCACGTGGCCCGCCATCAGTCCATGCGTCGCGCCGCTGAACCGGCCGTCGGTGAGCAACCCGACCGAGTCGCCCAATCCCTCCCCCACCAATGCTCCCGTCACGCCCAGCATCTCGCGCATGCCCGGACCGCCCCGCGGGCCTTCGTAGCGGATCACCACCACGTCTTCCGCCTTGATACTTTTGCTCGTCACAGCGCCCATGGCGTCTTCTTCGCAGTCAAACACCCGCGCGGGTCCACGATGGTAGGTCCTTTCGTACCCCGCCACCTTGATGACGCAGCCTTCCGGCGCCAGGTTCCCTTTCAGGATAACCAGCCCTCCGGTTTTCTTAATCGGATTGGAGACAGGCCTGATCACGTCCTGGCCGGGCGTCTCAATGGCTAACCGGGCTTCCTCCGCAATGGTTCGCCCGCTGGGAGTCTGTTGAGACCCATCGATGAGTCCCGCTTCCAGGAGCTTCTGGGCAATCAGGGGGATTCCGCCTGCCCGATGCACATCCACGGCGACGTACCGCCCAGCCGGCTTCAGATCGGCAATGATGGGCGTGCGCGAACTGATGGCGTCAAAGTCATCGATCTTGAGCGGGACTCCGGCCTCGCGAGCCATGGCCAGCAGATGGAGCACAGCGTTGGTTGAACCGCCCGTGGCCGCGACGCTGGCAATGGCGTTCTCGAACGCTTTCCTAGTGAGGATGTCGAGCGGCCGCACGCCTCGCCGAAGCAAATCCATCACCATCTGGCCGGTGCGGTAGGCAACTTGATCTTTCCGGGGGTCCAGGGCCGGCACGCTATTCGCACCCATGGGCGAAAGGCCGATGAATTCCATCACCGTGGACATGGTATTGGCCGTGAATTGGCCGCCGCAGGCGCCGGCGCCAGGACAGGCATGATCCTCGATGTCCTTGAGCTCGGAGTCCGTCATCTTCCCCGCCGCATGGGCGCCCACCGCTTCGTACACATCCCCAACCGTAACGTCGCGGCCTTGGAACCGCCCCGCGGCAATCGACCCGCCGTACAGAACAATGCCCGGCACGTTCAGGCGAATCAGGGCCATCGCGCCACCGGGGATCGTCTTGTCGCATCCGACCAGGGCCACCATGGCGTCAAACATGTGGCCGCGGCCCAGCAGTTCGATAGAGTCTGCGATGACTTCGCGGCTCACCAGCGAAGCCTTCATACCTTCCGTGCCCATGGTCACACCATCGGAGATTGCAATGGTGTTGAACTCCATGGGTGTTCCACCCGCAGCGCGTACGCCTTCTTTCACTTTTGCGGCCAGCTCGCGCAAATGGAAATTGCAAGGCATGGTTTCAATCCAGGTATTCGCGATCCCAACTATGGGCTTCGCCAAGTCGGCGTCCGTGAAACCAATTGCCTTTAACATGGACCGAGCTCCCGCCCGGTCTCGTCCGTCGGTGATGATGTGACTGCGGTGCTTTGGATCTAATGGCATTCTTGCCTCCAGCGTAATCAGCCTAAGAAATGAAATTTGACTCAGTGCTAAACTGCAAATGTTCGCAGATTTGCCGCGCCGGAGCAAGCAGTGTTTTGACGGCCCGGTGCGCGACACCTGCTAAACCCGATTCCATTCCAGGCGCACCCCAAGCCTCCCTGTGCTCGGAATGACATCAGGACCGGCCAGACCTTTCAAGGGGAGGTCGCATAGTTTATAATTACGCTGACTTCCAGAAACGAGCAGGAGGGTAGAAATGCCGGGTTTTGAGAAAGCACGCGCACTGATTCGTCAGTTTAAGGGCGATGCATATTTGAACGGGTTCGGAGTTCTCCCCCAAGTCGGGCAGTTATGCGCGAACTTGGGGAAACGGGCGGTCATCGTCCGTGATCTGTTCCCAGGCGTGGATGTATTCGCAGAAACGGTCCGGGATTCGTTGACCTCAGCCGCAATCGACGTGCTGGACACAGTTGACGGAGCGCCACCCAATGCACCTCGGGAAGATGTCGCTCGCATCACGGCGCGCCTGACGCAACTCCATCCCGATTTTACTGTCAGTTTTGGCGGTGGAAGTACGATCGATGCCGCCAAAGCTGCTGGAGTCCTCCGCGCCTTGGGTGGGACCATTGATGATTATTTTGGCACAGGGTTGGTGAGCAAAGCGCTGGTTGCTGGCGGCAAGAAACTGGCACCGCACGTGGCAATCCAGAGTGCCGCGAGTTCCGGCGCGCATCTCACAAAGTACTCCAACATCACGGACTTGAAGACGGGACAAAAGAAGCTGATCGTTGATGATGCCATCGTACCTACGCGGGCCGTGTTTGATTACGCGGTGACGTTGGGGGCGCCCGGCTCGTTGACCGCCGATGGCGGACTGGACGGCCTCGCTCACATGCTGGAGGTGCTGTACGGAGCGGTGGGCAAGCCGTATTACGATCAAATGGAAGAAGTGGCCCGCGAGGGCGTCAGTCTGGTCCTGGAGTACCTGCCCAAAGTCTTGCGAAGCCCTCATGATCCTCAAGGACGAGAGGCGCTGGGTTTGGCAACCGACCTGGGCGGCTATTCCATCATGCTCGGAGGCACCAATGGCGCTCACCTGACGAGCTTCTCGCTGACTGACATACTCAGCCACGGACGGGCATGCGGCCTTATGAACCCTTATTACACCGTCTTCTTTGCGCCGGCCATTCAACAGCCGCTCAGGCTGGTAGGAAGACTTTGCAAAGACGCAGGGTACGCCGATGCCACGATTGAAAGTCTGAGTGGCCGCGAATTGGGAGTGGCTGTTGCAAAAGCTCTGATTGCCTTCGAGAAAAGCGTCGGCGTCCCGACAACCCTTGCAGAAGTGCCACATTTCAGCGACGCCCATATCCAACGTGCGCTGGCTGCCGCCAAGAACCCGCAACTCAAAATGAAGCTGGAAAACATGCCGGTGCCCCTCACTTCTGCGATGGTGGATGAATACATGGCGCCGATTCTTATGGCGGCCAAAACCGGTGACCTGAACGGAATCAGGAATGTCGCCTAGTGTCGCGTGACACCTGACTTTTAACAATTGGCCAGCGGCGTTGCCGCCTTGGTTGTAGGGGTACGGCTTGCCGTACCCTCTTCATTTTTATCGCGCGACTGAACCAAGAGGGTACGGCAAGCCGTACCCCTACAGCTAAGCAGCGCCCCGGGACCATGGTCAAGAAATGGATGTCACAGCACACTAGCGACGTTCTTTTCAGACCGGAAAGTAGCGGGATAAGAAACGGACCGGTCAAGGGACGCGAGAGTGCGGGTGATGGATTTAACGGAGCCGCTTTCTAGCCTCATCAAGAGCGCTTATTAAGGCTGCAATGTCGTCGCCGCTTGTCCGGTAGTTCGTGATGCAGGCCCGAAGCACAGGCACTGAGTTGGCCAGGCGGGTGGTTGAAATCCAGGCTTTTCCGGAGCCGACCACTTGCATAGCCACCGCGTGCAGGTAGGCAGCGGAGCGGCCCTCCGCATGCCGCCGGTCAATGAAGCAACAGAGGGGCAGCGGTGTTTCGTTAACCACCTGCCAGCCCGAGGCTTCGAGTTGCTCCCGCAACAACGCGCCCATGGCCACCATCTGACGGATTGCCGTGGCGTAGCCTTCCCAACCCGCCACGGCCAATGAGAGAAACACCTTCAGACCAATCGCCCGGCGGGACCACTGGATCGAGTGCATAAAAGGATCGACCACGTCAAATTCCGCTGCCTCGCGCGGCATATACTTTACGGAGGTGCGGAAGGTTCGATCCAGGATATCGGTATGGCGGGTGATATAAATTCCCGCCCCCATGGGCGCCGAAAGCCACTTGTGCGCGTCGAAGGTGATCGAATCAGCGCGCTCGATGCCGTCTAATAGAGGACGCATTTCGGGGACCAGCGCTGCCGCCCCGCCCCACGCTGCGTCCACGTGAAGCCATAGCTTCTCATGCGCGGCCACGTCCGCGACGGCGGCAAGGGGATCGATCGCGCCCGCGTTGGTGGTTCCCGCGGTTGCGGCCACCATGAAAGGCGCGAAGCCCCGGCCACGATCCTGGGCGATTCTCGAAGCAAGGACTTCCGGGTCCATCCGAAGGCTGTCTCCCACCGGAATCTCGTGCACGGCATCCGTTCCCAGTCCGCAAAGTCGAGCCGCCTTCAGCAAGGAATGATGCCCCTCCGCGGAAACGTAAAAAACGGGCTGGGCGGCAAGCGCCCGGACGCCACGGCTGGAGAATTCCGGAAACCTCTGCACCAAAGCGGTAAGGACCGCCGTATGGTTGGCTTCCATGCCACCTGAAGTAAAAGTCCCGTCGGTCAGCGCGGGGTCGTAGCCAAATCGAGCGCCGAAGGCACGCACTAAATGCTGTTCAACCTCGATCGCCAGCGGGCTGTGGCTCCAGGCGGCAAGTTGGGGGTTGAAGGCCGCGACCAGCGTGTCCCCAGCGATGCCCATGGTCGTCGGCGCGGGGTTGAACAGCCCGAAGTAGCGGGGATGTGGGGTGTGGGTTTGAAACTTCCACAGACCCTCGACAAGAAAATCGAGGGCCTCGAAAGCATCCACCGGGGCGGAGAAATCGAAGCGCGAGAGCAGGTCGCGGAGCTTCGCGGGCTCGAGTGGAGGGGTGACTCGGCCGGTCTCCAGCTTGGTGGCGTAAGCCTCAATGGCGTTCACCAACTGCCGCCAAAGTCTGGCGCGAGTCTCAGCATCAAGCATCAAAGGCGGGGCAGCCATGCGTTATTCCAATTCTCCATTCTTGCGAGCCGCTTCCCATGCCAGGATAGCTTTCTTACGAGCCGCTCCCCAATGATAATCGCCTGTGATCCCCATCTTGCGGATGGCCCGGTGGCAAGGAATGAGGAAGGATATGGGGTTCTGGCCCACGGCGCCGCCCACAGCCCGCGAGGCTGACGGCTTCCCCAGCCGGCGCGCCAAGTCTTCATAGCAGACCACGGCACCGGGCGGGATTCTGAGTAAGGCCTCCCAGACCCTGATCTGGAAGTTTGTGCCCATCAATAAAAGCTTCACAGGATTACTGCCGTTTCTTTTCGTGGGACTGAAGATTCGGTTGATATACGAGCGTGTCTTTGGGGAATTCTCCTGGAACTCTGCCGCCGGCCATCTTCGCTTGAAGTCCTCGAATGCTTGCAAGCGGCCGCCTTCACTCACGAAACCCAGCCCGCAAATGCCGCGCTCGGTGGCAGCGAGAAGACATTCACCGAAGGGGCTGGGGTGAAATCCGTAATTGATCTTGAGGCCTGCCCCTTTCGTCTTGAACTCTCCCGGAGTCATGGCCTCGGCATTTACAAAAAGGTCGTGCAGCCGGCCGGGGCTGGACAAGCCGGCATCATAGGTAGCGTCCAGCACGCTCCGGGATTCTTCCAGCACTTGCTTGGCATGTTCCAGCGTCAGAAACTGCACAAAGCGCTTGGGGCTGATGCCCGCCCAGCGGCGAAAGAGCCGCTGGAAGTGAAATTCGCTCAGGTTGACGCTCCGCGCCACTTCGTCCAAGCTTGGCTGGTGGTGGTAGTTCTCCGCCAGAAACTGTATGGCTTTCTCGATCCGCTGATAGTCTTCAACCTTGGTTTGCATTTTCCCTCCTCGCCATCCTAATCCATGATGGGCGGGAAGGAAGATCGGGGCAACCCGATTCTTGCTGCCGGAGGATGTTTGAACCCCAATTCGACAGTTGGAGTTGCAAGAGTGCTGCACGGACGCGTCCGACGACCAAAGCTGTCATCCTGAGGGGCCGAGCCCGTCCAAACTCTGAAACGGGATAAGGCACGGTGCTTTGGACACATTGTCGTTTACCGTCAATCCTTCCTCCTCTGGTGAGGCTTAACCCCATTTCTTTTCAACAACATTCCCGCCTAATTTGGCTAAGTACATGTGTTTTCATAGACATTCCCGATTCGCTCGCAAACCTTCCACAATGGTCCTTTGTTTTCAATAACATTCCCGCGTCGTTCTTGAATTTTTAAACTCACTACAGTTTCCTTATCCGCTGTCCGCAACGACATCTTGTCCTAGGCAGGCCAGGGGTCCTCTGCAATGCAAGGTCGTAATTTCTTGTTTCTTTAGCAAACATTTTGCGACTTGAGTGGGGCGACATCTCCTGTCCATTTATGACAAGTCATGGCCTGAGCTGGCGCGAAGCGCCGTAGAGTGCGGTAGCAGCAGCTACCGCCTTTCTCACTCTAGCTCCGGCGCGATTCCGGCATGAAACAACGGCGGAAGGCGGTAGCTGCTGCTACCGCACTCCACAGCCGGCTTCGCCGGCATGAAGGGCGCCCAAATCGAACTCGGACCCACAAAAGACGCTCGGTTGCAGCTCCGCCGCGTTGCGCTTCTCGCGGCGGCTGGCATCTTCTCGGGGGGATTGGGACCTCGAGGTCAGGTCGAACCGGCGATTCCCCAAACCCGCCGAAGCCTGCACAGCGGCAATCTAGAACTGTAGCCTACTCTTCTCGGCATGTCAAGAGGCACGGAGCCGGGGTAGGGTCCCAATTCGACCGGGATTCGTCAGGTCCGGTCGGGGCGGCATCCGGAGATCGTCAGGCTAAGAACATGGCGCGGGCGCTGTCGCGGGCCTTGTACGAACCAAGGCCGGATGTCGCCCCTTGCGGGGCTCAGCCCTCGTTCTGCCACTTTCTGCTTTCAGGTTTCTCCGCTGGAAGGCCTTCCGTGTCCAGGGTGATGGGGGCGGGGCTTGGCCGGTGGGTGATGATGAGCGCTACTCCGGCGATGATGGTGGCGCTGGCCAGCAACTCACGACCCGTTAATCCTTCGCTCCCCACAGCCCAGCCGAGAAAAAGCGCCACCGCGGGGTTCACAAAAGCATACGTGGAAAGGCGCGCCGTGGGTACGTTGCGCAACAACCAGATGTAAGCAGTGAAACCGACCAGCGAGCCAGCTCCAATCAGGTAGACAAAGCCTAACACAGAGTGCGCAGCGACTTCACGGAAATGGAACTGCCTGCCCTCCCCACTCAGGACGCCGAGCAACAAGAGCAAGCCGCCGCCCGCCAACATCTCCGTGGCAGCCGCCAGGAGGGGAGAAGGGGGCAAACTCAGCTTGTGCGAAATGACGGAGCCGAGTGCCCAGAGAAAAGACGCGAACATAAGTACGCCCGCCCCGGCAAGATCCACGCGCGAGCTGCCCCAAAGGTGGGCCGGCCCCACCAGCAAGGCAAGTCCTGCCACACCTATAGCCATTCCGCCCGCCACCCGCCCCTCCAACTTGGCGCCGCCTATCCTTAAGCTGTCGAGCAGCACCATCCAGACGGGGATGGTCGCCACCAGCAAAGCGGCGAGTCCGGAAGGCACTCGTTGCTCTGACCAGCACAATCCTCCGTTCCCACCCAAGAGGAGCAACGCCCCCACAATGGCCGCGGCGGCCCAATTGCGCCGGGAGGGTGGAGGCGCTCCGCGAGCGCGTGTCCACACATACAAGATGGCCCCGGCAATGACAAACCGGCAACCCGCCATGAAGAAGGGAGGGATTGTCTCGATGGCGTACCGGATGGCAAGGTAAGTGGACCCCCAGATAATGTACACAGCCGCGAAGGCGAGCAGAATCCTGGCTCGGGAGGGATGCGCGGTTGATGTCAACGCATTACTCGTTTCCATTGAGCAGCCTGTGCCGAACTTGTCGGACCCGTACTAGTATACCGTTTCGTTAAAAGATGTTCACATAGAGCTTTTTTCCTGGTATGCTTCGCGGCATGGCAGGAAAATCGAGGCGTGCAAAGTTGGTGTTGACCCGAGAGGAAGTGGAGCAACTCGAACGCCTGCGTCGTTCGCAGACGGCGCCGCGGCGGGAGGTGCAGCGGGCCGAGATTCTGTGGTGCTATCATGCCGGCGAAACCATCACCGCGATTGCTCGCAAGGTTGGCATGACCCGCACCAGCGTGACCAAGTGGGTGGGCAAGGCCCTCCGCGTGGGTTTGACGGCGGGCCTGAAAGACGCCTACCATCGGCCTCGGGAGCCGGTGATTACAGAAGCCGCCAAGGCTTGGGTGGTGCACTTAGCCTGCTCGAAGCCCCTGGAGTACGGTTACGCGGCGGAATTGTGGACGCGGCAGTCGCTGGCCCAGCATGTGCGTCGGCAAGCGGTGGCGGCCGGGCACCCGGGGTTGGCGCGGGCGGCCAAGGCGACCGTGCAGCGGATCTTGACCCAACAAGCCTTGCGCCCCGACAAGGTGACTTATTACTTGGAGCGCCGCGATCCGGCCTTCGAGGCCAAGATGCGCGAGGTACTGCTGGTCTATCAAGAAGTGATGCTGCAGAATCAAACCGGCGGGACTCCGGAGGCACCGCCCAGCCTGATCACCGTTTCCGTCGATGAGAAGCCCGGCCTGCAAGCCTTGGCGAACACGGCTCCCGATCTGCCGCCGGTAGCGGGCCAGCACTCCACTGTGGCGCGCGATCACGAATATAAGCGTTTGGGCACAGCTTCGATTCTGGCCGCGCTCGATCTGCAGACGGGACATGTCATGGCGCGAGTCGAGCGTCGCCATCGGAGTCGCGAGTTCATTGCTCTGCTGCAGGATTTGGATCGCTACTATCCGCCCACGTGTATCCTTCGTCTGGTACTGGACAATCACTCGGCGCACCTTTCCAAGGAGACGCAGGCCTACCTGGCCACTCGTCCCAATCGGTTCAAATACGTGCTGACGCCCACCCATGGCTCCTGGCTGAATATGGTGGAAACGCTTTTCGGCAAAATGGCACGAACCTTCTTGCGGCACATTCGCGTGCAATCCTGGGAGGAGCTGCGGGATCGAATCCTGCTCGGAGTTGCCGAAATCAACGCCGCCCCCGTGGTTCATCGCTGGAAGAAGTTCGACGCCTTGATGACGTGATATGAGCATACTTTAGTGAAACGGTATACTAGTGTGCTGTAACATCCAATTCTTGACAATGTCACGGGGCACTGCCTGGTTGTAGGGGTACGGCTTGCCGTACCCTCTTCATTTCTATCGCACGACCGAACCGTGAGGGTACGGCAAGCCGTACCCCTACAACCAGGGCGGCAGAGCCGGTGGCCAATTGTCAAAGGTTACGTGTTACGCGACACTAGCTCCGCAACTAACCCCTCATCCGGCCCGCGACGGCTGGTGAAAGCGCCGTCGCGGGCCACCCTCTCCCCTTGGGAGAGGGCAGAGCGCCTGTGCTGGACCGACTGGATATGATGCGGGCAAAAAGCGACAGAGTAAACAGATAAGTCATCAATATTGGACAGGAACAGTCCAGAGCGGCGGGAGGAATGAACAGGTTTCAGGTGCCAGGGACTGGGGACTTGGTGCTGGGGTAATGCCAGGTTATGAATAGTGAATCACCCTAGCCCGCATTTCTCACCACGGGTCTGGAAAGGCGGGGCTTCACAGGCTGCGGAAAAACTCGTCAGGGGCAGGCGCTGAGCGCCACGACAGCATCTGCGGGCGCAGCCCGCTTTGGAGTGCGGCAGCTTGCTGCCGCTTTGGCTTGAGCCAGCTTGCTGGCGGGCAATGATGCTCTCGGTTGCAATCCCCGCGAGCAAGCTCGCGGGGAGGAAAGCGGCAGAAAGCTGCCGCACTCCAAAGCGTCGCCCAGAATAACGGCAGGGACGAGTTTTTCCGCAGCCTGTGAAGCCCCGCCCTTCCGGGAGTCCCCTGAGAGCGTTCAAACGTGGTGAGAAATCCGGGCTAGGGACATTTTGCGCTCAGTTCCAGGGACCGGGGTGTCGTCCGGGTCCTGAGTTCCACACTTTTCGGCCCATGAACATCGTTCTCGCAGAATGCGGCATCAGGACGAGACTTGCCACTGCAATCAGGAGGGGAAGGGCGCAAACCCGAAACTGAGGAATAAAGAGTAGCGGGAGAGAAGATTTAGCAGGGGCGCTTCGCGAAGCGCCCCTACAGAAACGGGCGGGATTGTAGACCGGGGCGGTTCGCGAACCACCCCTACTTCAGTACCACGTTACCCAGGTATCCGCAGTTCTCACCCTGGGCGTCTCTCACGAAGACGCTCACGCGAAAGGCGCCGGCAGGCGCGGGGATTGACTTATCGAGCCGGACCACCTCTCGGGGATCGACGGCCTGCAAGGTCTCCTGACCCAGTACTTCTCCCATCACACTGTAGATGTTGGCGACTAGTGTTCCCGGGGTGAAGACGCCGAAGACGCCCTTCAGACTAACCTGCCCGCCTTCCAGGTTTCCGGTAAGCGGCTCGCTGATGGCGCCTGCCCATACGGCGTTCCGTACCGGATTCGGGACGCTGGTGGGTGACCAATAGACGGGGAAGGAGCATTCCTCGCCGGGGTCGAGTGTCGCGTAGGGGCTCAGTACTTCGGTTTCGAGGATGTAGGGATTTTGCTTGGGGTCGTCAGGAAGAGTCTGATCCCAAGGGCCGCGAGAAATTACACCCGGGCCGTTGTTCCAGGTTTCCACCGCGGCTCCGTCAGGATATTCCTTTTCGGGGAAGCACGTGAAGTTCTCGACGAAACCAATGTTCTTCTGCCCGTTGACCACGGCGTACCAGCCACGGTCCGTGTCGGCTGCGGCCTTTCCGACGCGGTAGAGATAATGCACGCGCAACATGTGGCCACCGTGCAGGAGCTGGTAACTTGGGTGTCGAGCGTCACCATACGGGTTGTAGTAGCCCTGGGGATACTTGCTGTGGGGATTGAGCGGAATATACATGTACAGGTCAGGGTTTGGTTTCGAGGGGTCATGGGCGTCCGCCGCGTCGTTCTGAATCAAGTGCCAGATCCCCCAACGAATCTGCCGGCGGCTGATGTTGCGCATCGTCTGGTCAACCTTGAGGCGTGTCGTCCCGGCATAAACGTGATACGTCCGCACAAATTGCACACCGGTGCGCGGGTCGGCAGGACTCGTCACGCGGACGGCGACCTCGGCGGGCGTTTCCGTGACCAACTCAGCCTTGTATTTGCTGCCGTCGAGTATGTAGTACGGAATGCTGGGCCACTGATCCTCGTTCATCCAACCTTCCGGTCCGGGCCAGACTTTGTCACCGCCATAATTGGCCCAGCCGGCTTTAATGTTGTTCTGTTCGGGTGGCAGAACCTTCCCGGCCAGGTCCTTATTCACGAAGAAGAGTCCCTTTTCGCCCAGCTCGAGCTGAATGGCGCGGCCCCCGATGTCCGGCGTGACAAATAGGGTGACGATGCCATTGGTCAGGCGATAGGCGGTCCAGCCGTTGAATTGAGTCTTTTCAATTCTCGCGGAAAACGAATCAATCTGAGTTGCCATGGCCAACCTCGCTGAAAATGAAGTTATCGGATTTGTTGCCAGTGAATTGTGCCTCCATCCGGTTGGTACCCCAATAGATGCCAGCAAAGTGCCGAGGGCGCAGCCAATCAGCATCTTCTGAGCTCGTCCCATTTTCTTACACCCCCTCATGCATGGCGATTCTTTTCTCAGAACCCCGTAGGCACAATCCAGAACGAAGCTTCAAAAGTTTTTCCTGGCGCCAGAATGATCAAGTCTTTGAACTTCCCTTCGTGTTGCAGGTTGAAGGCGTTCGTCGGCCCCGTCTGGGGTTCCGCGCAGACCAGGGTTTTATCAAGTGGGGCATAAACGATCGCGTAATCAAACCCCTTGCCGTACAGGACTTCGATCTTCTGGGTCTGTCCTTGAATGACGACTTGGCCGAGCCCGTTGGCGTCTCGCGCAAACTCGGAGAAGCCGTCGTCAACAAAAGTCTGGTCGAGCGTCACGCGCTTGGTTATTCCGGGCCGAAACTTGTCGGTAGGTTCGGTTTCGCCAGTGGGAATCAATTGCTTGGTCACGAACCAATGTTTCTGGGCGCCGATGGTCAGCTTCCACTGCTCGCGCGGGCCATCCGGATGAAAGTAGGGATGAAACGCGAAGTGGACGGGCAGGTCGGAATTGCCCACGTTGGTGGCCCGCGTGGTGCACTCGAGTTTTCCGTCCTTCAAGCGGTAAGTCATTTCGTAAACCTGGGCGAAGGGGAACTGCGCCATCAGGTCAGGGTACTTATAGAACTCCAGGCGCGAGACTACGAACGCCCCGTCAGCGTTGGAACCGCCGTTCTTCACCACCTTCCATCGGGATTCGTATACCAGCAGGCCGTGAATAGGTTGTTTGAAATTATCGCGCCTGAAATTTCCCAGCGAGTCGTTCAGCAAATACTTCTTGCCCTCAAAGTAGTAATAGTCATTATCAATGCGGTTGGCCCAAGGCGCCAGGAAAGGAATTCCCCAGCCGAAGGTCTGCTTTTCAGGGTAGCCCGTGAAGGACTCCAACGGAATCAGCACGTCCTTCCCATTCACCTTGAACTGGTAAGCAAAGTTGCCGATGTCCGGTACGATGCCGACTTCCATTTTCAGCTTGGAATCGAGCAGATGATAGGTGGCGTGACCTTCGACGATTTCTTTCTTGACCGAGTAACTTTCCACGGCGAAACCTCCAAGCGGGAGCGACAGCAGAATGCACATCAACGCGAGTAAAACGCAGCGGATTTTCATTGTAGTGTCCTGTCGGGAATCGGGTCTTTGCCCTCTCCCAAGGAGTCTGTGTGACAACCTCTGATTTCGCGTTTTCGCCAACGGAGAATCAGTCACTTGCATTGTGGAAAAGGGCGAAAAATCGAGTTATCACACAGACTCCCAAGGGGAGAGGGCATAAGCGCTAGAATAACTACAAAGGGCACCCGAAAGCCCGCCTTAGCGGGCGACATATTGTGGCCCACGGCGAGCCAGCCGTGGGATGCTGACGGCATACGAGATTTGTCAGCCCCGGTAGGGGCGGCATCCGGCGGTCGTAAGGCAAAAACATGGCGCGAGTGCCGTCGCGGGCCCCGTTGGAACTGAGGCCCGATGTCGCCCCGTACGGGGCTCAGGACTCCTCTTGCTACGTCCTTTCCCACGGCTGGCTCGCCGTGGGCCACAATATGTCGCCACTATCGTGGCTCAGACTTTGCCCCGTGCGCTTATTCTAGCGCCTATGGGGCAAAGCCCCCTTTTCGTCAACGATCGAGCGTGACAAGGCGGCAGTTCCCCCGCACCCATATTCGCACTCGCGCGCCCCAGGCCGAACGCGGTTCGGCCCTACACCAAGTTCGCCAGCGTGTGCGCCAGATCCCGGACGGCGGGATAAAGGTCGCGATACACCTGGTAATAGCGGTCGTAAGCTTCGACGTTTTCCGCCAGGGGCGTCATGCTCTCTTTCACCTGTATGGATTCTGCCGCTGCCTCGGAAACGCTCGAATAGGTCTTGGCCGCGACGCCGGCGAGCAAGGCAGCGCCGAAGGCAGAGCCTTCCGAGGTTCGGAGGGTCACGAGTTCCGTGCCAAAAATATCCGCCTGGATTTCTCGCCAAGTGAAGTTGCGCGAGCCGCCGCCCGAGGAGCGAATCTGCTCCACCGGAATTTTCAACTCCCTGAATATCTCGATCGAGTCGCGCAGACTGAACGCCACGCCTTCCAGGATGGAGCGGATAAGGTGCGCTCGTGTGTGAACAGCGGTCAGACCGAACCACATGCCTCGCGCCTGGGCGTCGAGGTGAGGAGTCCGTTCGCCCATCAGGTAGGGCAGCCACAGAACTCCACCACTTCCAGGAGGAATTTTCCGGGCCTCATCGATGATAAGGTCGTAAGCATCGGCGTCTGTGTGGCGGGCGAACCAGCACTCCGAAGCTCCAAAGTTGTCACGGAACCAGCGCAGGGAAAGTCCGGCGCCCTGCGTGACCCCCATCACATGCCATTTTCCGGGAACGGCGTGGCAGAACGTATGGATGCGGCCACGGGGGTCGAGCTTGGGCGCCTCGGTGTAAGCAAAGATCACACCCGAGGTCCCCAGCGTGGCGGATGTCAGGCCGGGCTCGACGATCCCATTGCCCACGGCGCTTGCGGCCTGGTCGCCTGCGCCGCCCACCACGGGCGTCCCGGCGCTCAGGCCGGTGAGTACGGCGGCCTCGGGGGTGATCCGCCCCGTGATTTCGACAGATTCGTAGGCACGCGGCAGGAGCTTGGCGTCCAAATCAAGCGCCGACAGCATCTCGTGCGACCAGCGGCGGTTGGTCACATCAAAAAGCAAAGTGCCTGAGGCGTCCGAAACGTCGGTGGCAAATTCACCCGTAAGACGGAAGCGCACGAAATCCTTGGGCAGAAGAAAGTGCGCGGCGCGCTCGAAAGTCTTCGGCTCCTCATCGCGAATCCAAAGCAGCTTGGGAGCGCTGAAGCCGGTGAGGGCGGGATTGGAGACGAGCTGGATCAAGCGCTCCGCCCCCACTTTTGAGGTGATCCAGTCGCATTGTGCCTGGCTGCGCTGGTCGCACCAGATCAAAGAGGGCCGGAGGACTGCGGGCGTGCTGTCCATCAAAACCACGCCGTGCATTTGGCCGGAAAAACCCACAGCGTCAATGTCGCTGCCCTTGAGCTGAGCTTGATCAAGCGCCCCGGGGACGGCCACCAAGGTCGCATGCCACCAGTCTTCAGGCTCCTGCTCCGCCCAACCGGGCTTGGCCATTTTCATGGGCTGGTGATCGCCCGTGGCCGCCCCCACAATATGACCATCCGGGCGGACAATGATCGCCCGCGTTCCAGTAGTTCCCACGTCAATTCCCATCATGTAGGCCATAGCATTGAGTCCTGTAAGAGTATTTTCAAGAGCAGGATTCAGGGGTCAGGATTCAGGATTCAGGGGAAAGCAAAAAGCCGCAGGGTGAGTGGAATGGATTCGCTCTTCCCCAGTCCCCAGCCCCTGGCCTCTAGTCCCTGTTCTCTCCCTGATTCCTGATTCCCGAATCCTGAATCCTAGGTTTTTACCTTCTCCCACCGTCCTGACTTGGCCGAGCGCTCCACGGTATCCAGGACGGCTTGAACTTTTACGCCTTCGTCGAACCCGGGCTGGGGCGCTTGGCCCTTCTCCAATGCAAGCAGAAAGTCGTGGATGGCGTGGACGAACGTGTGCTCGTAACCAATGATGTGCCCTGGTGGCCACCAGGCGCCGACGTAAGGATGGCTGGCCTCAGTCACCATGATTGTTTTGAAAGCCTGCTGCTCATTGGGCTCCGTGCAATCGTAGAACTCCAGCTCGTTCATCCTTTCCATGTTGAAAGCCAGACTGCCTTTGCTGCCGTAGACTTGGAAAGTGTTGAAATTCCTCCGGCCTCCGGCGAAGCGTGTCGACTCGAAGACTCCCACGGCGCCGTTCTTGAAGCGGGCGAGGAAGTTCGTGTCATCATCCACTGTGACCTTGCCTTTCTTCCCTTTTGCTCCTTTGGCTCCCCAGGCGCCCTCGCCCGTTCCGGGCAACGGCCGCTCTTTAATGAACGTGGTCATCTGGCCGGCGACCGACTCGATGTAACCCATCAGCATTTGGGCCAAGTCGGCGGCGTGTGCCCCGATGTCCCCCAGGGCGCCGCTGCCCGCGTATTTTTTCTCCAGGCGCCAGACCAGAGGAAAGTCCGGATTCATGATCCAGTCCTGGAGGTATGCACCGTGATAATGGTAGATCTGCCCCAGGCGGCCCTCCTCGATGAGCTTCTTGGCGAAGGCCACCGCGGGCACCCGGCGATAATTAAAGTTCACCATGTGAGTGACGCCGGCTTTTTCGACCGCGCGCAGCATCTCCTTGGCCTGCGCCAGATTGTTGGCCAGGGGCTTCTCGCAGATGACGTGCTTGCCGGCCTCGGCAGCGGCTATGACCATCGGGTGGTGAAGGTACCCCGGCGTCGAGACATCCACGATGTCAATATCTTTACGTTCGATTACCCGGCGCCAGTCGCAGTCGGATTCTTCCCAGCCCAATAGCTGTGCCGTGGCTTCGAGTTCCTCGGTGCAAGCCTTTCCACAAAGCACTTTCATGCGCGGCCGATACTTGCCGGGGAAAAACCTGCTGACCTGCCGGTAAGCGTTTGAATGGGCCTTGCCCATGAATTGGTGACCGATTAGAGCAACGTTGATTTCTGGCATCTTGGGATTCTCCTCTTTCTACAAAGTGACAAGTGACGAACAGGAGCCAGAAGTCAGAATACAGAAAGGCTGGCGCCGCGCTTCAAACGTCAGAGGGGAGCAGACCCGAGGGCTGCGCGTTCTGACTCCTGACTCCTGACTCCTGACTCCTGCTTTTCTCACGCCCACCACATCTCCGTGAGTTTTTCTTTGATAATGACTTGATTCAGGAGATTGGCTGCTTTGGTCAGACCCTCGTCCACGGACATCAGGCTGTCTTCGTGTTCGATGGACAGCACATCGTCGTAGCCCACCATCTGGAGCGTGGAGACAAAATCCGCCCAGAAATCCAGGTCGTGGCCGTAACCGACGGTGCGGAAGATAAACGAGCGATTCTTCTCGTCGCTATAGGGTTTGGTGTCGAGCACGCCATTCACCATGATGTTGACATTGTAAAGGCGCGTGTCCTTGGCGTGAACATGAAAGACCGCCTCGCCCAGCTTGCGCACCGCCGCACAAGGGTCAATACCTTGCCAGAACATGTGGCTGGGATCGAAGTTGCAGCCGATGGCCGGCCCGGCGGCTTCCCTCAGGCGGAGCATGGTTTCCGGATTGTAAACCACGAATCCCGGATGCATTTCGATGCCGATCCGCACCCCGTGGTCCTGGGCAAACTTGGCGCGCTTCTTCCAGAAGGGGATAACCTTTCTCTCCCACTGCCATTTCAAGACTTCCATGTATTCAGGCGGCCACGGAGTCAGGGACCAATTCGGGTGTTTGGCATCTTCTGAATCCCCGGGACAACCGGAAAAATCGAGCACCCGCGTGACACCCAGTTTTTCCGCCATCAAAATCGTCTTGCGGCTGGTTTCCGCGTGCGCCTCCGCAATCTTCTTGTTGGGATGAATCGAGTTGCCATGGCAACTCAAGGCGCTGATGCCTATGCCTTGGTCCTCGAGCTTCTGTTTGAACTCTTTAATCTTGGAGGGCTGGCTCAACCAGTCCAGCTTCAAATGTGGGTCTCCAGGGTAGTTCCCCGTTCCCAACTCCAGGGTGCGGATACCGAGAGGTTGTATCTTTTCGATGACTTCGCCCAAGCTGAGCTTGGCCAGAAGCGCCGTAAACAGCCCGACCTTCATATCCTGTCTCCTTCTCTTGAATGTTAGAGTGGGCGCCGCTGCTCAGGCCTGTAGCCGGATTTGCCGTCGCCCTCGTACCGCCAAAACGGGCGGTAGACACCAAGATTTAGAAGGGTAAATCTATAGTCCAGTAGCTCCCGCGTCAACTGGAAAATGGGTCCTGGCGTCATTTGGGATGGGGTCCCTTCAGAAACGCCGGTCATTCCCGCGAAAGCGGAAATCCAGCCCGTTGACAGCGCATTTCCGGAGCTTTGCAAACTGGATTCCCGCTTTCGCGGGAATGACTGCAACTTGCAGCGCTCATGTCTCGCAAATGACACCAGTAAGGGAAAATGGACGTCAACCTCTGGCCCCCGCAGTCGTGACGGTGAGATGGCCATGTTTAACTCCCCGCAGACTGAGGATCCGATCAGCCAGGCTCCTAACCTGCCCGCTGCGGCCTTTCAGGATGACCACTTCGAGGCAATTGTGGTGGTCCAAATGGACATGCGTAGCCGCGAGAACCTTGCTGGCCGCCGCATGTTGGGCCTCAATCAGCTTTGCCGAGAGATTGGGCTGGTGGTGGTCGTACACCATGGTCAGCGTTCCCACGATCACCTTGTTTTCTTCGGCCGCCTCTTCCACTAGATGTTCGCGAATAAGGTCCCGTACGGCCTCCGACCGGTTTTGATATCCCTTGCGGCGAATGGCCGTGTCGAACCGCTCGAGAAGATCCCTTTCCAGGGAGAGTCCGGTCCGAACCAGATCACCCATTTTTCACCCCCTCGATGAGGCGCGCGAGGGCGCACGCATACCGCTCCCCTTACCCTCGTCGCCAAATGGCGTTGTTACCAAACGAAAGTTCCCGCCGGTTTCCGGTAGCACGGATTGTGAAAATGTGTTATTCAGTATAGGACCCGATTTGCCTACGAAGAGTGTCATTGGCATGCACGCATTGTTTCAAAGCTTTCTTCCACCCGCGCCACTCCCAAGCATTATAAGCGACAAAACCGTGAAGCCCGCCAGCCAAATCTTCTTTTGTTTGCTGTGGGCAGGTTGCTGTTTTGTAGGGACGACTGCGCCACCTTAGCGGCCAAACCTATAGGTAAAGCTCGCGCTCGCGTACGAAGGTATGCGCACTCCAATGACCTCCGCAATCGGGTTCTCTGGAACCGGTAAAGGACCTACGTACCCAGGTTGATAGTCCGCAGCGAAATTTTCCGTGGTTTGCCCGGTATAGCCGCTGGCAATCATCATGTTCACGCCGACGGTGATCTTTCCATTAAGAAATGGCCGCGCCAGCGCCAGCCACTCTTTCTTCGACGGGTTCGATGGGGCAAATCCCGCAGTCAAGTCCGCATCCCGATAATCGCCGGTCAGGGTCACAAAGCAACCGAACTGCGGACGAACATCCGGCGATTCGCAGATGGAATCAACGATGGAAAGGGGTTACTTCTAGCTTGAATCGCACCTGAAAAGGTTCGACGGGGTGGAAAACGTCTGTGAATGCCGGCGTGGCTGTTGGCGTTATTTGGGAGACATAGGCGTAGTCAATGTCGTGATCGCGACGGTTCAGCAGATTCAAACATTCGACCGAAACGCGCCATGTGTTGTTAATTTTACGACCGACCTCCGCATTGAGCAACGTCGTTGCCTTTGAGCGATAAATTGCGTCGGACGTCAAATAGCGCGGGCCAAAGTCGCGCAGGCGCAAACTCGCCGAAAAGCGTTTGAGATCGTGCAGTGTTATGCCCGATGAAATCACCAGCCCAACCGCTTCGGGTACCCACTTACCACCCGGACCTTGGTCAAAACTGGCGTCGACCGGGCAGTCCGAGTTTCTTGCGCAAAGATTGCCGTCCGCGTTGAGGAACGTCGCATCATCGGGGTCTATTTCGGTAAAACGGGCGCGCGAGTCCGCCAGGTCAAAGTCAAAAGCCAAATGCTCCCGTGGCGTGTAGAAGTTAGCCCATTCGACGCCATAGCGGTTGCTCGACTGTTCTGAGGCGACCGTGCCCCCGGTGTCGCCATCCTGCTCCAGTTCGGAATTACTGTGGAGATACCAGAGCGAAAGGGTGCTTTGCAGATGGGGGACGGCCAGAGTGCGCATGCCGACTTCCGCGCCTTTGGTTTGGATCAGCAGGGGAATTCTTGCGGTGGGCGTATCGGGGTAAGGAAAGTCCGGCGAAACCGGCTCATAGTTTTGCGTTGCACCACGCACATCGTTGCTGTGGAAACTGAATCCGCCCTGTAGGTAGAACTCCGTATCGGACCACGGGCCGAAAACCAAACTTGCCTTGGGACTCGGCAGGAACTTCGTGGCCGAGCCGGAATTGCGGGGGTCAGTAAAGCTGGTGAGGACACCTCTGTCGTCGTCGCCGCGAAGGGCCACGACCGAGCGGAATTTGCTCGACCACTGGATTTTATTTTCCAGATAGAAACTTCCCAGCGTATCGGTAAATTTATTCACGGTCGTGTCCGCGGGCAAAAAGCCGTTGGGCTCGCCGGGATAGGGAGCCCAAACATCTTCCTTGTTCACGCGGATGCGATTTTCCGTCCGGTACAGGCCGTTGCTTATCCAATCGTTGCGGAGCTGCAGGCCGAAGGTGGTTTCCACCCTGCGGCCCCACCATTGGCTGAAAATCGTGTGGCTTGCGTCGAATCCACCTACCCAGCGCGTGTCGTGTTGTTCGAACTGGTCGCCCTTAATGGGGTCATACAGGTAGTAAGTGAAGTCGGAGAATAAATCCATATCATAATAAAACCCGTAGGCCGTCACGTTCGTCACGAAATTTGCGCCGGTGTGATGCCATTCGCCCTGCAAACTATAACGCCCGGAATTGCCACCGTCCGCCGGGTTCAGGGTGCCGAAGAAACCCACGAGGGGGACGCCGTTATCGGGGATTTGGTCGCTCGAGTTCCATTTTCCATGGTAACCGCGGGCCGTGATGCTGAAACTATTGGCGTCTCCGCCCCGGCTGTAGGTTACAAGGCCATTCAATTTATTATATTTATCTGGACGCTTCCATGGGCCGTCATCGTGATACACTTCTCCGCCTTCCAGCAAATTGCCCAAGCCGAGCTTTTGCGATGCGCCGAAGACGGCCCGCCCATAGCCATACGTGCCGCCTTCGACCTGGAAGAAGTCCTCGGGCAGCGTCTTGAAAAACACCAGATCGGCATTTCCAGTCGAGCCATAGTTGCCGACATCAGCGTCATAAGGACCTTTCTGGAAATTCACCCGCTGCACAAACTCGCCGATGACGGTGTTCATGTCCGAGTACCCCTCGCCGTGCGCGTGCGACGGCAGGTTAAGCATCATACCGTCGAGGGAAACGGCGAAATCTGTGCCGTGGTCGAGATTGAAGCCGCGCAAGAAATATTGGTTGGCCTTGCCGCCGCCGGCGTGTTGAGTGATGATGAGACCGGGTACCGTCTCCAAAACTTCTCCCGAACGAAGAATCGGACGATCTTGGATTTCCGTTGCGCCCACCGTTCCCTGGGTAGCGGAAACGGCAATTCCGACAAGGTCATCCTCCCGGCCATTCACGGTTATGGTGCTGCTCACGGCGCTCACAGCCAGAGAGATGCGCAGCGGGGCCGGCGCCTCGGTGGTCCCTATGGTGACGGGCATTTCTTTGGTTTCAAAACCGGGATCAGATACCACGAGTCGATAATCACCTGCCGAGAGTCCAGAAATAATGAAGGAGCCGTTCGTGTCCGACTGTATCGTTTTTTGTACAGTACCGTTCGCGCTTCGAACCTGTACGGTAGCCCCGGCAATCACCCCGCCAGACGGGTCAACGACAGTCCCTGAGAGCTGAGGCGGATAGGTCTTATCACTCGTGGCGACCGGTGTCTTCTCCTGCGCGGCAACCAAGAGTGGAGTAACCTTTATCGTTTTTGCACCGGAGGTGGCCGTCACTTCAACCTTTGCTCCAGGCACAGGTTTGTCTTGCGCATCGGTCAGTTGCCCGCTGACGCTGCCACTGTTCGCGGCTCGCGCGGTGGGCGCGCAGAAAAAGACGATCAAGATGAAGGCGGCGAAGATAGATTTCATAGGATCTGCTCGTGTTACGAATTTTAATAATGCGCCATGACGGCGCCATTGCTACCCGTTGTGCCTGTGGCTTTCAATCCGCCTGCGGCCTGCAATTCGACCCCCGCGCCCGTCTTCATCCCTTTGACCCCTTGTTTAAGACCATCAGTGGTTCCTTCTGGTGTTACGTTTTTACAAAACGTGCTACAGACGTCGGACGGTAACACGAATGTGAAAAGTGTGTCAAGCAAAAAGGACGGACACTTACATTGAAGAGGTCGCGTTTAGGGATTTGTTGAAGCATCCAAGCGAGACCCTTTTCGCCTATAATGTGGAAGATAGCTCCGTGTGCGGGCGGATAACGGGAGGCCAAGATTACAATGAAACGGATCGAACGAAGCTCTGAGGGTTTGAAGTATACGATTGATTTTCATCACGCACCTGTCCTGGAGGTCGAACTTGGTGAGTCGTTCACCCTTGAAACAGAGGACGCGTCCTCCGGGAGTTATCGCACACCCGCGGATGCGGCGCGGCTGCTTGACGCGTGGTATTTGAACTACACTCCCCGGAAGGCAAATCCTTTGACCGGGCCAGTCTATATCAGGGGAGTCGAACCGGGTGACACTCTGATTGTTCACATCGAAGGTGTGGAGCTCGATTCGCAAGGGGTGACGTTCTGGCGTCCAGGGCACGAGCCTTTGGGTGATTCCCTGGAGTGGAGCGACTTGAGCAAAGCCACACTCGTAATTGCGCGCATGGAAAAAGGCGAGGTCGTGATGGACTCGGCGCAGACCTTGGAGGACGGCAAAGTCGTACCCCACCCCATAGGTTTACGCGTGCGGCAGTCGCCTTTTATCGGGACGATCGCCGTAGCGCCGGAACGAGAAGTCGAAACTTCTGTGCTGGGTCAGGGAAGCTGGGGTGGGAACATGGACGTGCATGACATTTGCCCCGGCACCCGCCTGCTCATCCCCTGTTACCACAAGGGCGCCCTGCTCTATGTCGGCGACGTGCACGCCTGTCAGGGCGACACCGAATTCTATGGGACCGCGATGGAAAGCAGAGGCACAGTCGCACTGCACTGCGAGGTCATCAAAGCCAAACAAGTGCCCTTTGTACGTCTTGAAAACGATGTCAGCATTATCTCCCTGGCGTGCGCACGTCCACTGGAAGAGGCTGTCTGGCGGGCGAGTATTCAATTGATGCGATGGTTGATGGCGGATTACGGGTGTTCACAGAGACAAGCTTACCTGTTGCTCGGAGTTAATCCCGACTTCCGCATCAACGTGTACCAGATGGCGCTCATGGCTAAGCTCCAGTACACCGTGGGTGCGGAAATACTCAAAAGGTCGTTGCCGCACGCGACTGCGTAGAGAGTTTGGAGTGCGGCCCGCCGCGGCGGGCTGCCGGTTTGCTTTTGCGCGAGCCTGCTCGCGCGCTCACTCTCGGCCCACGAACGAGGCACGGCCCTCAAGCTGGTCCCGCCGAGCGGGAAAAGCGGCAGCAAGCTGCCGCACTCCAAAGGCCGCTACTTCAAGTGCTGGTCAAACCATTCGATAGTGCGCTTGCTGACGTCCCGCTGGTGTTCGAGCTGCCAGAACGAGTGGCCTTCATCGGGGTACACCACGAACTGGGTTTCCACGCCGAGGGTTCGTAGAGCGTGCCAGAACTCGAAGGACTGAGGCGCGGGGCATTCGCCATCACGGTCGCCCACCAGGATGAGTGTCGGGGTTTTGACGTTCTTGATGAAGGTGATGGGAGAACTCCTGGCATAGACCTCCGGGTCATCGTAGACGGGAGCGCCGAAAAAGGGAATCATCCACTGGCCGATATCGTTTTCGCCGTAGTAGCTCTGCCAATCGGCGATGCCAGCCCCGGCCACCGCCGCCCGGAAACGGTTTGTCCGAGCCACGGCCCACATGGTCATGTAGCCGCCATAGCTCCAGCCTGCAATTCCGACCCGGTGATCGTCCACCGGAAGTGTTTTCACTACATAGTCAACGCCCGCAAGAATGTCGCGAAAATCGCCGTAGCCGAAGTCCTTGACGTTTGCGGCGGTAAAAGCTTCGCCCTCGCCGAAACTGCCTCGCGGATTGGGGAAGAGGACGAAATAACCTTCATGCGAGAGAATCGCAAGGCCGAAGAATGGCCCTGGCCACGAGGGTTTTTCGCCCGCCCCGGGCCCGCCGTGCACGGAGACCACCATGGGGTAACGCCTGGAGGGATCATAATTCTCCGGATAGATGAGCCAGCCCTGGATTTCCATCTCGTCATTCCGCCAATGGATGCTCTCAGACTTGCCCCAGCCTGGATGAACTCCGGCGTTGTGGCGCGTGACTTGGTTCCAGGCTCCGATTTCCCCGGCCCAGATTTCCGGAGGTTGCTGGAATGATTGGCGGACCAGGGCGCAGGTCTTTCCGTCGGCGGCAAGAGTTAGACCAAAATCCCAATAGCTTCCGGTTGAGATCGTTTCGGGGCCGGTCCAGAGGGTTTCGATTTTCCCATCGCGAGCATCAACCGTGGCGATACTGCTCGATCCGTCGATTTGTTCTGTGAACAAGATCTTTTGCGAGAGCGGGAGCCAAGTGAGCGTGGCCGGTGAAGCCTTGATGCCGGGCGTGAGGTGGCGGGCTTCGCCCCCGCCGGCGGAGATGGTGTAGATGTCGCCTCCGGTGCTCCCCTCATCGCTCATGATTCCTCCAATGAAAGCGATGCTCGTCCCGTCAGGCGACCAATGAGGTCCGGCAATCTGGAGCGGCGGCTTGTAAGTGAACCTGACCTCGCCGGAAGCAATATCGATGGTGCAGAGCTGGGCGATCCACCAGTTGGCGTCGCCTACGCCGTGCGCTGCGGTGGCCACGAATCTCTTGCCGTCGGGCGACCAATCGTATTCGTAAATGTAGAGGTCGGCGGGCGATACCTGTCGGACCTGGCTGGAGGCCACCTCAACGGTCGTCAGGCGCTGTTCGTAGACGCGCTGCTCGATGAGGCCGGAGGGTGGAGTCATGGGCTGGAGTGGGCCGGCAGCGCGTGGCGCATTCTCGGTGAAAAGCAGCGCCAACGTCTTACCGTCCGGCGACCAGGAGGGAGAAGCGAGATATCCGGTCAAGCTGGTGAGTTTGCGCGCCGTGTGACCCCTGGCGTCCACGACGTAAAGATCAAGCTGGCCCGAACTCTCCCTGTCTGAAAGGAAGGCCAGTTTCTTGCTGTCCGGAGACCAGGCAATGTCGTGTTCAGCATAGTCACTGTTGCCGTCGCCGGCGGAGATACGGCGTGGCTGTTCCGAAGAGCCGAGGGTTGTCACAAAAATTGCGGAGTTGGCCGTCATCTCCTGTTTTTCACCCCTTACGGACTCGACCCAGGCGACCCTTCTGCCGTCAGGAGAGATCGCGACCTGTTGGAATGTGTGGACGGCAAAACTTGGGTCAAGGGCCTCGTCAATTGAGGACTTCTGGATGGCGTAAGAAGGCGCAGCGCTGACCATCCATAGCGCCAGGGCAAACGGCCAACGGGGTCTCGAATGCATGCACAGTCTCCAAAAGCGGAAGGTCCAGAATGACAAGAATAACAGAAAACTCGCCCAAGGCAGGACCTGCACTGCGTGTTGTCGCCAAAGGCCGCCCGGCACTGCTTCTTTCACCCGCCGCATAGGTTGAATGATCCCTGACCCGCCTCCAGCGCCGGGAACCCTCTTCCCTGGAGAGGACTACTAATGTTCGTTCACGCCGCGTGACACCGGGTTGCGGAAGCGCGCTATAATTGGCGCTTGTGATCAGCGTTAACAAAGAACAGGGAGAAGCCGTATGGGCAAGAAAAGCTCCGGGGAGGATGAGACTGAACGCGCAAAAAGGATCGCCGATTTGAAGCGTCAGGCGGAAGAACTGACAGGCGGGGAAATGGTCGTAGGGGAAATAGAAGAAACCTCGCCCGAAGTCGCCGAGCAATTCTGGGAGCAGGTGGTCGCTTACGAAAAGGCCCCGTGGACCACCACTTTCAAGCAGCTCGAAGAATCCGGTATGCAGTTGCCGCCGCCTGAAACACTCGACGATGAACAACTAACCCGCAAGCTCGGGGAGTTGATTCAGAGGCTGGCGCTACTGCGCGTATTCCTGGACGAGACGGATCACCTCAGCGACCGCGAGCTTTATACACTGCTTTGGTCAGACATGCTGCGCGAGGAGACGAAGGCGGTGACACTGGACGAAGACGCAGCCTGCCACATGAGTCCCCTGGGAGGATGTAGCGAAGAGGATACACAACTGTATTTGAAATACTACGCCGACGAAGAATGGCGTTGCGACTGGCAGAAGCAATATCCCGAGGAGACTTTGCCCGACCACGAAGACCCCCCTTACGATCGTGACCGCTTTCTTCCCCAGCCGGATTATGGTTCGGGTTCCGGGCGAGGCCACGTAAACTGACCTGAAGGCAGGAGTCAGGTGATGTGGGCGCCCTGGATGTCGACGTAAACGGCATAAAGGGATTGGCTGGCAGCCATGAACAGCCGGTTGCGCTTGCTTCCGCCGAAGCAGATATTGGCGCAGATTTCCGGCAGCACGATCATGCCAATGCGTTCCCCGCTGGGGGCAAAAATGTGCACGCCATCGTATCCCTCACCCACCCAGCCGGCCCCTGCCCAGATATTGCCGTCCTTGTCGGCGCGGATGCCGTCGGCTAGCCCCGTGCCCTTGCCCGGCAGTTCCATGGAAGTGAACGTCCGCCCGTGGCGCAGGCTCTTGCCGTCCACCACGTCGAATACTTTAATGATTTTAGGGGCCTGGGGATAATGCGTGGCCCCCGTGTCGGCCATATAAAGCAACTTGTAGTCCGGTGAAAAGCAGAGACCGTTGGGCTTGTAGCCCTCATCGGTGACGAGGTCGATCTTCCCCGTCTTGCCGTCGATGCGGTACACAGCTTCCTTCAGTTCGAGCGGCGCCAGGTGCCCTTCGTAATTCGTCAGGATGCCGTAGCCAGGGTCCGAGAACCATATACCCCCGTCCGGATGCACCACGATGTCATTGGGAGCGTTGAATGGCTTGCCCTGCCAGCGCTCCGCCAGGACGGTCAGCGATCCGTCATGTTCGAAGCGGACCACGCGCTGAGTGTTGTGCTCACAGGTAAGCAGCCGGCCTTCCCAATCGAACGTGCTGCCGTTGGCGTTGTTGGAAGGACTACGGAAGACGCTGACGTGGCCATCTTCCTCGAGCCAGCGCATCTGCACATTGTTGGGAATATCGCTGAAAACCAGGTAGCGTCCGCCGCCATTCCATGCGGGTCCTTCGGCCCAGAGCAGTCCCGTATAAAGTCTCTCGATAGGAGTGCTCCCGATTTTGTATTTGGCGAACCGCTTGTCCAGGACGATGATGTCTGGATCCGGGTAATGAATGGGAGTCTTCCCGCTCCAATCACGTTGCCCGGCAGCCGCCGAGGCCGCAGCGCCGGCGCCCGCCAGGGCCGTGGCGAGGAAAGACCGCCTGCCGACTTTCGGGAGTGTGCTTTGCTTGGATTCGCTCTTCATGGTTTGATTGAGTTCCCTTCCCTTCGCGAGCCCGATGTCGCCCGCAAGTATACGCGACCGCCGGCATACCCGTGAAGCCTGCCTTAAATGTCATCGGCTTTCAGTAGAGGTATCTCCCGGACTGATTAACCTCCTTGGGCAAGAGGGGGGAAAAATCCCGGAGCTTTTGTATCAAGGAGGCAGTCTCTGACTCGTACACGGCGTAGATGGAGACCGTATCCCCGCCCGCCACAACGTTGTCGGTGAGCGCCCATTGGCCGACCCAGACCCAATCGCGCGGCAGGCCGCCGATGGGTGTGTACCACGTATCGTAGACCATGGCGACCTTGGCTCCGGCCTCCCTCGACAAACGGAGGACGTCCCGGGTGTGATACACATGGCGGTGCATCAATCCTGTGACCTCATAGGTCCCCAGCCCCCACAAGTCCAGGCAATGGACATCCGCAAGGAAATTGACGGCGCCAATGTCATTCAAGGCGATGGTCGAACCTTGATAATACCTCTTAATGAAAAGTGCCATTTGATATTGTTGTTCGTAAATATTTTTCGAAGCCTGGGGAAGAAAGACCAACGCGGCGCCCGCCCGCACCAGACAGGGGTAAATGAGGAGCGCTGCCAGAACCACGCCGGCCGCGTGCTTGGGGACAAGCGCGCGATCGGCGGGCGTGCCAAAGAGTTTCTCCGGAATCTGGTCGGCGAGCTGCGCCACAATCACCACTATGCCGAGGGCAACGAGGTAAGCCTCGTGCCGGAAGAACAAGGCGACCATGCAGAACTGAATGTGCGCCAGGGCGATCGCTACAAAAATAGCCGTCATTACTTGCCGGCTATCCCAGAGGGCTTTGCGTTTATCAGAGACGTAGAGCGCGAGAAAGAGGGCGCCCAGCACCAGAACGACCAGGTGCGGCCCGACTTTGACGTTGACGTAAGCCGGGCCGAATATGGAGTTGAACGCCGTGCCCACATCGGTGAAGCGTGGGAAGCTGCCTTTCAAGAGAATGGAGCTGGGTAGCCATGACCAACCCTCCGCCAGCCCGATGGCTCCGTAAAAGATGATCGAGGAGAAACCCGCCATCCCAACCGCCACGCCGTTTAACCATCGCCCGCGGAGAAAGAAGAGAGCGCAGATTACCAGAATTAAAAACATTCCCTCGTAACGAACCACGGTAAGAACCGGTGAAATCGCCAGGAGCAGAATGAGGTCGCGCCGGGCGGTCGAGGGACTCTCATCAGAAAGCAGCCGCGCCGCGAGGAAGATCACGAGAATCGTCAAGGCGGCGTGAAGAGGGTGTTCCGAGCCTATACAGATCAGCAAGGGCAAGGGGGTGAAATACAACAAAACCAGCAGGGTGCAGAAGGTGAGCTGGGGCGAGAGCTTATACCAGCGCAGGACGCTGTAAGCGACCCCCAACACCAGCGCGCCACAAAGCAGGCTCATGTAGAACGGAGACGTCTCGCTGACGCCAAAAACAACGTAGCTGACAGCGATGAGGAGCGTCCACATAGGTGAGGAGGAGGAAGAGGTGAATCCGAAGCGAGTGATCCCCCAAACGCCATGCAGCGCGAAGTTCTTCGCCATGGCCATTTGGATGTAGGGGTCATCGAGAGCATAAACCAGGTGTCCATTTTCCCTTAAGATGAGGAGGGTTGAAATCACTCCTGTGGTGACGCACAAGACGACAACGCTGGCGAACAACGGCCAATGCTTGATTAAGATTTTGCTCATAGACGGATACCTTATTCCGGACTGTGAAGCTACTGGCTCCCACCTGGCTCCCGGCAACGTCCCGATTCTACTGCAAATCCTTGCCGGCAGCGCAGGTCTCGTCCTGGCCTGCGGGCGGCAGGCAGGTGTTCGGCCGTCGCAGCGGTTCCTGCTGGGAGTGCTGCATCCAGTGGGTGAAGTGCTCCGCGCAGGATCTGAAAATGTGGATGCAAAAAATCTTTGCAATAACCCTTGACAAGTAACCAATGCACGGGTAGTATTGAAAATTGCTCTGCAAGCCAAACAGCCTACAGAGTAAGTGCTGGAAAGACCAGCGGCAGACAAGAGAAGCCTGTAGCGCAAACTTTCCAACCTTCCCCAAATAGGGGACCCCGCCATCGGCGGGAGACAAAGCTCTTTGACAATTGAGTTGAGCATGCCACGTCAAACGGACTGGGTCCTTCGAGGATTTCGGTCCAAATGCTGAGCGACTCGTTCTACCCCGATGGCAAACCCTGGACCGTACAGTTCAGGAGAAGGGGTGGAACGATCTTCTCCTTCCGGATTTGAGACGGGAGGAGAACTCACAAGTTAACGCTTGCAGGCTGATGTAGGCCGTCCGATAGGGCGGTAAAGAGCCGGGCTGATTTCTCCCGATCCAATTGGGAGGTTCGGAGCTGCACAGTTTGCGGGCGAGCCAAGTTTCAAACGAGAGTTTGATCCTGGCTCAGAATCAACGCTGGCGGCGTGCCTAACACATGCAAGTCGAACGAGAAAGCTTGGGTGTAGCAATACATCCGGGTGAGTAAAGTGGCGAACGGGTGAGTAACACGTAGCTAACCTACCCTCAAGCGGGGGATAACCTGGGGAAACCTGGGCTAATACCGCATAACATCCCGATGACGCAGGTCAATGGGATCAAAGGCCTTGCAAGGGTCACTGGAGGAGGGGGCTGCGGCCGATTAGCTAGTTGGTGAGGTAACGGCTCACCAAGGCGATGATCGGTAGCCGGCCTGAGAGGGCGCACGGCCACACTGGCACTGAAACACGGGCCAGACTCCTACGGGAGGCAGCAGTGGGGAATTTTGCACAATGCCCGAAAGGGTGATGCAGCAACGCCGCGTGAGGGATGAAGGCCTTCGGGTCGTAAACCTCTTTCGATCGGGAAAAATGGGCTGGTGAAGAGCCAGTTCTGATGGTACCGGATGAAGAAGCCCCGGCTAACTACGTGCCAGCAGCCGCGGTAATACGTAGGGGGCGAGCGTTGTTCGGAATTACTGGGCGTAAAGGGCGTGTAGGCGGTGCGGTAAGTTGGGCGTGAAATCCCCGAGCTTAACTCGGGTGGGCCGTTCAAGACTGCCGTGCTAGGGTGCGGGAGAGGGAAGTGGAATTTCCGGTGTAGCGGTGAAATGCGTAGATATCGGGAGGAACACCTGCGGCGAAGGCGGCTTCCTGGACCGTAACCGACGCTGAGGCGCGAAAGCTAGGGGAGCAAACAGGATTAGATACCCTGGTAGTCCTAGCCCTAAACGATGAGCACTGGGTGTGGTCCCTCACGGGGCCGTGCCGAAGCTAACGCATTAAGTGCTCCGCCTGGGGAGTACGGTCGCAAGGCTGAAACTCAAAGGAATTGACGGGGGCCCGCACAAGCGGTGGAGCATGTGGTTCAATTCGACGCAACGCGAAGAACCTTACCTGGACTCGAAATCTAGTTGACAGTTTCAGAGATGAGATCTTCCCGCAAGGGACGGCTGGATAGGTGCTGCATGGCTGTCGTCAGCTCGTGTCGTGAGATGTTGGGTTAAGTCCCGCAACGAGCGCAACCCTCATCCTTAGTTGCTCGCCCGTAAGGGAAGCACCCTAAGGGAACCGCCTCGGATAACGGGGAGGAAGGTGGGGATGACGTCAAGTCCTCATGGCCTTTATGCCCAGGGCTACACACGTGCTACAATGGCCGGTACAAAGCGTCGCGAACCCGCGAGGGGGAGCCAATCGCAAAAAACCGGTCTCAGTTCGGATTGCAGTCTGCAACTCGACTGCATGAAGCTGGAATCGCTAGTAATCGCGTATCAGAACGACGCGGTGAATACGTTCCCGGGCCTTGTACACACCGCCCGTCACATCACGAAAGTGGGTTGTACTAGAAGTCGTAATTCCAACCGCAAGGGGGATAGCGCCCAAGGTATGACCCATGATTGGGGTGAAGTCGTAACAAGGTAGCTGTAGGAGAACCTGTGGCTGGATCACCTCCTTTCTAAGAGAGAACCTGCTTCGAGGTCCGACTTTGTCGGACAGGCTCGGGGCACACTGCTCAGCACTTTGAGATTTCAAATTTGAATTTGGGATTTGAAAATTCAGAGGGGCGTGGCTGCTCAACTCAGTCGTCAAAGAGAAGTTAACAGTCGACAGTCAACAGTTCACAGTTTAATGACAAACAAGGCCGCGAGTAATCGCGGCCTTTCTTGTTTTGGGGAGTATAATATCGCGAGAGGTTGACCATGAAGGCATCGAAGACAGCCCAGACCCCAATTGCTGACAATGAAGTCTACCGAGACTTTATGCGTCTCGACCCTGAGCGCCGCCGCCGGGTCGCGATGCGCATCCTGCGCAATCAGAGAATGTTGGCGGACCTGTACGACCACTTCTTGATCCAGCGCTCTTTGGATGAGCCTGGGCAGAACCTCGCCTGGGAGTCTTACGCCCGCGAGAACGCTTCGAGGCGCTGATGGCGTACTCGATCCTGCTTCGTCCCGCGGCAGTCCGCGACCTCAAATCCTTGCCGTCCGACGTACGACGTCGAATTGAGAAGGCAATTGATCGCTTGGTTGATGACCCGAGAACCTCCGGCACGAGGAAGTTGGTAGGATTCGACGACGAATGGAGATTACGGGTCGGCGATTACCGCATCTTGTACATCATCAATGATGCCGAGCGGCAAGTCGTGATTGCGCGTGTCGCCCACCGCCGAGAGGCATATCGGTGAGTGGCCCAATTTGCCCCACGGCCGCGAGCAATCGCGGCCTTTTGGGTTTGGAGGACTGCCGTGATAAAAGACGGCGAAATCGAAAAGGGACACCTTGGGCTAGCTGGGGAGTACGCTGTCGCAAGCGAGTTGTGCAGGTTGGGAGTTTGGGCGCAGGTAACGCTCGGAAACTACAAGATGGTGGACTTACTCGTGGAAGGCAACCGAAGGACGGTAACAGTCCAAGTCAAGTCGAAACAGCGGAAGTACTGGCCGAGGGTGCAGGGCCGTGCTGGCCGCGATCATTTCATCGTGTTGGCTGACTTCCAGGGCAAGTGCGGGGCCCGGCCTGATTTCTACGTCCTGAACCATTCCGACTGGCGCAGGGTCGTGACCAGGGAGAAGCCACGCTTTCCGGGCCTCAAGGTTGACGAGGACTGGCACGTCTCACATCCAGACGGGTGGAAGGGTCTTAACCTGACAGGTGAGCTTGTTCGTCGCTGTAAGGACAAGTGGGAAAAGATAACTCGTCGAGCGGATGGTCGAGTCTGAACGACCGCGAGCAATCGCGGCCTTTTTGCTTGACCCGTCCAGCCGCTGCGAATCTTTGGGGAGCTACCATGCTTAGGATTCTTCAACAGCGACCAGAACTCGCCGAGGCACAAGCAGCATTCGTGAAAGCTTTCAAGGATGCCGGTGAAAGGAGGGTCATAAGGGCCGGTCATAAGGGGGAGACAACTGAACTTGACGGCTTTTGGATTGCGTCGAAGGGAATATGGATGGGCTCCATAGTTCTTCATAATCGCTATTGGAACGCGTTTGGAATCGGCCTGCGTGCATCGAACTCAATCTGTTGCGAGATCAACTTTCCAATTGAAGGCAAGAATGAACAAATTGCTGGTGCATTGGCAAAAGACGAACAGGGTGCTGTGTGGGTACTCCATCGGGGGAAAATTGGCGGTGGTAAAAAAGGTGTGAGTAAAGCATTGTTTGAAAAGCATTATAAGGGTCCTTGGAGCAACGCGGAAGGTGATCCCTTTGCTGTGGTAGGGACCCTCGGTCAAGAAGATTTTGTCAAGCACGTCTCGGATTTCGTCAAGCTCGTTGACGAGATCAAGCGTTCGGTATGAAAGGCAGGTCGTGCAGACTGCTGATTGACGAGCAATCGATATCGTTCGGCAACGCACGAGTGGCCGAACACTCACACAACAAATTAAGCGCGGCCCAAGGCCGCGATGGCTCGCGGCTTTTTTGTTTGCCGTGACCGTCCTGCATGAACTCCCGAGCATTGAATTGACTCCCAGGCCGGTGCGTCATATCCTTCCTTATGTGAAGGTCCGTGAACTTGTTCGCCTGTAGGAGCAGGACGGCTGGTATCTTCTGAGGACGCGCGGAAGCCATCACCAATACAAGCACCCGGTAAAGCGCGGGCTTGTGACGGTTCCCGGCAACCGCAATGACGAGCTAGCTCCCGGGACAGTGAACAGCATCATTAAACAGGCGGGTCTGAAACGATGAAAAAGTTTCTAATTATTATTGAGGAAACCGGCACGGGATATTCTGCCTACTCGCCCGACGTGCCGGGGTGCGTCTCCACCGGCCGCACGCGACAAGGGGTCGAGCAGAATATGCGCGAGGCGATTGAGTTCCATCTCGAAGGCCTGCGCTTGGAAGGCCTGCCCGCGCCAGAAACGCACACTTACTCAACTTACGTGGAAGTGCCTGCATAGCGGCCGGGCGCATCGGCTGCGTACCTGACAGACCGCGTGAAGAAAGGCACTATTCTATGGCCGAGAGAATCGTAAAGACGTGGTTTGACCCTGAGGCTGACTTTTTGGAAGTCGTTTTCGACCAGAAGCCCGGCTATTTCCGGCCCACTGAGAATGACCAGGTAATGGAAAGAGTAGACGAAGACGGCAACGTGATTGGCTTCTCCGTGCTGCGCGTAAGCTCCTTGAAGAAGGCTCCTCTCGAAGTGACTCTGCGGTAGGCGAGGTTGGGCGCGGGCGTGGCTGCTCAACTCAGTCGTCAAAGAGAAGTTAACAGTCGACAGTTCGCAGTTTGGAAGCAAAAAAAGGCCGCGAGCAATCGCGGCCTTGTTGCTATTGAGACCTCATAGTGTTGTCGCTTCGATGGTTATGATTCTGACAGCTAGCTGGCGCCGCGGCCGAGCAAGACTACGGGAACGGTCTTAAGCAAAATTTTGCAGTCGAGCGCCAGGGACCAATGGTCGATGTAATCGAGGTCGAGTTCCATCCAACGGCGGAAACTGAGGCGGTTGCGGCCTTCGAGGGCCCACAAGCAGGTCAAGCCAGGCGGCATGCGCAGGCGGCGGCGTTGCCAGCGTTCGTACTTCTCCACTTCCTCCGGCAAAGGCGGCCTCGGACCTACAAAAGACATATCGCCCTTGACGATGTTAAACAATTGGGGGATTTCGTCGAGGCTGAATTTGCGCATAAACCGTCCCATGGCCGTGCAGCGGGGATCATGGGCGATCTTGAAGACAGGCCCATCCACTTCATTGCAAGCTTCCAGTTCCTCGCGGCGCAGGTCGGCATCCGGACGCATGGAACGGAATTTATAAAGGGTGAATTTTCTGCCACCCAGCCCGCAGCGTGTCTGCCGGTAAAAGACCGGACCCCGCGAGGTCAATCGGATGAGCAAGGCCAGCACGGTCATCAGGGGAGATAGGACCACCAGCAGCGTAAGCGCCATCACAAAATCCAAGGTGCGTTTCAACAGGAGCAGGTATTCGTTCTGGGGCGTGGTGGCGAACGTGAGCAGTGGTTTCTCGCCCAGCCGCTCCAAATAAACCTTGGAGATCAAATGAGGGAAGAAGGTGAGAAGCACTCGCGTCTTCACCCCTTCCAATTCACAGGCCAGAAATGACTCCTCCAGCCTTTCCAGGTCGTCTTTGGATATGGCAAAAATCACCTCGTCAATTACTTGTTTGCGCAGAAGTTCGGGGAGCAGGGGCAAGTCGAAGACGGGGTAAGAACCCCGCAAGGCAGACTGGTCAAGCGAGAAGGGGGCAGCAGAGCCAGTGCGAACAAATCCCAAGAGGCGCATGCCGCGAGTTTCATGGGCTTCGATGGTGTGCGCAACTTCAATCACCTCCGGCCCCTCTCCAACCAGCAGAAAGCTGCGAAGCCCCGCCAAACTTCGCCGCAAAGGCCCGGCGAAGCGCCGTGCCACAAGCCGGAAAAGCGTCATAGCCACCAAGTCCGTGGCCGCGTACAGCACCAGCAGCAAGCGGCTGAGGTATTCAAATTTAATTGCAAAGGTGGCTGCGAAGAGCAGGACCGTCGCCATGAGCCCAACTTTGAGAGGGTCCGCGAAAGCCCGACGCAAATCTTCTTCCTTAATCTCGCGGTAAATCCCTGCCAGCAGGCCTACGGTGATCCAAATCCCCACCGATAGAGGAACAATCCAGGGGTAATTGGAAAGTGAATAAAGCGGCCGGGGAATGATGAGGTGGGAGCGAACCTCCCGCGCCACCCAAAAACTGATTAAGGCCAGCAGCGTGTCGGCGCACAAATAAAAGGCGCCGATCATGCGATTATGGCGGGAGAACATTCGACGCTACCTCGTATCCAGCCAAGCTGCAACACGCTTATAGTACCAGAAAGTGCACATGAATTGAGGAGGAGCGTCCATCGCGTCAGGTTAGCAGCATGCTGAGAAGGCTGCGGTGGGTTTCCTTAACAAGCGGCCAAAGGTGAAGTGTCTATCGCCAGCTATTCCGCAACACAACTGTCCGTAGATCCAGCCTGAGCTGTTGTATTCATGCGGATGAGGTGCGTCTCGTCTTCGTAGTAGAAGTCTGACGCCTGACACGCCAACCTCCAGAGGGTTGGCCAAAATCGTGTACCCGTCATAGCGGCCGGTGGTATCAAGCAAGGTGGGGGTATATGTGAACTGGTAGCTACTCTTGTTTCCATTCGTCAAAAGGTCGTCAACCAGCCCGGCGGCGGAAGCATTTGCAACAGTCCCGGGTGGAGGAGGACCCATCGCGGCGAGGGAGGCGGAATAACCGTTCCGATAAATCGCAGAGTAAGTGACCTCCGAGGTTCCCAGCACGCAAGCCCTGTTACATCTAACGGCCAAAAGCGGCTCGAATAGAGCCTCAACGTGATGGAACGCCTTGCTTTCCACCTTTCCAGAACCACGGAAACTGCAAGGCATGCCTGACCCGGCAATTGCTCAGGACATCTTCTCCGGGGAAATATCGACTTCCACACCACGCCGCTCAGCGGAAACGTAGGCACTGTAAAGGACGGCGATTGTGTCGCGCGCCAAGTCCCCGCCGGAGAGAGGCTCCCGGTGGTGGGCAAGGCATTGCACGAAATCCTGAAATTCGTGCAGGTACCCGTGCTGCCAATCCTCGTCGGGGGCGGGATGGCTCCAGCCTTGCTTGGTCCCCGTCTTTTCCACCACGTAGACATCCTTGAGAATCTCCTCCTTGGGACTGTAGGTTTCGAGGGCATTTACCGGATTCAGATTGCAGCGTGTACGGTGATTGTTGGCAAATACCTCCAGCCAGTTGTGAACCCCGCCCATCGCGAGCTCCGAAGAAAAGACGTCGGCCACTGTGCCGTCCTCAAAGGTAATGTGCATCTGTCCATAATCTTCGATGTCCTCGTAATTCGCGCGGAGGAACCCTGCGTCGCGAAAGGTCTTGAGGCGGGTGATTTCGTGCGTGCGTGCAGAAACTGTTGCAGGACGAATGGGCTTGCCGTCGCGCGCTTCGCCCTCGGCGCGCTTCAGGTAAAGGACTGCCGTTAGAGGATGGCATCCCTTGCCCACCAGCGCCCCGCCCCCGGAAAACTTCCATATGCCGTAATAGGGGGAATGTGAGCCGCTGTGGGATTCATCGCCGATGACCCACAGAATCTGGCCGCCACTCTTCACCAGGATCTCACGCTCCTTTTGGACGGCGGGAGCATACACCCAATTCTCCGCATAGCAGATGCATCTTCCCGCATCCCGTGCAGCCGCCAGGATGCGGTCGCAACTGGCCATCGCCTCCCGCAGCATGACCTCCTTGCTGAAGGCGTCTCCCCGGAAATCAGGCGTGCCCGGACCGTAATATCCTGTAAACGGTTTTTCGATCACCACGTGTTTGCCCCGGCGGAGGGCCTGGACAGCCAGCGGTTCATGGGTCGAGCCGGGGGTGCAGAGATCAACGACTTCAACAGCCTCACACAGTTCCTCGAATGAGGCAAAGGCCTTGATCCCGTGCTGGCGCGCAAACGCCTCCCGCGATTCTGCGGATTGTGAAGTTATCCCCACCACTTGAACCGGCGTCCCATAAACACGCTGGTATCCGTCCCAGTGGAAACGGGCGGCAAAGCGCGCTCCCACGATCCCGATCCGAATTGGTTCTGACATACGAAACTCCTTTGCTCCGAAAGTTACAGCGCCAGGTTACGCTAGTCCTGCTTGACGTTAAGTAACCATGGAGTATCATATCAAAAGGGAGCGGTTGATTTCGTCAAACCGAGGGATACTTAACACCCGCAGCCGCCAGGCCCGGTGAAAGAAGGAAACATGGCCGAAGAAAGATTGAAGCTAGCTATCTTTATCGATTTTGACAATATTCAAATTGGGGTCAAGGATACACTCGGAAAGGAGTTCGACGTCTCCGTCGTCCTTGAAGCGCTCAAAGAACGGGGCGAAGTGGTCAGCAAGACTGCCTATGGTGACTGGTCCCGCGCCGGTGACTACGGCCGCGAGATGACGCAGCATGCAGTGCACATGGTGCAACGGAACGTTACACCCCGCGGTGACAAGAATGGGGCGGACATCAACTTGGCTCTCGACGCGCTGGAGATGGCCTTCACCCGCGACCACATCAACGCTTTCGCGATTGTGGGGGGCGACAGCGACTTCATCGCGCTGGTGGAGAAGCTCAAGCAGTACGCCAAGAGGGTTTTCGTGGTGGGCGGCCGCCAATTTACCAGCGGAATCTTGCAGCGCAACTGCCACGAATTTATTGCCTACGAGAACCTGGTGGAAGCCGCGACAGCCGGGGACGGTTCACGCCCGGCACGGGCGGCACGGAGTTCGGGCCGGGGCTCGAGCGAAATCAAACCGCTTCCCAGCGCGCTTCCGAACATCCAGCGAGCACTCAAGATCCTCGCCGAGCGGGAAGTAGCCCCGCAACTTGGGCTGCTCAAGAGCACTCTGCTCCAGTTGGATCCCACATTCACGGAGCGGGACTATGGCGCGGGATCATTCTTAGAATTCATTCGGAAGCTCGAGAAAGAAAGCCTTGTTCAGGCGCGCAAGACGGACCGGGGCTACTTGGTCGAGATTGCGGAGGCGGAAGGCTCGAAAGAACCCCCG
Organism: uncultured Acidobacteriota bacterium; assembly: GCA_963832915.1. Lineage (GTDB taxonomy): Bacteria > Acidobacteriota > Terriglobia > UBA7540 > UBA7540 > CAVROP01. The sequence goes on from CAWHWE010000019.1 coordinate 205,934, forward strand.
CCGGAGACTGTGGAACCCGCCCGCGAGACGATCCCCGAGCCGATCGCGCTGGCGGCGCCGGTCGAATTGGCTCCATCGCCATCTGCGGAAGGCATTCCTGAATCGGGCCTAAACGCTGAGGAGACGCTTGCTCTGCTGAAGAAAGCCGTTTCATCACTCCTCGAGAAGGCGCCTTCCCGTCCCATTTACCTGCGCCAGGTCCGCCAAGCAATGCGCAGTGCCGATGGACGTTTTGATGAGCGACGGGCTGGTTTTCGCGGGTTACTCGACCTTCTCCACCAAGCCCAACGCGAAGGTTGGTTGCGGCTGCACCGGGATCGCAAAGGAGTCTGGAGAATCTTCCCCACCTCGGCGGAAACTGTCCCCGTACCCGTATTCCCCGAAGCGGTTCCCGAAATCGAGGTTGTTGCTGAAATTGAAGCCGCACCCCCGGAACCCGACGTCGTAGAGGAGGCGGTGGCGAGTCCAGTAGAAATCCCCGTGATCGAGACGCCCGAGGCCGCGCCACCCCCGAGCGAACCGCCCCCTCCGGTGGAAGCGGCTCCAGAGAAGAAGGTGCGCAAATCCCGCGCACCGAAGCGCTCCCCCAAAAAGCCTCCGCGCAAGGCGGCTTCGCGACGGAAGCCCAAAGAAGCCACTGAACCTTAACGGAGTTGGCTCCCTGCCTGCAACCTGTAGGTTTCCGTGGCCGTCTAACTGATTACGAAATGTGGCAGCGTAAACTCTTTAACGGCAGTTTTCACAAAACGGGGCATGCGGGGGTTGTCATAGTGTCACCTGCTTGCCCCCAGCAAGGAGGCTCGAAATGCGAAATCTTATTGCTGCGTTTCTGTGTGTAGGTCTGAGTGGGACTGCGCTGGCTGCGGATAGAGGCCGGGAAGCCGAACGGCTTGAGAAGGCCGCCGAGGTGATCAGTGAAATCATGGGAACGCCGGAAAAAGGAATTCCCAGGGACCTGCTTAAGAAAGCGGTTTGCGTGGGAGTGATTCCTTCCGAAAAGAAGTTGGCGTTCGGAGTCGGCGGCAGCTTTGGCCGGGGAGCCCTGGTCTGCCGTCAGCGTGGAACCGGCGCTTGGGCCGCCCCTTCGATGTTTACTGTAGGGGGTGCGAATTTTGGATTTCAACTGGGGGGGCAGGCTACTGACTTCGTTCTCGTGGTAATGAACGCCAAGGGGGCGCAAAAGCTGGTGCAAAGCAAGGTGACGCTGGGTGGGGACGCTTCCGTGGCAGGAGGCCCGGTAGGCCGAACGGCGGAAGGGGCCACTGACGTGCAATTGCAGGCGGAGATCCTGACCTACTCCCGGTCACGCGGGCTCTTTGCGGGACTCTCACTCGAAGGGCAGGTCCTGAAGCAGGACAACGACGCCAACGAGCGGCTGTACGGTCACAAAGTGGATCCGAAGGATATTCTCTTCAGGGATACTGTTCCCGCTCCAGCAGCGGCCAAGTCCCTGGACGCCACGTTGACGAGGTACTCGCCGCGCGGGGGTGAGAAGATTCTCCTGAGGTAGCGGCGGGGCCCCCTTGAAGTTGCCACAAGCCGCGCTGACCGGAATTTCTCACCACGAATGGGGAAGTGATTTGATTTTACTACCCTCTGCGGCCGCGGCGGGCCGGGCCTACGCCCGCCGAAGGGGAAGCGGCGAGCCGTGAACAACATCGGCTTCGGCCCGCAGGCGGGTGAGGGGGGCGCCCCGGAATAATTACCAATTAATTTCCCGAAACCCGTTGAGTGAACAGTATTGCGCTAAGCCACTTCCCCAGCGTAAATCTTCATAATCGTCTGAAGGAGTTTCAGGGCCTGTTCCTTCGGACGCTGGAAGGAGTTACGGCCGATAATGGAGCCGAAGCCGCCGCCGTCGCGGATGGCGCGGGCCTCATCGAAGACGGCCTCGTCGTCATCCTTCTTGGCGCCGCCGGAGAAGATGACGATGCGACGACCATCAAAGGCGCTCTGGACAACATGGCGGACGCGCTCGGCGAGGGTTCCGATTGGAATGCCCACCTTCTCGTAGACTTTCTTGGCTTCCGGCAGTTCGAGGTGCGCGCTGGGCAGTTTCACCTTGATGATGTGGGCGCCCAACTGCGCCGCAATTTGCGCCGCGTAAGCTGCTACGTCAATAGCGGTCTCGCCTTCCTTGCTCAAGCTCGTACCGCGCGGATAGGACCAAACCACCACGGCTAACCCGTCAGCCTTCGCCTCGGCAGCGGCTTCGCGGAGTTGCTGGTACATGGTCTGAGCGTGCGCCGAGCCCGGATAAATCGTGAACCCGATGGCCACACAGCCCAGGCGCAGAGCGTCCTTCACACTGGCGGTCACGGCCGGCAGCGGGTCTTTTTCGTCGTGCAGCACGTCGTGGTTGTTTATCTTCAGGATGAGAGGGATTTCGCCCGCATGCCGGTTCGCGCCGGCTTCGATGAAGCCAAGCGGCGCCGCGTAGGCATTGCAGCCTGCCGCCAGTGCCAGCTCGAAGTGATAGTTGGGATCGTAGCCCGCCGGGTTGGCAGCAAAACTCCGAGCGGGGCCGTGTTCAAAGCCCTGGTCAACGGGCAGAATCACAAACTTGCCAGTTCCTCCCAGCCGGCCTGCGTTCAACAGTCGGGAAATATTCGTCTTGACCCCGGGATTGTCGCTCTCGTACCAGCTTAGAATCTCCTTCACCCGTGGCGTGTTTCCAAATTTCTCGCCCATAGTCGCTACCGTCTTTGCAACTGCCATCTTAATCTCCTCCTGCTTGATAGAAAACATCCATACCTCTATTAGATTACAAGGGGAGTGAAAAAGGAGGCAAGGAAAACTTTGATTTCCATCAAAAAGCGCTTTGGAGTGCGGCAGCTTGCTGCCGCTTTTGCGTCTCGAGCTTGCTCGAGCGGTTTCCCGAAGCAAGCTTCGGGCGAAGGAAAGCGGCAGCAAGCTGCCGCACTCCAAAGCGCCGCCAGGTTCGAGGCAGTCTAAGTGAAAAGCGAAGCTAGTGTCCTGAGTCAGAAGTTCGTTTGCAAAACCTTGCGACGGCCTCCAGGATTTGGTCAGCGGTTTTGGTCCATACGAAAGGCCGGGGGTCTTGGTTATAGGTTTCCACATAATGGTGCAGAGCCGCCTCCAGTTCTTGGGTGCTGCGATGAGCGCTACGGCGCAGTTGGCGCTCCGTCAGGGTGGCGAACCAACGCTCGACCAGATTGATCCAGGACGAACCGGTGGGAGTGAAGTGCAAATGATAGCGAGGATGGCGCACCAGCCAACGCTGAATCATCGCAGTCTTGTGCGTGCCGTAGTTATCCAGAATCAAATGCACGTCCAGGTCCGCGGGAGTGGCGGTATGGACCGTCTCCAGAAACCGGCGGAACTCGAGGGCGCGATGCCGACGATGACACTCGCCAATGACTTTGCCGCTGGCCATCTCCAGAGCTGCAAACAGCGACGTCGTGCCGTGACGTTCGTAATCGTGAGTTCGCCGCTCGATTTGTCCGGGGCGCATCGGCAGCAGCGGTTGGGTTCGGTCCAAGGCTTGGATCTGGGCCTTTTCATCCACGCACAGCACCAAGGCTTGGTCGGGCGGGTTCAGGTAGAGTCCCACGATGTCCCGGACTTTCTCGATAAACAGTGGGTCGCGCGACAACTTGAAGGTTTCGCTGCGATGCGGCTGCAAGGCGAACGCCCGCCAGATGCGGCTGATGGCCGTCTGGCTCATGCCGCAACGGCGTGCCAGCAGTCGCGTGCTCCAGTGCGTCGCATTGCACGGCATTGATTCCAGGGTCAGGGTTAACACCCGTTCCACCTCCGCATCGCCGATGCGGCGCGGCGCTCCGGGGCGTGGTTCGTCCAGCAACCCCTCCAGACGCTGGACAACGAATCGTCCTCGCCACTTGCCCACGGTGGGTTTACACACGTGCAGGGCAGCGCTCACCGCCGTGTTGTTTTTTCCCTCTGCGCAGGCCAGCACGATGCGGGCGCGCAACGCCAGGGCTTGAGCGGTTTTGCGCCGCTGCGCCCAGCCCTGCAAGGTTTCTCGCTCTTCAGCACTCAAGGTCAATTCCGGTGTAGGGCGTCCTCGTCGCATTGGTGTCCTCCTTCTTATAAACCCAATGCACGAGAACTTCCATTTATTAAACGAACTTCTGACTCAGGACACTAGTTGCAGAAAGAGTTATAATGCTCGCTCGCGTTAAACGCCCCTTGGAGGAGTTATTATGCCTGATGAGATTAATCGTCGTGAATTCTTAAAGACCAGCGCCCGGCGAGGAGCAGGATTGGCCGCGCTTGGCGGCATCACTTTCCTGGCCCACCCGGAGCGCGTGTTTGGCGCCAACGACCGCGTGCGCGTGGCCGTGGTTGGCGTGCACGGGCAGGGTTGGTCGCATGTGAATGAGTACAGCAAAATGCAGGACGTGGAAATTGCCGCCTTTTGCGACGTGGATGAGAACGTCCTCGACCGGCGACTCGGGGAGGCCGAGAAGATGGGGATTAAAAGGCCGGCGCGATTCATCGACCTGCGTAAGCTGCTGGAGGACAAATCCATTGACGCCATCTCCATCGCCACGCCTAACCACTGGCATTCACTGCAAGCCATCTGGGGATGCCAGGCAGGCAAGGACGTTTACGTCGAGAAGCCTCTCTCGCATAACTGGTGGGAAGCTCGCCAACTGCTGCGCGCCGCACAGAAGTATGACCGCATTGTGCAGCACGGCACGAATAGCCGCTCCGGCAAGGCCATCATGCAAGGGGTGCAGCAGATGCGCGATGGTTTGCTCGGGGAGGTCTATCTCTCCCGCGGGCTCTGCTACAAGTGGCGGAACACCATCGGGCACGCCCCAGAAGAGCCCGTGCCGTCGGGGGTCCACTACGACCTCTGGACTGGTCCGGCGCCCATGAAGCCCTTTACCAAGAACCGATTCCATTACAACTGGCACTGGATCTGGGACACGGGCAACGGGGACATTGGCAACCAGGGCATCCACGAGCTCGACCTGGCACGCTGGGGGCTGGGCGTCAAGTTTCCCAACAAAGTCTCGGCCCTTGGCGGGCATTTCATGTTCGAGGATGACCAGCAGACACCCAACACGCTCAGCGTTGCCTGCCAGTTCGATATGCCGGACGGCAAGCGCCGCCTGCTGGAGTTTGAAGTCCGTCACTGGATCTCGAATCACGAGGCGGAAATCGGCGCGCCGGCATTTGGCGGAGGTGCGGTGCCCGCGGCCCTGGGCAATGCCGCCGAGGCACGACGCAAGAACACGGGACCATTGAACACCATCGGCAACATTTTCTACGGCCCCAAGGGCTACATGGCGATGAACGGATACGATGCCTACAAGAGCTGGCTTGGCGAGGAGCAGGAACCCGGACCCCAAGCCTCCGCCGCAGGCGACAACTGGAGGAACTTTGTGGACTGCGTCCGCAGCCGCAAAAAGGAAGACCTGAACGCACCCGTGGAGGAAGGCTATATTTCCTGCACACTATTGCATCTGATCAACGCCTCCTACCGCCTGGGTCGCACGCTTAATTTCGATCCTGATAAAGAGGCGGTGATCGGCGACGACGAGGCGAATCAGCTTTTGCGTGATGGCGACCGCGGCTACCGCGACCCCTACGTGGTGCCCCAGGAAGTCTAGTGCGGCGTCCCGCCTGATTCTTTTCAACAACCACCCCCTGGCCCCTCCCGCCGCGGCGGGAGGGGAGCAGGCTCATTAACTCCCCTCCTCTTTGAGGAGGGGGCGAGGGAGCGGTGAGCGCACGTGGCGGTTAAATGCTTAATTGGCCCACCGCCGAAGCTTGACTCAGGAATTGGGCGAGGTTAGTCTTAATTGTACGGGGCCAATCTAAAACGTGGATTTCGGTAAGGAAGCTCCAACCCCAAGGAGGTAGAAATGGGTCTTCTCAAGATAGCGCAAGTTCCTCCACCGCTGGTGGAGTCGGGCGCATCCGTGCTGGAAGCCGTGGAAGTGATGTCCGAGCGGGGTGTGGGCGCGGTGGGCGTTGTGGACAACGGAATGTTGCGGGGCATTTTTACTGAACGCGACGTGATGCTGCGCGTAGTTCTCAGGGAGCGCGACCCCAAATTGACTCTGGTTGGAGATGTGATGACCGCCCCGCCCGAGACGGTCTCCGAGGAGACCACGGAAGAAGATGCACTCGTTCACATGGTGGAGCGGCACGTCCGGCACTTGCCGATTGTGGCGAAAGACGGAAGTCTCCAGGCGATGCTCTCCATCCGCAATCTGCTCGAATATCGAGTGGACGAACTGGCGCGCGAACTCCATTCGCTCGATCAGTACCTCTTGAACGACGGGCCGGGCGGCTGAAGACTTCAGCCCTGACGCCGCTCTTCAGGGCCGGACGTTGCGGGAGGGGGGGCGCGTCTCCCATTGCAGCCCTGCCGCGCGGCGTTACTCCAGCCCTGCCTGGGCCAACAGGCCAAGAAATTGTTTGCGGGTCCGCATGTCGATCGATTCCGCCGCGAGCTTCCCGCTGCGGTCGTAGATGAATGTCTTGGGGATGCCCATGACGTGGAACAGGGTGTTCACTTTCTGGCCCGGATCGAGCAGCACGGTGTAGGAGATTCCCTGTTCAGCGATGAAGGGCCTAACCTTGCTCGCATCTTCGTCGGAGATGGCGAGGATCACGAGTCCCTGCTTCTGAAACTGCTTGTATAGCGACTCGAGATCGGGTATTTCCTTGCGGCAAGGCGGGCACCAAGTAGCCCAGAAGTTCACCAAGACCACTTTCCCATGCAGGCTCTTCAGACTCCACGTTTTGCCCACAAGGTCCGAAAGCGTAAAGTCCGCCTGTTGCCGCTCTTGGTCGTCCGCCTCCAGTTCTGACATGGCCTTTCCAAACTCTGGAGAATCCACGGAGACCTGCACGCGCTCGTAGCGCACCAATTGAGCCAGTTCGAGGTACGGCGTGGCAGGCTCGCCACGCTCCTCCGCAACCGGGTGCTCCGCGAGCGCCGCCGCCAGCGTCGTTGCCACCTCCTGCAAGGTGTCGCGGCCGAAGTCACCCTCGGTCGCGAGGTTCGCCACGGCATTTGCAAGCCCCAGTTTGCGGTCGCCCGCCGGCAGGGCCCGAATGTCGAGCGCCAGTTTCCTGGTCTCCCGCGCCCGCGCATCGTCGGACAAGGAACGCAGCCCTTGGAGTGCCTGCACGATGGGCTTCTCCTGCTCACTCCAGGAAATCTGCGGGTGCTGGGAGGGCAGCGCCGGCGACGCAAAAAGCAGGCAGGCCACCCATACGCCGATCGCTCCCATTGTCCAAAGGGTCATCCCACAACTGAATTTTGCCGGAAAGTCTTCTGCTCGGTGCCTCATCAGTTTTGAAATCTCCCGCGTGACTTGCCCGGCAGGCTCCCCACCGTCCGCCAAGCCGAGTCTAGAGAGTATTGTACTGCGAAGAGTGCGGACTTGGTGCCGTTCCAACTTTTTGAGACTAATCCGCGTAAGCCCGATGGAAGGCCAACGCGGTCCAAAATCCGAAAATAGCCCTCTCCCTTGAGGCTGATCTTTACCCATATCTTCTGCTGGACACGGGGGTAGAAATCGGGAACATAGCCCTCTCCCCTCGGGAGAGGCCCTCGAGTTCGTCCCTTCCGGCCTCGATCGTCGGAACGGACTCGCTCAAAATCACCTGCCCGGCATCGATCATCGCAGCCCTCATTAGGGAAGACAGGCTTTCCTACCAAAACGTTCAGATAAATTTACCAGGTCCGGATTCTTTTCCACACTCTGTCGGCTCGAGTCGGAGGAACTGAAGGGCGGGGTTTTAACCCCGCCGCAGAGCGGATTTCAAAATACTAATCGTCTCGTGCCCCGCGCAGTCCCGCAGGGGCGGGACTGCGCGGGGCGGGAGACGGGGGAACAATTAGAAGTGTAGTTAACGGCGGGGTTAAAACCCCGCCCTTCCCTATTCGAAGTGAGAAATCCGTGCTACCCGCCAGAGTTGCGCTCCCCAACGATTGGCGCATGAGCAACCCGGTAGGCTTTCAAAATTTCTTGGAGAGACACGATCCCCTCCAGCTTGGTCAGGTCAGCTCGATGCACCACGGGTAGGAAGGGCGTATCACCAAGCCGACTCAGCGCCACATCCAGGGCGTGGTCGGGATGGACGTGGGGAAGAGGCGGCCCACGGAGAACGCTTCCGACCGCTACGTCGGAATCCCACGCGAGGACGGCCTCTCGCAGCATGTCCTTGGTGACCCCGTACCATTTTCCTCGGCCATCCCCGACAAAGAAAAACTCGCCCGCGCTGCCTTCCAGGCGGGAGAGCGCTTCAGTTACGGAATCTTGGCTACTCAGGATGGGGTCCTGGCACGGCTGCATAGCATCCTCGACGAGTAGGGCTTGCTCCTCGCGCCGTTCTTCCATGGAAGGGAGGTCCACGCCCTCCTGTTTCGAAAGAAGATCGAAGAGAGGCGTGCGCTGATACTTCCTGGAAATCAAGTATGCAATAGTGTTCGAGATCATCACCGGCAGGATAATCGAGTAATTGCCGCTGACCTCCAGCACCATGAACACGGAAGTCATGGGGACGCGCAGGAAGCCGGCGAACAACGTTCCCATTCCTACCAGGGCGTAAGCACCCACCGAGCCGGTGAGCCAGGGGAAGAAGTGGTGCTCCACCCGGCCCACCGCGCCCCCAATCATGGCGCCGATAAAAAGCGTGGGGGCGAACATGCCGCCCGGAGTTCCACTCACAAAAGAAAGAGACGTCGCAACGATCTTCAACGCCCCAAGAAGCAGAAGTATGCGCCAGGGATATTGGTCGTGCATGGCCTGGTCGATATATTGATAACCGGCGCCCATGACTTGCGGGAACCAAATCCCAATCACTCCGATGGCCAGGCCGGCCAGAGCCGGCTGAAAGTAATGCGTCCAACGCGGGAGAGCCATGAGCCGCGGGCGCGTGTACGCTATCAGCTTCACGAAAACCAACGAGGCAATCCCGCCAATGACGCCGAGAGCAGCGTAAGCAAGCAGCTCCGCAGGATGAACCAGATGATAGATGGGTATGCGGAAAAGCGACTGGTCTCCCAGGAACCAGCGCGCCACCACGACGCTGGAGACGGCAGAAAGAACGATGGCCCCCAGCACCCCGGCTGTCCACTTTCCTATAACCTCCTCAATCACGAACAGCACAGCCGCAATCGGAGCATTGAACGCCGCCGCCAGCCCTGCCGCAGCTCCCACAGGAGCGATCAACCTCACCTTGTCCCGTGAAAAACGCATGCGCCGCCCCAGCGCGGAAGCAATACCGGCGCCCATTTGCAGAGAAGGGTCTTCCGGGCCAAGGGATTGCCCGCTGCCGATGGCCAGCGCGCAGGTCACAAACTTTCCGATGACAGTCCTGAAGGGAACATACCCATCGTAAATATAGACGGCGGCCTTAGTCTGATTCACCCCGCTGCCCCGAGCGCGCGCAAAGACTCTCATGACCAACAGAGCCACACCCAGCCCGGCGGTGGAGGGTACCAGAAGGGCTCGCAATGGCGCGAGGCGCAAGCCGGAACCGAGCAGCCGGAGGCGCGTGAACTCAATTGAGATGCGGAATAAAACCACTGCCAGCCCGGAGAAAAGACCAATGATCACTGCCAACAGGAGGAAAACCTGCTGCTCACCCAGGGTCCACTCACTGTGGCCGAAGTGCAGCCGCCTTCGCATCCCCACCAAAATTCTGCCCCTACGGGAGATCAAACTCCTCTGAGTCTGGGAAGACGGTGGTGTGCTGGGGAGGGGGCTCATTCGTTTCGTCCTTCCTGGAGGCGTGCGAGGAGTAAGAGCGCGAGGTCCACGCCCTGCGGTTCCCCGCACACGCGTGCCGTGACCTTCTCGATCTCGAAAGCCATGTCCGTCACCTTGAGCAACAGGTCAGGATCGCGGGCCAGGTTACGCTCGCGCACTTTGGGTTGGAGAGCCAACGCGAGTGCATCCACTTTCCGGAGGTCGGACTGCTGCGGGCCATTTTCGAGCGATACGCCGCGAGCCGCAGCGCACCCATTCAGCCTCTCCATGCTTTGGGTAAAGGCTTGGAGAGCGCGCGTGGCGCGTTCCCGCCCGCTCAGTCGCGGCGCCAGCGGATCGCTCTCCAGAATCAAAGTGGCTGTCTCCAAACGCGATTGAGACTGAGGCGCAAGAGCGCCTTCACGCTTGGCACGGGCAAGATAGAGCCGGGTGTCACGGTAATTGCCCACCTCGAAACTCGCTTCTCCAGCCCCCTCTAACGCCTGTGCGTAGTTGGGGCGAAGCCGCAGAGCCTGGCGGAAAAGGGGCGCGGCATGTTCATATTCTGCTGTTTCCAGCAGAAGCGTAGCCACCTGAGTCTCGATCGCCGGGTCGGGTGGCAAGTCGGTAGTCAACGCGATCAATTCTGCCTGCGCCTGAGCCTTTTGCCCCGCCTTCAGAAGGAATTCCGCCAGTTCCAAGCGGGCGCGGCGACGATGCCCGGCGGGATCGTCTTCCCATTGCCCGTAGATGGCATCGTGATAATACTGAACCGCCTCCGTCGCCGACCTCGAACGTGCCGCCAGCCGCGCCAACTCCAGGTTAACCGTGCCGCTGCCTGGTTCCCTTTCCCACAAGCCGAGTAAGTAGGCGCGCGCTTCGAGGAGGTGGCCGGCGGCCGCGAGCGCGTATGCCAACTGTAATTCAATGAGGGAATCATCCGGCGCGTACACCAGCGCGGATCGGAAATCCTCCAGGGCTGCTTCAGCGCGGCCCGCCCTTAGTTCTCGCTCGCCCGAGGTGTACCACTGCCGGGCGAGTTCGCGTTCCTTGGCGCGATAGGCCTGCACCGAAACAGTAGTAATGCTAAACAAAATGATCAAAACTAAAACACTCCATAGAAGAAGTTCGTTGCGCGGCGCCGACCACAAGAAACTGCCGTTCTCGCCGCAGGCAGGGCATTTTTGTTCGCCCCAAGGTATCAATTGCCCGCATTGTTCGCAACGACGCTCGGTTTGCATCGGACCCCGGCTTATGGATGGCAATCAGCTTGCGGTAGCTCGTACCTGGAAAATATAACAAGTTGCTGGGGCTGTGTCACTTCACTATTCATAATTGCTTTGCAGGCCTAGGGTTGCTAAGATGAGTTGATTTCTTTGCATGGAGGAGACAGCGCAATGGACCGGCAGACCCGCCACGAACTCAAACATGACGAGCTTCGTGATACTCTGGACAATCTCGAGCAGTACCTGAAGGCACATCTCAGGGAAATCCTGACGGTGGTCATCCTGGTCATTGTGGTGGTGGGCGCGGCGGGGGGGCTGAAGTACTACCTCAGCCAGCAGGAGACCGGCGCCGATATCGAACTCGCTGCCGCCTTGAGGACTTTCCAAGCCTATGTGGGAAGTATCACCGCCGATACACTAGGCGGTGAGTCGGAAACTTTCTTGAATTCAAAGGACAAATACCAGAGGGCGCTGGAACAATTCAACGCCATTGTGCTCAAATACCGGATGTTCCCTCGGCCCAAAGCCGTGAGCATTGCGCGTTACCACGTGGGGATCTGCGAATCGCTGCTGGGGAACTCGCCTGCCGCCATTAATGCCCTGCAAGAGGCCAGTCGTGATCGCGACCCGGAGATTGCCGCATTGGCTCAGTTCGCCCTGGCCGGTGAATTTCTCAAGACGGGCAAGAAACAGGAAGCTGTCAAAATCTATCAGAACCTCGCCGATCATCCCAACCTGGCAGTGCCGAAGGCCAGCGCCCTGTTAGGGCTGGCTGATGCCTTAAAAGACTCACAGCCGGGGCAGGCTCGGCAGCTTTACGAGCAGATTCAGCGGGAATTCGGCTCGAATGCCTCCGTGGCGGACGCGATGAGGCAGCAGATGGCTGGACTCCCCCAATAAAGGGCTCTGATCCAACTAGAACCCTAGCCGCTATGCCCGACCCGCTTCCCAAAACTCCAGCCACGCAAATGGAAAGAGAGGTCGCCCCATCCTCCAAGCAGGAGGTGCGCCTGCGTGAGAACCCGCGAGCCTTCCGTTTATGGGAGCGGGTTCAAATATGGCTTGCAAGTTGGGCCGGTTGGCTGGCCGTGCTGCTGATCGGGCGCAGCCTGCGATGGGAAGTTTACGGTTGGGAGAACTGGGAAGCAGCCACGACAAAGGGCCAAGGGCTCATTTACACCTTCTGGCATCGCGAAATCTTTTCCGCCTGCTGGTTCTGGAGAAAACGCGGAATCGTGGTGATGACGAGTCAGAATTTTGATGGCGAATATATCGCCAGGATTATCCGGAAGCATGGCTACGGTGCGGCGCGCGGTTCGAGCACTCACGGAGCTTCGCAAGCCCTGACGGAGATGATCGAGTGCTTGAGAAACGGAAGAGATGCCGCTTTCACCATCGACGGCCCGCGCGGCCCGCGCTACGTTGCCAAACGCGGGTCGGTGATGCTTTCCAAAGCCACCGGGGCCGCTATCCTCTGCTTCCACGTCGCCTTGCACCGCGCCTACGTATTTCGCCGCACCTGGGACTTGACGCAGTTCCCTCACCCGTTCGCGCAGGCCGCGATGTTCATCGCGCCGCCCATCGTAGTCTCACCACAGGCCGGCGAGGAGGAACAGGCCGAAGAGCTGAAACAGGTGCAGAACACTCTCGACGACCTCCGGCGACAAGGCGAGGAGTGGGCCTTGCGCACCCGCCAGCGGCTTGGGAAATTGAAAGTTTGAAATTAGAAAACCGAGGCGAGCACTTAACCTTCCGCCAGGCGCTTGATTTCCGGGTAGAGTGCCTCCACCTGCGCCCGCGTCTCCTCAAGGCTTCCCGAGCAATCAATCACGTAATCGGCGCGGCGGCGCTTCTCTTCGGGCGAAATTTGGGATGCCCTGCGCCGGAGTGCATCTTCGGGGGAGAGGCCGGTTTTCGCCATCAGCCGTTCGATTTGTTGTTCGGGCCTGCACCATGCCACCAGGATTTTGGCGAAACAGTCCGCGATTCCGGCCTCATAGATCAGCGCTGCATCCACAAGGATCACAGCTCGAGGGTGGCGGGAGCGCAACTCCTCTGTGAGTTCCTCGACGCGGGCGATCAGGCTGGGATGCAGGATCGAGTTAAGATCGCTGAGTTTCTGCGGGTCGGTAAAGACTATGGAGCCTAGCCGCCCGCGGTCGATTTCACCACCAGGCTCCAAAATCTCCTGCCCAAAGTGCGCGACGACTTTGTGGTGGATCGGGTTGGACGACTGGAGTAATTCGTGGCCGACGCGGTCAGCATCAATCACCTTGGCGCCCAGCGCCTCCAGGAAGCGCGCCACGGTGCTCTTACCGGATGCGATCCCACCTGTCAATCCGAAACTTTGATGCATAAACCGGCATCCATGGCGACGTCGGAATCACACGCAGTGCTTCTTCAGTGGCCGTAATCCCAGCCAGTTTAGCATAGGTTCAAGGGTCACACCCCTGCCATGGCACCGGTAGTGTCCCATTTTGAGCGTAGCGCCGCGACTCGTCGGGGCAAATGCTCCCTGGAGGCCGGCGCTACCTGTACAAAGGCGCGGGCAGATTGGAAGGCAAGGCGAGTGGGTTTCGTTTATAATGGCGGAACGGTCGTTTACAGCCGCTGGTATGTGTTACGCAGGCTGAAGACAAAAGCTTGCCGGGCGTCTTTAAGGGCCGAAATCGAATCGGACGGTGAAGTGTGGCTGATCCAGAGGCAATCCCCAATACGGAGAAGCATTTCGTTTACAGCATTATGGATATCATGAGCTTTCTACCACATCGTTATCCGTTTTTGCTGGTTGACCGCATCGTGGAAATCGACGGCGACAAACGCATTGTCGGGCTCAAGAACGTCACCATCAACGAGCCGTTTTTCCAGGGCCATTTCCCCGGCGCGCCGGTCATGCCTGGGGTGTTGATCATTGAATGCATGGCCCAGGTGGCAGGGGTGATGATCTACCGTGACATGCCGGATAAGGACAAGAAACTAATCTATTTTACCACCATCGAGAACGCCAAGTTTCGCCGCCCCGTGCTGCCGGGCGATCAACTTCGAGTCGAGATGCAATTACTGAACCGGCGCACCAATTTTGGAAAGATGAACGGTCAAGCTACCGTGGACGGGAAGTTGGTGGCGGAAGCGATTGTGACGTTTGCCATCTCGGACCGCCCGGGTCAACCAGGTCAATGAAGGCTCATCCCACAGCAATCGTTCACCCCAACGCCAAGCTCGCCGGCAACGTGACGGTGGGCCCTTATTCCCTGATCGGGGAAGAGGTGGAACTGGGAGAGGACTGTGAGGTGATGTCCCACTGTGTCCTGGAGGGGAACACGCGAATGGGCAGTGGAAATCGCATCTTCCCCTACGCCTCGATCGGACTTGCTCCCCAGGATCTGAAATACCGCGGCGAACCGACACGCGTGGAGATCGGAGACGGCAATACCATTCGCGAGTTCGTCACCATTCACCGCGGCACGGAGGAGGGAGATGGGATCACGGCAATCGGCAGCCATAACCTCTTGATGGCCTACGTTCACATCGCGCACAATTGCCGCGTTGGAAGCCATGTCATCATGGCGAACGGGGCCTCGCTGGCCGGCCACGTCGAGATTCAGGATCACGCCTCGGTGGGTGCTTTTTGCGGGATTCACCAGTTCTGCCGCATCGGCGCCTACAGTTTCCTGGGAAGTTACAGCGTCGTGAACCAGGACATCCTCCCTTACTCGAAGACTTCCGCCCCCCGCCCGCTGAGCGTTCTCGGAGCCAACCGCCTGGGGCTCGAACGGCGAGGCCTGAGCGCCGACGACTTGAAGGACCTGGAGCGCGCCTTCCGCTTGCTGAGCCGAGCTAAGCTCAACACCACTCAGGCACTGGAAGCCATCCAGTCTTCCGCCTTCAAGTCCGACCACGTCCGGGCCTTGGTGGAATTCATCCGGACTTCTGAACGTGGTGTCGTGAAGTGACAGAAGACCGATATGCCATAATTGCGGGGAACGGACATTTCCCCTTCCTGGTGCTGGAAGCGGCGCGGGACCAAGGCATCGATCCCCTGGTCGTGGGCATCAAGGAAGAAGCATCGCCGGAACTTGCAACCCTGGCGAGCGCCATTCACTGGCTGAGCTTGGGCGAAGTTTCCAAGCTCCTGGATCTCCTGGTCGCCGAAGGGGCCAGCAAAGTGGTGCTGGCCGGCCAAGTGAAGCACGCGCAACTCTTCAGTTCCATCAAACGGGATGGGTTGGTGAGCCGTGCCCTGCAAAGTCTGCAGCGGAAGAACACGGACTCGCTGATTGGGGTATTCGTGGGCATGCTCGAAAGCCGGGGAATCCAGGTGGTTGATTCGACGCTTTTCCTGAAGCCATTGCTTCCGGAGGGCGGTCCACTCACGCGCCGCGTGCCGGACGTTGAAGACCAATCGGATGTCGCCTACGGCCGCGAGATCGCCAAGAAGCTTGCCGGCCTCGATATCGGCCAAACCATCGTGGTGTCTGACCGGGCTTGCGTGGCCGTGGAGGCTATGGAAGGGACGGACGCCACCATCCAACGCGCGGCTAGCCTGAGTAACGGGCGGAGACTCGTGGTCGTCAAAGTAAGTAAGCCCCGCCAGGACATGCGCTTTGACGTCCCCGTGGTCGGCCTGAAGACTATTCAGGTGATGCGACGGTCAAACGCTCAGGTGCTGGCTGTGGACGCGGGCAAGACGCTGCTGTTTGAACGCCAAGCCATGATCGAGGAAGCGGACGAGGCGGGGATCGCGATCGTAGGGATGAAGGATTGAGAGAACGGAAGATCGAAACTCGAACCTGGAAACGACAGGTTTGAACGTCAAAGGGTACATGACAGTTTCCAGGTTCCATTTTCGAGCTTCCATTTTGCTTTTTCTAGTTTCGAGCTTCTGATTTGTACTTTCTACGAGGGTGGAGTTGAGTGAAAGAGTTGCAGTAGCCGTGCTCGGGGTTGGTGAACACGGTAAGAAGCACGCCCGGGGGTTGCAGCAGGTCGCGGGAGCGGAATTGGTGGGAGTTTACGACCTTCGCCCCGAACGAGCCAGGGAACTGGCGGCTGAATTAGGCGTGCGGGCCTTCGCGAGCGTGGAGGAGATGTGGGGCGCAGTTCGTGCCGTAAGCGTAGTTATACCCACCACCAGCCACGCCGAGGCCGCGCGCCAGGCCTTTGCCCACGGCGTGGATGTTCTTCTCGAGAAACCTATCACGCGTACCCTGGAAGAGGCTGAGGAAGTGACGGTTCTAGCCAAGAGCCAGGGTCGTATCTTGCAAGTGGGACACCTCGAGCGGTTCAACCCCGGCGTGGTGGCTGCCATGGCCATAACCCGCCAGCCGCTGTTTTTTGAAGTCCATCGCATGGGCGTGTTCAGCGCGCGCAGCCTGGATGTTGACGTGGTGTTCGACCTGATGATCCACGACCTCGATCTGGTGCTGTGGATGGTCAATTCAGCGGTCTGTGATGTGCGCGCGGTGGGGTTGCCGGTGCTCTCCGATAAAGTCGACATTGCCAATGCCCGAGTGGAGTTTGAATGCGGCGCGGTGGCGAACTTAACCGCCAGCCGCGTCAGCACGGAACGGATACGAAAGTTCCGTTATTTTCAGCCCTACGAGTATGTTTCCATTGATTTTACGCGACGTGATGCAGCGCTTTTGAAGGTGGATAACGGCGGCCCCACGCCCCGCATCACCTTTCAGAAGCTCGAAACCAAGCCCTTGGACCCCCTTCAATTAGAACTCGAAGCTTTTGTTGAATCGGTCCGAACCCGACGCGAGCCTCTGGTGGGGGGGGCGGAGGGCCAGCGAGCGCTCGCTTTGGCCGAGGGCGTGATGAATTGCATCGAAGAACATGCGGGCAAAGTGAATGTTCGCCTGGGCCGGCCGGTAGGCCAAAGCGGGGAAATCTAGACATGAGTTTAAGGCCAACCAGCGATACCAAGGCCGGGGCCAGCGTGGACACTACGCCGGCCAGAAGTCGCCCCGTACCCGAGCCTGAGTACCATCTCACCTTCGTGGATACCACCCTTGCACCCGTTTCCATTTTCCGGCAGATTTTGGAAAGGCTCCGCGGACCCAAGATCACCGTTCCGAAAGAGTATGACCAGGGAAAGGACGCGGCAGACGCAAGGCCAACCGGAAGTCCTCCTATACCCGGGCCTGAGTACCACTTCACCTTCGTGGATACCACCCTTGCACCCGTTTCCATTTTCCGGCAGATTTTGGAGAGTATCCGCGAACCGAAAACCACCGTTCCGAAAGAGTATCGCCGGGGAAAGGTCACTCTGTCCCCGCCGGACACGCCTCCCTTGGCTCCGGATCCCAACCAGTTCATGTTGCCCTTTGAGAAGCCGGAGGCCCCGTCGATTCCGATTACTTCACAGCCCAACGATGTCCCGGAGGATTGGCAGGATTACGTGCTAGTGCTGGACCTCGATCCGGAGGCCATAAAGTGGCGGCGCCGGACGATGTACCTGCTTTCGGTGATCTTCCACGGAATCCTGGTGTTGATTCTCGTCTTCTCACCCGATTTGCTGCGCCGCGGAAAGCAAATGATGGGAATTCCCGTCGGAGCGGCGCCTCAGAAACAGTACTCATTCCTCTTGCTACCCCCGGAGGTTTTGCGCCGGTTGAGGGAGCCGCCACCGGAGAACTCCCCACTTTCCGACCGGAACCGTCGGGCCCAAGGCCGCTCGCCCATCATCAACCCGAACGGCCTGCACATGCCATACTCACTCGGCAACACGAAATTGCCGGAACTCGCCGGCGGCGGTAAACCTCCTGCCGCTGCCCCCGCTCCGCTACCCGGTGGCGGTAATACCCCGCCTGCTGGCAATCAGCCTTCGAACCAGCCCCCTGCGCAACCTAAGAACGATAGCAGCCTGCGACTCGACGACGTCAAGCCTAATGCGGGTGGCGGCGGTCCCGGCTTGAACCTGCCGAACCTCACTCCCGGCCAAGCTGTCCAGCAGTCGTTGCAGTCCGCTGCGCGTGGCAGGCGCTATGCGGGCGGCAGCGGCAATGGCAGCGGCGAAGGCTACGGAGATGGCAATTCGGAGCTCCAGAATCGCGAGCCGAATTTCTCCACGGAAGGACCCATTATCCTTTCCGATACACGCGGCGTGGATTTCGGCCCCTACCTCTCGCGCATTGTTTACATCGTGCGCCGGAATTGGTACTCGGTGATTCCGGAATCTGCACGCTTGGGACAAAAAGGCCGGGTGGGCATTGTCTTCGAGATACTCAAAGACGGCACCGTGCCCCAACTGCGACTGGTGGCCTCGTCAGGCGCCGACCCGCTCGACCGGGCGGCTCTTGCAGGCATCCACGCTTCCATCCCCTTCCCGCCCTTGCCGGAAGAGTTCACCGGCAACCATCTGGTTTTGCAATTTACCTTCCTCTACAACTTGACTGTAGGGCAGTAATTCATAATGGGCAGTTGACGGGCAAGAGTTGACAGTCGAAAGTCTAAAGTCCAAGCGGGTGAAGGTCCCTGCTCCGCACTTCGCAGCGGCGACGGCCGTGCACGCACTCCAGGGTATGTTAAAATCACGGTTTGGGAGTGGCTTTCCAGGCAAGTGAGCGCACACGCTTCACATTCCAACTCGCCGAGCTTCGGCCTCGCCATGAAGCCCTCGACAGAGGAAACCGACAATGCTCCGCTTTTCTCGAATTCAACTGCTGGGCTGCTTTCTCCTGCTCACGGTGATTCTGGGAATCCTGCTGCTGCGCGAGCTGCGTCTGGTGTGGTGGTGGCGATAGAAAGGGGCGCTCCTCTGGTCGCCATCGTCGGTCCCACGGCTGCCGGGAAATCGGCCCTGGCCCTGGCTCTGGCCGAGTCGCTGGACGGAGAAATCGTTAACTACGACTCGGTGCAGGTTTACCGGGGATTCGACATCGGGTCGGGGAAACTCCCGCCGGAAGAGCGCCGCGGCGTTCCCCATCACCTCTTGGACTGTCTCGAAGCCGAGGAGCAATTTACGGCAGGAGATTACCGTCGGGAGGCCCTGCGCGTACTGGCGGGAATCAAAGAACGCGCGAGATTGCCTGTTTTCGTCGGCGGCACGGGGCTCTATCTGCGCGCAGTTTTCATGGGGCTGTTCGACGGCCCGCCCCGCTCTGAGGAGTTGAGGGACCGGTTGCGTGCCCTCGCAGAGCGGAGAGGCCGCGAGTTCCTGCACCGCCTTCTGAAACGGCTTGATCCCGAGTCTGCCGTCCGGATTCAGCCCCGGGATACGCAGAAAGCAGTGCGCGCGCTCGAGGTGTGCATTCTGGCCCGGACTCCTATCTCCAAAATGCAGGCGCGCGGCCGGAGTGGCCTGGAAGGATACCGAGTCGTCAAAGTGGGGTTGCATCCCGAGAGAAAGGAGCTCTACCAGCGCATTGACAGGCGCGTGGAGTGGATGTTCGCACGGGGCTTGGTGGAGGAAACACGCGCCCTGCTGGCGCGGGAGGACTCGATCCGCATCAAGTCCCTCGGGGCGCTGGGCTACCGCCAAGCCGGCGCTGTAGCCAAAGGAGAATTGAGCTTGCCGGAAGCCATTCTTCAAACTCAGGTGGCCACCCGGCAATACGCCAAACGGCAGATGACTTGGTTTCGGCACGAGGCGGGAATCATCTGGTTGGACGGGTTTGGCGACGACCCGCGGGTCCAAAGGCAAGTCATCGAGCTTTTGCACTACCTAGGGATCGCCGCACCGGGGAGAGGACCCGAATTACAGACTGCGGAGCTTAACGTTCAAATTCCAGACCAGACAAGGGATGATGGGGCCTGTAGCAGGAAAGAGTGAAAAAATGGAGAAGCCGCCGCAGAATATCCAAGATGGATTTTTGAATACCGTGCTCAAGGGAAAGCTTGTGGTCGCGATCTATCTCTCAAGTGGTATCAAGCTCACCGACCGCATCCGCAGTTTTGATAAGTATTCCTTGATCCTGGAGGGCAGCGGCCAGGAACAGTTGGTTTTCAAGCACGCCATTGCTACCGTGGTGCTACCGCGCGCCGGAAATGTCCCCGGGTCCGCGGCATCGGAGGAGTAAGAGGATTCGCCGCACACAAACATTCGAGAAGGCTTTTCTGGCAGGCTGGGAACCATCGCTGCGTTCGGACCGGATGCTTGGCAGACCGGAGGCTGAGGATTCTCTGCAAGAACTCCGCGAGTTGGCGGTGGGAGCAGGGGCGCACATTGTGGGCTCTCTACTCCAAAGGTCTCCGCAACCCGACCCGGCAACCCTGCTGGGCAGAGGCAAATTGAACGAGGTCCGGAATTCCGCGCGCGCCGCCGCCGCAGACTTGGTCATCTTTGACCATGACCTCACACCCTCGCAACTGCGCAACCTGGAGCGCGAATTGGACCTGAGGGTGATCGACCGGACTCAACTGATTCTCGATATTTTTGCCGGCCGCGCTCGGAGCCGGGAGGGGCAGTTGCAAGTGGAACTGGCCCAGTTGAACTATCTGCTGCCGCGACTGGGGGGACACGGCGCCGAACTCTCCCGCCTGGGCGGCGGCATCGGCACGCGCGGGCCTGGTGAGCAGCAGTTGGAGTATGACCGCCGGCGCATTCGGGCACGTATCCGCTCGTTGCGCGTGGCAATCGAGAAGGTTCGCTCGCAACGCGCTTTGCATCGGGCGCGCCGGCGAGATCAGCAATTTCTCACGGTGGCTCTGGTCGGCTATACCAACGCGGGAAAATCCACCCTCTTCAACGTTTTGACCTCCTCGAGTGTGCTCACCTCTTCGCGCCTCTTCGCCACTCTCGACCCAACCGTGCGCGCTTTGCCGGTGCAATCGCGAAGGCCCGTTTTGCTCTCCGATACGGTGGGGTTTATTCAAAAGCTGCCTCCCCACCTCGTCGCCGCTTTCCGCGCCACACTGGAGGAGCTGGAGGACGCCAGCCTCTTGCTTCATATTACCGATGCCTCCGATTCGCGACACGAGTCCCAGGATGGCGCCGTGGAGGCTTTGCTGGAAACCCTGAACGTGGGGACCACTCCCCGGCTTCACCTCTGGAACAAAATCGATCTTGTGGACACCACCGGCAGGAAGCGGCTTCCCGCCGGTCCTCAAGATGTCTGGGTCTCCGCCCGGTCGGGTGAAGGCCTTGACGTCCTGCTGCAACGAATCGATCAATCGTTGGCTGAGGATCCGGTAATCGAGGCTGACGTCGAATTCTCGCCGGCGGACGGCGAGAGCTTGGCTTTGCTGCATCGCTCCGGTGTTGTGCTGTCGACCCAATACGAAGACGACCGGGTCAGGGTCCGGGCACGCCTGCGCGAATCACTTTGGCAGCGGCTGAAAAACGCGGAAGAAAAGACGGTCCGGGACCCATGAATCCCAGCGTTTTCAGGCCAAAACAGCTTGTGGAAAATTATGTGGAAAACATCCGGCGGCATCGCCAGACCGCAAACCTGCTCGCACCCGCCAAAAATGCGGCTACCGTGGAGATTCTACCCGTTAATATTGTGTTTTCAATTAATTACGAACCCGACCCCATGCGATTTGGATTGAAATGGTCCCTCCCTGCCAGGGGCCTAAAAACACCCCAAATGGCGTGAGTTTTGCACAAAGTTTAAGCAATCGGGGGGTCGGCGCGTAGCCCTGATCCTTCTCCCCATGCGCATGAAATCAGGCTGAATTCAAGCTAGGCTCGATGCGTGATTATGTTACATCCGTCAACTGACGGACCCGGTCCATGAGAGAGCGCCAGGACACGCAAGGTGACACCGCGCCACCCTAGGCTACCGACGACAACCAGCCATCGAGGGCCAGGCGATGGTGGCGGCGGTTTTTCGCAAGCACGAGGAGCGACGCATGCCTGCACGGCTCTAACCCGCATTTCAGGTCCGGAGTCCGGATGTGCGTTGACACCCCGTTGGACGTTCGTTATAGTTAGATGGGATAGCGTGGTTGGTCCTGGCGTTGCATCGCGGCACTCGCGCTAACCGGGCCCTTCCGATCACTCCTCCGCTAAGGGCAGATCTCAAAGGCGCATGAATCTTCCCATTTCGCTAACCTTGCTCCGCATCTTCTTCGTGCCCATTGTGGTGGTGCTCTTACTAACCACGGGTCACAACATGGACCTCTGGGCGGTGGGGGTTTTCCTGCTCGCCGCGACCACCGACCTACTGGATGGCTATCTGGCGCGCAAACGCGCTCAGGTGACGACGCTGGGAATACTGCTCGACCCGATCGCCGACAAGTTGCTCACCTCCGCGGCTTTCATTTCGCTGGTCTACCTTCGCTTGGTTGCGGCGTGGATGGCGGTCATTATCATTGGAAGGGAATTCGCTGTGTCCGGTCTGCGCGGCATAGCTGCTGCGGAAGGGTTCACCCTGGAAGCGTCCGAGCTGGGAAAGACAAAGATGGTGTCCCAGGTTGTGGCGATCACGGTCATTGTGCTGGAAAAGCGGCACCCCTTGCTGCGCCCCCTCGGCGATGTCCTCTTGTGGATGGTGGTTCTCTTCGCGCTGGCGTCTGCGGCGCAGTACTTCTTTTCCTTTTGGAGAAGATTGGATACGCGTCTCAAGCGGCCCGCGCCCATTCAGCGGGTCGTCCTCAGGACAGACGGAAAGGAGCGGGAAGAAAAAGATGTTGCAGCTCACTGACGCCGAAAAACATCGGCTGCTCGAGCTGGCGAGAACCGCTCTCGAGGAGGTCGTGCGCTTGGGGAGAATGTCGGAGGCGGCCGAGCCCGCAGATGCCCTGCGAGCGCCCTGCGGGGCCTTCGTCACGCTCTATAAGGAGGGGCGCTTGCGGGGATGCATCGGTCATATTGGAGCGCTCAGACCACTCTGCGCCACCGTACGCGAATGCGTCAAAGCCGCAGCTCTTGAGGACCCGCGCTTTGACCCCGTGACGCCGGCGGAACTACCCTCCCTCCGAATCGAGATTTCCATATTGTCTCCCCTGGTGGACGTTGCTCCGCAGCAGGTGGAAGTGGGCCGGCACGGATTGCTGATTTCGCGCGGAGCACAACGCGGACTCCTCCTGCCGCAGGTTGCTGTGGAATGGAACTGGGACCGCGGGCAATTTCTTGAAGAGACCTGCCTGAAAGCCGGCTTGCCCGCCGATGCCTGGCAGCACGGCGCAAAGATCCAGGCTTTCACGGCGCAAGTCCTGAAGGAACCCTCCCCACGGGTTCATTCCTCCCCGCCTGCAAGCTGAACGGGAATTCAAACCAAGACTTACTCGAGCTCCACACCGTAGCCGACGTTGAGGTCGCGCGTGCAGTTCACGATGATCGCCACCGAAGACTTTTCCTGCGTGGAGAGGACCACAACCTCTCCCACGGTCTCGCGGGGTTCCGGGGGATAACCGAACAACGCCCAGCGCCCAGGGGAGGGGAGGGAGTAGTAGACGCGATACAGTTGGCCAACCCTCGCTCCGTTCTTTTCTCCAAAGTTAAGGTAGACGATGTCTCCCATCCCGAGGGATGCGAAGTTGTTGCGGGCTGCCGCGATGGTCCCCTGTATCTTGCCGTTGGGGAGGGGGAAGCGGTCCAATTTCGCGGGGACGTAGTCGGGAATGGTTCGGGGTACATACGGCACAGCAATATCGCCGGGATAGATCGGCCCACAGGTGAAGCTCACTTTAGCGACTGCCCCCTCCGGGGTTAGATGAGTTACCTGAACTCTTCCGACGTCCTCATAGGGATTTGCCGAGTGTGTGGACGGTCCAATGTTCGCCGTTGTACCGCGTTGTGCGGAAGAGTTCTTTCGCCGGCCGGAGCAGTGAGAATTGCTCGCCCACCATGAAATCGGGATTGCCGCGGCTGTAGAGATAGATTGATTCGCCGGGCGTGAATTGGCGGATAGACGATTCCAAATCGTTATTGGCGCCATCCAGGACGATGATCTCCGTGGGCACGTGACTTGTGGTAATAAACCCGGTGCAATCCACCTGGGATTGCGAGGCCGCAGGGATGGGAGATGCCGGGGGTGTTTGCTGGGCCAGCACCAGCGCCACTGGAAAGATGAACCATACGAGAGCGGCACTTAGAGTTCTTGTGCTCAAAGGTTTCCTCCCCTTCAAATCGTGGCGCGGGCGGGCCGTCCCTAGCAGCATCGCCAGCAGGCAAATCCCCCTCTACGGGGCTAGCGTAAGGAAATAGGTTATTAAAAGTCAAGCAATAGTGGTTGCACAAAGGTACTAGGGGTCTTGAAGAGGGATGTAGCGCGGGCGTCTCGCCCGCTGTCGCGGGAGCGCCCCGCTCCCGTAAGAGGGCGCGGGCAGGATGCCCGTCTCGCAGGCGCGGGAGGCGAGACGCCCGCGCTACGGACAAAGTGCTCGAAGGCCTCGAAGGCTTCCCGGAGCGCTTCCTGGTATTTCTTCACGTCATAACCGTGCCATCCTTCCCAGAGCGTCCAGGCGCGGACGCGGTCATCCGGCAACTCGGCTTTGGCGTCTGTGATGATGTATTGCAGGGTTTCTCCGGGACGCAACTTGACGCCCGCGCGCTCGAGCTGTTGCGCCGCGATGGCCGTCGCGCTTGCCTGCTGGTAATCGTGCGGGGCGCGCGTCAGGCGCCGGTTGATGACGAGTTCCTCCAGGTTGATGCTTCCTGCCTCCAGCCGCGCCAGATATCGCTCCAGCACTTCGCGGGCTTCTTCGAGCTTGCGGCCATAGCTCTGGAAGTCGTGCGCCTCAGCCAGGATGGCCAGTGCTTCACGCTGCATGCGCGCCACCAGGGGCGGAGTATCGTGCTTACGGCATTCCAGGCCGCGCACCTTCAATTCGCCTCCCTCCGGCACGCAGAAGAAACGGTTGGGTACGGGAATCTCCGGCGACTGTTTCGAGGGCAGGAAAACGACGTAGCGATAAACCGCCTCGAGCGCCATGGGCAGGCCCGTGCGCTGTTCGATCTCCCGCGACAGGTCCTCATAGTCCTCCCGCGTCGCATCTTCTTTCTGGGCGTAGAGTGAATCCACCAGAGCGTGCAGGACGCGGTAGCCACGGGCCTCGGCCGTCTCCTTCGCCACCAGCAGCTTCTCCCGCGCCAGGGCGTTGATGGCTTCGTGCGCCTCGATCTTGCCGAACCGGGCGTTCTTATAGCCGGTGTAACCAAAGCAGCACACCAGCAACCACTTCAACGCGGAGCGGCGCCGCTTCGCAGCGTGACGACGCTCGCGGAGCGCGGTGGGGGAATCTGCCGCGCAAGTTAGACAGCTTAAACTCTCGCCTTTTCCGGCTGCTTCAGATTGAAAAGCCGCAACTTCAGAAAGCGCCAGTGGCGCTAACCTGGATTCCTCACCACGAATTGGGAAGGGCGGGGTTTTAACCCCGCCGTTATTGAGGCTTCTAATTATTCCTCCGTCTCGCGCCTCGCGCAGCTTGTTCTCGCAAGCTGCGCGAGGCGCGAGACGGACAGCACTCTGCAAGCCGCTTTGCGGCGGGGTTAAAACCCCGCCCTTCCGGTCGTCCGCCATCTGGCGCTTGTATTCCTGCCGCTTCTGGATCAGCCGCTCGACCACGCGGCTGTTGATTCCACGCCGCCGCTGGCAGATGCGATAGCCGAGTTCCGGGATGCGGGGCGCTTCCGGGCAACAACCGCAATTGACGGTTTCCGGCGAAATATTGAACCGCGCCATGATACTCGGGAACTCACTGATGAAGTCGAGTTCACCCACGTTGGTAAAAAATCCCAGACGCGGCAGGAAGACCAATCCACCGCGATCTGCCCTCAGGAGCTCATCCGGATGCTTGGGGCTTTCGGGTTCCGCTTTCTGCTCGGGGATCAACACGCCATCGCCGTAAGCCAGCTCCATCTGCATATAGGAGATGCCGGTGCCCGTCGTGGTGCGGGCGCAATACTGCACGGGCAGCTTGGTCACGCGCGCGAGCTCCCACAAACCCTCCAGGTCGCACTGCTCGGCGATGAAGGAATTCTGCGTGTCCACGTGCAGGCGCCCGAACAGCGTGGTGGTGCTCCCCTTGAAGAGGATGCGCCCGTAGCTCATGTAACTGCGCGCGCGGCGGTGCTCCACGGGCTGCGCGTCGCGGTTGAGCGAGAGCGTGAGGTCCAGCTTCCGGGCCTGCCGGAGCAACGCCGGAAACAGCGTCGAATCACCCCACTCGCTCAAGATCATATCCGGGTCGTGGGCGCGCAGCAGACGCTCGAAACCCACCGCGACCGGCTCCTCGGAATCGTCCAGCACCCGCCACTCGCCGTCGATTTCCACTTCCAGCGCGCCCCGCCGGCCATGCTGCGGGTCCACATTGGAGAGACCTTCCAACCGTACCCGCATGATCCGGAGCGGAGGCAGCTCATAGTCGGTCGCCCATTCGTCATCACAACTCTTGAGGGCGCGAACTGTAGGGGCGGGCCTCGTGCCCGCCCGGCTTTGGTAGGGGAGCCCTTTGGGCTCCCGCCGATCTGCCACGGTGGATGAGGGCGGGAGGGCCGAGCCCTCCCCTACCTCGACTTCCACCTTGGCCAACGGAAACACGCCCTTCTCCCAGCAATACATCGGGGCCAGCATCAGGTCGGAGTTATAAAGCCGCAAGCGGGAATCGTATTGGTGCACGAAGCGCACCAGGGTGGCGAACTGCGTGGGGTGGCGCACCGTGACCTCGAGCACTCGGAGCCCACCGCCATCCCAGATATCTGTCTTCTCCGTCAATACACACTTCACCGCCGCGTGCCCTGCAAGGACCTGCGCCAGCGGGGCGAGCCGCGACTCCGGGCCGTGCACGTAAAAACACGGCGCGAACGACCGGTCAATCAGCCGGCGGCGTTTCCCCTCCGGCCCGGCCAGCCACAGCACCATTCCCTCAGGGGAGGGGTAGAGGTCGAGAATCCATCCACTGAGCATCGAGGTTAATCCCCAAACGCGCTTCGAGGGCGCGCAAGCGAATCTCGTGGTCAAGCCCTACGGCCACGTTGATCGCATCCATGGCGTGCACAGGAAACTCGTAGGTGCAGGCCTGGATGTAAAGGCGCACGCGGTTGAACATCGCCTCGAAGCATACCCGCTCCTCCTGCCGCAGCGCCCGGCCAAACACCCGCTCCCAGTTCTGGAGCTCCTGCTCGATCAAATCCCGAAACGTTGAAACCGTTCGCCCCATAAATCACCCATACGGGCGAAACTCTGGAGTGCGGCAGCTTGCTGCCGCTTTTCTCCTGCGAGCTTGCCCGCGCCTCACCTGTCCAAGTACCGCGCTCCAGTGCACGGCCAGCAAGCTGGTCCCGCCGAGCGGGAAAAGCGGCAGCAAGCTGCCGCACTCCAGAGCGTGGGTTTCACCCCACAGCTACTCATGTAGCTCCCATTCGGGGAGCAGGAAGTCCGAGTATACGTTTTCTGCAGACCAGCCCAAGTTTTCCCTCTGCGTTCGAATTGAACTGCCAGACCTCCGATCCTGCCGCGCAGGCCTTTTCAAAAAATCGTTTACGTGCCGGTGAGGGCGTGAATGTGGTGGCCGAAGAAAAAAGCGCGACTGTGAGCGGTAGAGACTGCACGGCCAAACGCTGTAGATTCGCGAGCGCCTGTTCGAACGCTACCTGCGCGTTCCAGTCGCGCACATCTTCGTCGAAGTAGAGTTCGGGAAAAGCCGTGACCATCAGCACCTCGGCGGGAAAGTCTGTTAAAAGCTGCGGTACGCGCGCAATCAGTTCGGTAAGTTGGAAACAGGTGAAGGCGCGGGCAACCTGGATTTGCCGGTTGAACTGCTCGAAGGGCACGCGGCGCTGGCGAGCCAGGCGCTCCAGCAGGCGCGGATCGGCACAGTTAGCGCCGTCCAGCATTAGAACTCGCTTCCCTTGAAGCAGCAGTCGCGGCAAAAAATAGTGGCTGAGCCGTGCCGTGTCCTTATCGCCGTGAAAAACCGCCAGACCTTGCGGCGGCAGCGTCCACGGCCTATGGGGTGGCGATTCCGAAGACAACAATCCTCCCTCTGCCATCAGCAAACTCCAGGTCAAATCCTTTCCCCAATCTACGGAGGCCACGCCGCGCCGCAGTTGAACCGGGCAGCGGGGCTCTTCGACGGCTTCGATCATAGGCGAACAAAAAGCGAAAGTCAAGATCAATCTTCCTGTGGCCCCGCACCCCTACCGGCAGCAAAGATGATTCCGCCATTCCAGGGTTTCCGCCGGTGGCCATCCTGATGTAAATTGGTCGGAGAGGTCAACGCGGGTCCGCAGGGAAGGAGACGCCGGGATGAAGATTGCGATTTCTGCTTCCGACAAGGAAAAAGCCAAAGGCGCCGAATCCCCCTACTACAAGGCATTCCTGGCTGTTGGGGTAAAGCCCGAGGAGCTTGACCTGGTCTCGCCATCGGACCCTTCCATACCGAACATCAAAGATTACGATGGCGTGCTCTTTGCCGGCGGGAAGGACATCAACCCCAAGTATTATCAGGAAGCGATCAAATATCCCAGCCTCGTTCAGCTCGACGAGAAACGGGATGCCTTTGAATTTGAGCTATTTGCTCGGGCGCACCGTCCCGGGCTGCCGATCCTGGGCATCTGCCGCGGCATCCAGATGATCAACGTGAAGTTCGGTGGAACGCTCTACCAGGATTTGCACCAGGACTTGAACTCGGAAGCCCCCATCGAGCTTAAACACATGCAGGACGCACCACGCCCGGAGCCGACCCACACCGTCACACTGACTGACCCTGAATCGCGGCTGGGGGAGACGTTCAAGGGTAGTTGCCTTGTGAACAGCCTGCACCGCCAAGCCATCAAGCGTCTGGGGCGGGGACTCAAAGTGACTGCTCGTTCCGAGGATGGACTGGTGGAGGCGGTGGAATCCGCCGATGCCTATCCGTTCCTGATGGCCGTTCAGTGGCATCCGGAAGAGATGGTTGACCGGCCCGAGCCGCGCAAGCTGTTTGAAAAGTTCGTGGCCAAGTGCCGCGAGTCAGCCGCGCGACGCAGGTAGGAGGCCGCGACACGGGAGGGTAGAACCTGCCCCTACAAGACATCCATCGTGAATTACCAGATTATCTCCAGCCCGGCCTCAACTTGCCGCATTTGCCGCTAGCCAAGCGCCCAGCCGTCGGCTATCCTTACGCTTGATGTCACGCCGCCACAGAGGGCGCGATGTCTTCGTCCCGGAGTCCTACGGAACTGAAGGTCTGAAATGCCAACGAAAATCTACATCTCGAAAGGCGACATCACTGACACGCCGGTGGAGGCGATCGTCAACCCCGCGAATACGGATCTGCTCATGGAATCCGGGGTCGCGGGAGCCATACGCCGCAAGGGCGGTGAGCGGATCCAGGAAGAGTGCGAACGCCTCGCCCCCATCCGGCTGGGCGCCGCCACGGTTACTACGGCCGGCAACCTCCAGGCGCTTTTCGTGATTCACGCCGCAACTATGCGGCCCGGTGAGAAAGCCACGGCGGAATCAATCCGGCTTGCCACGAGACAGACTCTGTATCGCGCCGAAGAGAAAACGATCAAAAGCCTGGCTCTGCCGGCCATCGGAACCGGCGTAGCAGGGTTCCCCGTCGAAGAGTGCGCGCGGATTATGCTGAAGGTGGTCATGGAGCACATCAAGGTGCGCACTAGTCTGGAGAAAATCTACTTTGTCCTTTATGACGACGCGGCGCTTAAAGCGTTCGAAGATGCTCACCGGAAGTTAACCTCGCGCCCGCAGGCTGGCGCGGCGTAGTATTTTTCCGTCGTAGGGGTCCCGCAGGCGCGGGATGGTTGCTCCCGCCCTGGCGGGACGGCCACAAGGGCCGCCCCTACAACGCGATGTGTTACACCTATCTCTCGCATCCTGTGGATCAAACACCTCTCAAAACGTTTCTCTTGGACGCCATAAAGCAGTCGGGGCCCGTCACGTTTGAGCGTTACATGGCCTGGTGCCTTTATCACCCGGAATATGGCTATTACACGCAAGGGCAGGACCGCACCGGCATGGAGGGCGACTACTTCACCAGCCCCGACCTTCACCCCATTTTCGCTCGCTTGATCGCGCGCCAGGCCGCCGAGATATGGAACCTGCTAGGTCGTCCCTCACGCTTCTCCTGGGTTGAGATGGGCGCGGGGCGCGGGCTCTTTGCGCAGGATTTCCTCTCCTGGGCGAAGAGTGTCCGGCAGGATTTCGCTTTGGCCCTCGACTACGTGGCGATAGAGCCGGGCCCGAGGCAATGTGCTCGCGTCAGGGAGCGGCTGGCGCAAAACGGTCTTGCCGGAGCAGTCCACACGATCGAGAACCTCGAGCAACTCGCGCCCATCACCGGATGCCTTTTTTCAAACGAGTTGGTTGATGCCTTTCCGGTTGCCGTGGTCACCAGGGCAAGAGGGCATCTGAAGGAAGTATACGTTGCCGCCCAAGGCGACGAACTCTGCGAGGAACTCGGCCCCATCCGTGACCCGGCCACCGCCGCTGCGGCGGCGCGTTACTCCCCCCTGCTTGAAGAAGGCTGCCGCGTGGAGGTGAACCTGTTGGCCACCCAATGGATGCGGTCGGTTGCTGAGAAACTCATCCGGGGCTTTGTCATTACAGTGGACTACGGCGACCTGGCCAAGTACCTGTACACAGAAGGCCGGTCTCAGGGGACGTTGCTTTCCTACCACCGCCACTTGGAATCAGAAGACCTCTTCAGCGCCCCCGGCGAATCTGATTTGACCGCACATGTGAACTTCAACGCCCTGATCGACACAGGAAGGGATGCGGGACTGGAATTGACGGGCTTCACCAGCCAAGAGAGATTCCTCCTGGCGCTGGGCGAAGGGAACGAGTTCGCGGATCTTTACGAACCCGGTGCTAACGAGGTGGAAAACCTCAAAGCCCGGCTGAAGCTAAAACGGCTCATTCATCCGGGAGGGATGGGAAACATCTTCAAGGTTCTTATCCAGCACCGGGGAGTCTCGTCCCCCAAGCTCACCGGGCTTAAGCATGGGAATCTTGGCGGCTGAGCGGCCGTGAGCATCGGCAAGGGCACGCCAAGGTTTGCCCCTACCCTCCCGCGCCTGTCATCCCCAGCCCTTCATTGTCATTCCGAGCGCCGCGAGGAATCTCGCTCTGATCCCTTCCTCCACGAATGTGGGCGAGGTCCCTCGCGGCGCTCGGAATGACAGCTAACGCGTGGAGGCTAGGAGACGAAGCTCTTGCGGCGGGGCTAAAGCCCCGCCCTTCCTTTCTCCTGCGGCAAGATTCTCACGGCGCTTGCTAACTCCGGAGTGGGAACAAAGACTTCGGCAAAGCCGCGAGTCAACCAGATCTCCACCGGGTATCTGTCCGGCACGATAAGTACCTCTGCCGGCGGAGCCTTCTGAAGCAGCTTGCCACACCCCTTCAGGCCCAAAACAAAAAGTGAAGTGGATAGTCCATCAGCGGTGGTGGCATCCTCGCAAAGAACGGTAACGCCTGCTGTTCCTGTCACGGGCAATCCGGTGCTGGGGTTGATGATGTGGGAGTAACGCTGGCCCATAAACTCTACGAAGCGTTCGTAGTTCCCCGAGGTCGCCAGCGCCAAACCACTCCGTAATGCGATTTTCCCAACCATACTCGAACGATCGAAGGGGTTACGGACGCCTATTTGCCATTTCTTGCCCCATTGAGGCCGTCCGGAGACACGAATGTTCCCACTCAAGTCGATCAGGAAATTCCCCACGCCCACGCTCCGGCAGAAGTCGAACGCGCGATCTACTGCGTAGCCCTTGGCGATCCCGCCCAAATCCACCGCCATGCCTTTTACGGGGAGAAACGCCGTCCGATCTTTGAGAATCACGCGCCGATAATCGACAAACTTCAATTGTTCCCGAATCGTCTCTTCCGACGGGAGACTAGCCGAGCCTGGAGCGCTGCCAAAACCCCAGAGTTTTACGAGTGGAGCCACGGTCACATCAGACGCGCCATCGCTCAACTCGTCGAACCGGAAGGCAAGATTCAGCACGCGCCAGGCGTCCTCGGACAATGCAACGGAGTCGATACCTGCTCTCTCGGCCAGAAGGCTAGTGGCGCTGTCGGATCGATAGGTGCTTAGTTCCCGCTCCAAGCGGGTGAATATGTCTTGCACCTGCGCGGCGAGGGAATCGACGCGGCCAGAGTAGCCGGCGCCGACCGTAAATGTGGCGAGTCCTCCCATCGAACCTGAGGAACGGCTTGGCAGTTCGGTGCGAGGAAGAAAGCGGGCGGCCCCGCCCAAGGCGAGTAACAGACACCCCAGGATGACCGCCCCGATAATCCAAAAATGCATTCGGGTCTCTGTCGCGGCGCTCTCTGAGCGCCGATGTACGTGAAAACACAAGACGGGAGGTCAGAGACTCCCGCTACAGTCTCGTGTTCAGGCGTACCAGATCCGCTGCCGATCTTTGAGGCCGCCCAGGACATCCAGGGCGATGTTCACGTCCTCAACAATCTGGAAGTCGAACATCCCGACACAAATGAAGTCGGCGCCATGCTCAAACGCAAACTTGAAACCGTCTTTCGGATGGATGGCTCCGCCCGCCAGCACCTTGAAAGCAATCCAAGGTTTCTTGATGTCGTGCATGAACTCGACGGTCTGGTCAGGAAACAGGTCGAACATGTTGTCGTGCCACTGATTGTGGTCAGGCATGCGGTTCCCGTCCATCGCGAACTCCACCCGGTTCTCACGTGGATGGGCCGACCAGTAATTATCGTGATGCAGGGTTTTCATATAAAAGTCGGGCTGGAGTCCGGCTTTCTCGCACTGGATCGGCACCTGGAGGGAGTGACCCCCGATGCCCGCGCAGTACCCCTGGCTCTTCATGTAGTTCAGCGCGTTGCCCAGAAGGTCCACCTGCCCCTTCATCACATAACGCTCCGAGTAGGCTCCCTGGACATACATGACGTCAACACCGTTGTCGATCGCCTTGTCGATGTCCGTCTTGGGATCTTCCACGGTGGGGTACACCTGGCAGATGGTCAGCATTTTTGAAGAGGTCAAGTCACGGTACTTTTTGAACAGGGGCATCTGGATGTTGACCACCAGGAAAGTGTTGATCCCTGCCCGCTCGGCCACCTCAAGGGTCTCGAAAACCTTCCGGTCCGAGTTGTAGGCCTTGAAGAGAGAAGAAGCGTAGATCATGTCCCGGGCATGGGCCCAACCTCCGATCAGATTACCTCCCAGAATGACTCGGCTGACCTTAAACTTCCCCAAGTTACCCTGAGGCAGTGTTCCCTTTAGATCCTTAAGACTTACCTCCTGCAACTTGATCGTGGCGCCGGTGATGGCGTGCACTTTCTCCCATTTGTATTTCTTCCGGGCCGTGTAGCCCATTACTCCCAGGACCGGCAATGCTATCAGATCCTCCAGCGTCTTCCTTCGGCTCAGAAGACCTGCCGATTCTTCCTGGGCTTTCCCGGGCTCTGCTCCAGCCTCGACCGCCTTCCGATCGCGCCAGCGTCGCAGCAGCCGGTTAAGCCCCCATAACTTGTCCGAAGGGAGAACCAGGAATACGACCAGAGTCAGCATCTCCACGATGTTCTTGTCGATCAGCAGGTAATGCCCCTCCAAGGGAATTCGGAAATCCGCATTGATCAACGGCGGGTGCGCCAGGTAGTAGAGAGCCAGCAGAACGATGCCCGAAGCGCTGGCGATACGAGAAAAACAGCCAAGGATGAGTGCCAGACCGATGAAGACTAAACCCCAGATGTTCAAGAAATCGACGGCGCGAAGCAGGCCCGGACTGGAGGCAAGCCAGTGGAAAAAGCCCGAAAAGATGCCGCGCGAAAGCACGAGATAGGGCGCCGAAGTCCAGCCCGGAATCAGCAGTTTGGCAAGCCCCTCGTACAAGAAATGCCAGCCGACCGCGAGCCGCAGACCCAACAGAATTAACGCCAACGGCTTGGACGATGAAGTTATCTGGCGTTCGTCGCCAGTTATTTCAGCCATGATGATTCACTCCTCTCAGAATGCCTAATCGAGGATTTCAGTTCTCCTTTCCTAGACGGGCACTAATATATACCTGAGTGGTTCCCTTTACAAGGTAGCGCATAAAGCGCAACTATGGGGATGGCGAGAGTAGCCGGCCTTTGGATGAGCTTCCGGTTCGGCAGGTGAAACATGAAAACATCTGACCGGCTCGTGCTCCCCGAGGGGGCGACAGAGGTGATGAGCCATGCGCAGGTTCAATTGGCCGGTTTTTGGGAGTACGCCTTCTTAACGTACCGGTTGGCCTCGTCCAGGGCGCCCTGCGTGTTGTCGTTGGTCTGCAAGGCGCGCTGGTACTCATTAAGCGCCCGGTCGCGCTGCCCTGTCACATCGAAAATCTCTCCCAGCTTCACGTGACTCCACACCTCGACCCACTTCGGGTCCATATCCCCATCCAGGGCGCGCCGAAACTCCTCCATGGACGCGGCGTAGTTCCGTAACTTGAAGAAGATATCACCTATTTTGTAGTGAGCGAGAGAGCTGTTTTTGTTGAGTTCAAGGACCGCCTGATACTGTTTGACAGCCTCCAGGTAAGCTTGCTCCTCTGCGAGTTGGTCGCCGCGCGCCATTTCCACCTGGCCCTTGATCTTTTCGTCGTATTTAAGTATCCGGCTGCCCGGATCGACCAGGACGCGCAGCGGCCTGGTCCGCGTGTTCACCGTAAAATCCGCGGTCGTGCCCACCATATCCACGCGAGCGTTCACAGGCTTCGTACCTTCGGTAATGACGCGGACCTCGACCGGCATGCGGAAAAGGTCCAGGTCCTGCGTGATCTTGCCCATCACCTGGTAGCCTTTCGCAGTTTTGTAGACAGCCCATGTCCGCTTGAATTGGGGGACGCCGGTCGAGCTCACCCATTGCGCGAAAAAGTACGTCAGTTCCTGTTTGGAAGCGGTCTCCGCCAGTTTTTGAAACTCGTCCATTGAAATAGACTTCCAGGCATACTGCTGGCACATTGCCTGCAACGTTTTGAAAAACGCCCCGTCACCCACGATCCAGCGCAACATGTGGAACACCATCGCGCCCTTCTGGAAAACAATCGATTCGTATTCCGGCGTGAACTCGTGCAAGCGCCCTGATTGGGCGATGGGGGCAGCCTCCTCGTGGCTGAGCGCCCCAATCTCCACTTCCTGCATGAGGTCCTCAAACGCTGTGTCTCCGGCGACGTCCTGCACGTAAAGCGCGGCGGAATACGTCGCCAGCCCTTCGTCCAGCAACATGTCATTGGACGAAGCAGGACTGACCATGCACCTCCACCATTGGTGGGAAATCTCGTGCGCCAGCAGCTTGTAATTAACCTGAGTGGAAAAGGCGCGAGAAGCAAGCGCCACCAAGCCGGGCCCACTATATCCGCCCACGGTCCCGTCTTCGATTTCCGCAAGAGCAAGGTGGCCGTTGGGCAAAGGCCCAAACTTGTCAGAATAAAAAGCCATGATCTTGGCCGCAGTCTCGCCATAATTGGCGGCGAAACTTTCATGGCCGGGCTTCATGTAGAGAGTGATGTCTGCGCCCACGGCCGTCGCCGGCTGAACCATGTAGTGCCCTGCAATGACCGTCCCCGGAAACGATGGCTGATCATATTGGAAGGTGTACGTAACCTTACCGGCCTCACGCGCGGGGACGGAGGGCCTTCCGGAGGCAATCACGGTTTCGTCCGAAGGCACCGTGATCTGCATGGTGGCAGCAAAGCGGCCCACCCCGTATTCGCTTACGGGGAACCACCGTCCCGTATAGAGGAGGTAACTACCCTCCGGCCCAACGTACGCCAACTTCAGGTTCTCAACCGGACTGCCATCGGCGGAAGCCAGGGCGCCACCGTACTTGACCGTGATCGAGGAAGCCTTCCCTGGTGGAATTGGGTTCTGGAAATCGACGGCGAGATTGAGACCCTCCTGCCGAAAATTGAGATCTTTGCCGGAGGCGTCCTTTACGCTGTCCACCCGCAAACCGCTGTGCAGATCGAAGCTCATGGTGGTGAGGTTGACTCGAGGCTCGAAATCAATCCGGACATTCGCCGCCAGGAGGTGTGTGGAAGGGAAGAGTTCCGCCGCGATGGTGTACTTCGTTACCGCGAACCGAGGCGCTGTTGACTGGGCAAAAGTGGCGGGCGGAATCAGCCCGAGCGCCAAAAGCCAAGGCACTGCACTCACCAGCAGTTTCTGGAGACGGGAGAACCTACGCAGGAATTTGGCCCCACTTCCGGCCCCAAAATAGCTCATAAATCGCTCCCCTCGACCCGGCGAGTATTTCCAACAAATTGGATTATCCGAGAAGCCAACAAGTTGCATATCGTGGAATACTTGCCCGGCGGGTGGCGGGCGTCTTAAGAGGTTCGACCGGTTACACCGCCAGACTGGAACACCCCTGCCACCGCATCGGCGGCCCGCCTGATAGCTCCTCCAGACCCTAAGTGGCCCTTGAGGGCACGCAACTCTTGCGCCATCTCCTCGCGTGCCTGGGGATGATCAAGTAAGTATTCTACCTGACTCGCAACCTTCGCAGCAGTGAAATCACTCTGGATGAGTTCGGGAACCACCTGCTTGCCGGCAAGAATATTGACCATACTGTAAAAGGGGACCTCGACAAGAACCCTCCCGAGCAGCCAGGTGAGCGGAGAGACGCGGTAAACCACCACCATCGGCCGCTCGCGCAGGGCTGCTTCGATCGTGGCTGTGCCGCTGGCGACGATTGCGACTTCGCAGTGCTCGAGGGCGTCATAGGTGGCGTGAGTGGCAGTGCGGACCGTTGCCCTGCCAGCGTAACGTTCGAGTATAGTCTTCTCCAGCCATGGGGTATTCAGTGTCGGCGCCACGGCGACGACAAATTGGGTCTTATGGCTAAGGGAAAGCCGATTCGCGGCCTCGAGCATGGTGGGCAAGTTGTTGCACACCTCCCCCTCACGGCTTCCAGGCAACAACGCCACCGTCGCCGTTGCTGGATCCAGCCCTGTCCTGGCAAAGAACCCTTCCCTCGTCAAGTGTGGCCGCACCAGATCAACGAGAGGATGGCCGACATATTCCACCGGAATCCCGGCTTCGCGATAGATGGCCTCCTCAAAGTCAAAAATACAGAGCATCTTGTCGATCCGAGCCTTGAGCTGCTTCAGCCGGCTCTTCCGCCATGCCCAAACCTGTGGACTTACAAAGTAGACGATACGGACTTTTCTTTTCTTGAGCTGTTTGGCCAGGCGCAGGTTGAAGTCGGGGAAATCGATCAGCACGGCAAGATGAGGCCGGCGTTTATCCACTGCCGCGAGCAATGCATGGAAGGCGCGGTAGGCTCGTGGCAGCCCGCCGATTACTTCCGTGATGCCGATCATGGTGAGCTGGTGGGCGTCCACGACGGTGTCCACCCCGGCCAGGCGCATCGCTTCGCCACCGCAGCCGAATAGTTCAGGGTCGTGCAGCCGCTCCCGTAAGGCAAGCGCGAGTTCCGCCCCATAAAGGTCCCCGGAGCGCTCGCCGGCTACTATCATCAGGCAAGGTCTAGACATACCTCAACTACCAGAGGTCCGCCGGAGGAAAGAGGCGTCCCTTTGGCTCTGCCACTCGGCCCTCTCATGCGCGCCAGGAGGCAGAGCATGGCCCTTCCCCGCCATTCCATTTCTCGCCTGGCGACGCCGCCACGCATTCTAGCAAAGCTCGTCGCGAATTACATGCTATCACACCCCCGAAAAATGCTTTGCCAGGGCGCTAAACGAATTCGACCTGCTTATGATGGATTAGTTTGGGCGGAAGTCTCCCTCCCTGTATAATATTAGCGGATCCGTTTTGAATGAGGTTCTTCGTCCAATGAGGCATCGAAAACATGACCAAAGCCATCGGGCGTTTCATTGTAGTTGATCCAAAAGTATGCCACGGCCAGCCTACTTTTCGAGGGACGCGCATTTTTGTTGCGGATATCCTCGACCAGGTGGCCAACGGCATGGCTTGGGAAGCCATCATCGAAAACTGGCGAGGAGCTCTCAGCCATGAGGCCATCGCGGAGTCCGTGCGGCTGGCACGAGAGATCCTGCTGAATCACAAGGAAGAACTTGTGCCCGCCGGCAAATGAATATAACGGACTACGGACTACGACCCACGGACACTTCCTGGTCCTTATACTGAAGCTGGTAAAGCTTGAAGTAAATCCCTTGTTTCTGAAGCAACTCCTGGTGACTCCCCACTTCACGGATACGCCCTTTATGCATGACCACGATTTTGCTGGCGTTCTGAATGGTGGATAAGCGGTGCGCGATAACCAGCGAAGTGCGGTTTTCGATCAGGCGGTGCAGACCGTCCCGAAGCAAATGCTCCGTCTCGGGATCGACGCTCGAGGTAGCTTCGTCCAGGATCAGGATTCTTGGGTTGTGCGCCAGGGCGCGAGCGAAAGAGAGCAATTGCTTCTGGCCTACCGAAAGCGTGGCGCCGCGCTCCTTGACGGGCTCCTGAAAACCTCCCGGCAGGCCGTCGATGAATTCCAGCAGACTCACCTGGCGCGCCGCCTCACGGATTTGGCGGTCGGTGATCCACTCGCTACCCAAACGAATATTGCTGGCGATGCTTCCCGAAAACAGGAAGGGGTCCTGGAGAACGATGCCGAAGTTCTTCCGCAAATCGCGCAGCCGCAGTTGGCGGATGTCCACGCCGTCAAACAGCACCTGCCCTTCCTGCACATCGTAGAAACGAAGCAGCAAATTGGTCAGCGTGGTCTTGCCGGCCCCGGTATGACCCACCACCGCCACCGTCTCCCCGGGTTCGATTGAGAACGAGACATTTTCCAGCACGCGGTGCTCATCTTTGTAAGCGAAGCCCACGTGACGGAATTCCACCAGAGAATTTGGTAGGGGAGCAGACTGCGTTTCCGCCTTGTCCGTTGTCGGTTGTCCGAAGTCCGTTGTTGGGGCCGATAAGGACTTGTCCGGATGCTGCGGGGAACTGACGGCGGGCGACGGGCCGCGGCTGGAAGGTTGAGGATCCGCAATCGTTACGGGCGTATCGAGCAGCTTGTAAATGCGCTCCGAACTCGCCATAGCAGCTTGCAGGAGGTTGTACTTATCGCTCAAGTCCTGAATGGGCCGGAAAAAGCGCTGTGAGTATTGAATGAAGGCGATGGCCGTCCCCACCGTAACCAGCCCGTGCAACGCCATGCCACCACCGCGATAGAGGATGATGGCCACCGCCATCGTCCCCAATAGCTCCACCGCCGGATAAAACAGTCCGTAAGCCAGAATGGAGTCCTTGAAAGCTTCCATGTGAA
Organism: uncultured Acidobacteriota bacterium; assembly: GCA_963832915.1. Classification (GTDB taxonomy): domain Bacteria; phylum Acidobacteriota; class Terriglobia; order UBA7540; family UBA7540; genus CAVROP01. Next base: position 244,941 of record CAWHWE010000019.1, read on the forward strand.
CGCGATTGATCTTCTCGAATTCCTGAAAACTGCGCTCTTCGCGGTTAAAGAGCTGTAGCACGGTCATGCCGGTGATGTGTTCCTGCAGGTAAGCATTGATGCGCGCGATGGCCACGCGAATGCGCCGATAGGAATCGCGCACGGCCCTTCGGAAAGCGGCGGTGACCAGCACGATGATAGGGAGCACCGAGAAGGTGAGGAGCGCGAGTTTATAATCCATCTTCAGCATCACCACCACAATGCTCAACAGCGAGAAGATGTCGCCGAAGATGGCCACCATCCCGGAAGCAAACAGGTCGTTCAGCACATCCACGTCAGTGGTCACCCGCGTCACCAGGCGTCCAACCGGGTTGCGGTCGAAGAAGCTCATCTGCAAGCGCTGGAGGTGCGTAAAGAGCTGCTTCCGCATGTCGTACATGACGCGTTGCCCCACCAGTTGCATCGCGAATGACTGCGCAAACTCCAGGCAGAAGGTCAGGACCACAGAAGGAAGGAGGAGGGCCAGGGCGATTTGGGTGATGCCCACCCACGGGTTGGGGCTGAGGAAGCTCGAAAGAAACTTGGGGAGCTTCGCACGCGCCGTCGGGCCGAGATAGCGGTCTACCTCGACCTTTAACAGATAGGGCGGCACGGCCTGCAAAATCCCGAACAGGAGGATGGCCACCAGGGCAAACAGCGTCATACGCCAGTACGGACGCAGGTACACCAGCAGGCGCCGCATCAGGCGCGAGTCGTACGCCTTGCCCAGAACTTCTTCGTCGTGAAAGGAATCAGCCATTGTAAAAAACAGGATTCAGGATTCGGGATTCAGGATTCAGGGCTGGCAAGGCGAGATTGCAAGCTGCGCCTTAGACCGGCTAACATCCGTCCCACTTCACCGGCTTGACTGGTTACTGATTCGTTCTCCGGAGTGAGATATCCGAGCCGCCGGGCAATTTCCAGTTGGGTTTCCAACTCCGTCAGCGATCCGTTTGCTATCGCCAAATGCCTCAAATAGGCCTGCGTTTGCTTAAGGCCGTGACCCTCCGCAATGTTTGACGGAACTGAAACGGCCGCTCTCTGCATCTGACTCGCCAACCCATAGACCTCCGTCTTTGGGAATGATTTAGCAAGCTTGTAAATGGCTACAACCAAGTCCATGGCCTTCTGCCAAACAACCAACTCCTTGTGCCCTTGCATGACGTCCCCCTGAATCCTGAATCCTCCCTAGCCCTCCCGCTCCAGCTCCTCTTCAATCAACTGCTTGTTATAAAGGGCCGTGTAGTGGCCGTCGAGGGCTAGCAGCTCAGCGTGAGTGCCGCGCTCCACCAACTCACCCTCGTGCAGCACCACGATTTCATCCGCGTTCTGGATGGTGGAAACCCGGTGTGAGATAAGGATGGTGGTTCGCCCAGCCATTATGCCGGTGAGCTGCCGCAGGATTTTCTCCTCGGTGTAAGTATCGACGCTGGAGAGCGCGTCATCGAGGATGAGGATGCGCGGCTCGCGGATGACCGCCCGCGAAATCGCCGTGCGTTGTTTCTGCCCCCCGGAAAGTGTAAGCCCCCGCTCGCCCACCATGGTAGCAAAGCCCTTGGGGAAACCCTTAATTTCCGGCAGGATGTTCGAGACCTCAGCCGCGTGCTCCACCTCTGCGTCCAACGCTTCCGGCGCCCCGAACTTGATGTTCTCCCCGACGGTCTCGCTGAACAGGAAAGTTTCCTGCGGCACAAATCCAATGTGCTCGCGCAGGGTGTTGAGTGGAATCTGCCGGATCGAGACTCCATCAATGAGCAGCGAACCCTCCGGGACGTCGTAAAGCCGCGGAATCAACCCCACCAGCGTGGACTTGCCGGAACCCGTCGCGCCCACAATGGCCACGGTCTTCCCGGCGCGTATGCGCAGGTTCAGGTTCTTTAATACCGGCGCGCCGTTGTAACTGAAGGTGAGGTTTCGAAATTCGATTTCGCCCCGCAGCGAGGTGAGCGGGCGCGCGGAGACTGCGGCATCGTCAATGTCAGGCTTGGACTCGAAGATCGTCATCAGGCGCCCCAATGAGGCCAAGCCGCGCTGCACCAGATTCGTTACCCAACCCAGCGCCACCATGGGCCAGAACAGGTAAGTGAGGAAGATATTGAAAGCCGCAAAAGTTCCCAGCGTGATCCTGCCCTCGAGCACGTGATGGCCGCCCACCACCATCACCAGCAGGAAAGCAACGGCAAAGAGTAGCCCCATGCCGGGCCAGAGGAAACTGGTAATCCAGATCAACCCCTTGTTTTTCGCCACGAAGTCCAGGTTCAGCGCGTCGAAATTCGCCATTTCCGCTTCTTCCTGGCAGAAGGCACGGACCACGCGCACCCCCGCAAGGTTCTCGCGCACCCGCTCCGTGAGGTCCGAATAGAGCGCCTGGATCTTCTCGAAGCGTTCGTGAATCTGCTGGCCACAGAACTTGACCCCAAAGGAAACCAGCGGCATCGGAATCAGGGAATAGAGGGTGAGACGCCAGTCAATATGGAGCATCAGAGCAACGGTGGCCACGCCCAACACCACCGTGTTCGCCGAGTACATGATGCCCGGCCCCACCATGTTGCGCACCGCGTTCAGGTCGTTGGTGAGCTTCGACATCAGGTCGCCGGTGCGGTTCTCCGTGTAGTAACGCGGGGAGAGGCGCATCAGGTGCGCGAAAAGATCATTACGCAAGTCGTATTCGACATCCCTGGATATCCCGATGAGAATCCAGCGCATCCAGAATTGCAGCACGCCTTTACACACGCCCACCGCCAGGAGCAAGCGATGCATC
>CAWHWE010000020.1:0-29044 GCA_963832915.1 uncultured Acidobacteriota bacterium
TACCGCTGCCGCAATATTAAGAGCCTGAACGAAGTTCTCGAAGTTGGCGCATTGGCTGCCCACGTGAAAGCTCAGTCCCTCCGCCTCCAATCCGATATCGAAGGCAGCGCAGATCAGGTCCACTGCTTCTCCCGGGTCACAGCCGAACTTGGACGACAACTCCACCATTGACCCGGTGTTGGGAACTCGCAAGCGAAGGACCACGCCGGCATGCGGGGCGTGTTGCTTGATTTTCAGCAGCTCGTTGCGGTTGTCGTAAGTCACCAGGGGCTTGTAGCGGTCAAGTGCCTGGAGTGTCTCCTTGGGCTTCGTCGGATTGGCGAAAATGATTTTGTCCCAGATAAAGTCTTGCTGCTCCTTGGGCGGAAGATGCTTTATGTTTTCATAAACCAGCATGAACTCCGGAAGTGAGGCGACATCGAAGCTGGCGCCCGCGCCGTACAACGTGCGCACAATCTCCGGCGCCGGATTCGCTTTTACAGCGTAATACGCCTGAACTCGAGGCAGGTGCCTCTTATATTGGGCGTAGTTGCGGCGGATGATTTCGTGATCGATCACCACAACGGGCGTCCCCTGCTGCGCGGCGATTGTTTGAAGCTGGCGTGTAGCCATAAGCTCCCCTCTCTTCCAGCACTAATCAAGCGCAGGATCCGTGCCGTCGATCATTTTCACTTTGTTGTGCGTGAAGTATTCTTTTGTCAGCGCCTTCATCATTTCGCCGCGCTGGTCGTAAAGCCTGCGCAGTTTTCGCCGTGGGTGCCTGGCGAGCGCATAGTGCGTGAGGATCGGCATGGCGATGGTCGTATCCGTGTAGCAAACCACCGCGTCGGGCAGGCGGTCGGGATCAACTTTCCCCCAGCTTACGGCTTCGCTGGGAGTCGCTCCGCTCAACCCGCCCGTGTCCGGACGTGCATCGGTTACTTGCAAGAAATAATCCATCCCAAATTCCTTGATGCGCAGCACCTCCTGAATCTGAGGTTCCGTCTGAAGCATGAAGTTCTTGGGGCTGCCGCCGCCCCACAGAACTACGGCACTCTTGCCTCCTGACCGTTTCGCAGCCAGAACGTAAGCGGTGGTCTCATTCACGTCGATCGAGGGATTCACACGCAGCTTGTTGCCGCGCAATTCCACGCCGGCTACGTTCATCCCAATCGTGGAGTCGCCGGGCGATGAGGTGTAGCAGGGAACGCCGGCGCGATAGGCAGCTGCCAATACAGAGACGTCCTTGAGGCCCGCTTTGCGCTCCCACTCGGCGGCATACTTGCCGAGCAAATGGTGCAGTTCACCGGTGCCCATTTCCTTCTGGAATTCGGGTTGTATAAGAATGTTGCGCAGGAATTCATCCGTGGCCATCAGGCAATCGCTGTAACCGAGCAGAACGTCGTATACGCGCACGATGTCGTTGTCGCGCAGGTCCGTGTCGTCCATGGTGAAGCTTCCTGCACGCACCGGATAGTTCAAGGCAAAATGCATGTCGTGATACAAATTGGCGCCAGTCGAGACAATCCAGTCCACAAATCCCGCTTTGATCAGGGGAACGATCGAGGAGCACCCGAGGCCGGCCGGTGTGAGCGCTCCCGAGATGCTCATGCCGATCGTGACGTCCGGCTCCAGCATCTTTTCCACGAAAAGTTTGCAACCCTCCTTGAGACGGGCCGAGTTGTAGGCGAGAAACACCTCGTCCACGATGTCGGCGAGCTTCTCTTTGCCGGTCAGATTCTTGGGCAGAATCCGCTTTCCGGCGAGGTAGCGGTCGCGGTTCGGGCACTTTTTCTTTTTCATCCAATCGGGCATTTCCGACATGTCTTCGCGATAACGATGATGCGACTTTTGGGCTTTAGCCATGATCGAATCGAATCCTCCATTGAACCTGGCGCGGTCTTCGGCCGCGACCGAAAGGGCTCCTCCCTGTACTCTGTGCCTTTAGAAGCACGAACACAGAGCGCACAGAGACGCTCAGTGATCTCTGTGTTTCATCTCTTCCTTGGCACAGAGAGCACGGAGAAAAATCTTGCGGCTCGCGACGAAACTCGGTATTAGTAACACAGCGAAACGCTCGCATTGAAATTGGGCGGCGCTCCGAATTAGACTAACACAGTGAGCCGACCGGGGAAAGCGTGCACCGCGGTTCGTATGAGAAACGCGGCTCATCGGTAGCAACTTGGATGGTTGGTGATTGGTAGCGCGGACCTGTTCTCCAAGGTCCGCGGTTCTCTCACCGACAACAATCAAGAGCCGCGGACCTAAACGACAGGTCCGCGCTACCTTGCTTTCAGTTAGCTGGCGCTTGGCCCTTCTGGCCCTTGCGTGCCTTGAGAATCTGACCTCCTACACGGTACATAAATTTGTCTAGCTGTTTGAAGGTCAGAGAATTGAGTCCATAGTGGCTGCTAAAGGCGAGCACCGCATCGAACAGTTTCTGGTAGTAATAAAGATCTTCCTTGTTTCGGAACTGTGCGAACGAATCTTGCTTTTGATACGAAGAGAGACATTCACGAACATTCCCGTCATAGATCGGATAAGCTGTTGGATTGTGCCAACTACAAAACTTGGAAGCAAACGAGAGGTACTGCCTCACGTTGGGACAGTCGGTGATGAGAGTGACGGCTTGGAGTGAACCTTGGGCGAGAAGCGGGTCAATGCCAAGCCCAACGATGTGCTTGGCAATAGTTTCAACTTCAATGTCACGGATCATCGTGCCGTAAAGTTTGTTGAGTACCAGAACCTTCAAGAGCACGTGGCGGATATCGGTGTTTAGGGGAAACTGTGCTCGGAGTTGACCGAGTGCTTCTTCGGCTAACCAGTTCTCCAGGTCGAACGCCTTACATTCTGCTTCTACGAGTTCGACAGTTGGGCGGGTCAGCACAAATCAAGTATAGTGCTGCTGACCGCAGATTTGCCAGTGATGCCGGGGTCGGCTGCAAGCTACGGATGAGTGCCTGATGGCGATGAGGGCGGCGTGGCTGGCGCAGAGCGAAGCTCTGCGGTTTCTAAACATTGCGGCTCCCAATGATCTCGCAGGGCTTCGCCCTGCGCCAGCCGCGACAGCTCCGACACAAATCTCCGAAACTCGAACATGATCGGAATGAAAGTTTCGAAAAACACGCCGTCTTCAATGGGCTTCTCGATGCCCGCGGAGTGGGACCTGCACGAAGCGACGTGGCTCGGCTGGCCTCATAATCCCACCGACTGGCCGGACAAGCTCGATACGATTTGCTGGGTCTACGGCGAAATCGTGCGCAAAATTTCGCCCGGCGAGCGCATCAGGATGCTGGTGAATTCAGCGGCCGGCCGGAAGACCGCGCAGCGCTACCTGAAGCGCGCAGGGGCTGACCCGGCGCGCGTCGAGTTCATCCGGCACTCCACAAATCGCGGCTGGATGCGCGACAGCGGGCCCATATTTGTTCGGCGCCACTGGAACAGAAGGTCGGAGACCGCCATCGTCCATTTCCATTTCAACGCCTGGGCCAAGTATCCTGACTGGAAGAAAGATCGCCAGGTGCCTGAAGTTGCGGCCAGACAACTCTCCAAGCGCCTCTTCGACGCGCATATCGGCAACCGTAAATTCGTCCTCGAAGGGGGTGGAATCGAAGTCAACGGGCGCGGAACCTTGTTGACCACGGAAGAGTGCTATTTGCAGCCGGATATCCAGGTCAGGAATCCTGGCTTGGATCGAAAAGGCTTTGAAAAAGCGCTCCACGATTACCTCGGCGCGACAAACGTCTTCTGGCTTGCAGGTGGCGTCGCCGGGGATGATACGCACGGCCACGTCGATGACATCTGCCGTTTCGTCGATCGAAAGACCCTGGTTCTCATTAAGGAGGAGAATACCGCAGACGTTAACTATGGCCCGCTGAACGAAAACTGGGACCGCATTCAGGATCTGCGGCTGGAGGACGGTTCCAAGCCGGAAGTCATCGCGCTACCTATGCCCGACCCGATCTTTTTCGGCCGTGACCGACTCCCGGCGAGTTATGCAAATTTCTATATCGCCAATCATGCTGTGCTGGTGCCCACTTTCAATGATCCCAAAGACCGCTTGGCGCTTGGACTCCTTGGCGAATTATTCAAGGATCGTATCGTAGTGGGCGTCCATGCCGTTGATTTGGTGCTGGGTTTCGGCACGCTCCATTGCCTGACGCAGCAACAGCCCGCATGAGCGCAAGGCTTCGTCCAGCCCCGGGCATGAATGGCGGGGTCAATAGGCTTGGCGCGAGCGTACGTGCCTAACCGCGGGTAGTGGGGTATTTTAGCTTGAAGAGAATAGTAGCGCGTGAAATTTGAGTGGGCAAAGGCCGTCTCTGCCGGGCTTCTCGGACAGCGCTTTGCCCCCAAGCACGACGCGGAAACCCGCGCTTGACATCAGCCTCGGATGAGACCACATCGCGGCGATTGCCGCTGGGCTCGTAGAAAAAAGTCGTTGTTCACGGTAGGTTCTCCTTACAATTGGATTTGCCCGCCACATTACAGAACCCGTCCCAGCTTTGAGGCCACTAGACGGTTTGGCGACTTATCATTCCCAATTCATAATATCGGCAGAACGCCCTGACCGGCAGTAACTTGCGCTGCGAAGGCGATTAGTTTCTTCTGCGCCCGTACACGAGTATCTTTCATGCGGACGACAATTCGTTCAGGACTCGTCCGACCGGCGATGCGGAGGCGGCTTTCGAGAGCCGCCGATTTGTTAACGTAGTGTTCAACGTGTCGTGCTAAGATTCTTTGGTATTCAGGGGACCTCCCAGATCATGATTGGAACAACGGTTTCGCACTACCGCATAGTGGAGAAGCTCGGCGGCGGCATGGGCTTGGTCTATAAGGCCGAGGACACCCAGCTCGGCCGCAGCGTGGCGCTCAAGTTCCTGCCCGAAGAACTCGCCCAAGACCGCAAGTTTCTCGAACGCTTCCGGCGTGAGGCGCGCGCCGCCTCCGCGCTGAACCATCCCAGCGTATGCACGATCTACGAAATCGGGGAGGAGGAAGGCCGGCCTTTCATTGCCATGGAGTGCCTGGAGGGCGAGACGCTGAAGCGTCGGATTGAGGTAGGGGCGGGCCTGGTGCCCGCCCAAGGGCGCCCACAAGGGGCGCCCCTACAAATCGATAACCTGCTCGACCTGGCTATCCAGACTGCGGACGGGCTAGAGGCGGCGCACGCCAAGGGCATCGTCCATCGCGATATCAAGCCAGCGAACATTTTCGTGGTCCCGCGAGGCGGCATGGTCCAGGCCAAGATTCTGGACTTCGGGCTGGCGCAAGTAGCTCGGCCGTCCTCGGCGGCTCTTGACGCCGGTGCCGGCCAGAGGCCGGCGCTACCAACCGCGGCCGACGAGTCGTTGACCACCATGGGGATGGCGGTGGGCACGATGGAGTACATGTCGCCCGAGCAGGTGCGGGCCGAAGAGCTGGACGCGCGCACGGACCTGTTCAGCTTTGGGCTAGTGCTCTACGAGATGGCCACGGGGCACCGCGTGTTCGCGGGCGACTCACCCGGCACGATCTTCGATGCGATCCTGCACAAGGCACCGACCTCTGCGGTGCGACTGAATCCCGAATGCCCGGCGGAGTTGGGACGCATTATCAACAAGGCGCTGGAGAAAGACCGAGACCTGCGCTATCAGAGCGCGTCAGACATTCGCACCGACCTTCGTCCGCACGGTTGCCGAAGCTGCTCGCATAGCTTGCTTGCCCGATTATGCCCTGCTGCGGCCAGTGTTGGTCGATCTGATATACTGACTCGGAACCCGAGTTCAAAATGCAAGTTCGTGCGCCGGGATAACCCGGCATAAACCAGAGAATGCACGAGTCTCACGAGCGGCATAGCACTGATGAATCGCTCGAACAAAGGCGGATATCCACTTTCCACCGCGCTGATGGCATTCATTTTGGCCGGGATGGCGCCACTCTGTGGCCAAGACCAGCCCGCAACCCCTGCTGCTCCGGGACCGATCGCTACGGACCGTCCGGCGGTTACGAACTCCAGCGTTGTCGTCCCGGCGGGCAGCTTTCAGGCGGAGAATGGCTTTCTCGAAACCAGCAGCCAGGGCCAGGGCATGGTTGACGGGCTGGAAACCTTAGTGCGAATTGGTGTCACCACGAGAACTAAGCTGCGTTTCACGGCGCCGGACTATTACTACAATCTGAACACCACCGGCGGCCTCGGTTTGGGATTTGGCGACTTCGCCGTCGGAGTAAAAGAACAGTTCGGTCCCACGCCGGGCGGATTCGATGTATCCGCCATCCTGTTTCTCAGTTTCCCGACCGGCGCCCACACCGTGTCCAGCGGCGGGTACGATCCTGGGTTGCAGGTGCCCTGGTCGCGCGCGCTCTCCGCCAAATGGACGGCGGCCGGGATGCTCTCGTTGTACTGACCCAGGGGCGCACGCGAAATCTGACTGGCCAGTCCACCTTCCTGTTAGATCGGCAACTGACAGGACCCTGGGACGCGTTCGTCGAGTACGCGGGCACGTTTCCAGAACGCGGTGGGCCACAGAACCTCTTGCACTTCGGAACAGCATTAAAGATCGCCAAGCGGCACCAACTTGACTTCCACGTCGGCGTGGGCTTATCGTCGGCCGCCATGGATCATTTCATAGGCATCGGTTATTCATTCAGATTTCAGGGGTTTCGGCGCTAGTGGTGGGCTTCCAGGTAACTCATTACAAGTGCCGGGCCTGAACCGCCAGCCGCGCACAGCCCTGAATTGTGAGGTCCCTTGACAAAGCCGCTGCGTCAGGCGATACAAGAAGTCTGAATGCCAATCGTTGAAAGGAGTCTGCATGCCGGAACAGAGACTCAAAGATCGTATCGCCTTGATTACCGGCGCAAGCCGTGGCATTGGCCGGTCTATCGCCTTAGGCTACGCCCGGGAAGGCGCATCCATTGCGGCGACCGCCCGAACGCAAAACGAATTGGATTCTTTGGTGCAGGAAATCGCTGAGCTGGGGCAGAAAGCCATCGCCATTCCCGCCGACCTTGCACGCTCCACGGCCGCGGGAGAGATCGTGCGGCGGGTCCTGGAAGCATTCGGAACCCTGGACATCCTGGTGAACAATGCCGGAGTCGGAAGCAGTGCCAACCCGCGGCCCCTGGTGGATTTCGACGACGGATTCTGGGATCTTACGTTGGCTCTCAATCTCACTTCCCCGTATCTCTTGTGCAAGGCGGTTCTCCCCACCTTGCTGAGAAAAGGAAAGGGGCGGATCATTAACATCGCCTCAATTAATGGCAAAATAGGGCTGCTGCACGGGGCTGCTTACGCGGCATCCAAGCATGGTTTGCTGGGGCTAACCCGGTCCTTAGCCTTGGAAGTGGCCAGCGCAGGAATTACCGTGAATGCGATCTGTCCCGGACCAGTGCGCACGGCAATGAATGAGAAACGCCTCGAGCACGATGCGCATCGCCTTGGGGTAAGAGTCGAAGACCTGGAGGGCTCTCTTACCCCTATCGGTTGACGGTTGGAGCCGGAGGAGATCGTCCCATTGGCAGTGCTGCTGGCCAGTGACGAGTCCGCTGCCATCACGGGCCAAGCAATAAACATTTGCGGCGGCGCCGCCATGTTCTGAACAAACACCCCAAAATCCCCCCCTCGACTAAGCTGAGCCTGTCCCACATCTTTTGCTGAACACCGGGCGCTCCGCGGAATGCACGCTCGCAGCCCTAAAGGGGCGACCTATCCCGCCCTGCGGGACCAGGCCGACGGCCTGGGTCAGAACAGTCACCATATCTCCGGTTTTGAAGCCCTGAAAGGGCGTAACAAATCCACCAAACAGGCTTAGGCGGTCGTCTGCGCGTCTCCCCCAATGCTATTTCGCCCTTTCAGGACTTACCGCCAAGAAAAAGAAGGATTCTCGGACCCAAGCCGTTGAGGCTGCGAAAGAACCGAGTTATGCCGTCGCGTCGTAGGGGTCCTGCAGGCGCGGGATGGTTGCTCCCGCTCTGGCGGGACGGCCACAAGGGCCGCCCCTACAACTCGATTTCTTCACGGCTTCGTTGGCCTGGTCCCGCAGGACGGGATAGTCCGCCCCTTCGGGGCTCATTTTGGCATCAGGAACGCTCTTGCTCCCGGTGTACTGCAAAAGATGTGGGACATGCTCAGCTTGATAAGGAGGGGGTAAGGGCGGTTGACCAGTACGATTTGTTCCCTGCCCGCCACCCCCTTACCCCCTCCTCCACGGAGGAAGGGTGCTATCTTGTTGACTGACATTATGGGTCTTCGGCCCACCAATTGCTCATGGAAATACGCAGTGTAATTTCCCTCCTCGACTAAGGAGGGGGCCAGGGCGTTGTCGAGTGCCGCCCTTCCAGGGCCAGCCTTGACATGACTCTCAGAATGGACGACCCTTTTACGTGATCAGACCGAACCAGAGGGGGTAGTAATGGCCACAATTTTGGGGGAAGTCTCTGATTTCCTTGCTTCTGGGCCCTTGAAGATGTTTATTGGGGGCCAATGGGTTGATGCCGTGCGCAAGGGCAGGTTTGAGACCCGCGATCCGGGGAGCGGTAAGGTTCTGGCGGAGGTCGCCGCTGCGGAGCAAGAGGACGTCAACCGAGCCGTGGAGGCCGCGCAGCAGGCGTTTAAGACGAGCGCCTGGTCGGCACTGCCGGCGAACGATCGGGCCGTGGTTCTACATCGCCTGGCTGACCTCGTCGATAAGCACCGGGATATTCTGGCACAAATTGAGTCGCTCGATGTTGGAAAGCCGTTTGCGCAGGCGGCGGGCTTCGACGTACCGTTCGCGGCGCAGACGCTACGATACTATGCCGATCTTTCCGTCCATACCCGCCGGCGCGAGCCCATTGCCGTTTCCCAAAATGAGGCTTACACGCTGCGCGTCCCTCATGGGGTATGCGCGTTCATCATTCCCTGGAACTTTCCTTTCCTGCTGCTGAGCTGGGGAATCTCACCCGCACTGGCGGCGGGCAACGTTGTAGTGGTTAAACCTGCCGAGGACACCCCGCTTTCAACAATTTATTTTTGCCACTTGGCACGACAAGCTGGCGTGCCCGATGGGGTGATCAACGTAATACCAGGTTACGGCGATCCTGCTGGTGCGGCGCTGGCTGGTCATCCGGGCATTCGGCGCATGTCGTTCACCGGTTCACCCGAAGTGGGCCGGAGCGTGGCCGCGGCCTGTGGAGCGAATCTGGTTCCGGTGAAGCTGGAACTGGGGGGCAAGGGGGCAGCGGTGCTTTTCGAGGATATTGACCTTGACCAAGCCGCCGGCGCCCTCGTCTCAGCGCTGACCTTGAACACAGGGCAGGTCTGCTGCACGGCAACCCGCTGGCTGGTGCACGAGTCGATCTGGGATCCCTTTGTGGAGCGCGCGAGAACCCGCTTGGAACACTTGAACATTGGCTATAGCCTGTCACCGGGGACCGAAATGGGACCGGTTGTAAGCCTGAAGCAGAAGGACCGCGTCCTGGGATATCTCGAGCGCGGCGTGGCGGAAGGCGCCTCAGCATTGCTGCGGGGAGGGGAAACGGAAATCCCCGAGTTCAAGGGAGGATTCTATGTAAAGCCGGCCCTGCTGACAGGTCCTGCTGAGAATGTATGCGCGCGGGAAGAAATCTTTGGTCCGGTGGCTTACGTGATGCCTTTCAAAGCCGAGGATGAGGCAGTCGATTTGGTCAATCGCTCTTTCTACGGTCTGGCCAATAGTGTCTGGAGCCAAAACCTGGAAAGGGCTCGCCGGGTTGCGGAGGCTTTGGTCGCAGGGAATAGCTGGATCAACGCGCATAATGTGTTTGGACTCGGAATTCCGTACGCCGGGGCGAATTTGAGCGGCTTTGGCGGCGGGGTATTAGGGCCCGAGACTCTGTTTGATTACCTGCGGTTTCAATCCGTGGTTCGCCCGCTGAGCTGACTCCGGGTTGCGGTCAACAGAAAGTGAAGGACGGAGCGCCCTCGCAGAAGTCGGTTTTGAGAGCGAGTGCTTTAGGTCAAGGGGATCCGAGGCAAGGCCTTCACGCATTGAAACTGCGGTGGTAAAATACAGTCCGAAATGATTGAGTCAGTGATAGGCCCATGAATGTTCTTCGGTGCAAATTGCAGAGCGATGGACCACACGAAGGATAATCAGGGCGCGAATTAATATGGAGGTATATGGATAGAAGAAATTTTCTGCAGAGTATAGCGGGGCTTGGTGTCGCTGCTTCGGGGTGGCCGGGTGCGGAGTTGCTTGCGCGTCCGAGCGGCGCCCCCGCTTATTTCGGGTTGCATCCTTTCATCGAGGCGCATCCGGAGGCTGTGTTCATCCGTAAGACAAACGTCGCATCGAAGGGAGATTCGGACGGGAAGAAGCGCGAGGCCTCTGAACTAGCAAGGCAAATTTTCACCCTGCGGAACACTCCCGGCATCGATTTGTCGCATAAGTTGGCAATCAAACCCAACCTGACGGCGACCAGCGGCACGGGGCTCACATATGGCATAGTTACCGATCCATACGTGGTCGAAGGCCTTATCGCTGGAATCACACAGGCCGGCTTCGGGGCCGAGAGCATCTATGTGCGGGAAGGCCTGGGGCCTGACCAAATGGGCACTCGTTACCACGAAATGGCCCAGCGCAGTGGAGTGCATTACGACGACCGTGATTCAAGGACTCCAACCTTAAAGGACTGCCCGGACGGCGTAGTCTTCCGGCGCACGAAATACCTTGGTCCGTTCAACTATCCTGATTGTCACCTGCTCAATGTTTCCAAGCTGAAAGCCCACTCGATGGGACTGAGTCTGTGTGTCAAGAACCTTCAGGGAACCAACGTTCATCCTTACATGCACTTCTGCAGCGGTCTCGAGGAAGCCATCGCTCAGGACTTTCAACCGGATGCGGAACGTCATATTAACGACCTTCATGCCAAGCACCGGAAGGCAGGGATTCCGCGCTGGGACAACGAAAAAGCCGCTTGGATGGAAATGTGGATCCAGCGAACAATCGATTCCTACTCACTTATACGGCTGTCAATCCTGCTCAACATGATCGAAGGCGTATATGCTCAGAACGGCGACGGGTTCTCAAGTGGCCCCGGACGGAACGGTACGCCCGAAGTATTCATGACCAACGTGCTCATTTTCGGCAAGGACGCTTTCAGGGTAGACATCGTCGGTCACTGGCTGGGGGGGCACGAGCCTGGGAACTTCGCTCTTTTCCACCTCGCGAAGGAGCGGGGCGTTTCAACCGCTCTCAATCCTCATAACATTCCAGTTTATCGCTGGGAGGACAGTGGACCCAAGCTCGCACCGCTCGATCAGTTTGCGCGCACACCGCTGACGACTCTATACCTTCCGAAGCAGGGGGAACCGCAATACCACCTCTGCAATGAACCCTTTGCCTATCCCACGGAGCCTGTACACGCTTCTCTTTCATGACGGAGGTCTATGGATAGAAGAAACTTCTTGCAGAGTATTGCGGGCCTTGGTGTTGCTTCCTCGGGGTGGCCGGGTGCGGGGCTGCTTGCGCGTCCGAGCGGCGCCCCCGCTTATTTCGGGTTGCATCCCTTTATCGAGGCGCATCCCGAGGCTGTGTTCATCCGTAAGACAAGCGTCGCATCGAAGGATGATTCGGACGGGATGAAGCGCGAGGCCTCCGAACTCGCTAAGCGAATTTTCACCCTGCGTAACATACCCGGCATTGACTTGTCGCAAAAATTCGCAATCAAACCCAACCTGACGACCAGTGAGGACTCAGGGGCCAAATATGCCATGGTCACCGACCCGTACGTGATCGAAGGCCTCATCGCTGGGATTGGACAGGTAGGCATTGAAGGCGAGAACATCTACGTGCGGGAAGGGAATCAGGTAATACCTTACGCCGGTACCCGTTACCACCGCATGGCCCAGCGCAGTGGAGTGCATTATGATGACAGCGATTCAAGGACTCCAACCGCCAAGGAATGCCCGGATGGTGTGGTCTTCCGGCGCACGAAATACATGGGTCCGTTCAACTATCCTGATTGTCACCTGCTCAATGTTTCCAAGCTGAAAGCCCACTCGATGGGTCTCACGCTGTGCGTCAAGAATCTTCAGGGAACTACCGCTCGTCCTTACATCCACTTCTGCGAAGGCTTGCAGCATGCCATTGCAGAGGATTTTCAGCCAGATGCACTGCGTCATGTGGAGGATCTATACGCGAAGCACCGGCGGGTGATTCCGCGCTGGAAGACCGAGAAAGGCGGTTGGATGGAGATGTGGGCGCAGCGAACCATCGACTCCTACTCACTTATACAGCCCTCAATCCTGCTCAACATGATCGAAGGCGTATATGCTCAGAACGGCGACGGGTTCGCAAGCGGCCCCGGGCCACGGGGCGAGCCCGAGATCTTCATGACCAACGTGCTCATTTTCGGCAAGGACGCTTTTAAAGTGGACATCATCGGTCATTGGCTGGGGGGGCACGAGCCTGGGAACTTCGGCCTTTTCCACCTCGCGAAGGAGCGGGGCGTTTCAACCGCTCTCAATCCTCATAACATTCCGGTCTATCGCTGGGAGGACAGTGGACCCAAACTCGCACCGCTCGACCAGTTTGCACGCACGCCGCTGACGACACTATACCTTGCGATGCCGGGAGAACCGCAATATCACCTCTGCAATGAACCCTTTGCCTACCCCGCGGAGCCGGTGTCGGCTTGTCTTTCGGGCGATGAAATGCCGGGCCTTCGAGTGCTTGGCCAAGCCAGGCCGGGGAAGGACCCTTCATCACTCCTGATCGAATATAGCCTTCCCGCTGACGGGCACGCCGCACTCGAAATGTACAACGTGTTCGGCGAGCGAGTGGGAGTGTTGGCTCAAGGATGGACGCGGAGAGGCGTGCACATGGCGGGTTGGAGCACGCAGGGAACAGCCCCAGGCCTCTATCGCTGCCAGCTTATGGCCCATGGCGTAACGTCGGCGAGAACGGTTTGGTTGTGACAACAATCATCCCCGTAGCCGCACTGGAATTCGAATCAAACTCAAATCGAACCTAAACCCGTAGCGCGCAATGAGTGCCGAACCTACGATTGGTTTTCAGAATTTCTCTACGCTGTCGTGGGATAGGTCTCCGGTTGACATTGGTATCGTATATGTTACAAGAACAGAAAGAAAGAAGGAGATCGATAATGGCTTTGACCCGTGATTTTAAGGAATCCATCAAGGCGCGTGTCCAGCGCGATCCCGCCTTTCGCAGGGAATTTCTCCGCGAGGGTGTGGAAACCATGCTGAACGGAGACGTGGAGACCGGCAAGACTGTGCAACGTGACTACGTCAATGCCACGGTCGGATTCGGCGAGTTGGCTGAGGCCACGCATCGCTCGCCCAAAAGCCTGATGCGAATGCTAGGACCGAGGGGTAGCCCCCAGGCGCAGAACCTTTTTGAAATCGTTTCATATTTGCTCGATCAGGAAGGCATTCGGTTTGAGTTGCGCGCAGCGGCCTCGCCTTAAGCACTCCTGGAAGGAGCGAGTTTTGAATTCAAGCTCCTGCCAAAACTGATAGTGGGATTCCAAGCGAAGCACACCCGGGCACGCCGCCTTCCAACTTTTTTCACCGGTCGAGGAACTTGAGAACCGGCCGCTATCTTGCATGCTCTGGTGCTTCGTAGGGAGTTGAAGGGGGCCGGTCGGAGCTCGCTCGCCACTCGTCGCGGCCCTCAAAGTCCGTACTTCGGATGCCGGGCTTCTGACGCTGTTTCTGCAAGCGTCAGCAGTAGTTGGAGAGTTAGAGCCGAGAGTCGTTTCATGGGCATGAGTCAAATATGCTCAGGTCATGCCGAAACGACTACAAGTCCTCCTCAAGGACCCGAGTACTGTGAGGTTAAACGCGTCGCACGCTCCCGTCGAATGACGATCGACGATTGGGTCCGGCAGGCGCTCGACATTGACGCACGTTACATAAGTAATCCTATTTACCGAACGCAATACCAGGATTCCCCTCCGCGATCGCGTTTCAAGGGCTCGATCATTCGCCGGTGATCTAAACGTCAGGCCAATCACCCCCAATAAGAAAGTACTTGACAACCTAACACTGTGCGATACATAGTGTATGTGACATCCTATGTGAGGCCCTATATATGACCCTGGATGACAATCTATTCGAAAACCTCCGGCTGGAGTTGCGGCGCGGCTCGCTGATCCTGGCGGTACTGACGCAATTGCGCGCCGAGCAATACGGCTACACCCTGCGCAAATCCCTGGCCGAGCATGGCATGGTTATCGAGGAAGGCACACTGTACCCGCTGCTTCGACGGCTGGAAACCCAGGGTCTGCTCGTCAGCGAATGGCGCGAAGAAGAGAAACGCAATAAACGATTTTATCGGCTCTCCCTCCAGGGCAAGATGATCCTCAAACAACTGCTTGCGGAGTGGAAGAGCATAGATGAATCCCTGAACGCGATTCTTAGGGGGTAAGGAAATGGAACTTGTCGATCGCTACTTGCAAGAAGTTCGATTCTGGCTGCCGAAGGCGCAGCAGGAAGACATTGTTGCGGAGCTGTCGGAAGACATCCAATCGCAAATCGAAGAGAAAGAAGCAGGCCTCGGCCGCAAGCTGAACGAAGCCGAGGTGGAAGGGATCCTCCAGCGTTGGGGTAACCCGATGTTGCTGGCCGAACGTTATCAGCCGCATAAGCAACTGATCGGCCGGCTATTTCCAGAGTATTGGCTCACGCTGAGACTCGTCCTGGGGATCACGATCCTTGTCCTTGCAATCGTCTTTGTCGCAGTGCTTGCCAGCGGCAAGCCGCTACCTAAGGCGTTCCTCCTTTTCCCCGTCATTTTGTTCGCTGAGTTTGGGTGGCTGACATTCGTTTACGCCGTGCGAGAGAGATTTTACCGGCCGGGGAGATGGAATCCGCGTTCCGCGCCGCGCATAGCGAAGCATGAGGGAAACAGACGGCGTTCACAATCATTTTATGGCCTCGTCATCTTCGCCTTCTTCAGTCTATGGTGGCTGGCCGGTCTGCGCTTCCCCTACCTGATCTTTGGCCCCTTTTTCAAGTTCGCGCCCGTGTGGCAGAGGTTTTATGTGCCGATTTTGCTGCTCACCCTGGCAGAAATTGCACGGCAATGCATCAACCTGGTTCGCGCCCAGTGGACGCGATTCCTGTCGGTGACCCGGTTGGTGATTAACAGTGCGGGCCTGGTCATTTGCTACTCCCTCCTGAAGGCCGGCGATTTGGTGAACCTCACGGACGCCGCCAGAAGCTGGAACGATATGCACACGCGGGAGTGGTGGGTCGTGGGAATCAGCATCACCTTAAGTCTCTACCTGGGCCTGACCCTCGCCGGTATTGTCTCCGCTTTCACAGTTCTGAGGGAATTCTAGCAGTTGATTCGTAGCGGGTACAAAGGGAGCGCTGTCAGGGGAGTGAATTAGGCCTCCTGCTCGGACGAAACCCCCATCCTCCTTTTCTCGCCGGTCGCCCTAAGTGACTTGTTTCTCTTCCTTCGACGTCGGGGCGAACGGCGGAGAGGAATGACCCGGCGGATTGTGGATTGCCTTGCGCGCAAAAAAGTGGTCTCATTGATTTCTCGGCTTCAGGCGATGCAATTTCAAAGGAGGTGTTTTCGCAAGTGAGGGAGCCTGATCTTAAGAGTGAAGGCGGTTGGCCGTCAAGGAAGCTGCGCCTGACCTTGCTGATCAGCTTCGGCGGATTATTGGCCTTGATGGTGATTGCGGGCTTGGGCGCCCTTCGTCTGGCGCGCCAATTGCAATCGCAGGAGGAAGAGATCCGCCAAGCCTTTCTGGCCCATAGCCAGCCGCTATTGGTCCTATCATCGTCAATCTATGTTTACAACGATCGGCTGCAAGAATACCTCATGAGCCAAGACCCCCAATCCGAAGGACTCGCGTCCGAGGAATTCTCACGGCTCACCGCGGAGATTAATTCGACCCTAAGACAGTATCCCGGAAATCGTCAGCCAGAAGAGCGGGCGTTGCTGGAGAGCCTGCAACAGATGTTCACAGAGCAAGAGGGCATGTTGAATCCGGTCTTGTCGTGGAGTCGAGAAGAGCGCCGCAGACAGGCTTTGCGTTTCCTGAACGAAGAAGTTCTTCCGCAACGCTCGCGTATCAACGAGGCGTCGGAAAAGATCGCACTTTGGAACAATCAACAACTCGCCGCGGCAGGCCGGGAGATGTTTGCAAGTTTTGCCAGCTTACAAGCGCAGCAGACAAGCTTGCTGGCGATTGCTCTTACCGCCGGGCTTGTTTTGTCTCTTGCCAGCATCTTTTACCTCCTCCGTCTCGGAGAGGAGGCTCAGCGCCGGTATCTGGAACTTGCCCGTAGCCGCGCCGAACTGGAAGAATTGTCGGCACAGCTCGTCGACGCGCAGGAAACAGAGCGGCGGTCGATTTCCCGTGAACTTCATGATGAGGTTGGCCAGTCCCTGGGGGCTTTGTTGGTTGAGGTCGGAAGATTAGCGGCTTCGGTCCCTTCTGCCAACACACAGATCAAGGATCATGTCGACAAGATCAAAGCGGTCGCAGAGACTTCGGTCCAGACCGTGCGAAACATAGCCCTGCTTCTGCGGCCTTCCATGCTGGATGATCTCGGCTTGATCGCCGCTCTGGAGTGGCAGGGCCGCGAGGTCTCGCGCCGCAGTGAAATGGAAGTGGAGGTTCAATCCGCAGACGTTTCGGAAAAGATCCCGGACGAATACAGAATTTGCATCTACCGATTGGTTCAGGAAGCGCTTAACAATGCTGCCCGTCACAGCTCGGCCAAGAATGCCAGGGTCACCGTCGAACAAACGGCTGACAGAATTCTGGTCAGTGTTTTTGACGACGGGCGGGGTTTCGATCCGCAAAGGGTTCGCGGCCTTGGCATTTTGGGAATGGAAGAGCGGGTGCGGCGCCTGGGAGGAATTCTTAACATTGACTCAAAGCCCGGGCGCGGCACAACGCTTAAGGCTGAGTTTCCGCTACCCCAATCTTAATCAGCAACGACTATGAAGTCGATTCGAGTATTG
Source organism: uncultured Acidobacteriota bacterium (assembly GCA_963832915.1). Taxonomy (GTDB): domain Bacteria; phylum Acidobacteriota; class Terriglobia; order UBA7540; family UBA7540; genus CAVROP01. Next base: position 16,935 of record CAWHWE010000020.1, read on the forward strand.
CTCGCGGATGACCACAAGCTCATACGGGCCGGCCTCCGTCTAGTAGTTGATCAACAGCCCGACTTAAGCGTTGTCGGCGAAGCTGACGATGGAAGGCAAGCTGTGGAATTGGCCAAGTCCTTAAAGCCTAATGTTGTGGTCATGGATATCGGAATGCCGAACCTGAATGGAATTGAAGCCGCGCGTCAGATTAGAGGGATAGACCCGGACGCTTCTGTGGTTATGCTGAGCATGCATTCCGATGAAGGTTACGTGCTGCGCGCGCTAAGTGCCGGGGCTCGCGCCTACTTGCTGAAGGACTCCGCCACAACAGACCTTGTACAGGCGATTCGGGCGGTGGTGGAGGGGAAGTCATTTTTCAGTCCCGCGGTCAGCAAGGTTCTGCTGCAGGATTACATAAGGAAGTTGCAACGCAGCGGTGCGGAAGATTCCTACGACCTGCTGAGTCCCCGGGAGCGCGAGGTCCTACAGTTGGTCGCGGAAGGCAAGTCCAACAAAGAGGTTGCCAGCCTCCTGCACCTGAGCGTATACACCGTCGAAACGCACCGGGCAAAGATCATGCAGAAGCTGAATCTGAAAGGCGTGCCCGAACTGATCTTGTATGCAGTGCGCAAGGGGATCATATCTTGAAGTTGTAGGGGTACGGCTTGCCGTACCCTCATGGTCGCTTGATAAGAATAAAGGGGTACGGCAAGCCGTACCCCTACAACCAGGGTACCAGTTACGCGGCTATGAACAGAGTGTGTCCCTGGCGATTCACGAGCAAGAGAGGATTCTTGCCCGCCTTTTGAATGGCTCGATCGAAGTCGGTGACGTTCGTGACTGCCTGGTGATTGACTTCCTGGATCACATCACCCGGCTGCAACCCCGAGTCCGCCACTGGGCTTGAGGGATTGATATCCGTCACCACCACACCCTTGGTGTTGGCTGGCAAACCAAGCTGCTGAACCGCCTCATTGGTCACGTTCCCCACTGAAACCCCTTCCAGAGCCCCTTGGGGATTCTCTGGCTCGAGGCTAGCCTGCTCTTTTTCGGTTGGCAGCACGCCCAGCGTCACAGACATATCGTGCTCGCTGCCGTTGCGCATCACCTTCAAGTTTACGGTGGCGCCGGGCGCCATCATCGAGATGCTCATCCGCAATTGGTTGCTGTCGGTTATCGGATTGCCGTTCAAGGCCACAATGATGTCTCCCTTTTGCAGGCCGCTTTTTTCCGCCGGGCTCCCGGAGCTGACGTCACCCACAAGAGCACCACGAGGTTCAGCTTCTCCGAATGCTTTGGCCAGTTCCGGACTCACCTCCTGGATGGAGACTCCTATGTAGGCTCGGGTCACCTTGCCATTTTTTATAATCTGGTCCATAACATTTCGGGCCAGGTTTGAAGGGACTGCGAATCCAACACCCTGGCTCCCGCCGGACCCGTGGGAGAGGATCGCCGTGTTGATACCGACCAGCTCGCCGCGGTCATTGACCAGTGCTCCACCGGAGTTCCCGGGATTAATCGGCGCATCCGTTTGGATAAAATCTTCATAGTCCTCGATACCCAGATTGGCTCGCCGCGTGGCGCTCACGATTCCCATGGTTACCGTTTCTCCGACGCCGAAAGGGTCGCCAATCGCCAAAGCGTAGTCGCCCACTTGCACCTTGGACGAGTCAGCAATCGTGACCGCCTGCAGGTTCGTTGCGTCCACTTTGAGCACGGCAATGTCGGTCTTGGGATCCGTGCCGACGATGCGCGCTTTATACTCGTGCTTGTCGGACGTGGTGACAAGAACTTCTGTCGCTCCCGCCACGACGTGGTTGTTGGTGAGGATGTAACCCTCAGGGCTGACGATCACGCCAGAACCGAGGCTCCGCTCGCGATCCACCTGCGGCGTGTTGAAGTGGCGGCCGGGGTTATCGCCGAAGAACTGCCGGAAGAATGGGTCCATCGGCATCCCCTGGGGCATCTGCCCTGAAAAGCCAGTCGGAGTTTTGACCACCTTGGAAGAAGAGATATTTACGACTTCCGGCAGCACTTTCTTTACGATCGGTGCGAAACTATTCCTGCTCGGACCTTCGCTCGGATCCGCGAACTTCAGCGATGCAGGCTGATTGGCGGTTTGCATGTCGCCCCGAAGGCGGACAACTCCGAAGCCAACTGCAACCAGCCCTAAAACTGTTGCGAGAGCTATTCCCCTTAAGCGCCATCTGAATCGTTGTACGTTCATGTACCCTCCCTTTTGCAAAATCCCCTGCCAGCATCACGGCAGCTTAGAGCACCGGATTGCCGGTCCATTCATAGAGATGTCAGGAAAGACACTAAGGCCTATCACGACGACTGGGTATTTGCGATACCGGCGAATGGGGATGCTGTCCCTCGTAATGTCGAGAAACGGATCCGCTTCTCGGGCAAAAGGCGGGCAAAGAACCAACGGTCTGGTCGATTCTGATCGTGACCCGCTAGTCGCGGGGGGTGAGAACCTTCATGCGTTGGCGTGCTCGTGCTGCTTCAGGGTCGGGAGGACATCGGAGCCTGTAGCCACAAAGAGTAATCCGCGGCGGGCCGGGCCGTGGGCCAGTTGATGGGCGCGGGCAAGGACATTGGTGTCGAAAACAATTCTCACTAGCGTTCACGATATCCGCGGGTGGCGCCGACATCGCTCTTCATGTCGGCGCTATCGTTTTTGCCCGCGACAAAGGGGCTCTTAACGCCCGAAATGCCCGAAATCACCGCTGAGGTGGCGACTACGACTCTACGCCCGCGCCGCTTGTAGCTCTGCTTCAACGGTGACCTCTGGTTCTTGCTTTTTTTCGTTTCGGTACTGGCGGATGGTCTTCAAAACCTCCTCTGTGGAGACATCGCCCATATTTTGAGCCGCCTCCCTCAGGGTAGCCAGGAACTCCTTTTTCCAGCCGGGCCGCTTTCTCCCTCTGGGCAGGTCTTTGTAAAGCTCCACCCACTGAAGCCGCTCCTGCACTTGCTGTGCCAGCTCACGAAAAGGCACCTTTACTTCGACTGCAATCCAGCCTGGCGCGGGGCGAGATTTGAACACGATGGCGTCCACTTTCCCTTCCCGGAAAGAGGGCCACCGACTCACGAATGCGCCGGCAAACGCAGAGAGTAGCTGCGTGTTTGTGCCCAGCGCCCTTTTCAGGAATAGTGCCACCTTGGCTGCAAACAGAGCGCTGGCATCAAAAACACACAGACCGGCACGCCGTCTTGGGTTCAAAACCCCACACTGAACAAGGTTCTGCAGCTCTTTTGGTGTGGTTTCGAGGACCGCGCTGGCCTGTTTCAATTTCAGTTGGACTGTCTGCATTCCTTTTCCCCTTTCATTTCCATCTAAATATTAGACAATAATGCGGCGGTTTGTCAAGAGCTTCACAAACGAGATGTCCAGAAGGGCTCCAAAGGACATAGACGAAATAGGGTTTACCAGAAACGCGGGACATAACAGGAAAGGGGCTCAACTCCCGTTCCGGAATTGAGCCCCGCGTTGGTTGCGGGGGCTGGATTTGAACCAGCGACCTTTGGGTTATGAGCCTGAGGAGAACAGGCTATCTGATTGATTCTGCGGCGCGAGTGGCACCCTAAGGACGTTTCAGGAAGCGTTGGTTAGCGGTATTGGGGGTCCAAAAGGGGTCTGCTTGGAGAAGCCCTCGTAACATATATGTTTCCCTCAGATAGGGTCGAGTCGCGCCCGCTGCAACTCTGAAAAGCAGCTGTGCTCGCGAAAGCTGTAGCCATCAGCATCACTGAATTTTAAGTTTGCCCGAATCAAGGCCGCGAAGAGTTCCTTCGATGTCCCGCACGGTTTCAAGCAGCGGCTCACCTTCAGCAGCTCGACCGTCCAGTTCTTCGGCAAAATCAGGGTCGGAAGGATACAGGAACTCCATGTAATCCCGTTCGTCCAGGTCCGGGATACGCTGAGTTGGCGTTGTCAGTCGTTAGCATAGGCTCTTTCCCCCGCGATAGTCCCCATAATCGCCTGTCTAGCCTGCTTTCTACCGCCTTGTGGTTTTCAGACATTCACGGTCATCGTCAACCAAAGCGTCATCAACCTGCCGTCACGTCAGCACCCGAAGCTTCACGAATCTGCGTTTCATGCCGCTCGGCTTTGTGAGTGTCCGCGCCGGTGAGAAAGAGCAGCAGTTCTGCCGGTCTGATGAGCAGCAGACCCATGGGCGGGGACGCGGTAATAAACTCTATAGGAGTTTCTATATGCGGTGAATTTTTGGGCACGGTTCAATTTCCACAGTTCCGGGCAGAATGAACGGCTTGCATTCTGATCCGGAGCCGCTTGATGAATGATCGTCGCTGCCCTTACTGTCAGCAAGTCTTTCAGCCTGCACCATATCATCCGCAACAACTGGTTTGCAGCCAGCCCCCATGCCAGCGGCAACGCCGCCGGGATTATCACCGCGAAAAGATTCGCTCCGATCCTGTCTACGCCCAAGTGGTGCAGGAAAGCCGGAAAAAGTGGCGCGATGCACATCCCCACTACCAGCAGCAGTACCGGGAGCGGCACGCGGAAGCGGTCGAGCGGAACCGCCAACAGCAGCAGGTCCGTGACCAACGCCACCGCCTGCAGCATCTTGTAAAGAACAACTTGGCCCTCAACCTAAGGCATTCTCGCGCCGAGGTTTGGCTGCTGGGCCCGACCGCCGATGATCTTGTAAAGAACAACTTGGCAGCTTCGCAACTCTTGATTCTTCAGCCGGTTAGCCTTTCTCGGAGGGCTCCCCACGCCGCTTGTAAAGAACACCCCTCTGGCATTGCCCCCGATGCCGGTTTATAACCGCAAGCATGCTGAAGATTGACCAGATCAACGAAATTCATCGTCTCGCGGGCGGCGAGCATTGGTCGGTGCGCCGCATCGCCGGCCAGCTCCACCTGGCCGCCCGCACCGTCAAAAAATATCTCCAGGCTCCGGTGCCCTCCCCGGTCCACCGTCCTCGCCCCAGCAAGCTCGACCCCTTCCAGCCGCTCGTCGCCGAACTCTTGGAGCAGGACCCCCATGCCCCAGGGGTGGTCATCTTGCAGCGCCTGCGAGCGGCGGGTTATGCCGGCGGGCACACCATCCTGGACGAGTACTTGCACCGCGTGCGCCCCTCTCGCTCGACCCCTCGGGCCTTCGTGCGCATGGAGCCCGGCCCGGGGGAGCGCTTCGAGATCGACTGGGGCCACTTCGACGCGCTCGACTATCAAGGCGATAAGCGCAAGCTCTATGCCTTCTGCCTGATCGAGGCCCACAGCCGGATGCTCCATGTCGAGTTCACCCACAGCCAGAGTTTCGAAACCTTCGTGCGCTGCCACCAGCACGCCTTCCAGGCCCTGGGCGGAGTGGCCCGAGAATGTTGGTTCGACAACCTTCTGACCGCCGTCGCCGAACACGATGGCCGCCTGGTGCGCTTCCAGCCGCGCTTCCTCGCCTTCGCCCGCGAATACGATTTTTACCCCCGCGCCTGCAATCCCGGCGCAGGGTGGGAAAAAGGTAAGGTGGAAAAGGGCGGCGTCGCCTATCTCCGCTCCAACTTCTGGCCGCTACGTTCCTTCACCGATCTCGCCGATGTGAACCGTCAAGTGCGGCAATGGCTCGACGAGGTGGCCAACGTCCGCATTCATCGCGAAACCCGCCAGCGGCCCTGCGATCGCTTCCGTCCCGACACCCTGCGCCCCCTGCCGGCTCTGGCCCCCGATTACCGCGACACCGCCGAGGTCTTAGTGTACAAAGACCTGCGCTGGCATTTTGACGCCAACCGTTACTACGCACCGCCCCACTTCATCGCCCAGCACCTGATGGCCAAAGCCGATTCCTCCTCCCTTACGCTCTATGATCGGCAGGGCACCGAAATCGTCCGCTATCCGCGCTGCTGGCGGCGTGGCCAGACCCTCGGCGCCGGGCGCTTCCAAAAAGAGTTACTCGAACACCGCCCTGCTGCCCGGCGCTCCCAGGCGCAACAACGACTGCTGAAGCTGCTCGACGGCGTCTGCCCGCCGGAAACGGTCGAAGCTTATCTGCGCGGGCTGGCCGACTCCGACCGTTCGCTCCTCCGCCAGCTTCAGGAACTCCTCGATCTGTTCCGCGCTTATCGCCCCCAACAGGTCGCCGCGGCCCTCCAAAAAGCTCTTGCCGCCCGCGCTTTCGGCGCCGATTACGTGGCCCATCTCTTACACCAGATCGAGTCCCCGCGCCCGCATCAGCCGCTCTTGCAGTTGCGCGATCCGGAACTCAATCAACTCACCACCGACCCGTTGTCCTTGCTCGACTACGATGCCCTCATCTTGAAAGCCCGAAAGGAGTCTCCCGATGACCCTGCCCGAGAAACTGAGCCAACTGCGCCTGACCACCATGGCCCAAAAGCTGGAGACGATGACGAGGGAGGCGGCCACGCAAAATCTTAGCTTCGCCGCCGCCCTGGAACGTCTTGCCGATCTGGAACTGGAGGCCCGCCACGGCCGGGCCATCGAGCGCCGCTTCCAACTCTCTCGCCTCCCCGCTCAGCCCTGCCTCGACCAGTTCCACTTCGCCCATCATAAATCCCGCCAGCAAGCCAAAAACCGCCTCCTCCACCTGCTCGACTTGGACTTCCTCCAGCAAGGCACCAATGTGGTCATCATTGGCAATCCCGGCGTGGGGAAAACCTTCTTGGCGCAGATCCTCGGCTGGCGCGCCTGCCAAGCCAACGTGCGCGTGCTCTTCACCACCGCCATGGAGATGCTCAACCAGTTGCTCGCTTCGCAAGTCGATCACTCCCTGGTCCGCAAACTCAAGGTCTACACCGAGCCCGCCGCCTTGATCGTGGACGAACTGGGCTACCTGGCCCTCGACCAGCAGACTTCTAACCTCTTTTACCAGGTTATCTCCACCCGCCACGGTCACAAGCGCAGCACGATTATTACGACCAACACCGCGTTTTCCGACTGGGGGAACATCCTCTACAACACCACCATCGCGGCGGCCATCGCTGACCGCTTGGTGGAAAACTCCGAGATTTTTCTGTTGGGGGGAGAAAGCCTGCGTAAAGCTCAGAAGAGCCCGCCGCCTGCCGCTTCCTGAACGCGGGCCCTTCTCAGGCGCCGCTCTGTGCGATAGCCCATCACCGGAGGAGTCCGGCGGGTGAACCCCTCAACGGCGCTGCCCATGGGGCGGGGGTGCCATCCACCCCCGTTCCATCTTTGCCACCATGTTCAACTTCAGCGCCAATCATCTGTTCTTGCTTTCGCGGAAGGAGTACCGGTCGTGTGCGGTGTTGCTCTTGCTCGACCGCGACACCCAGCGTGTTTATCGATTGCATGACTTCACCAAAGCCCACCACCTCGTGCCTGGCCAGGCCTATTGCGTGGCGGGCAAAGTCAATAGCGCCGATAAATTCTACCTGGTGATCGAATCGGTCCGACCCGACACCAAGCACGCCCGGTCCTCCACAGCTCCCGTTCCCGCTGATGGCGCAGGAGAGAATCCCTTGGCCTGAACCGCGTCGCTTGAGACCAGCCCGGCCTCCCTACAGCGCGCACGATTCGCTGCTTCCGCCTTCGTGTGCCCAGCCCTCAAAAATCAAGCCGCCTGCTGCTCATCAAACCGGCAGAACTGCTGCTCTTTCTCACCGGCGCGGACATTGTGAGGAATGCTCTTCAGCCTGTGCTACCTTAACAGCGGGCAACCCGTCAGGGTACCAAGCCTCCCAAGTGTTGTAGCCTCCGGATAGATTGTGGGTGGCGAAGCCATACTGCTGCAAGATTCGCACGGCGTAGTAGGATCGCTGGCCCTTCGCGCAGTTGACCCAGATCGGACGGTCCCTTGGGAGCTCACTGAGCCTTTGACGGAGTTGATCGAGCGGGATGTTGATGGCGCCATCAATCGAGCCGCGCTTGAACTCTTCCTCCTCTCGAACGTCTAGCAGAAAAGCACCACAATCCGGTAGATCGCTCCACTTGGCCAAGTTAACGTCACCCCTCAGTACGTTTGCCGCCACCATACCGGCCACGTTCACGGGATCTTTGGCCGTGCCAAACTGGGGCGCATAACACAATTCCGCTTCTTCGAGATCGAAGACTGTGGCGTCCTTTTGCATGGCGAATGATATGACGTTCGATCCCGCGTTCCACCCCCTGCTCGCCGACCGCCTGAGCGCCTAAGACTAAGCCGTCAGAACGCCGGAAGATCAACTTCAAGTGCATTGCCTTTGCACCTGGATAGTAACTGGCGTGGTCGGAGGGATGCAGGTAGACTGCCTCGTAATTGGTATTCTTGGCCTGCAGCAGGCGTTTTTCGCTGACTCCGGTCGTCGCGACGGTCAACCCGAACACGCCGCAGACTGCGGTTGCTTGCACCCCTCGGAACCGCGCTGGTCGGCCGCAGATGGCATCGGCCGCGATGCGTGCCTGCCGGTTGGCCGGTCCCGCCAGCGGCACGAGGCAGAACTCGGCCGTGACGGCATCCCGAACCTCCACAACGTCCCCGACAGCCCAAATACAGGGGTCGCTGGTCTTCATGGATTCGTCTACACGAATACCTCCTCGCGGGCCGAGCTCCAGTCCTGCTTCCTTGGCGAGCTTGGTCTCGGGTTTGACACCGACAGAGAGGATAACTAAATCGGACTGAAATCGCGCGCCACTTTGTGTCTCGACCGAACGCACGCGCCCTTCGCTTCCGTTAAACCGAGCCACAGCATCTGCGAGATGAACCGAAATGTGGTTGTCCAGAAGGTGAACGTAAACATATTCAGCCATTTCGCGGTCGAGCGGAGGCATGACCTGGTCGAACATCTCTATGATCGTGACGTTCAGCCCCCGGCGCGCCAGATTCTCCGCCATTTCGAGCCCGATGAACCCGCCGCCGACAATAACCGCTTTCTTTGCGTTGGTTGTTTGAATCCACGTTCGTATCGCCCGGCTGTCGGGAATGGTTCGAAGCGTGAAAACGCCACCAAGGTCGAACGCCCGGAAGAGGCGGCCGCGCGGGCACTGCACCTGGCGACAGAACGAGCGCGTCGTAAGCCTCTTGATAGACAGAACACCTCCGAAGGTCCTTGACATCAATTCTTCTCTCCTCGCGATTGATGCCAAGAACCTCGTGTTCTGTGCGAACCTCGATGTTGAAACGCGTGCGGAAGAGATCTGGTGTGGCCATCAGCAGCTTTGTTTCGTCTGAGATGGCATCGCCGACGTAGTAAGGCAAGCCGCAGTTCGCAAACGAGGGGTAGGGCCCTTTTTCAAACACGACGATCTCTGTTTCCTCGTCGAGCCGCCGCAGCCTTGCGGCGCAGGAAGCTCCGCCTGCCACACCACCGACAATCAATACTCTTTTTCGGTTCATTGACACAGTTCTCCTCGCAATATAGCCTGCACGTCTCTTGCCATTAGAGCTTCAGCGTGGTCCCGCGGCCCCTTCCCTCACACGTTACCACCTCACATCCCTAAAGCGCCGAGACGGTTGAGGGGTGGCTGGGGGTTCATGCGCGGGGGAGTGAAGGCTGCCGCCAGCTTCGCGCTATGTACGCTTTTGGCAAGGATCTACTGGCCCTTTTCAACGGGGAACCCCTTATTGACCCAATCTTGGCCGAAATTGTTGGGGATATAAAGAACCTTCAGCTTTGTGAAGCCCATGCTGTGAAGGGCTTCGTAAGCCGGCCTCAGGGTAGGGCAATGGTTCCAGGGGCAGCACCCGCAATAGAGAACGATGAATTTCTTGCGGGGCAACGGTTCCACGCGCTTTCGCAGTTTCTCAACCTCGTCGGGTTGGGAAGCCGGTCCAATGTATTCTGAACCCGGAATATGTGCTTGCGTGTAGAGAACATAGAACCCCACGTGGATTGTCAGGGGCTTTTGCGCTGCAGGTAACTGGAGAAGCTTCGCCAAGTCCTCTGGACTGATCTGCACGTCGGCGGGCAATGAAGAAGCCGCTGCCGATTGGCCGGGCGCAGCCGCGCCTTCCGCGGGCGCAGCAACAATCATCCGGCGCTTGCTACTCAGGGTCGGGATCGATGCCAGAAATACACAAGTTACAAGTACGGATGCTACTCTGAATGCCTTTCGAACATTTGTCATAGTGATCTCCCGCTCTACCTATGCGACAGCCAATTCATTACACCTCTGCCGGTGCGCTGGGTTTCGTAAGAGCCAAAAACGTTGCCCAAGCATGGGCGCGTTCGCTGCCATCATTCGTGACAACCGTGGCTTCTGCTTCGATTAGTCTCCTTCTATTCCTTACGATACAGCCTCTGACTTGGAGCACCTCACCAGTTTTGGCATACTGGCGAAACCGTACTCGAAGGTCTGCGGTCATCATTTTGCATCCCGTCGCGGCAACAGCTTTGGCCATAGCCTCATCAAGCAGGGTGGTGACGATGCCCCCGTGGACAATTCCGCGCAGACCTTCCCATTTGACGTCAGGAACCCAACTCGCCGAGGCGGCGCGGTCAGGATCAACACGAAATTCGAGCTGAAGGCCATGTGGGTTGTCTCGACCACAAGCGAAACAAGGCCCGCTGGAATTGCACACTGTCGGCGGTTGCACGTGCAGGGCCGAGAGAGGCCATTATGCCACCCTTCCCACGTGGGTATGCTTTGCGGGACGTTGACACAACTGCATGGTTCCATTTTTCGAATCCGCGCCGTCAACTTTGGTGCGAGCTTCCTCGACGAGCCTTGCCATGGACTTGGAAATATGATCGAGGACCGTAATCCACTCCTCTAGGTGTTGTTTCCCACGAGAAGTAAGGGCATAAAGCCTTCGGGCCGGACCGCTGCCCTTTACATCCCATTTCGAGACTACGCAGTCATTCTGCTCGAGTTGCCGAAGCGTCTTGTACAAAGCTGAGGCCTCAATGTTGGCGTCAGTCAAGGCAAATTCATGCAGATCGCTTGCTAGTTCGTAACCGTACGACTGTCCTTTCCTCCGCAGCAGGAACAATAGGACCGGCTCCACAAATCGATATAAATTGCCCATAGCGCAAGTGCAAGGGTGTTCTTTCCGGTGCCGAGGGCAGGTGCGAAAAGGCATTTGCTTTTTCTCCTGCAGTAAGATATCATACGCTTGCCTCTAGATGCAAGTTACATCTAGCGCAAACAACGTCACGCTTCCGCATTAGGGGAAAGTCGTTCGAGCAGTTCAAATGCGGGACATGGGCAAAGAGGGGAGATAGCAACATGAAGTTGCGCATCCTTTTCGGGATCGTTTTTCTCATCGGTTGTCTTAGTGGATTGCCTGCGGCGGCGCAGTGTTGTCACCATCACGGGCATCATTGTGGGGATTGTGGGGATTGCGACGATTGCGATCACCATTGCAATTCAACATCCCAGTCAAGCCGCTCCGATAGTTGGGCTCCATCCAACAAGGCAGCAGCCTCTGAAGCTACGGAAGGCAAGATCGCTGAGGTCATCTACTTGTCGGGAGCGACAGAGGACAGCGGCATGGTCGAGATCCGTTTGCAAACCGCGGGTCAGGCAAGAGTGGTTCGGTTGGCGCCTTCAGGGTTTCTGAAGCAAGCTGGTCTTCTTCTGAGGGAAGGCGACACAGTAAAAGTCAAAGCGTATCCCGTGGCGAGCATGGAGGGGGACCTCCTGGTGGCCACAGAGATCTTCACGGGCGACAAAAGTTTGTCTCTGCGGGATCCACGCGGTCGCCCCGCTTGGTAGACCGCTCCACCATCGAGCGTGCACGGCTTCATGCCGCGCAATAGGTGTTCAGAGTGGCGGAGGACCGTGAAGCTCTACGCATGGATGTTCGCTTTTGCGGTTGCGGCACTGGGGCAAGTGCCCCACCAGCATCACCCTCCGTTGTCATCAGATGAATACGCGAAGGTGCTCGAGGATCCTTCGCGGGATGCCTGGCAGAAACCGCATGCCGTCGTCATGGCGCTGGATCTGAAACCGACGGATACCGTCGCTGACATCGGAGCGGGCACCGGCTATTTCGCCCGTCGCTTCGCGCTCCACGCGGGCAGGGTCTATGCGGTGGATATTGATGAAAAGTTGCTGGCGATGGTGCACGCCAAGGCGCCTGCGAATTTGGAGACGATTGTTGCCGCTCCAGATGACCCGCATCTGCCACAGCAGTCGGTCAACATGATTTTCTTCTGCGATGTGCTCCACCACATAGAGAACCGACCAGCGTACTTTGGGAG
>CAWHWE010000021.1:0-22063 GCA_963832915.1 uncultured Acidobacteriota bacterium
CATGTCGTCGAATAGATACAAATTTATACCGGCCGCCCCTGAAAGCCCCCGAAGCTTTGTTCTGTTCCTTCGGAAAGCTCTTTCGATGACGTGTCTAACGTCCCCTTTTCGGTCTGACTCCTCCTTTCTAGAATCGTCGGCTTTGTGAGTTCTCACATCGTCACAAATCAGCAGTCCAGTCGGCGTGTGCTTCTGAGAAAAGAATTGCTTTTCAAACCATCGCCGAAGGCAGTCAAGTAAAGTTGAAATGCTATGTCAACAGGGTCGGAAGTTCGGTAGTGCCTGAAATTTGTGTTTATTTTACAGTAAAGTTCTAGCTGTTAGCCTTGCTCTTGCGTGGCCGGACTTGCAGGCTGTGGAGTCTCTTCCACGGGCGTCTCCTTCAGTTGCAGTGAAGCGATATCAGGAATTGTTCCAATAAGCGCTTCCATTCTCTGGACGGTTTCGGCTAATATCCCCAGCGTGGCCTTCGCCTGTATAGGAGTGAGAATAACACTAAAGTTTTCAATGATTTTGATTTCGCCAGTTGCCGTCGGGTAGCTTTCTCCGAAAAACAACCGAAACTCTGTAGCTGAAGCGGCGATCCGTACCTGGTTACTGAATACAGTGTAAAAATCTTCCGAGATTTTCGTGCGCGCTTTCACCTCATCTGGGGAGAGTGGGCCTGACACGATGAGTTTCTGTTCCTCGGCCATTATTGCCTCCTTCATCAAACTTCATTAAATATAAGGTTCCCGGCCTACAGCGGTCCTCCCAGCATCCACCGGCGGAGGTGTCATTGCAATCTCGCGGCTAGCTTCAGGAAGTGCATGCGTTGGTCTGGGGGTAGAACCCGAAAACCATGTGAACGTAGGCGAGGACAGCCCAGTATTCAGAGATTCCGCCGTAGCCGTTAGGGGCCTCCTGTCGTGGTCGAATGTCACCACATTAAACCTGTCCTGCGAGAATTCGTTTTCCCAAGCCAACATTTCACTAAAGGGAACGAATTTGACGATTAAACCAACTCCGAACGCAGCGGCCAAGCGAACCAGCGTTTCAATATTGAACTTTGTCGCTCCAGGCTTCTCCATTGCAGAAATGCGGGGCTGCTTCATCTGCGCTTTGTTCGCCAGAGACTCCTGTGTTAGCTCTTGCTTGAGACGAAGGGCGCGAATCTGCGAGGGGAGGTTCACGTTGATGGTGGCCCTAATGTAAGCCTCAAGGTACTTCCAGTTCTTGAGCTTTTCAATCAGTTGAGATGTTTCTCTCACTATGTTCCGCTGTTCCATTTCTCAATAATCCCTTCCTCTTAAAGGCTTGGTCGATAGCATCGGCGGGAGTATAAACTCGGCCCTTATGGCAGCATCCAATTAACAAAACGGCCTGCTTTTCTCCTGCAAAATCACCTAGAACTCTGTTCTAACGTCCATCGGCGAAGAACTCCAGTTCCCAGACTCTTTCCTTCCCCTTCTTTATGAATCTCCTGAACCCAATCCAATTTAAGTGGTTCTCGGTGTTCCTGATATTCTTGATCAGCTTATTAAACATCAAGCGTCCATCATCTAGGAGGTCTTTCGCTATCCACTCCTCAATCATGTTATTACCGGCTGGAGACACATAATCCCAGAAAATCCAGCCCTTGAAACATACTATCACTTTTTTATTATATGTCAACACTTTTTTCTTGACAACCAATTATAACTTATTTATTATATTCACATGAAAACAAAAAGGCCAGCAAATCCAATAAGATCGGATCGGCTGGCCCATTTATCTGTGGGCCTGAGGGAAGGTTCCCGCTTGAGCATTCTGGGTGCTCCTAGTAGGGGGTTCAACTCCCCCCAGGTCCACAAGTTAAACAGCCCCACGAGTGGCGCTAACCACCCGTGGGGCACATCCTCAGGCCGAAGCCAAAAGGACGGGGTTTCTACGCCCACCGTCATTTTCGCTCTCGCACCTGAAGAAAGCAAGGGAGAAAATGACTTGCCACAATTGCCGAATCGAATGCAGGAAATTTGGAAAGACTCGCAAAGGTCAGCAGCGATATCGTTGTTGTCAATGCTATAAGACGTATTCCTATCCTAGTAACGAGCACTTGGGCGGCATGTACACTGCCCCTGAGAAAGTGGAGGCTGTCATCACATTGCTTGTTGAAGGCTGTTCAATTCGCTCAATTCAGCGCATCACGGATATTGACCAGAACACGATCATGAAGATTTTGGTACTCGCGGGAAATCGTTGCGAGCGACTACTTGAGAGCAAGTGCCAAAACGTGCCCGTGTCTGATGTTCAATGCGATGAAATTTGGGGATTTGTCGGGTGCAAGCAAAAGCAAAATCCCGGTGGCGACCCGACGCGCGGGGACGCCTACTGCTTCGTTGCAATCGAGCGCAGGACTAAGCTCGTTCTTGCGTGGCATCTCGGACAGAGAAACACCAGGGATGCGCTCGCGTTCACCGAAAAGATCAATGATGCCACTAGAGGAGAATTTCAAATCACCACCGACGGATTCCCGCCCTACTTCGACGCCATCCACACGAGCTTGGGCACGCGGGTCGATTATGCCCAACTCATCAAGGTATACGGCGCACCAGCCGATGATGAACACCGCTACTCGCCAGCCAGCGTGGTAGAAGCCATACCAAAGCCACTATGGGGCCAGCTCGATCCTGACAGGATTTGCACGTCTCACGTCGAGAGACAGAATCTTTCAATCCGCATGGGGATGCGTCGGATGACGCGATTAACGAATGCTTTCAGTAAAAAATGGGAGAATCTGAAAGCGGCCTACGCCCTATGGTTTGCGTTTTACAATTTTTGCCGGGTGCATAAGACCTTGCGCGTGACTCCGGCGATGCAAGCCGGAATCGCCGATCATATCTGGACGCTTAGAGAACTACTTAATTAGGAGGACAAATCAATGGACACTTACAGGAACCAGACTTTTCAGGGAAAGAGCTTTATTCTCGAAAATGTTGCGTTTTTGAAATGCAAACTCAGCGACTGCGATCTTTATTATTCCGGCGGGGATTTTGAGTGGGCTGAGACTTCTTTTGAGAGCTGTCGGTTTCACTGGCGGGGACCGGCGAAGAATACTCTAGCACTACTCCAGACGATGGGCATGCTTCCAACGCCGACACCACCGAAAAACTTGGGCATTCCAGGGCAGAAAGTGAATTGAAATTCTCGTCAGGCTTGCTTTTCATTTTTCGGAGCCTCCGAAGAATAGAAGATTATCACGACTTATCGGCTTGACTACCTGCCTTAGTAAGAGGCGGCCCTGATTATTGCGAGGCATTCTTGCTGAGTTTTTGTACAATCCACCATTCCCACTAAATTACCTGAGGTACCTAATCTGAGTTGCCTGGCCATTCGACAGACAAGACTGTCCCCTATATCATGTCTCGGACCATGGGAAATCCTGGTTCTCGCCAAAATGGTTCCATCCATATCGCGTAAAGTGAAAACGATATGATCCTTGCCCACATCCTCCTCGCACCTCAACTTGGTTTTAAGTTGTCTTCGTGTTTCTTCGGAATCGAGTGTGGCCATCGGAATCAACAGGGGATGATAACGCTCTCAAAGGTTTCCAGGTCGTGCTTAAGCGAAGGAGAAAGCTGATTTTCGTTATGCTTTAGGAACTCGTATTCCTCAACAAACGCAGCATAGAATTTATCGAGTGCGAATGTCAGGTTGTCATCGTAGGCGAACACTCCGGTGCCGGGATGGGAAACGACATATCCAAGATTTTCTCGTTCAACTTCTATTACCGTAGGGCGCAAAAGACAATAATGACGAGCGGGAAGATCCCTGATCGTCACTGCACACTTCTGCCCACGCGCCTCGATAGTCTCGGTGACGAAGGGTTCTGTATAATTCATGGCCGCAAAGCACGTGTAAAATCGGGGTTCAAGGCTTGTTTGCGCTACCAACATTTACTGATCTTGCCTCCTCTTCAAGCTCGCGGGAGAATCGGTGAATACAGCGTTTACTATCGCAAGCCGGTATATCGGATTGCCTTCATTATCAAACTCTGCCGTTTTCTGGACCCTCATAACCACCGGTCTCACACGTAGCTTTGAGCCGTCTTCAAGCTGAAAAACAGTCCACGGCTCTTCGGTGGCCTTAAAGGTTATGTCCTCCGCCGTGGTCTCCTTAACAGTCCCGTCCGGCATCGTAATTTTTACCGTTGGAGAAGCCATAGTGGAAAGCCCCCCTTTAGGGTATTCGACGGTACCATACACTTAGATGCCTTCAACTGGCACGAAGGCATCACGGGTAGGATAATACTGTTGCCAAATAATTCAAGTGAAAAAATATCCTAACATAAACAGCAATTGAAAATCAACACCAACTTCGGGCACTACCGGAAGTTCTGTACAACTGCTGCTTTAGTCTAACCTTGTCGGTTGCTCCGTATATAATTGGAATCCGAAACTTGTTGAGCCATTTAAGCTCCGCTTCGATGAGTTGGAAGCATCTTTCTTGCCCTAAATCTCTAAATGGCGGGTTCGCATGAAATAGGTCCGATGCGTGAAATTCGAATTCGTCCCATTGCTCCTCTGGAACCAAGCGTGAGATTTCCCGATTGAGGACTAATTCGATACCCCCGTAAGCTATGTCGTTCATCAGTGGCCCACCAATCACCTGAAACGGGGCCTGCCTGTCATCTAGGTTCTTTCCGCTCGAACCCGAATCGTCAATGTAACCGATGTACATGAATAGCCGTTCGTCGCTCAGGGGGATCATAATTGACCCCCTTTGCTAGCATATTGGTTCTGTTTGGTGGATGAGGCAAGGGTATTTTTACAACTTTTTGTCGAGGGAATCCAAATGACGCCACTACCGGCGCTCGGCAATTTGGTGCGCGTTGCGGATGACCGGGTAACCTAGCTCTTACGCATGGTCAGTGGCAGGAAACAGCGAAATCTTACTATGGCCCGATCCCTTAGTACTACTACGTTAAGTTATTGACCTCCCGCGTGAGAGGTGTTAAGCTCCGGTCCATGACCGAGAGCGAAATCGAAAAATGTCGAAAGCGCTTGGAACAATTCTTGGCCGACTTGCTGGAGCCGCTGGGGCGGCGCGAGCGACGCCATTGGGGCTCGGTGTACGTACGCGGCCTGATGCTGGACGGGGAACGCAAGTCGATCGAGCCCATGGCGGCGCGTCTGCCCGACGGGAACGTGCAGGCCATGCAGCAGTTGATCGGCCAGAGTCCCTGGCCTTGGGCGACCGTTTGGCAACGGTTGGCGCAACGGATGACAGCCGAGCTGCAGCCCCATCCGGTGTGGATCATCGACGACACGGGTTTTCCCAAGAAAGGTACCCACTCGGTGGGAGTGGCGCGGCAATATTCGGGCACGCTGGGCAAAACCGCCAATTGCCAAGTAGCGGTGAGCTTGCATCAGGCGACCGGGGAAGAAAGCATCATCCTGGACTGGCGGCTCTATTTGCCGCAAAGCTGGATACAAGATCCCCAGCGGCGCGCCGCCGCCGGCATCCCCGCCGAAGTGAAGTTCCAGACCAAGTGGCAACTGGCGCTGGAATTGATCGACGAGGCGCAGGCGTGGGGTTTGCGGTGTGGTGTGGTGCTGGCGGACGCCGCCTATGGAGAAGTCACGGAATTCCGCCAGGGACTGCAGGCTCGTCACCTTCCTTATGCGGTAGGCATCCCGTTCACCGTGAGGGTATGGACGAAACCGCCCCGCCTGCGGAAAGCGCGGGGGCGAAAACGTCGGCCGACGGTTTACCATTACGGCGAGCAGCGGCCGTGCGCGGTGGGGGAAGTGCCGGGAAGAGTTCGTGGGTGGAAACAAGTGCGCTGGCGAGAAGGCACCCAAGGCTGGCTGGAGTCCCGCTTCTACGCTTGCCGCGTCCAGCCCGCGCACGGATTCGACCAAGGCGAACCGCCCCACCCGCAGGTCTGGCTGCTGGTGGAATGGCCGCCCGGCGAGCCCGCGCCCACGAAATATTTTCTTTGCGACCTGCCCGAGAACTACACTCTGCGGCGGCTGGTGCGCATCGTCAAAAGCCGCTGGAAGATCGAACAGGATTACCAGCAGCTCAAGGAGGAACTGGGGCTGGATCACTACGAAGGCCGTACTTGGACGGGTTGGCACCATCATGTCACCCTGGTCATGTTGGCGCATGCTTTCCTGACCTTGGAGAGGTTGCGCAGCAAAAAAAACTTCTGGGTGGACCCTGCCACAGACGCGTCGTGAGATCCAACGCATGCTGTTTACCTGGACCGGAGAGTGCGCGTATTGTGGCAGCGTAATTCGCAAACGAAACCGTCCACCTTGACTTAACGTAGTAGTATTAGGGGCTGGGTGCGACAGTCTCCAGAACAGGGCCTACTCCAGCCTGACAAAATCACCGCGCCGAACCTCACCGCTCCGCAACACAGTGGCATAGACTCCTACGCTAGCCCGGTTGTGCTGGGCTGCGGCGCGCAAAATACCCGGGTCTTTCGGGAGATCGCCTTGAGGGAGCGTCGTCATCACGCAGCGGGGGCAGGGACCAGTAATTCTCAGGCGGACGGAATCCCCGATCGCGAGAGTTTGCCCTACCCATGCATTCTCCACGAAATCCGTCTCGCCGCTCGCGGTCTGTACCACCATGTTGGGGCGAAACCGGCGGACCTCGAAACGGCCCTGTGGATACAACATCCGCAGCCGATCGAGTGTGGCCGTGCTCAGCAGATGCACGAAGGCAGAATCGAAAAATGTATCCTCAGGCAGACCGAAGTCTGTGACGGTGTCCCGGTATTCGAGGCCTTCCATATCCGGCCAATACTCCTCAGCCTTTGCCGTCTCGGCACTGGGCAATGCGGATTCAACGAGCTTCTGCCCCCCCTGCGCGATTGCGCCAAGTGCGACCTCACGCTCCAGCGCCTTCGAAAGGATCTGGTGCAGGTCGGGTTGGTTGCTGTTGACCGTGGCGCCATCCGGCAGGGTGATGCGGACCGGGGGCAACTTCACACCGGCTTTCGGCGCGTCCGCCAGCGCGGCGCGGAAGTCGAAAAGGCGAGGCCACTTCCGCGGGTTCTTCGCGCTCGCGATCTTCCCGTCGGAGCTGTCAACAATCGCGTAGCCGCGGTCTCCCAATAGCCCGCGTTCAGTCACCCCAGCCGCATTCACCTCTTCTCCCATCATGGACTTGACTGGATACCGCCAGAGAGAAACGATCGATCCAACAACCTCTTGCGTCGAATTCATTGTTGAGCCCTCCAGCCCGCAGGATTGCAAGCCATTGGTTAACGCGTAAGAGGCTAATTCCCCGCCGGCCACTTCAGCAAAGCACGGATTGAATTCCTGGATTCTCCCCTACTCTTCGAACTTCAGGACTCGCGTGCTGCGTTCCATCCCCGTGCGAACCGTGAGTAATCCGTAGAGCTCAGGCCGGCGCGCCTGAAGCCACTTTCTTCCGGTCGCCTTTTCCAGCAACGATGCACAGAGATCGGCCACCACCATGTCATTATCAGCTTGTCGAGATTCACTCAGGATGCGCCCATACGGGTCGAGAATCATCGAGTTTCCCGTGCGGATCTCGTCATCATCTATCCCGATGCCATTCGCGAAGACGAGAAATATTCCGTTGTCATGCGCACGGCTCGGCAGCCAACGCATCAGCCACCCACGACCTTTATCGCCGAGGATCTCGCCTCTGATCGCTTCGGGATCTTTGCGGCGATTGTCCCAAACCTCGCGGCTGATCAGACCCATTTGGTGCGGATTGCGCCCAGCACACCCGCCGGTCTGGTGAGGAGCTATGAGAACCTCGGCGCCCATCAACGTAGCAATCCGAACGTTCTCAACCAGGTTAACGTCGTAGCAGATGAGCACACCCACTCGGCAGCCGTGTGGCGTATCAAAAACGGTGTACTCGTTCCCGCATGAAATGGCTTCGTTCTCAAAGGCGTGCAGTTTGCGATGGCGACGGATCTCACCATTCGGCATGGCGACAATGTACGTGTTGTAAAAGCATCCGTCCTCACCGGCCTCAACCAAGCCGGCGCCGATGCTCATGTTGTATTGCTTTGAGAGCTCCACCAGGACCGCCGAGGATGGCCCAGTGAAAGCCGGTTCGGCCAATTCCGCTATTTCCTGGCGCGACAGTTTGCGGAGAAACCAATAGCCAGTGATGCAGCACTCGGGAAAAACGAGTAGCTGGACATTCCGGCTGGCGGCTTGGTCGGTAAACTTACGGATCTTAAGTAGATTTGCCTGCTTGTCGGCCTGAACAGGTTCGAACTGTACAGCGGCAGCCCGAATGTTTTCCACAATTGCCCTCCACACGACCTGTGCTTTCGGACCGCCGAACTACCAACGACAGCTAGTGTAGTGTCCCAGAAATAACAGGACAGCGCGCTCGACGTAGCGCCGGTCCCGCAGGGCGGGACCGGCACCTGCCGACCTAAAGGTCGGCGCTACACTATCCAGCTAATTACGGGACACTACACTGGGTTAAAGCCTATAGGGCTAATTCCCCGCCAACCATTTCAGCTAAGCATGGGCAGCAGCAATGCGGTTGATCAGGTCGAGCTGCTCGTTACGGTTCTCAGCGCCGATAGTAAAGGCGTCCAGCAGGCCCAGCGAGAGCGCGTATTTCAGCGCTTCATCCGCACGAGATCTCATGTCACCCTGACCGAGGATCTTCATACCGAGAATTGCCTTGCCCGCCTGACGCCCCGCTCGCAGCGTTGCCACGACGGTGTCGGGGTCTGCGTCCATATGCGACCCGATGGGGTTCACCCGGGAAAGCATGACCTGGACCCAGGGAGAATTCGCCGCGGCACGGAGTGCGCCGATCGTGTGGCAAGAGCAACCGTGAGCCCGGACGATTCCCTTTTCCTGCGCCTCCGAGATCACGTCCATGGCCGGCCGGCACTTTTCGGTCCAGTCGTCGTCCGTCAGGCAATGCATCATGAGAATATCGATGTAGTCCGTGCCCAGTTCTCTTCGGAAACGGTCAATGTCGGCGCGCATTCCTGCCGCATCGCGTGACCATGACTTGGACATGACGGTGATCTTTTCCCTCGGCAATTTCTTCAAGGCCTCCGCCACGTGGGGATGCGTTCCATAGGAATCAGCCGTGTCAAAGAAATGCAGACCATGGTCGTATCCCTGGAAAAGCAGGTCTGCGAGGCCCTGAATTCCCAAAGCCGACTGGTGGGAATGATGATTGGAGCCGACTGTCCCCGTCCCGCAGGCCAAGCGCGAGGTCTTAATACCGGTCTGACCCAGAGGGACGATATCCGCAGCGCTGAACTTTCCCGTTGCCGGCGGCATGGCGGCAGCCCAGGGTCTTGCGCCCACCCACGCTGTAGCAACGCCCACCACTGACTTAGCCAAGAAATCCCTGCGCTTCATGGATGCACCCCTCCAGAAAGGTAATTCACTTTCGATTGACCCTCTTGGACCCTTCGAGCAAAAGCAACCCCCGCCACCTGGACCTAATGTCCCCAACCTTACCACGATTGCCGAGTGTCTGCAATACGCCCTTGCCTTCCATGCCCAATCAAACCTATAATCCGACCCTTTGTGATTTTAGATCAGGCTGTGAAAGGATGACTCCAATGCGCTCGAAAGACTCACCATGCCCATGCGACCCCTTGGGCAGAATCTCGCGTCGCGGGTTCCTGAGTGGCGCCGCGGCTTTAGCCGTGACACCGAATTCACTTGCAATGGCGCCGGGCCAGGCGAATTCGTCGAACAAGTCTATCCTGACCTATGTGGGCGGTTACAGTGCACCGCATCAAGGCCCTGAGGGGGGCAAGTCCAATGGAGGCGGCATTTACCTGTTTCAAATGAACCCGGCAACGGGGGCTCTGACACCACGCAAACTCTTTGCGGATGACTCGAATCCGTCCTGGCTGGCTTTCGATGCCTCCAGAACACATCTCTACGTAACGAATGAGATCAGCACATTTCAGGGCACCCGCTTCGGCTCGGTGAGCGCTTTCTCGATCGACCGTTCGAATGGGGATCTCACGCCGCTCAATACCGTCAGCTCGCAATCGGCCGGCCCTACCCACCTAAGCGTCCACCCTTCCGGCAAATACGTGCTGGTAGCCAACTTCGGCGGAGGGTGCGTGACCGTACTCCCCATCCTGTCGAACGGTGAGCTGGGCTCCGCCACCTACGTCAAAAGGGATCCGGGCACCGTGCGGCCATCACCTCCTACCAGCGCCCCCGTCGGGAACTTTGCCAATTTCAACCACGACGACGGCCCTCACCCGCATATGATCCAGACCGATCCTTCGGGTCGATTCGTATTGTCAGTTGACCTATCGTTGGACCGGATCTTGATTTGGAAGCTCGATCTTCAAAAAGGCACACTCACGGCCAATGATCCCGCGTTTGCCCAACTGCCGCCGGGAGACGGGCCGCGCCATTTTGCCTTCAATGCCAATGGACAACGGCTGTACTCTCTGCAAGAACAGGGCTCCACGCTGGTGCTGTTTGATTTCGACGCCACGAGTGGAAGGATGACCCCAAGGCAGACCGTTTCAACTCTGCCCAAGGGCTTCACCGGCACCAGCTTTACTTCGGAGGTAATGGTCTCGCCCGACGGGAGGTTCGTGTACGCTGCCAACCGGCTGCACGACAGTATCGCCATTTTTTCCATTGCCAAGGGGGGTATCCTGACCTGGGTCGACGCGGTCTGGACAAGAGGCGATTATCCGCGCAGCTTCAACATCGATCCCACAGGGAATTTTCTTTACTCGTGCAATCAGAGGAGCGATGCCATCACCACTTTCCGCATCAACCGGGAGACCGGCAACCTGACCTTCACCGGCCAATACATTTCGGTGGGCACGCCGGCGAGCATCATCTTTCTCACTTAGGCGTCCAGCCTCCCGCAGGACGGCTGCTTTGACTCGTTCAAACCGGACCGAGCTGACGTGGCGCGCCGAGGTGGACGCTGCGACTGCGCCCGATCCGGCGCATTTAACATGACTCGACAGATTTGAGACGACAATTTGAGACGAAACCTTGCCTTCCAAGCCCAATCAATCCTATAATCCGACCCTTCTGGTTTTAGATCACGCCGTGAAAGGATGACTCCAATGCCGTCAAAAGACTTACCACGCCCACGCGACCCCTTGGCCAGAATCTCGCGTCGCGGGTTCCTGAAAGGCACCGCGGCTTTAGCCGCCGCGCCGTCTTCATTCGCCCTGACGCAGGGTCGGGCGAATTCGTCGAGCGGTCCAATCCTGGCTTATGTCTGCGGGTACAGTGGAGGTCATAGCCCTGAGCGAACCAAGGCTAATGAGCACGGCATTTTCCTGTTCCACATGGACCTCGCAACGGGGGCTCTGTCCCGGCAAAAGGCCTTTGCGGATGACTCGGATCCGGGTTGGCTAGCTTTCGATTCCTCCGGAACACATTTGTATGCCGCGAATGAGACCGAAACTTTCCAAGGCGCCAAGTCCGGCTCGGTGAGCGCGTTTTCGGTGGACCGCTCGAATGGGAATCTCACACTGCTCAACACCGTCAGCTCACAAGGAGCCGGCCCTTGCTACCTGAGCGTCCACCCTTCGGGCAAATACCTGCTGGTGGCCAATTTCTCCGGCGGGTCGACGGCAGTATTTCCCATTCGGTCGAACGGTGATCTGGGTCCCGCCACCGACGTCAAACAGGATCGGGGCACGGTGGGGCCAATTTATCCTACCAGCGCCCCTCGCGGGAACTTTGCCATTTTCGGCCACGACGGCGGGCCTCACACGCATATGATGCAGGCTGATCCTTCGGGCCGATTCGTTCTGGTAACCGACTTGGCGCTGGACAAGATCTTTATTTGGAAGTTCGATGTCCAAAACGGCACGCTCACGGCCAATGATCCCCCGTCGGTCGCGCTGCCTCCGGGGGACGGCCCGCGTCATTTTGTTTTCGCCAATGCACAACGGATGTATTCACTGCAAGAACAAGGCTCCACGCTGGTTTTGTTCGACTTCGACAGCACGAGTGGAAGCCTGACGGCGAAGCAGACCGTTTCAACCCTGCCCAAGGGCTTCACCGGCACCAGCTTCGCTTCGGGGGTAAACCTCTCGCCTAACGGGAGGTTCGTGTACGCCGCCAACCGGCTGCACGACAGCATTGCTATTTTTTCCATTGGCAAGGGGGGCAAACTGAGCTGGGTTGACGCGGTTTGGACAAGAGGCGATTTTCCGCGCGCCATCAACATCGATCCCACAGGGAATTTCCTCTGCTCGTGCAATCAGAGGAGCGACGCCATCACCACTTTCCGCATCAATCGGGAAACCGGCGCGCTCACCTTCACCGGCCATTACGCTTTTGTGGGCGCCCCGGCGGCCATCGTCTTTCTCAGTTAGACGTACAGGTTCGAGCGTCGCCACGTTGAACAGATCGTCAAACTGGCTCGTTTTTGGGAAAACCGCTCGCCTTTTTCCATTCCGTGGTATAGGGTGAGCGCTTAAAGAGGCTCTGAAATGACAACAACTGCAAACGAGTGGGCGCCCCAAGTGGGCGCGGCATTATTTCGCGAACGGCTTGCACGCGGCGAGGCCGTATTGGGTTGCTTCCTTGGGCTGGGATCCGCACAGACCGCCGAGTTGATGGCCGCCGCCGGTTATGATTGGGCGCTCATAGACCTCGAGCACGGGGGGGGCGATGAGAGAGATGCGCTGGCCCAGATGCAGGCCCTGGCAATTCGCAGATGCATTACATTTGTGCGAGTGGAATCGACCGCGCGGCAGCGCGTGCATCGTGTTCTCGACTTCGGCGCGCATGGCATTATGTTCCCCCACATCGATACGGGGGAGGAGGCAAAGGCCGCAGTTGCTGCTATGCGCTATCCCCCGGCTGGTGTGCGCGGCGTGGCGTTTTCGAATCGCGCCTGTGCGTACGGTTCCAATTTTCGCCCTTATATGGAGGGATCAACGTCCTTGTTGACCGTCGTCCAGATCGAGTCGCCCACCGCGGTTAAAAACGCTGATGCCATCGCAGCCGTCGATGGCGTGGACGTGTTGTTCATTGGCCCCTCGGACCTATCGCATTCAATGGGGATGCTCGGTAATTTCGAACATCCGGACTTTGTCTCCGCTATCCGGCGGATCGCTCAATCTGCCTTGTCGCGTGGGAAGCACTGCGGAATTCTGTTGCCGAGTCCCAGGGACCTCACGCACTATTTCGACCTCGGGTACCGTTTTGTCGCCTCGGGTTCCGACGCCGTTCTACTCAACAACGCAGCCAGAGCATTGGTTCAGTCACTCCAGAAAAACCTTGTAGAGTCCCAGCCCCACTGATGAGCGAACCTGCCCTCCCCCGGCGGGCTGGTGTCCTGAATCAAAAGTTCGTTGGATAAGTCAGCCCCGACTTGTCGGGGCGATAGAGTGTAGCCCACGGTCCAGCAGACGCGGGATTCCGCCCGTGACGGGGCTGCGAAAAGCCCAGCCCCACGCCGGTTCACAGGATCTTTCGTATGCCCGGAGCAAAAGAAACATGACTTACTTCGAATCCGTTAATGGAGTAAACACGAGCCTCGGGCGGATAGGAAAGCAATTCTTCATCTGGTTCGCGGGATAGCACCATATAGCGGCTGATTTGATAGTCGTCATCGAAGGCGGAGAGCAGCTTCTCCGTCTCCGCTTGGGAAAGGCCGAATTTCGAGAGGTGTACGGCCCCTCCAAAGACTGCGGAAAGATCAGTATATTTCTCGACGAATTCAGCCAATTCCATGTCCAAAGCCTTAGCCCGCATTTTTCACCACGGGTCTGGAAGGGCGGGTCCCGCAGTGCGGGACCCGCCGTTAAAGGGCCTTCCTGATTATTCCTCTGTCCCGTGCCCCGCGCAGTCCCACGCCTGTGGGACTGTGCGGGGCACGGGACCAGAGGACGGGAGTCGCGATTTCGGCGGGGCTGAAGCCCCGCCCTTCCACCAGCTCCCTAAGAGCCTCCAAACGTGGTGAGAAATGAGGGCTAAGTGAGGTTCTTCAACGCCTCCAGGATCTTGAGGATTTCGGGTTGCTGTCTCAGCTCGTAGATTCTCATCCAAGCGATCTTGCCCTGCTTGTCCACAATAAAGACCGCGCGATCGTTGACGAAGGGTACCTGGTGCTTGGTGGGAGGAAAGATGCCGTAATCCGCCGCTGTTTTGGCGTAAGGCCAGCGGTCCGAAGCGAGGGGGAACTGAAGACCCCCAAGAGATTTCTGGAAGGCGATATGAGAGAAAACCGTGTCCGTGCAGACGCCCACGACCTGGGCGTTCAGGTCGGCAAACCTGCCGAGGTCCGCTTGGATTGCCGACAAGTCGTTCTTTCAAACCGGGGTAAAGTCAAGGACGTAAAAGCAGATCACCACATTTTTGCCACGATAGGCTGAAAGCTGAAACTCGCCCTGGGTGGCGCCCGTCGTCGAGCTGAGCTTGAAATCAGGCGCCTGGTCTCCAATTCTCAACGCCATTTGACCCTCCCTGCCATTCATATTGAGAAATCTGCCCTGTAGCTGCCGGGCTCCCCGTTAAAGATGACCAATTCTGGGTCTTTAAGCGTGACCCTGCTATAGGGTAGCACAGAGTGCGTGAGCCACACGTTACCACCAATCACGCTGTGATGGCCAACCCGGGTATGTCCCCCCAGGATGGTGGCGTTGGGGTAAACGGTGACATGATCCTCGAGGTCGGGGTGCCGCTTATTCTCCTGCCCTCGAATAAGTTGACCTTGTTCATCCTTTCGAATCGGATTGAATGCTCCCAGCGTAACACCGTGGTAAAGAGTCACCGATCTGCCGATGGTGGCGGTCTCGCCGATCACCACGCCCGTTCCATGATCGATGAAGAACGACTCGCCAATTGAAGCGCCGGGATGGATATCGATGCCGGTGCGGCTGTGCGCCACCTCGGTCATCATACGGGGAAGGAAAGGCACTCCCATCAGGTAGAGTCGATGCGCCAGGCGCTGCACGGTAATGGCCTCCACACAAGGGTAGCTGAGCAGAATCTCCTCATGCCGGGCGGCGGCGGGATCGTTCCGGAACGCCGCTTCGATATCCGATGCCAGTAACCTGGCCAACTCCGGCAACTGGCCGAAGAGATGTTCGGTCAGCTCCCGGGCACGATCCTCAACGCCGTCCAGAGACTGGTCCCCCTGGCAACGCTGATCGAAGCGCAGGGCAGCGCACAATTGCTCGCGCAACAGCGTCTCCACCTCGACCAGGTAATGCCTGGCTCCTGTCGCCGCGCGGTCCGCTTCCGCGCCCAGGCCCTGATAAAAAACAGGGAAGAGCAGCGCGAGGTAGCGGCGGCAAATTTGCGCCGCGGCTTCTCGGCTGGGGAGCCGAAACTCGCACCCGTAATCGCCGGAAAGTTGCGCGTCCAGCGCCACCCTGAATTCGCTTGCCAGATTCTCTAAACGCTCGCCATCCACAGCCTGCCTCCTGGCTCGGCCCCCGCTTCGCACGAGGGAGAGCTTCTTAGGTTTCGATACTATATGCATCCTCAACTTCCTTCAAATGCCCGTCCCTTCCCCAACGGAAAAAAACGTCCGCGAAATGCGCATGGGCGCGGATCAGGCTTATGTTCGGCCCGTCCGTGCGGCTGAAATGCGCCTCGATCCATGTCGCGTCACGCCCAGCCGCGGCATGGCGCGACCTCAGACGCGCGCGCAGCACGTCATCGCCGGCGTCGAGATAGATCTTTCGCTCCAGCAACTGCCCCACCTGCCGCCAAGGTGGAATGTCCAGAAAGAGAAAGTTCCCCTCTACAAAGACCCACTCGACTTCCGGCGCCACTCTTATGCATCCCGCCACCGGCTCGTGTAAGCGCCTGCTGTACATCGGCAGGTGCAATTCCTGGTGGGTGCTCTTCACCGCCCGCAGGCCAGCGAGGAAAGAGTCCACATCAAACGTCGGCGGCGTACCTTTGAGCAGCCCAAGCGGTACGAAATTACCCTCGGGGTCAACTCCTGAGTGGCGATCGAGCACAGCGTTTGGGAAGTGATAGCCGTCCAAAGCAGCGAAAGCAAACTGCGTCAGGCCCAGCTCACGCGCCGTGGCTGCCAGCCAGGATAAAAGAAGCGTCTTCCCCGCCCCGCAGGGTGCGGCAATGCCCACGATGCCTCGAGCATCCGAAGGCCTCCGGGCCACACACCAGTCCAGCAGCGGAACCAACACGTCGCGCAGTTCGTCGACCCGTGGAAACACCGCGACAGGTTTCTCATCCGCCAGCACCGACCCTGCCCTTAAAGTGGACTCAACCCGGCGGGCAAGATGGTCAAGCTCCGTTTTCGTGAGATTCATAAAGCGATCTCCCAAAGTAATGGCCATCTTGCCCTCGTCAACCCGCTTACCTTTTCGGGCGCACCGGCTCCTGCAAATTAGCCAATCCCCTCGAAGAGCACGGTGGAGATGTATCGCTCACCGGAATCCGGCAAGACCGTAACAATGGTCTTCCCGGCAAACTCCGGTAGCTTCGCCAACCGTACGGCCACGGCGGCAGCCGCGCCGCAGGAAATACCACTTAGGATACCCTCCTCCCTCGACAGGCGCCGGGCAAATTCAACCGCCTCTTCGTTCGAGACCTGCTCTATACGATCAACTAACGTCAGATCGAGAACCTTGGGGACAAAACCCGCCCCGAGCCCCTGGATTTTGTGCGGACCGGGCTTCAAGGGCTGACCGGTAGTGACTTGAGTCAAGACGGGACTCGCCGAAGGCTCGACCGCGACCGACAGGATTTTCTTGCCCTTGGTGTTTTTGATATAGCGGGAAACGCCGGTGATGGTGCCACCCGTGCCTACCCCGGAAACTAACACATCAATCGTCCCATCGGTATCGTCCCAAATTTCGGGACCGGTGGTCTTTTCGTGGATGTCAGGGTTAGCAGGATTGTCAAACTGCTGGGGCAGGAAATAATGGTTGGTGTCGGATTGATACAACTCCTGCGCCTGCTTGATCGCACCGGGCATCCCCCCCGGCCCGGGGGTGAGGATCAAGTTGGCTCCCAAGGCCACCACCACCCGCCGGCGCTCGAGCGACATGGTCTCGGGCATGAGGAGCGTCAACTTGTAGCCTCGCGCGGCGGCAACGTAGGCCAGAGCGATTCCCGTATTGCCGCTGGTAGGTTCAATGATCTCCTTCTCGTGCGTCAGAACGCCTCGCTTCTCGGCGTCCCAGATCATAGCCGCCCCGATCCGGTCCTTCACGGAATAGCCCGGGCCGCGGCCCTCGATCTTGGCCAAAACGGTTGCTTTGGCTCCGTCGGTCACGCGGTTGAGCCGAATGAGCGGAGTCTTTCCGATACTGAAAGAGTTATCCTGGTAAATGTTCGACATTGAGTATCCTCTCGATAGTGAATTTAGATGCAGCCAAATCTGGCTTCGAAATCCCTCACACTCCAGCTTGGCAGGAGGTGAGACGTCCCCCATCACAAAACGATGAGGTCCTTTGGGCGTATGTTATTGGATTTACCCCTGGCACTCTCTACGGCCAAAGCCATTGGAAGCCCAGGCTAGGTACAAATACAGCGAAGGTTTGAAGATGAAACAAGAAACCGCGCCCCAAGCCCCTCATTAGGAGTGAGGAAGTCTTTGCGAAATATCCGATAACCAATGCGCGGTTTCATGGGGAAAACATCCATCAGTACTTCGGCACACTTGGGTCCACATGGTCCGACCAGGCAAGTATGCCACCCTTCAAGTTGTGAATCTTGTGGAATCCCGCCTTTATCAACAGCTCCACTGCCCTGGCGCTTCGCTGGCCCGAACGGCAGTGAACCACAATTTCATCCGCCGAATTCAACTCGTTCATTCGTTTCGGAACCTCGCCGAGCGGGATAAGCTTCGAGCCCGGAATGCGGCATATCTGGAATTCGTGAGGTTCGCGCACGTCGATCAGGACGAAGGGCTTCTTTTCGTCAATCATCTTCTTGACTTCTTGAGCGGTGATTTCTGGAATGCCCGCGATCATAAGCGTGTGCTCCTCGCCACGAATCCCACAGAACTGCTCGTAATCGATCAGGCTGGTAATTGTGGGATGGGTTCCGCAAACCGGGCATTCGGGGTCTTTCCGCAACTTCAGCTCGCGGAATCTTATACTCAAGGCATCAAACACCAGGAGGCGCCCGATAAGTGGCTGGCCCTGTCCAATAATCAGCTTAATCGCTTCCATCGCCTGGATGCAACCGACGATTCCGGGAAGGACACCCAAGACCCCGCCTTCCGCACAACTGGGTACCAGTCCCGGCGGAGGCGGCTCGGCATACAGGCATCGGTAACAGGGCCCTTCCTGAGCGTAGAAAACGGATACTTGCCCCTCGAAACGGAAGATGCTCCCGTAAACATTCGGTTTGCCAAGCAGGACGCAAGCATCATTCACCAGATAGCGGGTGGGGAAGTTGTCGGTGCCATCCACAATAATGTCATAACCTTCAAAAAGGTCGAGCGCATTGTCGGAAGTCAGGCGCGTTGGGTATCCCACCACTTCGACGTTGGGATTGATCTCAGCAATGGTCTCCTGCGCCGAAACCAATTTCGACCTCCCCACATCCGCGGTGCCGTGAATTACTTGGCGTTGCAGGTTGGTAAAGTCCACCACATCGAAATCCACGATGCCGAGCCGTCCAACCCCAGCGGCGGCAAGGTAAAGCGCCAACGGCGATCCGAGCCCTCCGGCGCCAATGCAGAGTACGTTCGCTTTCTTCAGCTTAAGCTGCCCTTCCATGCCGACTTCCGGCATGATGAGGTGGCGGCTGTAACGAAGAATTTCATCCTTGCTCAACTGTATAGTGGGATTCAAAGTCGCTGTAGCCATTTCCTCCTTGCCCTCAAACTGGAATGCCGCGGCCTCGATGTGCTCATGAAATCCGGCCCCCAGGCTGGTTTACGATAGCACGCTATTAGGTATTGATTGGGGTCGCGGGTGAACAGTGCGCCCGGGATTCACCACCCCGATCTATCGGGATGGGAGCCCAGGCTAGCTACAGATACAACGGAGGCCTGTGCCACCGGCAATGGAAGGAACGATGCTGAGCACGTCGTTTTCATTCAGGGGAGTCTGTTCCCTTTGCAGGAAACGGATATCTTCGTCGCCGAGGTAAATGTTGACGAAGCTGCGGAGTTTGCCTTCTTCGTTGTAAAGGTGTTTGCGCAAGCCGCTGTATTGCGTCGTAATGGCGCGCAACGCGTCCGCCACGGTCTTCGCCTCTACTTCCACCGACTCCTTCTTTTCCGCGTACTGGCGGAGCGGAGTCGGGATCATAACCTTGACCGGCATTCTTGCTCCCTTGGATGCGGCTTCGAACGGCCTTGCGGCCGGCAGCCCTCCCCTTCAACCCATATTATAACATAAAAATACCACGGCCACGCATGTTCGCAAT
Organism: uncultured Acidobacteriota bacterium; assembly: GCA_963832915.1. GTDB lineage: Bacteria > Acidobacteriota > Terriglobia > UBA7540 > UBA7540 > CAVROP01. The sequence goes on from CAWHWE010000021.1 coordinate 19,317, forward strand.
CGCAAATCGAGGGCCGCGCCTGATGATCCAGGTGAGAATGTTAGTAACCTGGAACCTCAAAAGGATATCATCGAGGTCTTAATACCAAGATCCACTAAGAATCCGACCCTTCACTCAAGCAAGGTCCCGGTTGTAATCCTACTCGGGCTGGGGGACGATCCGCAAATAGGGCCTGGGAGCCTTCCACCCGCCAGGATAGAGCCTCTTGGCTTCCTCGTCTGATACCGCCCCCGAGATTATGACATCCCCGCCTGGCTTCCAATTCACAGGGGTGGAAACTTTGTGCTTGACCGTGAGCTGTATGGATTCGAGTACGCGTAACACTTCGTCGAAGTTGCGGCCCGTGCTCATCGGGTAGCTGAGCATCAGCTTGATCTTCTTGTCCGGACCAATCACGAAAACCGTGCGCACGGTGGCGTTGTCCGCGGGCGTGCGGCCCTCGGAGGTTTCGCCAGCTCCGGCGGGCAGCATGTCGTAAAGCTTGGCAATCTTAAGTCCGGGGTCACCGATCATTGGGTAGTTCACCTTGTGGCCCTGCGTCTCTTCGATGTCCACTGCCCACTTGCTGTGAATGGTCACCGGGTCCACGCTCAGCCCGATGATCTTGCAGTTGCGTTTGGCAAATTCCGGTTGCAGACCCGCCATATAGCCGAGCTCAGTGGTGCAGACGGGAGTGAAGTCTTTGGGATGGGAAAACAGGATGGCCCAGCCATCGCCGATCCATTCGTGGAATTTGATGGTTCCCTGGGTGGTTTCGGCGACGAAGTCCGGCGCCGTGTCATTGATGCGTAGAGACATTCTGCGCTCCTTTCATACGATTGAACTGTTGAACGTAACCCTGAATTATTATTATATGAATCGCTGTTTCTTCCTGTCAACCCCAATTCCCGATTTAACCTTCTTTCTTCACCTAATAGCCTACGCCGGCTGCCCCATCGGTTCAGCATTGACGTAGCCGTGTCCCCTTTCGGGTGGCATCGCGGCTCGTTTCGGCTCTTCCGGCTCCTCCGTAGTCTATTTCCCCCAGCCTGATTATTGCACTGCCCCCCGCCCCATCCGTCAAATCCGCTGTGCCAGACGGCTATGATTGGATTAATTTATAGGAATTATAGAATTAATCATGGTGTTGCGCCCGGATGATAATGTCCCCTTTTGTCCCGGATAGAAATGTCCCCCTAAACTAGGTCCAAGGGAGGGGCCTAGGTGAGGAGGACAAGGATGGATGAGGGGGAGTTGAAGCGAGCTGCGGTGTTGTCACAGGTGGCAGGGAAAGGCTGGAGTTTGGTGCAAGCTGCCGAGCGGATGGCGGTGAGCTACCGGCAGGCGAAGCGGTTGTGGAAACGCTATGGAGCGAAGGGGAGCAAGGGGCTGGTGCATGGCAACGTAGGGCGGGCGTCGAACCGAGCCAAGCCGAAGAGCCTACGGCGGCGGGTGTTGGCGTTAGTCCGAAGCAAGTATGGGGGAGCGCCAGGGGAGCGCTTTGGTCCGACTCTGGCGGCGGAGCACTTGGCGCAGGACGACGGGATCGTGATGGGGGTGGAGACGCTGCGGGAGTGGATGTTGCAGGAAGGGCTATGGAGCCGGGAGCGGAGAGGGCGAGCGCATCGGCGAAGGCGGGAACGCAAGGCGCACTTTGGGGAGTTGGTGCAGTTGGATGGAAGTTTCCACGCTTGGCTGGAAGGGCGAGGTCCGCGGGGTTGTCTGATGAACATGGTGGATGATGCCACCGGCACGACCCTGTGCCGCATGGGCCAGGAGGAGACGACCTGGGCGGCGGTGGGGGTGCTGCGGGCCTGGATCGAGAGCTACGGGGTGCTGCGGGCCTGGATCGAGAGCTACGGGGTGCCGCAGGCGCTGTACACGGACTGGAAGAACGTCTACGTGCGCGAGCCCAATGCGCAAGAGCGACTGCGAGGAGAAGAGCCTCTGACGCAGTTCGGACGCATGTGCTGGGGGCTGAGGATTGAGATCATCGCGGCCAGTTCGCCGCAGGCCAAGGGGCGGGTGGAACGCCATCATGGGACGCATCAGGACCGGCTGGTGAAGAAGCTGCGGTTAATGAATATAGGTAGCCTGGAAGAGGCAAACTGTTATCTGAAAGAGAAATACTGTAAGGAGCACAATGTACGTTTTAGCGTAACCGCGGCAGCCCCCCAAGACTTTCACTTGCCGAGCCCTGGGGTGAGGAAACTGGAGAAGATTTTCCGGCTGGAAAGGGAGAGGTCGCTGAGCAACGACTGGGTGGTCAGAGATGAGAACCGGTTCTATCAAGTGGAGCGGCAGAGCCAGCATCATGCGCCGGCGAAGAGCAAGGTGACGGTGTGCGAATGGCAAGACGGTCGGATGGAAATTCACTACCGGGGTGAGAAGTTAAGCTGGAAAGACATTCCGGCGCGTCCGGTCGCTACTAGGCAAGAACACAAGCCTAGAGCACAAGAGGAGATGCCCAAGAAGAAATGGAGACCGGGGCCCGACCATCCCTGGCGGCGTGGTTACCGCGAAGGCCATCCGGGAGCTTTACCTCGGGTCCCGGCCGCCGACCCGACGGCGTTGGCCTCGGCCTCCGCTTCGCCCTAAGCGCTCCGCCCTTCGGGCTCCGCAGGGCTTCGCTCCGGCCGAGGCCAACGCCGTAATGCCAACGAAGACAGAGAAAGCATGAGAAAGACGAACACCAAAAAGGGGACACTTCTATTCGGATAAGGATGGGGACATTTCTATCCGGGCTTGACAATAGAATTAATCATGGT
>CAWHWE010000022.1:0-117241 GCA_963832915.1 uncultured Acidobacteriota bacterium
CGCCCTTGTTACCAAAGATGCACAATTAGGGCTTGGGGATGCCACAGCGTTTTGCGCACGGCCCCAACGCTCCATCTGGGGGTTCGTGTTTCCAGAACGAGAGGACATCGTCTCCGAAGCCCCCGTTCCGGAGACGGGAGAAGAAAAGCCGGGCCTTGCCGAGAGGCCCCGTCGATAGGCTACTATTTCACTTCAACGGTAGCGCCGGCTTCGGTGAACTTTTTCTTGAGGGCTTCGGCTTCCTCTTTACTGATGCCCTCCTTGATCGGCTTGGGCGCGCCATCCACAAGATCCTTCGCTTCCTTGAGGCCCAGGCTGGTAACTTCACGGACAGCCTTGATGACGTTGATCTTGTTCGCGCCCACCGTTGTGAGGACGACTGTGAATTCCGTCTGCTCTTCCACTGGGGCCGCAGCCGCGGCTCCGCCTCCCGCACCCGCTGCCGCTACCACAGGCGCCGCAGCCGCGGCGGAAACTCCCAGAACCTCTTCCAACCTCTTGACCAGCTCGGAAGCTTCGAGCAGTGATAGTCCTTTGATATCTTCGACGATCTTTTCGATCCGTTCTGACATTTCCTTGTTTTCCTCCTGAAGAATCCCGTTCAGACGCCAGATGGCAACCCCTGAAGGGTAAGTGCTTTGGCTAGCTGCTCGCCGCCTCTGTAAACTTGTTCTCCTTGACGGCCTGTTGAATGACCACTGCCAATGTGCGGGCCACGCCGGCGAGGGCAAGCGCCACATTCCGCGCCGGAGACTTGATCAGGAAGAGCGCCTTTGCGAACAGCTCTTCCTTCGCGGGCAAGTTGGCGACAATCATTAGATCGGTCATTAAAACCACCCGACCTTCCACCACGCCCGATTTGAACTTGAGTAAAGGGTTCTCCTTGGCATAGGTGGTCAAAACCTTGGCTAATGCCACAGGGTCTGCCTGAGTGGAGGCAAGAGATGTGGTACCGCTCAATTCCCTTGCCGCTGGCTCCAGCGGCGTGCCTTGAGAAGCCCTCTCGATGAGGCTATTCTTCACGACTTTGTACTTTGCCCCGACTTGCGTAATCCTGCGACGAAGCTCGAAATCCTGGGCGACGGTGATCCCCTCAAACCCCGAGAGAATGACAGTGCGTGACTTTTCTAATTCCTGATGCAAGGCCTCGGCTTTCTGCCTTTTCTCATCCTTTTTCATATCTACTCCTCGAAACTGCGACTCGCAGCGCTGACCCCACATGGCGGGGTCGGCGCTACAAGACCCTAAGCAGGTTCCACCGACGCCAGATCAATGGTGAAGCCGGGGCCCATGGTGGAAGAGATGGCGATGCTGCGCACGTAGCGCCCTTTGGCGGAAGCGGGTTTCGCCTTAATGACACTCGAAATCAGAGCGTTGGCGTTGTCTGCCAGCTTTTGGGCCTCAAATGAGACCTTGCCAACCGGGCAATGGATAATCCCCGTCTTGTCCACCCGGAATTCCACCTTTCCAGCCTTCACTTCCCTTACTGCCCGTTCCACATCCAGGGTGACGGTGCCGGTCTTGGGATTGGGCATGAGCCCTCGCGGACCCAGGATCTTACCCAAGCGGCCTACGGACTTCATCATGTCAGGGGTGGCAATCACCGCCTCGAACTCAATCCATCCACCCTGAATCCTCTGCACAAGGTCGTCGCCGCCCACTTCATCGGCTCCCGCCTCGCGACCCTCACGAACCTTGTCGCCGGAGGCAATCACGATCACCCGCTTGCTCCTTCCCAGGCCATGAGGAAGAACCACGGTGCCCCGGACCATTTGATCCGCGTGCTTCGGATCCACCCCCAGGCACATCGCCACTTCCACGGTCTCGTCAAACTTGGCGAAAGCCGCTTGTTTGACAATAGGCATCGCCTCCGCCACGGTGTAAGCCGGCTTATCGACCAGCTTTGCTGCTGCCTTATATTTCTTTCCCACTTTCCACTCCCCAGCAAGATAACTCGAAAATACCAACTCGCCCCAAGTCGAAATTCGAATTCAAGCTACTACTTCAATCCCCATACTGCGCGCCGTTCCCTTCACAGTGGCGATGGCGGACGAGGTGTCGCGCGCATTCAAGTCCGGCATCTTCAGCTTGGCGATCTCCTCCACCTGCTTCTCCGTCACTTTGCCCACTTTGTTCCGGTTGGGCTCGCCTGAACCTTTGGCGATTCCGGCGGCACGCTTCAGAAGGATGGAGGCCGGTGGTGTCTTGGTTACAAATGTGATGCTCCGATCGCTGTACACAGTGATGACGACGGGAATAATCAACCCTTCCTGATCCCTGCCAGAGGTCTTGGCGTTGAATGCCTTGCAAAACTCCATAATGTTCACGCCGTGCTGGCCCAGCGCCGGTCCGGCGGGAGGAGCGGGGGTAGCTTTGCCCGCAGGGAGTTGGAGCTTCACCATCGCCTGGACTCTCTTTGCCATATCCTTTACCTCCGCGCAGTGCGGAAACTGGAAACTAGAAACCGGTCAACCGGGACTCGCGGGAACTCCCACGACCAGTTTCCATTTTCAAGTTTCTATTTTCCAATTTCCGGTTTCCAATTTCCATTTCAGATTTTTTCCACTTGATAAAAATCCAATTCCACGGGGGTGGAGCGGCCGAAAATGGTAACCATGACCCGCAACGTGGAACGCTCATCATGGATCTCGTCCACAAGCCCGTTGAAGTCCTTAAAGGGACCGTCGGTAATCTTGACGCTCTCGCCCTTATCGTACTTGAGCCTCGGCTGCGGATGTTCCGCAGCCACCTCGACCTTGTGAACAATCCGGTCCACTTCGTCTGGGGCCAGGGGACTGGGCCTTTGTCCGGAGCCGACGAATCCGGTGACGCGGGGCGTTTCGCGCACCATGTGCCAGGTATCGTCATTCATTTCCATCTCCACCAGCACATAGCCCGGAAAGAAGAGCTTGGCGGTCACCACCTTCTTCCCCTGCCGCGTTTCGAGAACGTCCTCGGTGGGTACCATGACCTGCCCGAACTGGTCGGTGAGCCCGGCGGCGTCAATGCGGCTCTTCAGAGTTTCCGCCACTTTCTTTTCAAAACCTGAGTAGGTGTGAATAATGTACCAGTTCTTTTCCATACCCTTTATTGGTCCACTGAAATAGGGAGAGACATGCTCTCCACCGCTCCACGTCATCCACTCCCTATCCGCGATGCAAGAAGTACCGCAGTATCCTGGAAACAGAGATCGAAAATGTCTGGTCGCAAATCCAGAAATAGAATCCAAAAAGAAAGGTGGTGATAATCACCATGACCGTGGTGCCGTAGATTTCTTGTTTGCTCGGCCAGGTCACGCGCTTCATTTCCGTCCGAACGTCGGCAACATACTCGCGAACCTGAAGCCAAGTGCTCTTCTCAATACTGACCTGCTCGCCCATGGTTTCCTTTGTACTCCAACAGGCCCACACTTCGTGCTCGGGGGCTCTGGCAGGGGCGGAGGGATTCGAACCCCCACGTCCGGTTTTGGAGACCGGCAGTCTAGCCGTTGAACTTACGCCCCTGTAAAGGACCAGTCCACAGTTGACAGTTGACAGTTGACAGTTAACAGCAAAAACCTTCAGGCTCTTACGTCTTTCACTGTCAACTGTGGACTGTCAACTGTCGGCTGCCTTTCTCCTACTTCACTTCCTTATGCAAGGTGTGGTGCCGGCACGCAGCGCAGAACTTCTTGAGCTCCAGCCGGTCCTGCGTCTTTTTCTTGTTCTTCGTCGTCGTGTAATTGCGGTTCTTGCATTCACCGCATTGCAACGTGATAATCTCGCGCATTACTGATCCTCGACCCAGCAAATCTCAAGGGATCCCACTTATTGGATGATCTCGGTGACCGAACCGGCGCCCACCGTGTGTCCGCCTTCGCGGATGGCGAAGCGCAGCCCTTTCTCCATGGCGATGGGCGTGATCAGGGCAATCTCCATGCTCACGTTATCCCCCGGCATCACCATCTCTGTCCCCGCCGGCAGCGTCGCCACTCCCGTCACGTCTGTCGTCCGAAAGTAAAACTGCGGCCGGTACCCCGAGAAGAACGGCGTGTGCCGCCCCCCTTCTTCCTTCGTCAATATGTATACTTCGCTCTTGAACTTGGTGTGCGGCGTGATCGACCCCGGCTTCGCCAGCACCATCCCCCGCTCCACATCTTCCTTCTCCGTCCCCCGCAGCAACACCCCAATGTTGTCTCCCGCCTGCCCTTCGTCCAGCAACTTCTTGAACATCTCCACGCCCGTCACTACCCGCTTGAACGGCTCCGCCCGTAACCCCACAATCTCCACTTCCTCCTGTATCCTTACCTTCCCCCGCTCCACCCGTCCCGTCACTACCGTCCCGCGCCCCGAGATGGAGAAAATATCCTCCACCGGCATCAAAAACGGCTTGTCAATCTCCCGCACCGGCATCGGTATGTAACTGTCTACCGCCTCCATCAACTCGAAAATCGACTTCTCCCACTTCGGGTCCCCTTCCCCCGCCTTCAGCGCGCTCCCCCGGATCACCGGTATCTTGTCCCCGGGAAACTGGTACTTGTTCAATAAATCCCGTACTTCCACTTCCACCAGCTCCAGCAGCTCCGGGTCGTCCACCGCATCGCACTTGTTCATGTACACCACGATGTACGGTACGTTCACCTGCCGCGCCAACAGCACGTGCTCCCGCGTCTGCGGCATCGGCCCGTCCGTCGCCGCCACCACCAGTATCGCCCCGTCCATCTGCGCCGCCCCCGTGATCATGTTCTTGATGTAGTCCGCATGCCCAGGGCAGTCTACGTGCGCGTAATGCCGGTTCTTGGTCTCGTACTCCACGTGCGCGATCGCAATCGTGATCCCCCGCGCCTTCTCCTCCGGCGCGTTGTCAATCGAGTCGAAGGGCCGGTACTTCACCTTCGGGTTCGCCTTCGCCAATACCTTGGTGATCGCCGAGGTCAACATCGTCTTGCCGTGATCGATGTGCCCAATCGTCCCTATGTTCATGTGCGGCTTCGAACGATCAAATTTTTCTTTCGCCATACCCACCCCGCATCAATTTGCAAAGAGGCCAGGAAATTCGTTATTCAACCGTGGTAAGTCCTTCAAGTGCGCTTACCACCATGAACGAACAACCGAGCCGAAATCTCTGGAGCCGATGAGCGGAATTGAACCGCTGACCCCGTCCTTACCAAGGACGTGCTCTACCAACTGAGCTACATCGGCTCGCGCCACCCTTCAGCGCTCAGCAGTCAGCGTTCAGCTAAGAGACCCAAGCGCTGAGTGCTGAAAGCTGAGAGCCCTCTGGAGCGGGAGACGGGAATCGAACCCGCGACCAACAGCTTGGAAGGCTGTGACTCTACCATTGAGTTACTCCCGCCCCGAACTTCAGTGGTGAGTGACGAGTGCCGAGCAAGAACCCGAGAGGTAGATTGTTTGGCTCGTCACTCGTCACTCGCCACTGCCTTTCCGGTGGACAGGGGAGGGTTCGAACCTCCGTAGACCGCAGGGGTCGGCAGATTTACAGTCTGCTGCTTTTGACCACTCAGCCACCTGTCCGTAACTCGTTTCCGCGCCCGCTGGCAAGGACAGGCACGCCCTTTCGCTCCGTGTTCGGGCCTCGTTGGTTTGAGCCAAGTAGTTCGTGTCTGCGGTTGGACGCGGGACACCGCCATCCCCGCGCAAGGCTGAGCACTTTTCAGATTTGATAAAACCCGCTCCCGAAAATTCGACCAGCACCGCCGGCCATTCACGCGGCTGTGTGCGCTCGAGCTGGAGCTGGCGAAGGGATTCGAACCCCCGACCCTCTGATTACAAATCAGATGCTCTACCGGCTGAGCTACGCCAGCCGCCCAAACCAACCAATTATACCCGAGCGGACTCTGAATTGCAAGGCCCATAATACATTTTTCAACTTCCCGCCAACCACCTGCGCTCTTAGCCGCTCAAGACCTTTGCGCACTGCCCTTATGGCGTGATGGCCGTCGAGCCGGCCGGCGCCGGGCAGCCGGATGGATGCCCTTCTGCTCTGGTATCTCGTAAACCAGCCGCTCGCGGGGGGAGGAGGCCATGAGCCGCCCCCCTTCCACCTGGGTGTTGAACATCCTGCAAAAGCCGTCCAGGTGGCCGAGGATTTCCTTCCCTTGTTCCTGTCCCGCCGGGGTAGGGATCCCGCTCGGGGAAATAACCACGGGGACCAACCCCACATACTCAAGGCCCTTTGGACCAAACTTCAGCTTCACCAGCACACATTCCTGAGAGGCGGGACGCTTAGAGGCAAAGGCGAAGTTCCCGATGGAATACAACACCGGAACGTGTCCAAAGTACTCGATACCCTGGAGGACGTGAGGGTGCATTCCCACGATGACGTCACTTCCTGCTTCCACGGCTGCCCGGGCCAGGCGACGCTGGCGCGGAATGATGAGGTGGCTGCCTTGGCCACCCCAGTGCATCATCAGAACTACGAAGTCAGCCCGGCGGCGCGCTTTCCGGATGGCGTCGGCCAAGTCCCGCTCGTCTTTGGCAGAAGCGATCCCGAAGTGAGTCTCCATGGCGCCAGAGTTGCGCGGGACGACGTCCGAGAAGGCCAGTAGCGCCACGCGGCGGCCGTGCTTTTGAAGAATAAAAGGCCGCTCGGCATCGAGCTTGAACCCCGCGCCTACCACGGGGAGTTCTGCTTGGTGAAAGGCCTGCAACGTATCGCGCAGGCCCACCAAGGTGTAATCCATCATGTGATTGTTGGCCAGCCCCACCAAGCCAACACCCGCCTGCTTCAACGCTAGCGGTATCTCAGAGTTCCGCGCCTTCAGGATGTAATCGCGTTTTGCTGCCACCTCCGACTGACTCTTGAAGGGTGTCACTTGCTTTGAACTCGTGATCGGCTCTTCGAGATTAACAAATACCAAGTCAGTCTGGGCAAACTGGGGGCGCACAGCGTCTAGGAAGTGAGAGGCGTCCTGAGCACCTTCCCAGGAGGATTCCGGAAGGACATCCCCCCCCACAGCAATGACCACTCGATCGTCGGTGGCTTGGTCCCGAGGCGGGACGTTTGCGATCTGACTTGCGTCCAGGCCCGGAATGGCAACCGTAGCGACCCAAGCCAGCAGAACAAGGTGGAACCGAACCGGCATTTTGGGCGGCTGGAAAATGATACGGTTTCCTGAGCTGGATTAGCCGTGCAGGTACTTCGTTGGGTTCACCGGCGTATCGTGAATGTGCACCTCGTAGTGCAGGTGCGGTCCTGTAGTCCTCCCGGTCATACCCACGGCGCCAATGGCTTGCCCGCGTTTCAGTTCCTGGCCGACCACTACGAAAATCCTGCTCAAGTGCCCATACTTGGTAGTCAACCCGTAGCCGTGGTCGATCAGGATTTCGTTGCCATAACCGGATTCGGGACCGGCTTCCAGGACAATTCCGTCGGCAGTGGCCAGGACCCTCGTACCGAAGGGAACTGAAATGTCCACCCCAGCGTGAAATGCACCCTCGCCACTGAATGGGTCCATTCGCTGCCCGAAGCCGGCGGAGATTTGCCCGCGCACAGGCCAGAGTGACGGTACGGTGGTTCGATCGATTTGAAGATTCGAAAACATGCCGCGCCCCGAGGCACTCCCCACCGGTTCCAGGGAAGCCCTGCGGATCAGGTTAAACGCGTATAATGAGGCGCGAAAACTGGAGTCAACGGTTGCATTCGTCTGCGTGGCGAGAGCCAGCACAGCGGCGGGGAAGCGTGGTCGCCGCGCGTCTCCAAAACCGTAGCTCAACGCAACCTCCGCGGCCAGCGACTGCAATGAGTCCAGCTTGGCATTGGTACTGGTTACCGTGCTTTCCAACGACCGGTATTGCGTCTTCAGGGCTTCGCGCTCGCTCCGAACACTATTGTAATTCGAAACCTTCAGAAGCATTCTGGCATAACTGTTGGCCAAAGCTGCTACGGTCATGATTCCAACTACGCTGAATGCCAGAACGAGATGAATGATGTAGAATGGCAATTGAATCTTGTGCAGCCTGCCATGGGCGCCAGGAAAAATGAGAAAGGCAAAAAACTTCTTTTCCACTATTAGTTCTCCCGTCGGTTGATTATTTCTTGCTATGAATTCCCTATCGGTCGGCCGTTAGGGACGTCGGGAACGGACCTTATAAAAACTCTTACCTAGGTATATCGGCTGACATCTTATTTAACATGAGAGCGCATGTCAAGCATCAAAATTTCCAGAAAAGTTCCGGTGCCAGAATTCCCGGCGGGCCAATATGTTCCTGCCTGGAAGGAGAGGGATAACGATTTTACCTAGTCTGGCTGGACTAAGATTATTCGCCGTCGATTATTGGTTGCAACAGGGGGGTGCTCGAGCTCGTTGCGGAGGGCAAGAGGTTTGACTCTTGACTCCTCACCGCCCGGACATAAAGGCCGGGCTCTTGGCTCGCAAATGCCTTATGAGTGGAGATTTGTTTCTAACTGAAAAGGAATTCGTACAGTGGCTCCAGCTACTGGCGGCGCCTGCACGCGGACATGAAAGGGCGCGCTCTTCAAAGGTTGAAAAAGGGGTGAACCTCGGGATTGGCGACGATGCGGCGCTCTTGGCCGTAAAGCTCGAGCACGAACTCATCCTGACTACCGACATGTCGATCGAGGGTGTCCACTTCACCCGCCGGTTGCACCCGGCGGAGGCTGTGGGTCACCGCGCGCTGGCCCGCTCTCTGAGCGACGTGGCAGCGATGGGTGGCGTCCCCCGTTACGTGCTGGTGTCCTTAGCCATTTCGAAGCAGATAGGGCGCGATTGGGTTTCCGGGTTCTACCGTGGAATGCAGGCGCTGGCGCGTCGCTTCGGCGTTCAATTGGTTGGAGGGGATACCGCCTTGGTCCCCGGAAGGACATTCATTGACGTGCTGGTAGCCGGGGAGGTCCCCAAAGGCAAAGCATTGCGGCGGTCCGGCGCCCGCAGCGGGGACCAGATCTTTGTGAGCGGCCCGTTGGGGCTTTCAGCGCTCGGCCTTCGCTTGCTCCAGAGCAAGCGGGGAGGCTCCCGTCTCCGTGCAAAGGCGGCAGCCAGAGAGGCCGTGCCTGCTCATCTTTATCCAGAGCCACAATGTGCGCTGGGGAGGTTTCTTTCCGGGCACGGCATGGCTTCGGCGCTGATCGATTTGAGTGACGGACTCTCCACAGACCTCTCCCGGCTTTGCGCTGCCAGCGGCGTGGGTGCGCGGTTGTGGGCTGCCAAGATCCCCGGTCCAAATCTGCCTGGGACAGCGGATTCCCTCCAATTGGCACTCCACGGGGGCGAAGATTATCAACTGCTCTTCACAGTCCCGCAAAGGAAGGTTTCACGTCTTCCCTCGAGGTTTCAGGGGCGGCCTCTTTATCTGCTCGGAGAAATTGAAGCCTCAAAGAGCATAAAGCTGGTCATGCCCGAAGGCAAAGTCCACACACTTGAGCCGGCAGGTTGGGACTACTTCCGATAGGCGCCGGCGCCCCGGCATCCACCAGCCATTCTCAGTTTCTTGACTTGACGTATCGGAAGGCAGTCCATCATGAGTTGGTTCGAGAGCCGTCTCTTCCCCCTTGGCTTTCTACACAGCTTGGTCATTGACCATCTATGATCCGAACCAGCGGGCTCGCTCAAGCAAGCTGAAGGCAATCCAACCCAACTTTCCAACCTCGGCGCTTCCATGCAAAACTTCGGGCATCCACGGTCATCTGTGCTAAGTTTATGCGGGTGTGAATCTCTGGCAGGAAAAGGAAGTTTCCATGCTCGCCTGCGTTGATAGCCAGAAACTGCCCAAGGCGCCGGTAAACCTTGGTCTCTGTCGTCACATAGGGCATCAATTGAAGGCACTCCAATGCTAAATCGGCGGACCCTCCTGAAGAGTCTTTGCGCAGGCTACTCCATGACGCTTGTTCGGGCTGAGCCCTGGGGGTCCTCTAACGACTCGGGATTAAGCGGGAACATGCGGATCTGGGACCAGCACTCCCATCTTGCCGCGGTGCCCGGAGATACCCCCGAGGAACGAATGGCTTTCCTGGTAAAGTGCATGGACCGATTGGGGGTGGAGCGGCTCATCCTTTCCCAGGGGTATTCGGCTGATATGCACCCGACCCCGGACCAATTTCGCGAGGAAAACGATCGAGTCATGCGAGCGGTGAAGGCCTTTCCCGACCGCGCCTATGGCTCTGTGTATTTAAGCCCAGCCTATCTCGACTTCAGCTTGCAGGAGTTTGATCGCTGTGTGCGGGACGGCCCCATGGTCAGCATCGGGGAAATCGAGGCTGAGGCGCGCTGCAACGTTCCGGAAATGGATCCTATCGCCGAGCGGGCTGTTGCCATGAACTTGCCCATCCTGCAACACGAATTTCTCAAAGCCGGCGGTAATGAGCCTGGCGAATCTTCGCCGTTCGACGTGGTAGAACTCGCCAAGCGCCACCCCAAACTCCGGATCGTATGCGCCCACACGGGAGGAAACTGGGAACTGGCGATTCGCGCCATCCGCAGCACGAAGAATGTGTACGCCGGAATCGCGGGGTCTGATCCAACGTCGGGGTTTGTGGAGATGGCGGTGCGTGAATTGGGGGCGGAAAGAGTGATCTATGGCAGTGATGTGGGAGGCCGGAGTTTCGCCTCACAGATCGCCAAGGTTGAAGGCGCCAACATCTCGGAATCCGATAAAAAACTCATCCTGGGCGGAAACCTCCGCCGGTTATTGACGCCGGTCCTGCGGATGAAGGGTTATCAGGTATGATCATCGATACCAATGTATACCTTTCCCGCTGGCCATTTCGGCGCTTGGAGGGCGACGCGCCCGCCGATCTGGTGGCCATGCTGCGCAAGCGAAACGTCGCGCAAGCGTGGGCAGGCAGCTTCGACGGAATGCTGCACAGGGATATTGCCGGCGTAAACATCCGCCTCACCCAAGCTTGCCGTACCTACGGCAAAGGCATGCTCGTTCCCTTTGGATCAATAAACCCCAAGCTCCCCAACTGGCAGGAAGACGTGCGGCGGTGCCAGGAAGAGCATAAGATGCCGGGAATCCGCCTGCATCCCAACTATCACGGATATCACCTTGACGATCCGGTCTTTGGGGAGTTATTGAAGTTGGCGTCCGCCCGCCGGATGGTCGTACAGTTGGCTTTATGCATGGAGGATGTGCGTACGCAGACGCCGCTCATGCGTGTATCTCCAGTAGATATTTCTCACCTCGCGGAAGTGGTAAAAAGTACGCCGGACCTGCGGATGGAGCTTTTGAACTGCACTTCAAACATCGGTAAGGAACAATATCGGGCGGCATTGTCTGCGGGCAACGTCTACACTGAAATCTCCATGATTGAAGGGATCGCCGGAGTCGGTCGCCTCGTCCACGAGATTCCGCTTTCGCGAGTGCTTTTCGGATCGTATTATCCTTTCTTTTATTTTGAATCGGCTCTCCTCAAAGTGCAGGAATCAGGCCTGGACGAGGCCCCCAAAAAGGCTATATGGGAGGATAACGCGCGGCGACTTATTGGACCAGCCGCGAGCGCAAGCTTTTAGCCCGGATCGTTCACCACGAGGCTTGGGAGGGCGGGGTGAAGAGTATGTGTGAAAACTCGTGGATTCCCGCTTTCGCGGGAATGACAGGTCGGGATACAGCCCCTAAATCCAGCGCTGTCACCCCCGCGGAAGCGGGGGTCCAGCCTGGCCGATGCCAGACACGAGTTTTCGCACAGACTCTGAAGCCCCTCCCTTCCGGTAGCCCCGTCAAAGCGTGGAAGCGCCCCATGAAACTGACGAACATCGCCTTACTGTGCGCAACGTTCCTCATCCCCATCTCGGTTTTTGCGCAGGAACCCGTTCGCGACCCCCTTCTCCGCTGGATGAACCAGATTGCGCAGCGGCAACTCCAAGCGCGGCAGAGGGCGATAGACCAAATCCACACCATTGCCGATGCGGAACGCCGCAAAAAAAAGGTCCGTGAAACGCTTCTGGAACTCTTGGGCGGTCTGCCTGACTACAACGGGCCGCTGAATTCCATGATCACGGGGCAGATTCAGGCCGAGGGTTACACCATCGAGAAGGTGCTCTTCCAGAGCCTTCCGAATTTCTATGTCACCGGTGATCTCTACCGGCCCAATCGGCCGGGCCGTTACCCCGCGATCCTTTTTCAATCCGGCCATACTCAGGAGGGAAAATCCGAGCCGCAGAGAGCGGCCGCCAATCTGGCTTTGAAAGGCTTTGTGGTGCTGGCTACCGACCCTATTGGTCAAGGTGAACGGGAGCAATCGTACGATCCGCAACTCTCGGGACCCTTGGGGGGGTGGTCAGTTCCCGAGCATATCCAGGCCGGAGCCCAGAGCATTTTGATTGGCGAGAGTGCGGCCCGCTTCTTTATTTGGGATGCGAAGCGAGGCATCGACTACCTGGTCAGCCGGCCTGATGTGGATTCCACGCGCCTTGGCGCCGCGGGTTGCTCGGGGGGTGGGGCATTGACGACCTTCATTGGCGCTCTGGACCCGAGGCTTAAAACGGTCGTGCCCGCCTGCTATCCCAATTCCTATCAGTTGTTGTTTGCCGGCCCTGACCCCGATACCGAAATGACCTTCCCCCAATTTCTGGCGAGAGGCCTCGATGTGGCGGATTATGTTGAAGCCACTGCGCCCACGCCCTGGCTCATCCAGGCAACCGAAGATGACTACTTCACGCCCGCCGGGGCTCGGCTGGTTTATGAGGAAGCTCGGCATTGGTACGGCATTTACGGAGCCGAGGATAGGATCGGCTTTTTCGTCGGGCCGGGTCCCCACGGCACTCCCCTGGTAAGTCGAGAAGCCGTCTATCAATGGATGATCCGCTGGCTCAAGGACGGCCAGGGTGATTTTCATGAACAGCCTGTCCATCTCTATGGAAATTTCGAACTGCTGGTCACACCCACTGGCCACGTCGAGGATATCCCGGGGAGCCGCAAACTCTACCAACTGATCCTTGACGATTTCCACGCCAAAAAACGGCAGGGAACAATCCCTGAACTACAAGCTGAACTCCATAGGCTGCAGATTCCCTCGGATGGCTCCTCCCCGGAAACAAAGGTGTTGGACGAGTCGAACACTCCGGAAGTTAAACGTCAGCATATTCGCTTCGAAAGTGAGCCCGGAGTTGAAATCGAAGGGAAACTTTACATCCCTTCTTCCCCCTCGGGCCGAAAGCTGGCGGTGTTGCTGGTGGCGGATAATGGCGTATACTTCCAGGCGCCATCCACGGATTCCCTGGCGAATAGGATGGCAAAGAAAGGTCACGTGGTTCTCACGCTGGAGCCGCGTGACTCGCCGGGAGAAGATACGCACGCGCCATTTGTCGGAAATTGGATCACCAATTCGCGGGCCAACCAGATTGGGCTAAATCTGCCGGCCATGCGGGCCCACGATATTCTACGCGGAGTGGATCTTCTATCAGCGCGTAATGACGTTGACCCAGCCTCTATTCATTGTGGGGCCCGGGGTGTGAAAGGGGTCTGGCTTTTGCTGGCGGCTGCGGCGGACTCGCGAATCGCCAAGGTCTGGCTGGATCGAAGCCCCTATAGCCTGAGAGCCGCTCTCGAGAACACACTGAACACCGATCTGTTCGATGCTGTGATTCCCGGCTTTGCGCTTCATTGGGACCTTGACGATCTTACCAAAGCCATGGGGAACAGGCCGGTCATGTGGACGGACCCGGCGAACTGGATGAACCGGATTGTTGCCCTTCGCGGTCCATATCAGTACCGCTATATTCTAGGTGATACCATGGACTTTGCGGATGCCCAAGACGATGCATACATTGACGAATTCTTGAAATGATCATTTCCGTGCCCTTTATGGAAACCCTATGGGGGGCGGCTAGCTATCACATTGCTTCGAAGACACAAGGAGGAACTTTATGGCAGAGGAAACCCGCAGAACGTTTGTTAAGAAGATAGGTGCGGCTTCTGCGCTGGCTGCCGGCTCCTTTTTGAATTGGAACCCGCGTGCCATGGGCGCAAATGACAAGGTGGTGCTGGGTCTGATTGGAGGCCACAATCAGGGCAAGGGTGACGCCCTGCGTGCCATTTCGATGGGGGCTGAGATCAAGACCTTCTGCGACATCGACCAGGACGTTCTCGATAAGGTCAACCCGGACTTTGGAAAGGCCCAAGGCAAGGCGCCCGGCACCACCAAGGACTTCCAACGATTGTTGGACGACAAAGACATCGATGGCATCATCATAGCCACGCCCGACCACTGGCACGCGCGGATTGGAATCCTGGCGTGCCAAGCTGGAAAGGACATCTATATCGAAAAACCACTGACGCAAACCATCCACGATGGGCAACTGGTTCGCGATGCCGTGCGTAAATACAAGCGGATTGGCCAGGTGGGCACGCAGAACAGGAGCGCTCCGTTCTTCCAAAGTGCGATTGAATACCTGAAAACCGGGAGGCTAGGGAAAATATGCGAAATCAACACCTGGATGTGCCAGGTGCGCCCGAGCATTGGTAACCCGCCCGACAGCGATCCACCGGCAACCGTGGACTACGACGTTTGGCTCGGGCCGGCGCCCAAGAGGCCCTTCAACGTCAATCGTTTCCACTACACCTGGCGGTTCTTTTGGGATTACGGAAACACTGAACTGGGCAATCAGGGCGTGCATATGCTTGATGTGGCTCTGTGGGGAATTCAGACGCTGCGGGGCGGCCTGGAGAATTCCCTTCCCACCCGCGTTTCCGGCAATTCCGGGACTTACTGGCTCAAGGACGCGAAGGAGGTTCCCGACACCCAGGTCCTTACTTACGAATACGGCGACCTCATGCTGACTTGGGAATTACGCAGCTTTGCCCAACACCATCCCGTATATGGACATCACGATGGTATCGCATTTATCGGCGCCGACGCTACGCTGGTGCTCTCCCACGACGGCTGGGACGTTTATTTCCAGGATGGTAGCGCCGGGCCTAGTGCGGCGGCCAAGGACATGAGGTCGAGTGGCTTGCATGAGAAAAATTTTCTGGATTGCGTGCGCAGCCGCCAGACTCCCAATGCCGATATCGAGGTCGGCCGGATATCGACCACGATTTGCCACTTGGGAAACATCTGCACGCGCCTCCGCCGGGACGTAAGCTTCGATCCCAAGACAGAAACCTTTGGGCATGACAAGGAAGCAAACGCCTGTCTGACCAAGGAGCATCGGGAACCTTACACGACGCCCAAGGTCTAACCGCCAGAGTGCAAGCTTAATGGGGTTCAGGACATTAATTCGCAATTTGTTCCTGGGCGACCCCCTCACCGGTCGCGATCAGATCGGGACACCCTCTCCCCCAAGGGGGCGAGGGAAGCAAATCAAACTACTGCCCCCTCGCCCCTTTGGGGGAGAAGGACCGGGTGGGGGGAAGGTTCGAATATAAAACAATGTCATCCCCAAATCTTATGCGGACAACATCGGGCTAACACAGATCGAGAATGAATCGGGTAGACATCATTCACCTATTTGCTATCGTATCGATTTGAAAGGGTTAAAAAAATGAGAAAATTCGGCCGTCGCGACCTGCTCATGAATTCGCTGGGTGTTTCCGCTGCTCTCGTGGGGGGAGTCAGCTATGAACGTAAAGCTCTGATGGCACATATGATGGCCCCCACGCAGCAAGCCAAGGCGAAGGAGCCTGTAACGGGTCTCCAGCGTGGAAAATTCGGCAAATACGAGGTTTCCCGGCTCATCATCGGCGGTGATCCGGTTTCAGGGATCGCCCATGCTGGCGAGCTCGTCTATCAAGCGGACTTCATGAAACAATATTTCAACACTCCTAAGATCCTTGAAACCCTGACGCTGGCGGAACAGAACGGGATCAACACGCTCCTGATGCGCGCCGATGACCGCATCATCAGTCATTACAATATGTTTAAGAAGGAGCGCGGCGGAACCCTTCAGTGGATTGCCACCTCCGCGCCCGAGCAGGGCTCCCCCGTGGAAAATGCCAAACGCGCCCGCGACAATGGCGCCATTGCCGTTTATCTCCACGGCGGGATCACGGATGGGCTCGTCAAAGCCGGGAAAGTGGACGAGATCGGCGAAATTGTGGAAGGCTTCAAGAAGGTCGGAATCATGGCAGGTATTGGCGCCCACCTGCTGGATACCGCGCGTGCCTGCGTTCAGGCCAGAATTGATCCGGATTTCTATATGGTGACGATCAACCGGGTGAATTACTACTGTAGCGAAGCGGCCGAGCTTGGCATCTTCATGCGATCGATTAAGAAGCCCTGGATCGCCTTCAAAGTCCTGGGAGCAGGCCGGGTGAAACCCCAGGAAGGTTTCCGCCTCGCGTTCGAGCACGGAGGCGATTTTCTCGCCGTGGGGATGTTCGACTGGCAAATCCGTGACGATGTCGCCCATGTCCAGGGAATGCTGGCGAATGGACTCACCCGGGATCGCGACTGGGCGTAGCCGCAAGCTCTGAGGCCCCGCCCCTCCGGCCACCCGATGATAGTCAACGTGAGGCCATTATGGGAAGAGTCGAACGGCGAACATTTCTCAAATCCACCACGGCAGCCCTGGCGTGCACGCCCGCAATCCTCAAGGCGAGTGCGCCCGGAAGAACCGACATCCGCATTGAAGATGTGAGTATCGAATTCAAGGACTTTGCCCTCCGCGTGCCCATCAAATTCGGGGGAGTGGTGACCCCGAGGATCACCCTCCTGAATGTGACCTGCGCCGTAACCGCATTGAGCGGCAAGACCGCCAAGGGCTTCGGCGAGATGCCGCTTGCGAATGCTTGGTCATTTCCTTCCAGGATTCTTCCCTTCGACACGACCTTGGCCGCCATGAAAACCGTGGCGGGGCGCATCGCCACCCTGACCGGGCGCTATAAGGAATACGGCCACCCCATTGACCTCAACTGGGCGCTCGAACCCCAGTACTTGAAGGCTGCCGAAGAGATCTCGCAGGAGTCAAAGCTGGCCGAACCCATCCCCAAGCTTTGTACTCTGGTTACCGCGAGCGCCTTTGACGCAGCGGTCCACGATGCCTATGGCAAGCTGCACGGCGTGAACTGTTATCACACCTATGGACCCGAGTTCATGAATCACGACCTCTCCTATTACGTGGGGCCCGAATACAAAGGAGAGTACCCGGAAAAGTACGTTTTGAAGGAACCCAAAACCCGCCTGCCGCTGTACCACCTGGTTTCAGCCATCGATCCGCTGGTGGATTCCGACATCAAACAACGCGTCCACGACGGCTTGCCGGAGACGCTTCCCGAATGGATCAACTATAACGGGCTGACCCACTTCAAAATCAAGTTGAATGGCGACGACTTGAAATGGGATTCGGAGCGCGTGGTCGGCGTTGACCGCGTAGCCACTGAGACGGAGGAAAAGCGTGGGGTCACCGGCTGGGTCTACTCGCTCGACTTCAACGAGCGCTGCCCCGACGTTCAGCACCTCGTCGATTTTCTGCACCTGGTGAAAGAGAAGACGCCCGGGGGGTTCGCGCGGATTCAGTATGTAGAACAGCCCACGGCGCGCGATCTGAAAACTCACCTGCAGAATGTAATGTTCGAGGCCGCAAAACTGAAACCCGTGGTCATCGATGAGTCTTTGACCGACCTCGAAGCGCTGATGCTCGCGCGCCAGATGGGTTACACGGGCGCAGCTTTGAAAGCCTGCAAGGGACAAAGCACGATGATGATCCTCTCGTCAGTGGCAGAAAAGAACAAGATGTTCCTGTGCGTGCAGGACCTGACCTGCCCCGGCGCTTCCCTGATTCAATCCGCGAGTCTCGCCGCGCACGTGCCGGATGTCCAAGCGATTGAAGCGAATTCACGGCAGTATTTGCCCGCGGCCAACAAGGGCTGGGAAGACCGTTTTCCGGGCATCTTTCATATCACGGACGGGACCATGGATACTTCTCACCTGAATGGTCCCGGCATCGGCGCCGTGTGAGGTGGGCGGGAAATCCTCAGTTCGCTTAGTTTAATCGTGTAATACCAAGATCGGCCGGAGGTTTGTTCTATGCGGCTGCGCGACGACAATGAGGATCGCAACCCACTCAATGCGTTGCAGGGCTAGCCCCGGGCGCCACACTCGGATGAGGATTTGGTCCGTCTTTGGCGCCGTCGGGGGAGGAAGAGGGTTTCGTGTCTGCCGGAGCGGACACAGCTTTGGGTTTCGCCTTGGCGGGCGCAACCGCACCTCCAGCAGGCGTAGAGGACACAGGTGTTACTGCCCGGCTGGGGACTAATGAGGTTGAACCTGTGGAAGCTGGCGGAGTGGCGGCTTTCAGCTTCGGCTGGCCAGCGCTTCGTTCTTCCGGCCCTGACGCTGGATGGGCGTTGGTTTCGGCCACGCTTAGGGGGCTTCCCCCCGGCAATAGCTCACCCGCGCTGGCGAGAATTTCCTTCACTTGGCCGGGATTGGTCAGGAGCGGCGAGTGCGGGAAGCCCTCGGCGGGTCGGTCCTTCAAGGCCTCGCTCATAAACTGCGCCCAGATGGGCAGCGCCACACGCGCTCCTTCTTCCTTATCGCCCAGCGTCTGGTGGTCATCGAAGCCCACGTAAACGCTGCAGGTGATGGAGGGGGTAAAGCCGAGAAACCACGCGTCAGTGAAATCGTTGGTGGTGCCCGTCTTGCCAGCCAAGGGGTATTTCTGGGCCAACGGCTTGGCCCGCACCGCCGTCCCGGTGTTGAAGACCTCCCGCAACATCGCAACCATGAGGCGTGCAGCCGAAGCCGGAAGAACGTCCGTGACTTCCGGCTGGAAATCGTCGATCACTCGCCCGTCATAGTTGGTCACATGGGAGACCATTCGCGGCGTAATGTGGACACCGTCGTTCGGGAAGGTGGTGAAAGCAGAGGTGTGCTCGAGTAGGGTCAGATCCGAGGCGCCAAGCGCCAGGGGCAGGTTGGGAACCAGCCGTGAGGTGAGGCCAAACTTGCGGCACAATCTTATGACGCTATCCACCCCGATTTTTGCCAGCAACCGGACCGCAGGAACATTGCGCGACTCGGCCAGCGCGTGCAGCAGCGTGATGGTCCCCTCGAATTTTTCATCGTAGTTGTGCGGGGACCACCAACCGGACGAGGTGCTGTAACCGATCGGCGCATCCAGAATGGTGTCAAAGGGCGACATGCCATCGAGTATTGCCTGCGAATAAACGTATACCTTGAAAGAAGAGCCCACTTGCCGTTCCGCCTGGGTGGCCCGGTTGTACTTGCTTTCGTTCCAGTCGTATCCTCCGATCATGGCCTGAATGGCGCCGGTGGCATTGTCAATCACCAACATTGCCCCTTGGACGGTGGGATACTGGTCAAGGGTCACGTGAAGCTTCGCTCCTTTGATTTCCTTGACTTGAAACAAGTCCACATCGCCGAGGGTAAAAAGATCGCTCGCCTGGGTCTTCTTGGTCCAGGCAAAATCCGGGGGGGTGACACGCGCCGTGGAACCACCAAACCGCACGAGGGCATGGTCCGGGCTCACTTGCATCACCAGTCCGTGCACCAAATCACCCGGCTGGAAGGCTAGCTTCCAGTCGGCGTCCGTGTAGGTTTCGAGCGTCACAGGCTCACCATCGGCAAGGGTGAGGACGGTTTTCAGGATGTTCTTCTCGGGGCCGCGCCAACCGCGTCGTTTATCATCCTCGCGCAGGCCCTCTTGAAGGGCTGCCTGTGCCATCTTCTGCTTCTTGATGTTGAGCGTTGTGTAAACGTGGAGGCCCTGTTCGTGGACGGCTTCCGGCCCGTACTTCTTTTCGAGGAACTGGCGGACCTCTTCCACAAAGTAGGGCGCCAGGGTGTAATTCCATTTCTGGATATTCAACTTGAGGGGGGTGTTGGCTGCCTCTCGGTATTGCTCCTGTGAGATCCTCCCGTTCTCAAGCATGGCAAGCAGCACCTGATTGCGTCGCCGGCGCGCGGCTTCGGAATGCACGAGGGGAGAGTAGCCCGTGGGCGACTTGGGGATTCCCGCCAACAGCGCGGCTTCCGGGAGCGTCAACTGGTCCAGGTGCTTGCCCAAGAAGAACTGCGCGGCGGCCTCGTAACCAAAATTCCCATGCCCCAGATCTACTTGGTTCGCGTACATGGTAAAGATCTGGGACTTGGTGAAGTGCCGCTCAATTTGAATGGCCATCAAGGCTTCTTGGATTTTACGCCGGAAGCTTTTCTCCGGCGTCAGGAAGAGCTTCTTGCTAAGCTGCTGGGTAAGGGTGCTGGCCCCCTGAGCTCTCCGCCACTCCGTCAGATCCGTAAGCGCTGCGCGCACGATGCGCAGCACATCGATACCCCAGTGGTTCTCGAAGTGACGGTCTTCAATGGAGATGACCGCGTCTCTCATCATCGGGGGAATCTGGTTATAGGTCACAATGACGCGCCGTTCCAGCGCAAAGCTCCCGATGATGGTGCCGTCGTCTGAGTAAAGGTCCGTCATCACGTCCGGCCGGTAATCCTCCAGCTCGCGAATCTGTGGCAGGTCAGACGAATAAACAAAGACCAGCCCGGCCAGCGCACCCGCTCCGGCAGAAAGAAGCAAGAGAATCACAAATACAAACTGGCCGAAGACTTTGCGGCTGCTGACCCTGGGCGGCGAGGGCCGCCGACGCGGAGGCGGCGTGGTTATGGAAAGAAACGTGTCAGGCATTGTCCATCGCCTTAAGCCATTGTAGGTGGCTCGGACCTTGCAGTCAAACAACGGTTTGTGCAATGAATCAACGATTCAATTCCTACAATGCAAGGATCTTGCGGCAGATGCGGATGAGGCGGGTGTGGGGTATCGTCCGATCGGCGTTCAGCGTGACCAATTCACCCTCGCGGAAGCTGCTGTAATACCAGCGCGCCAGCAGGCTCAAGTGTTCCCAGGGCGGAACAGCAGGAACGAATTCGGCACGATTCGTCCGCGAATGAACAAGGTGGGCTGTGGGAGTGAGCGGTGGGGCGGGACTCTGCCTCATCGGTTCGAGGGCGGGGCCATCAGGGGGCGAGGGCCGCGAAAGGGTTTGGGTGGGGGATGCCGACGGAGAGTCGCCCGCGAGGGAATCCAGCAAGTTATGGAGTTGCTGGTCAAGGGGAACAGGCGAGGGCACGTTCTCGTCCAGCGAAAGCGCCACGGGCCCGCGCAATTCGCCCCGCCACACGCGAAAGAAAAGCACGCTCTTCTCTTCCCCGCCCTTTTGCATAACCAGCGCGTGAAGCTCCAGCAGGTTGCGCGCCAAGTCGGATTTCTGTCGAAGCACTCCGTTGACTTTCTCGATCTTGGCGTGGATCTTGGCGGCGTGTTCGAATTCGAGCGCTTGGGACGCCTGGGTGCGCTCCTCCGCGAGCGCACGGAGCAGCGCCTGGCCCTGGCCGTCCAGGAATTCCACAACCCGCCCCACTTCATTATCGTATTCGTCATCGGTGCAACCGGCAAAGCAGGGCGCAAGACACATCTTCATCTGCGAGTAGATGCAACCGGGATGGGACGGGTTGGGATCCAACTCTTCGATACAGCGGCGGATCTTGAAGAAGTCCAGGAATTCCGCGGCAAAACGCTCGGCGGCAGTCAGCGAAGGAAAAGGGCCGTAGTAATAAGACCCATCTTTCAGCAAGCGGCGAGTGGGATAACAGCGCGGAAAGCGGTTACGCAAGTTGAGCTTGAGAAGCGCCGGAGGTTTGAGGCGAAGGCGGAGACGGTACTGGCGGGGGTAATACTGCTTATTAAGAAGATAATTCAGCCATTGAGCCTCAAAAGCGGACCCCACGACCTGCCATTCAACCCGGCGGGCGAACCCCCGCAGGTTGAACATCCGCGAGACTTCCCGCTTGGGGAACAAAAGCCGGCCCAAGCGCCGGCGCAGGTCCCTCGTGCGGCTGAGGTACGGTGGGGAAGGAACTGCCGAATCGGAGGGGAAAAGTGCAAAAACCGCAGAGCGGGAGGGGAACGACTCAAGGAAGCGCTCCGACTCGTCGTTCGGGTCGAATGGGGTGGAAAATCGAAGTTTCATATCCCTCACCGGCTGAATCGGATTCTAGCTGCTCCGCGCCGGCGGGGTCAAGGCAGCGAACTAACTCATCCCCCTATTGGCAATAAAGGTAACCACTCGGGATTAACCCGTGCGCTAGAAAGAAAGGGGTAGACACCCGGTATTAGGATTGCTAGCCTATATAAGATACGAACTGTTTCAGGGCCTGCCCTCAAGTCAAGAACAACAGAGGGCTGTATGTTTACCGGCCGCAGGTCTATTTCAACCGATGCCGGATTCCGGCTGAGCCAAGGTGGTGAACCATGAAGGTCAGACTCTGGGGTGTGCGTGGTTCGACGCCGACGCCGGAAATAGGGAACAGGCGGTACGGTGGCAATACCTCGTGCGTGGAGGTCAGGCTCGACAACGGCACGCTCATCATTCTGGACTGTGGCAGCGGACTGCGGGCGCTAGGCAAGAGCATTCTCGGTGAATTTGGTGACCGGCCGGTGCAGGCTTATATCTTCCTCACGCATTTCCACTGGGACCACATTCAGGGGATTCCTTTTTTTCTTCCTCTTTATAGAAAGGGCAACACTTTCTTTTTCTACTCCTGCCTGCGCCGAGGGTGCGATTTACAGCAAACCATCGAAGGCATGATGGTGAGTCCCTACTTTCCGGTAGGCATGAGCGCCATGGGAGCGGAGCGCCACTTTATCGAATTGGGGGAGGCCCCCGTCAATATTAACGGGGCAGTGATCACCTCCGCGCCGCTCAATCATCCTCAGGGATGCGTTGGCTACCGGGTCGAAGCGGATGGTGGCGTGGTTGTCCTGGCGACGGACACCGAGCCGGGCTCCGCCTTCCACGATCGCGCCATGCGTACCCTGGCGCAGGATGCCGACCTTCTGTTGTATGACTCCCAGTACACGCCTCAACAGTCGGAAGGCGAAAAGAAAGGTTGGGGGCACAGCTCATGGCAGGAGGGCGTGCGCATCGCCCGGGAGCGAGGTGTGAAGCGACTGGTGCTGTTCCACCACGACCCCGACAGCGATGATGCGTACGTGGATAGCCTGGTGGCGCGGGCACAGGAGGAGTTCCCTAACACCACGGGAGGCGCCGAAGGGCTTGAATTCCAAATCAATGCGGCCGGGACAACGGAACTCGGCAGGCCACCGGGCAGCGGTCTCCGCACGGAGCGCCGATATCGCATCGAGTCGCCTGTGCGCCTGATCTGGAAGGATCCGAGCGGGGAGGTCAAGGAGGCCCTCGGCGTGGCGCAGGATATTTCCAACTCGGGAATTTACTTCGTCGGGCCGGATGGGCTCCGCCTAGCCCCGAACATCGAACTGGAACTGCTGATTCCCCACGAAATCACCCGCTGCGGCGACCTGCGCGTCCGCCTTCACGCCACGCCGGTCCGCTACGAACGTTTGGAAGGGACCACCGCGGAGGGCCAACTTCGCTTGGGGGTGGGAGCCCGTGTGGAGACACCCGTCAGCCCATCTCCCACGGAAAAGGAAAATTCCGCCTAGAATCACTTATACGTGGTTCTCTGAAAGCCTCATTCCTATGCTGCCAGATTCCGCGCCATAGACAGGGCGCCTTCGACGGGTTCCCGCCGCAAAAGCCGCACACGCGCCGAGGGGAGGTGCTCATGCACGTGGCGCGCAAAACTGCGCCGCAGGGTGGGGCTGGAACGGAAGAAGCTTCCGGCGCAGACAATGGGAAGCGTCTTGCGCCGTCCCAGTTGCCTCGCCAGCGCTAAGGCTAACTCGGCTAGGTCGGCGCCCGCTTGAACGCAAAGGCGGCGCGCGACTCGATCCCCTTGGCGCGCCGCTTCCGATACCAGGGTCGAGAGCGCAGCCACTTGCTTTATTTCCAGCTTCGTCTGCTTCTGGGTGATTTGTGTAATCTTAGAGAGCTTCAGAGCCCGGCAAATCCTCGGGGTGAGCACCGTACGCTCGCCGCTCCCGTCGAAGTCGCACAAGGCCGCCCTTATGGCCTTGCGTCCAACGTCATGCCCCGACCCGAGATCGTCAAACGAAGCGCCCCAACCACCGACGCGCAGGGTTTCACCCCGGTGGTCACGAGCGTAGGCTATAGAACCTGTCCCAGCGATTACGATCATCCCCGCGGCGGTTCCCAGCGCGGCGTGCAGAGCAATCGCCGCGTCCGTCGTCAGCAGATGACGCCGCGCGGGGATGGCCTTACGGAGCCATGCCAATGGAGGCCGGCTCAGAGCCGGAGGGTCAACTCCCGACACCCCAGCGCAAACAGCCTCAAGGCAGGGTTTGTTTGAACGGTTTCCATCGGCGCCCTCCAGCAGCGCCTCCTTGCGAACCGCCACAGCGGAGGCCTTTCGGAGGGCAGCACGCGCGGCCCGTAGGAGTTCCTTCTTGGCCGCTCCAACCTTGACCTTTGTGGGGTTCGAAGGCCCTGCCACCGCCTTGGCAAGAATGCGCCCGCGCTCGTCGCCCAAGCAGGCTAGGGTGCGAGTTCCACCGCCGTCGATTCCCAGAAACAGGAGCACGTGCAGCCCCTCCTTCTTCGCTAAGCACCCGTGCTATCGCCCCCAGGGCGTACGAGAAATCAAAGGCGTGAATGCATTAGGCGCCAACGCGACTTGGTCCATCGGAAGCTGCCTCGGGCCAATACTGTGAGTGCCTTAAGCGCTTTAAGGCCTGGCTGCGGCGGGAGTGAGGTGCAGTATCTTTCCTCGACGCGCTGGTTCTGAACATCGGCTTTGCCTCCCCCGGATGGCGAGAGTTCCAGGCCTTGATCCTTCTTCGTGCTTCCTCCGCCTTGGCCGTCATATTCAACTTTTCATAACACCAGACCTCGCGGTAGTCTTGAGTCCGGTAATCGGGATCGGCTGGCTTGCCTGTTCCCAATCGCTCCGGGAATTCGCGCGAGAGTTCCAGTCGCTCGATTGCCTCTTGATATCGGCCTTTCCTCATGTCCGCGAGGGCCATGGCGCCCATACTTTGCAGCCACATTTGGTACACATCGGTTTGGAATTCATAGGGCAGGATGGAGGTTTCCGCCAACACGGCGTGACAGTCCTGATACTTGCCGTTGATCAGGTACGTCCTAGCCAGCAGAGTTCTGACCGCCTCTTCCTTTGGGAATCGCCCGGCAGCATGTATGGCCACCTTCAGAGCCTCGTCGTTCATCCCGCTCTCGAGATAGTAATTCGTCAGGTGGCAGGCAGGTCTCCAGTCTGTCTTTTCGATGCAGTAAGCGCGCTCATAGTCCGCTCGTGCCTTCTGGGAATCGACGCCCTTTTCGAGAAATGCCCGACAGATATAGGTCGGAGCATAGTCGGGTTGGTCGCCACACTCGCTCAACATCTGCAAGGCGTCCTTGTTCCGCTGCATTCCCCAAAAGATCAAGCCCAGGTAGTACTTGGGCTTCCAATCATTCGGCTGCACCGTCGCGGCCCACTGAAACACCGGAATCGACTCTTCACGGAAAGGGAATACTAGGTAGGGTGAAAGAGCGGAGGCGTGTTCGAGCGCCTCCTGGCTCCGCTCCGGGGATTTCTTCTGCAAGAGGTA
Source organism: uncultured Acidobacteriota bacterium (assembly GCA_963832915.1). Lineage (GTDB taxonomy): Bacteria > Acidobacteriota > Terriglobia > UBA7540 > UBA7540 > CAVROP01. The sequence continues at coordinate 25,409 of CAWHWE010000022.1, forward strand.
GGCCTGCCAATAACGCACCGTGGCCTGCTCCGGCGCTACTTCCAGTACCTTTAGGGCGTCGTCGTCCAGCCGCAGGTTGGCGTAATAGGCGGCGATTTCGAGATAGGCCTCGTGCGGGAATTCGTTGCGGATCATGGATTTGAAGTTGTTCAGCGTGTCAGCACCGGGATCGAGCAGATACCGCTCGAAGCGCGCAAAATGGCACAAGGGATCGATATCGAGAATCTTATTCAAGACCTCGCGCGCCTCGTGGGGTTGCTCTTGCAGCCGGAATGTGGTGGCCAGAAGCTGGTAGCCCCTGATGTTGTATGCATCATAACGAAGAGAGCGATACAGATACTGCTGCGCGAGATCGAAATTGCGCTCCAAAAGATAAATACCGCCGAGCTCGCAGTAAGCCGTCGAGCGATATTTCATCGACCGCGCCGCCCATCCCAGCGTTTCCTTGGCGTCCACCAGGTCGCCCAACCTCCGGGCAATGATGCCGTAAATGTAATTGCCATCCGCGTCGTACATGGCAATATCCAAGGCCTTCCGCGCGTATTCGAGTGCTTTCTCGTATTGAGCCCTTCGGCAATAGAGTTCGGCGAGGCGCGTCAAGGCGCGAACGTGGAGAGGCTCCCGCTGGACAACATTCTCATACTTGTGTAAGGCCGAGTCGTAACTCCGGCTCTTCTCGTCGCGTTCCGCCGACTGGTACAGCCCCTCGACGCTACTCTCGTCGATATTGTGAAAGTGGAAGGGCCGCTTCAGGAGGCCGGCACTGGGATCGTCCGTATAGGAAAGCTTGTCGCCCACCTCCACACGAAGTTGGCCCTCTTGGATCGTGACCGGAAAGGTCTTTTGGTATACGTCCATGGGTTTGAGGACGATTCGGTCGCTGGCGACCTGCTTGCCCTCAGCGAAAATCCTGAGATCTTCAGCAAGCTCCTGGAGAGCGCAGAAACCTACCGCCAGGAAACTCCCCTCCTTGGCTAAGGAGGGGGCAGGGGGTGGTTGGCCGCGGGTGGCGCAGACACGGTGTACGTTGAGCACGCCGTAGGGGTTCGCCTTCACCATGGGACCGATTTTCTTGTACGGGAAATACAATTGCCGCCAGCGATCAGCCGAGTACGGCGCCAGGAATTCGTGGTCGTCCTGGTCAAGATAGCGGCCAGTTTGCTGCTCGAAGTAAGGCCCGTCTTTGTCGGTCAGGAGGCCGTGCCACATGCTTCCGAAACGGCACTTGGGCCAGAGCCAAAGTTTCTGGCCTGGCACCTCCTCATGCAGAGCCCAATGACCATATCCGAATTGTGAATCGTGCCAGTATCCGCCTGTGAAATCCTGTAGCACGCCGTGGACGAAGTAGCTGTGTCCGTCATCATCGCTGTGGTCGCGGTAAAAGGCCAGATTCCGTCCGTCCTTGGTCATTGGCCATGATTCGGAGGGAACCCAGTAGTCGCGCGCGATCCAGCTCACTCCAGGCATGACGAATTCGAGATCGTCGCGCAGCTTTTGAGCCGCGTTCATCCAAAAGTAGTAGGACTGGTTCAGTGGCTGGGGATTGTACCAGAGGGAACGCACCTCGATGTACGCCTTATCGGGATGGAGGGTGTATTCCACTCGCCACTCTGTGCGTGACGGCAGGTCCATGGTACCTACGACGCAGCTCACGCTGCCGTCAGCGTTCCTGCGGGTGAGATAGTCCACCGGTGTGGGGGCCCACGGCGACAGGCCACGGATTCCAAAGTTCGGCTGGATTCCTCCGGATGCCCACGGACCTCGCATCGCGAGCCGGCGGAACTTGAGTACCTTGTTGTAGTAGATGAAGTCTTTTCCAGTGCTTTTTTCTAGTGCCCCCACTAGCTTTCCACCCACGCCTGGCAGCACGAACGCCTCGATGTAGGGGTTTTCCAGGCGGATCACTTTCCAAGTCTGGTCCACGCCCTCATGGGCAAGGGCATCAAATGTAAAGTAAGGATAGATTTTCCGCAGGTCGCGTCGGTGGGCCCGCACCGCCACCGGGTCCGGGCCTGATAAGGGATATGTCTTGATGATCTGGTTTTCCTCCCGGATGTCTGCCGAGCCAACTGGGAGGCGCACTGCGATGTCGGACGAAAGCGGTAATGAGGCCAAAGAGCTGCTCTGCATTCGTCACCTCCTCATGGGCCACGTCGACAGAGACATTGTTACACGGCGGGACGGGCCGCGCTTTGCAGCGCTTCACCAATCGGGGCCAGTAGTTCGGGATCGGGCTCCTGGCCGGACAACTTGCACGAATGCAGATAGTCCTGCTGAAGTTCGGTCATCTGCCTGGAATGCACCTTTGGCTGAAGCAGGAATAATCGCCGCAGAGTCACGACGGCCCGCCTGAACGCGTCAGCCGCCTCCATCGGATTTCCCCCTTGGTAGATTGTCCCCACGGCTCGCAGACCTGCCGCCAGACGCGGCTCGAATGTATTTGGATCCTGCTTCGCCAGCCACTCGAGAACCTCAACTGCGTGCTCTGCTAGCCCCTGTGACCTTTCCAAGTTGCCTAGCCCCCAGTAAACGCTGGCCAAGCTGTTCAGGCTGACATCTAGCCCTGCGTCGAAGGAACTTGGGTCCTGCTTCGCCAGCCGTTGGCGAATCTTCAGCGCTCGCTCCGCCGCCTTCAGCGCCTCATCCAAGCGGCCCAGCCACCAGTACACGTTGGCCAGGCTGTCAAGGCTGTCGGCTAGGTCCAGTCCGAAAGTGTCTGCGTTCTGCTTTGCCAACCGCTCCCGAATTTCAACCGCCCGCTCCGCCGCTTCAAGCGCCTCATCCAGCCTGCCTAGGTCGCTGTAGCAAAGGCTCAGGTTGTTGAGGCTGCCGGCCAAATCCGGCTCGAAGGCGGCCGGGTTCTGCTTCGCAAGGCGCTGGTATATCTCTACCGCCCGTCGCGCGGACTCCAATGCATCATCCCGGCACTCCATCTCGCTATAGCGTAAGCTCAGGTTGTCGAGGCTGTCGGCTAGGTCCGGCTCAAAGGTATCCGCATTCTGTTTCGCTAGCCGCTCGCGAATCTCTACGGCCTGCCTCGCCGCCCCCAGTGCCTCTTTCCGCTTCCCCATCTCGCTGTAGCGAAGACTCAGGTTGTTGAGGCTGTCCGCCAGGTCCGGCTCGAAGGTGCACGGGTTTTGCTTCGCCAGTCGGTCGCGAATCTCTACCGCCCGCCGCGCCAACGTCAGTGCCTCCTCCGGCTTCCCCAATTGCGCGCACATGATGCCCAAGCCGTGAAGGCTCATAGCCAAGCACGGCTCGAACGCCTCCGGGTTCTGCTTCGCCAGCCGCTCGTATATCTCCGCTGCCCGCTGTGCCGGCTTAACCGCCTCGTGCGGCTTGCGTAGCTCATTATAGGATACGCCTAGGTTGTAAAGGCCCGTGGCTAGGCGTGGCTCGAAGGCGTCAGGCCTCCGCTTCGCAAGCAGTTCGTAAATCTCCGTCGACCGCTCAGCCGATTGAGGGTCCCCAGTAGCTGTGAGAAATTTAAGAATTGCGTTTACTAGTATACCGTTTCGTTAAAAGATGTTCACATGGAGCTTTTTTCCTGATATGCTTCGCGGCATGGCAGGAAAATCGAGGCGTGCAAAGTTGGTGTTGACCCAAGAGGAAGTGGAGCAACTCGAACGCCTGCGTCGTTCGCAGACGGCGCCGCGGCGGGAAGTGCAGCGGGCCGAGATTCTGTGGGGCTATCATGCCGGCGAAACCATCACCGCGATTGCTCGCAAGGTTGGCATGACCCGCACCAGCGTGGCCAAGTGGGTGGGCAAGGCCCTGCGGGTGGGTTTGACGGCGGGCCTGAAAGACGCCTACCATCGGGCTCGGGAGCCGGTGATTACAGAAGCCGCCAAGGCTTGGGTGGTGCACTTGGCCTGCTCGAAGCCCCAGGAGTACGGTTACGCGGCGGAATTGTGGACGCGGCAGTCGCTGGCCCAGCATGTGCGTCGGCAAGCCGTGGCGGCCGGGCACCCGGCGTTGGCGCGGGCGGCCAAGGCGACCGTGCAGCGGATCTTGACCCAACAAGCCTTGCGCCCCGACAAGGTGACTTATTACCTGGAGCGGCGCGATCCGGCCTTCGAGGCCAAGATGCGCGAAGTACTGCTGGTCTATCAAGAAGTGATGCTGCAGAACCAAAACGGCGGGACTCCCGAGGCACCGCCCAGCGTGATCACCGTTTCCGTCGATGAGAAGCCCGGCCTGCAAGCCTTGGCGAATACGGCTCCCGATCTGCCGCCGGTAGCGGGCCAGCACTCCACCGTGGCGCGCGATCACGAATATAAGCGTTTGGGCACGGCTTCGATTCTGGCCGCGCTCGACCTGCAGACGGGACATGTCACGGCGCGGGTCGAGCGTCGCCATCGGAGTCGCGAGTTCATTGCTCTGCTGCAGGATTTGGATCGCTACTATCCGCCCGAGTGCATCCTTCGTCTGGTGCTGGACAATCACTCGGCGCACCTTTCCAAGGAGACGCAGGCCTACTTGGCCACTCGTCCCAATCGGTTCAAATACGTGCTGACGCCCACCCATGGCTCCTGGCTGAACATGGTGGAAACGCTTTTCGGCAAAATGGCACGAACCTTCTTGCGGCACATTCGCGTGCAATCCTGGGAGGAGCTGCGGGATCGAATCCTGCTCGGGGTTTCCGAAATCAACGCCGCCCCCGTGGTTCATCGCTGGAAGAAGTTCGACGCCTTGATGACGTGATATGAGCATATTTTAGTGAAACGGTATACTAGTGCTGTGGCGATGGCAGGCTCCTCATGCTTACCCGGTATCAAGGCAGAAGTGTGCCGGCGACACCGTCTCGCCGGTCCGCTGACATCTCGTCGTCACTTCCGCCCTTAAGTTGTCGAAATGACGTTCTTCCCTCTCCTACGCGTAACTATTATGATCTAACGATCACGCCAGTCATTCTCCTTGCGAAAGCGCAATGTCTCGCCCGAGTCCTATTCCCACCGGATCGACTGAGCTGGATCGACCCGCAAGGCCCGTCGGGTCGGGATGTACGACGCCACAAGGGCGGCCAGCCCAAAGAGAACGGGTGCCTCCACAAAAGTGCCTAAATCGTTTGGGGCCACGCCGAAGAGAAGACTTGCAATCGTACGCGTGAGCGCAAGTGCAACGGCTAAGCCTGCCGCTATTCCAATCGCTGTCACAATGATCTTCTGCCCAATAACGAGCACCAGGACGTTTGCCGGTCGTGCGCCCAATGCCATACGAATCCCAATTTCACGCGTCCGCTGGCTCACCGAGTAAGAAACAACCCCATACACGCCAACGCTCGCCATGAGCAGGGCAAGGGAAGCAAATAGACTGAAAAGGGCAGCGTGGAAACGCGCGCCTATGAGCGACTTTGATATCACCTCATCCATGGTCTGGACAGACACAATTCCCTCCTTCGCGTTTGCAGACCACATGCGGTTAACGATCGCATCGCTCAGGCGTTGGGGTGGGACCGCGGTGCGCACAACCAACCTACCTCCGGCATCACGCAACTGGAGGTAGGGGAGATAGACTTTGGGTCCGGGTTCCTTTTCTAGACTCTCGTCTCTGGCGTTGTCGGCAACTCCCACCACCTCGAACCATGTGTGGTCGCTCCCGAAACAGATCTTCTTGCCGACCGCATCCCCATTGGGCCAAAGCCGGTGGGCCAGCGCTTCGTTTACTACGGCCACGAACGGTGACCCGAATCTGTCCTCGGCCGAGAAGGCACGCCCCTCACGAATGGCAATCCTCATCGTCCTAAAGTAGCCCCCGCTGATCTTTTGGAGTGGGACAAGATGGGTGTGTGAATCTCCACTCTTCCAGAGTTGCGTTTCACGCATCAGGGCTTTGAGCCCCTCTTGACGCGAACTAGGCAGCGATTCTCCTTCTCTGTAGACCGTTATTATCACTCCCCCCCCGCCTAACGGAGAACTATTCGACAAGGCCGCCGATTCGACACCCGGCAGTGCGTGGACCTCGTCCAAAACCCTCTGGTAGAAGAGCATCTTCGCCGTTGTCCCCAAGGAGACAAGGTCCATCTCGTCCATCTCAACGACAAGGAGACGATGAGGGTCGAAACCCAGGTGAACACTCATTAGCCCCGTTAGACTTTGGACAATCAGCCCTGCCCCTATAAGCAATACCGTGGCCAGAGCCGCTTGACACGCCGTCAACACTCCTTGCGCCTTGAGGAGGTTGGAGGGTCCATAGCCGACATCCGATGGCCCGCCTCCTTCCTTGAGCGAGTCGATTAAATCAGGTTTGGACGCCATAAAGGCGGGAAGAATTCCAAATACCAGCCCGGCGAGAACGGACACGGCGAAGGTGAACGCCAGCACCCAGCCATTGACGCCGACGCTATCGAGCCGGGGCAGCTTTGGAGGAGCGAGCAACTTAACGAGGTGGAGTCCCCAGAAAGCTAGAACGAGTCCAAGGAAACCGCCAGCCATGGCCAGGAGTACACTTTCGGTCAGGAGTTGCCGCACCAAGCGAGGGCGAGTTGCACCCATGGCAGCGCACGTCGCGATTTCCCGCCGCCGGCCTGCGTTTCGAGCGATCAACAGGTTTGCAACATTTGAACACGCGAGCAACAGCACCAATCCAACTGCTCCGAGCAGAATGAAAAGCGCCTTCTTGACTGGCCCCACGGTCTGTTCTTGAAGTGAAGTCACGCGCAGTTGGAGCTTTTCACCCGTCCTCGATCTTCCCTTGAGGCGGTCGGCGATTACGTTCAGCTCGGCCTCAGCCTCGCGCGGCTTCACGCCCGGCTTCAGGCGCCCGACCGCCATGTTGGCCATCGTGGCTTCCTCCTTCGCAGCCGAGGCGGGTGACAAAGGGGTCCAAACATCCACCAATTGGCTGGGGAAAGCGAATCCCGGCGGCATTACGCCGACGATTATGTACGGCTGCCTGTCCAGAGCCACGGTTCTTCCGATCACGCCACGGTCTGCACCCAGGTACCTTTCCCAGGCAGCGTAGCTGAGGATCGCCACTTGGCCTTCGCCAAGCCGTGTCTCCTGCCGCAGGAAGGCTCGCCCTAGCAAGGGAGTGACACCCAGAACCGGAAAGACTTCCGGAGATACGGCCTCCTTTCTCAGGCGCGCGGCTATCGCCCCACCGGTCAGCGTCATGGGCACGGCGATAGGCGTATAAACTCCTATGGACTGAAGGGAGTGGCTTTGCTCTCGTATCTCCCCGGCGTCGGCAAAAGGGAGCTCGCTCCCGTCCGGACAATCGACTCGCACCAAACGATCAGCGTCCGGGTAGGGGAGCGGATGTAGAACGACTGTGTTCACCAAGCTGAAAATGGCGGTGTTGGCCCCGATCCCGAGCGCGAGGGTCACCACGGCCACGAGCGCAAACGCAGGAGCCCGGCGGAGTCTTCGGAGGCCCAATCTGAAGTCCTGAAAGAATGTGCTCATACATCCACCTTATGCAGGAGTTTGTTGCTCCGATCAGAGCAATCATACTCCGGGCGGAGATGGCCATCAATGGCAGCGCTCACGCGAGGCCTCGCTCACGACGCCCCCACACCTGACCCGGCATCATAAGGATAGACACTCAATTGGAACCGCGACCCAATATCGACACGCCGGGATAGCCCAAGTTTCTAAGGGTTCCTGCTGTCGTTTCGCAGACTATGGCGGGGATTTGCTCGCAATCGACAACGACCTTACTCCGGTGCGAGATCTCGATTCGAGCGCGGGTTCCCACCTCATCGTAAGGAATATTAGTAGAGTCGGCGCGGTGGGCTGAAGCGTAGGAACTGCGGTCTCGAATGTCAAGAATTACCATGTCCACTCCCTGCTCCCTCAGCCGGTTTAATGCGGACTCGTCCAAGTATTCCGATGATGCATCAGCCGGAGACCCTGGGTTCGTCACGCCATTTATCCGAGCAATGACGTCTCCCTCACGCGACTGCGAAAGTTCCCCCACCCAGACACCCGCCACCACACCATCCCTACCGGCCAAAATCAACGTAGGGACCCCGGTTACGCGTATTCGGGAGAACTCGACTTGATGCACTTCATCCGCGCGCACTCCCCCCGCACGCAAGTATGAGTCGATGTCCTGTGTTGGTTCAGAGCCGACCGCCGCGAGTCTCAGGCGATTTCCCTTATCGGCGGCCAAGCGGGACAATTGGCGGTAAAAAGGAAGGCTAGCTTGGCAATGAGGGCACCTCGAAGAAAGCGCAATCACAAGGATTCGCGCCTCCCCAGCCCAATTAACCCCACTTAAGGAAAGCCGCTCGCCCGGCCGAATCTCTTGCCAGCGTGTGGGGGCGGCGCTGCTATGGTACAGGCGCAACGCTACGCTGACCATCAGCAGGGCGGTCAGGCCAAGGATGCACGCATCCGTCACCCATCTTCCGAACTTTGTGCTAATGACCATGGCGAAGGCCCCAAAACCGGCGCTCCTACTTCTTTGTCGGCATCTCCCCCGGATTCCGAAAAATCCCGCGTCCGCGCTCGATCACGTAATAAAATGTCAATTGGCCCTCGACGCGTGCGGAGCGACCCGCCACGGTAGTCGAACGGAACGTCCACTGCTTCACGGCTGCTTCAGCAGCTTCCCCGAGGGCCGGCGCTGGGGCCTCTCGGACGTTGGAGTGAAACACCTTCCCTTCCTCATCAACCACGACAAACACGACCACTACCCCCGTTTTGTCATTAACCAATCTCGACTCGGGAAACGAAGGCATCACTTTCTTCACGGCAAGGCTGCGCAAAGCTGTCTCTCCCACCTTAACTTCCAAAGGCGTTTGCGCCCCAGTTAAAGGGGGGGCGATTGCGAGACGGGGGATCGCCGCAAGCACGCATACAACTGGCACGAGTTTGTAACCTTGCATCGGCATCTCCTAACCGGCTATGTCGGCCCAAGCACCTACCTATACCCCGTCGCTTGGCTCTCCTCACCCTGTAGCACCGACCCTGCCACGGACACCCGCGCCGAAGCTGGGGCGGCTATGCTCGTCCATTTCCCCGCCCCCAACTCCGACTCTCCTGTCGAGATCTTCCAGCCCACACGCAACCTGGGCATCCGGAAGAAGACACCAACTGACCCGTTCGCCGGGCCACTAGGACCAGCACATGCCGTCAACTGGGCAGGGCATGTTGGCGCATTCCGGCGGTGTGCAATTATAGTAGCCACTACTCTGACCCAACAGGCATCCATGATTACCGCCGCCTATCGACACGCACTGTTGGCAAATATCCCCTTGCGCCTTAGCGGGATGGCTCAATCCGAAAATGCAACCCACTAGGCCGATGATCAGCAATAGCCGTCCAATCAGATCTCGCAGAAACATGGTCGTCACCTCATTTTGGATTTGAGTTGAATCTGGAGCTTTCTTGCTCCTCGTACTCCAGCATGTGGTCACGTTACCAGCGAGCAGAGAATGGCGTCTACTGACCTGAAGGCCAGGGGAGGATCCTGGACCGGGCAACTGTCCTAGTCCCGTAAAGAGCCCTGGACCGGTCAGCCAGACTATGTGTGCAGTTGGCGGACACATTGCCGTCTTGACCGACCAGTGCCTTTGGTGCTATTTTTCGTTGAGACAATAGTAAGAAGCTATTCGGGAGTTGACAGGTGATAAACCACCGCGCGCAATAAGACGAGCCGTCGGGGAGGGATCGATGCGCAACAAAAGCAATCGTGAATCAACTCCCATTGCGGTGTGCTTTCTCGAACAGAATCCGATTTCCCTAACCTACTTAACCCACGTCCTCCGGGGGCATGAGTTTGATGTCTTGGGCGAAGAGGAAGCTCTCGAGCAACGGAGTTCATCACCTGCCGGACGATTGGTGCTAGTTGTTGACGAAATGATCCTCAGTGCCGGAAACCGGGTATCCATGCGGTCCCTGAGGATTCGTTTCCCTGGGGCAAGGTTGTTGGTCTTGGGCACTGTTCCTCCAAGCGGCGAGCAGTGCCAGCTCTTGCGCGGGTTCGACGGTTTCGTGCTGTACTCCGAAGCGAAGGTCAAACTCGTTCCAGCACTCCGCGCCCTCTGTGAGGGCCACGTGTGGCTTCCTCCAGACGTCCTCGAGCATTTCGCTCGACTTGCCCTACAAGCTGCCGAAAAGAAGCTGCCGCTCACCTTGCGAGAGACAGATATAGTTCGCCTGATGGGTGAAGGACTTTCCAACAAGGAGATTGCAAACAGACTGGGTGTTACTGAGAGAACGGTGAAATTTCATGCGTCTAATGTTTTTGTCAAGCTGGGAGTGCACGACCGGAACTCCGCCATAGAGATCGCACACTCACTGCACCCCACGGACCAGGCGCTGCCCGCCAGCAGCGTCCATCAGAAATCAGGTATCCACAGGACTCACACCTTCCCATAACAGTGGCTCAAACAGACTTTCCCATGAAGGTACTCCCTACAGCAGTTGGTAGCTTACTCGTATCAAGCAGGGGAGGGCTTTGGCCCTTGGCGCTTATTTAGGCGTCTTGCTCCTCGCGAATCCGACCTGGGCGGGCTCTGAAGAGCAGACCGATTCCACTCTGGTTCTCACTATTGCCGACCCGCAAAAATAATTCTGCAAATTCGTTTATGTCGCTGAAAAGCGCATGTAGCTTACCTTTGACTGAACATCTCTGCTTCCTGCCTGTCTTTTCCTTCTCGCAGCATTCCGACCTCATTTGACGCAAAGAAAATCTCTGATTATTTTTCGCAAGTGCGTACCGTTGTTCAGCAGTTTTCAGAAGCGGATCAACGGCAGGAGGGAAAGGAGGGTACCGATTCATGCGCATGAAGCGGGACAGGGCACTCAAAAAGCCACTCGCGGGGGGCGCGATTTGCTTCGGGCTGGCTGCGCAGTATGTCCTGGCTCAGAACTCAATACCCTCCGCTCTGTCATTCCGAGCCCGTTCGCTGTCATCCTGATCCCGCAGTCGCGGGAGAAGGATCTCAGCGGTTCGTTCGCTCAGGGTAAACTCCGCGAGGAATCTCGCTCTGAATGTAAGGAACTGCCGAGATTCCTCGTCGTCCCGATCAGATCGGGACTCCTCGGAATGACAGTCCGGACGGTTCAGTCGAATTGCAGCAACGGCACTGCAGACCTCCGTCCCGCACTGGCGGGAGGGCTGCGGTTCTTCCTCAGGTTCGCGCTTTGGAATCCAAGGGCAAACTGACAATCGTCAACCTGCAGCGGCGCACGTCATTTGATTTGCACGCCAGCATCTTCATTTGCTCTGGCATCCCACCCGCCATCGCAAATGTCTGCCGCACGCGGACTCCATGTCTCTTGACAAACAGCAGAAGATAGGCTAGGTTAGTAGGTGGGATTGTGGAAGAAACAGCACGCAGGATTCAGGATTCAGGACCCGGGTAAAAACTTCGACAACGGGTCAGCCGGGAGGAGCAGGGGCGACAGACTCCATTGCCCCCACTGGACAAGATGTCGCGTCGAAAAGGGAAAGGAAGAACGTAGTGACTTTAAAATTGAAGCAACGACGCGGGAATGTCTATGAAAACAAAGGACCGGCTTTCGGCAGCCTGGGGTGATGCGGGAATGTTGTTGAAAACACATGTAGTTACGCGTTGAAAGCGGGAATATTGTTGAAAAGAATGATAGTTGTGCGCCGGGATAAACCGGCGGGAAGCAGAGAATGAAAATTTCTCACGAGAAAGGATTAGCGACCCACTCGGCCCCGAGTTTTGCGCGGTATGTCGCGAGGCATGCAGTGAAGCATAAACAGGGGAATAGGTGGGCTGGGTATGGAGCTCCGAAAATTCGCCATCAGGGTGCCAACGTCCTAACTACGGCGGAAGGCCACATGACCCGAGGCGCTAGTGCGAGCCTCGGGGCAGCCCTGCGTAGTCTAAGACCCCAGACACGCCTAGACACTTTCTGCACGAGAACCGGGAGACCTCCCCGATGTCCCGCGAAGTGGGGACCGGCGGGTGAAGGCTGAGGCCAGACGACCCGCACGCACGTTGAGGAGGAGTCACACCGGGGCATAGTACCGATGAGCCATTCGAACAACAAGGGAAGAGCGTGGGCGGAGAATGGGGAGGGAAGGCCCTTGAACAAGGAGAACACTCGTCCGTCCTGCACGCCACCGACACAGAGCGAAGCACGCGTGTCCCAGGGGTGGGCGGGTGTGCGGAAAGCCGCAAAGCAACACCAGAAGATGAAGTTCACGGCTCTGCTCCACCCTTTAACGGTTGATCTGCGGCGGGAGAGCTTTTACGCGCTGAAGCGTAAGGCGGCACCAGGGGTGGACGGCGTGACGTGGCAGGAGTATCAGACCGGGCTGGAAGGTCGACTGAGCGATCTGCACGGCCGGGTCCACCGGGGAGCTTATCGAGCGCATCCCTCGCGAAGAGTGTACATCCGGAAGGACGACGGGCGGCAACGCCCTCTGGGGATCGCGGCGCTGGAGGACAAGGTCGTCCAACAGGCCGTGGTCACCATCCTCAATGCGATCTACGAGGAAGACTTTCTGGGCTTTTCGTACGGGTTCCGACCCGGGCGCAGCCAGCATCAAGCGCTGGACGCGCTCTCGGTGGCGCTCACCCGGAAGCACGTGAACTACGTTCTTGATGCCGACATTCGGGGATTTTTCGATTCGATCTCCCACGAATGGATGCTCAAGTTCGTGCAGCATCGGGTTGCCGACCGCCGGATTCTCCGGCTGATCCAGAAAGGGTTGAAGGCCGGAGTGATGGAGGAAGGCGAATGGTCGGAGAGCGAGAAGGGTACGCCACAAGGGGCGGTGATTTCACCCCTGCTGGCGAACCTCTATCTGCACTACGTCTTTGACCTCTGGGTGCATGCGTGGCGCCAAAAGCACGCGCGGGGAGAGGTGGTCGTCGTGCGCTATGCCGACGATACGGTCCTGGGATTCCAGGCGCAGAGGGAAGCCGACCGCTTTCTGGAGGACCTCCGGGAGCGGCTGGGGAAGTTTGGGCTGGAACTGCATCCCGATAAAACGCGCCGGATTGAGTTCGGGCGATACGCCGAGCTGAACCGGGAACGACGCGGAGAAGGTAAGCCGGAAACGTTCGACTTTCTGGGCTTCACGCATATCAGCGGGAAGAACCGGAAGGGGTACTTTACCGTGAAGCGTCGGAGCATCGGCAAGCGACTGCGGAAGAAGCTGCGGGAACTCAAGCCGCAACTCCGGCAGCGCCGGCACGAGGCGGTGGCGCTCACGGGCAAGTGGCTTCGGTCGGTCGTGCAAGGCTTTTTCAACTACTATGCGGTACCGGGCAACCTCGACAGCTTGCTCACCTTTCGAGCTCGGTTGATCCGTCTGTGGCGCACCCAACTGCGGCAGCGCAGCCAACGCCATCGACCCAACTGGGAGCGCATCGGTAAGCTTGCCGTCCGCTGGCTGCCCGTGCCGCGCGTGCTGCATCCCTGGCCGTTGGTGCGCTTCGCCGCCCAGCATCCGAGTTAAGAGCCGTATGCGCTAATGAGCGCCCGTACGGATCCGTGCGGGGGGTACCGGGTGACCGGTATCCCTACCGCGATAGTACGTGCTCGTCATATTTCTTAGCGCTCCACAGAGCCCGGTCGAAAAACCGGGGTCGCCAGAGAAGGCCCGACTCCTTTCTGCCAGCATTGATGCGAAGGGTCGAACGGAGTGGTGAAAGCGCCGGTTGCGGTCCCCTCTCCCCCGGGAGAGGTCACAAACCCAATTCCCTCCCTTGACGCTTACGGTGCATCAACTGCCCGGGGCAAAGTAAGGAGCCAGCTTATCGTAGGTGGTGAAGAGGTCTTGGGGCAGGACGCGAGTCTCCCCGATGGCCGTCATGAAATTGGAATCTCCCGTCCAGCGGGGGAGCAGGTGCATGTGCAAGTGATCCGCCACGCCGGCGCCTGCACAACTTCCTAGGTTCATACCCAGATTATACCCTTCGGGGTGATAGCAATCTCTTAATGCGGCCTGGAGCCGCCGGGCCAACTCCATCATCTCGACCAGCGTGGCGAGTTCGACCTCCTCGAGGCTGGCAAGGTGGGCGTAGGGGATCACCATCGAGTGGCCGGTCGTGTAGGGATAGAGGTTGAGAAGAACGAAATTAAAGCGGGCACGGTACAGGAGCAGGTTCTCGCGGTCGCGCGAACGCTCGGCCGCAGCCTTTTCGCAGAAGACGCAACCACCACTCTGGTTGGCCTGGCTGACGTAGCGAAACCGCCAAGGACTCCAAAGATAGTCCATAATCCGCATGCCGTCCTGAAAGGCGAGAGTGCTCCCTAAGCAGAGGCCGGGCCCGAAGGCTCGGCGGGGGGCGGGGCAGCCGGGGGCGCGGAAGGCGTGGCGGCCGCCGCCGCACTGTTGACGAGATCCTTCAACTCCTTGCTGGGATTAAAGTAGGGAATCTTCTTTGCGGGCACGTCCACGCGGACGCCGGTCTTTGGGTTGCGCCCGATCCGGGGCTTGCGTTGGCGGGTGCGAAAGCTGCCGAAGCCCCGTATTTCGACCTTATCGCCCACCCGAAGCGATTTCACGATGCTCTCGAAGATTGTTTCAACAATGATCTCGGAGTCCTTGCGGCTCATCTCTACGGCCCGCGAAACAGCCTCAATCAGTTCTGCTTTGGTCATGTTTAACTCCTGGTGCGAAGTGTCCGGGACTACCGGCTCTCATGGGCGTCGCTAAAGCAGCTTCGCTCACGGCTGAACAGTTTCTCCCGCGGGCCTTCTTGTCGAGTCACGGCTCAACTACCGATGACGAAGAGGAGTACTCCAACGGGTTAATACCTGCGGAAGAGAGCGCCTCTGCCATGGTGGATTGTCTCACCGGTTCTTTGGGTTTCTCGATTTCCGCCACTACCGTCAACTCCTTCATGCTTAACGCGATTTTCCGCTCGCGGGCGTTCACGCGAATCACACGGAATTCGAATTCACTCCCAACTTCGAGCTTCGCGCCCTCACCTCGGCCGTGCTCATCTTCAAACTCGGAAACATGACAGAGACCCTCGATCCCTTCTTCGAGCTCGACAAACGCGCCGAAAGGCGCTACCCGCGTCACTTTGCCTCGCAGCTTATCCCCCACACTAACCTTGGAGAAGAATGCCTGCCGGGGATCTTCCTCGAGCTGTTTCAGACCCAGGGCCAGGCGCCGATTCGCCAGGTCCAAAGCCAGAACCACGGCATCAACCATCTGCCCCTTCTTTAAGACTTCAGACGGGTGCTTCACATTCTTATTCCAGGACATATTGGAAATGTGAATCAAGCCGTCAACTCCGTCTTCGATTTCGACGAAAGCACCGAATTCCGTCAAATTGCGGACCCGGCCGTGAACCTTCGAGCCCTCCGCGAACCGGTCTCCCACCTGCGTCCAGGGATCGGGAAGAGTCGTCTTCAGGCTAAGCGAGATGCGCCGCTTCACGGGATCAACGTCCAGCACTCCCACCTCCACTCGCTCCTCGAGCTTGAGGATTTTGGACGGATGTCGCAGTCGCTTGCTCCAACTCATCTCCGAGATGTGAATGAGCCCTTCCACGCCGGGCTCGAGTTCCACAAATGCGCCATAATCGGCAAGACTCACCACGCGGCCCGTTACACGGTCTCCGGCATGATAGGTGGCCGCAACCGTCTCCCACGGATCGGGAGTGAGCTGTTTCAAACCCAGAGAAATCCGCCCCCCTTCGGGATCGTGCTTGAGCACCTTCACCTTGATTTCCTGACCCACCTGGACGACCTCCGAGGGATGTCCAATTCTTCCCCAGGAAAGGTCAGTGATGTGCAGAAGCCCGTCGATTCCACCGAGGTCAACAAAGACGCCGTAGTCGGTGAGGTTCTTGACCTTGCCGTCAATTTCTGCGCCCTCCACCAAGCGTCCCGCCAATTCAGCCTTGCGCCGATTCAGCTCTTCTTCAATCGAAGCCTTGCGGCTGACCACCACGTTGTTCTTCTTGCGGTTAACCTTAATGACTTTGCAGGCGAATTCCTGGCCCTTGAGTTCATCCAGGTTGACGTGCACCCGCACGTCGGCATGGGAAGCTGGAAGGAAAGCCGGAACCCCAATATCCACCATCAGGCCGCCTTTGATACGATCCACGACGCGGCAGGTGATATTGCTCTGGTCCTGGAATGCCCGCTCGACTCCATCCCAGGTCTTGCGGCGTAGAGCCTTCTGATAGGAAACGGTGACCGTGCCGGAGGCCTCGTCGTAACTCTCAATCCAGAGGTCTACCGTATCACCCGGCTCAATTCTCAAATGTCCGTCAAGCGTGAGGAACTCGTTGCGCGCTACCTGCGCCTCACACTTTAGTCCAACGTCCACCACCACTTCGGTGCCTGTAATCTTGAGCACTTGTCCCTGGAGGATTTCACCCACGGTGATCAAGGGAGTGGATAAAGACTCCATCCCCTCCATCAGACTTGTCGCTTCGCCGGTTTCAGGACTCCTCGATTGGGGTTCCATTAAATCGTACTGAGCTCCGGGCTCAGTCGCTGCCTCTTGCAAACTGCTAACTTTTTCGTCAGCGGACATCCGCTGGCCTCCTCTCCAGGTACCCGACGCAGGCCCACGAAGGAAACAGTATTCTACCGTTGCGCGGAAAGGGAAGTCAATGCGAAGCAGCAACCCTAACCCAACGGACATCAAGTCCGACCCTCGCCAGGAGTCTATTCGGCATGAAACTTGTAGGCCGCCTGTTTGATGGCTTTGCGGTAGTCGTCAGAGTTCATTTCAACCAGCTTGCACATTTCATAGAACCGTGAGCGGAGAGTGATTCCGAGCTGGTTCAAATTGAATTCCAGACTGGGGACGACGTCTCCCGATGGGGCGCGGACTTCACGATGACTTGTGGACTCACCGAAAGGAAGCGTCGTAGTGATGAGAGTGACCTTCTTGTGGTTATAACGTGAGTTGATAATGTGCTGCAAGGTCTCTTTCACCCAGTCACTGGGGTTCCAGGACGCCAGTTCATCCAACACCAGCACCTCCACCTCCAGCACCGGCTGGAGAATTGAAAGCTCCGAATTCTGGGAAACCGGGTTGTAGCTGTCCCGAATCGCTTTCAGCAGGTCGTGGAAATCATAGAAGAGGCACTCCACCCCTTTGCGCAAGATCAACTCCCTCAGGACGGCAACGGCCAGGTGGGTCTTTCCCACGCCCGTGGGGCCGACAAAGAGCAGGCCAAAATCCGTCGGGTATTCCTTGACAAAATTCTCTGCGTTCAGCTTCGCCCATCTCAGGCTCTGGTTATCCCTGCGAATATCAAAATTCTCAAAGGCGCAGTTCTCATACCTTTCCGGAATGTGCGCTTGGCGGAGCAAAAGCTCCGCGCGCTCCACGTCATAGCAGTCGCACCGGGTCACCCGCCGGACGCCTTCGATTTCAATTGGCTTCCAGCCCGTTCCTTCGCATTGGGGACAGTCTTTTCGAGGCATGTCCAATCCTGAAATTGCATTGTAATCCATGCCCGGCGGTAAGGAGGAGGAATAATTCAGTTCAGGGGGTAGGAGTATCCGCGGCCTGGGTATTCTGTTTCCTCCTACCCCACATTTCCGTTAAGGATGGCGGCTGGGTGTATACTAACCCAGAAGCTGGGAGCCAAGATGGAAACTCATGCGGAATTCCCAGGCATCCCATCCACATCATCGTCCTCCTTTATACCTCAAACGCACGAGACACATATTTATGACATTAATTTAAGACTCAGGACCACTAGCGGAGGTGAAAGATGAAAAGTGAAATGCCTGGAAATTCCCTTCCTTACCGCAGGAGTTCCCCCGGCGTAAACCGTCGCGAGGTCCTAAGGCTCCTCGGAACCTGCTCTGTTGGCGCTCCAATTGCCACCGCGTTCAGTCCGATACCCGCTCAAGCAGCGGGCTGCACGCCGCCTGAATCAGGACAAATTGGTTCGGTACACTTCAATTCGTGTGGAATGACAAGAGAACCAAAGAAGTTTACCGGTCCATTTAAAGTGCAGAACACTACCTACATTATAAATTCTCACAACCAGTCTTACGATCTTCCGCTGCGTGTGTTATTGCCCGACAAGATGGAAGAGATTGACTCACCGAGGGTTCTTTACGTACTTCCGGCAGAGCCCGGGATTGGGCTTAGGTGGGGCGACGGCCTGCTCGAAGTAGAGCAACAGAACTTACATAATAGGTATGGATTGATTGCGGTGTCTCCTTCGTTCAGCGATTGGCCTTGGTATGCGAACCATCCCACTAATCCTGAGATCCAGCAAGAGACTTACTTTATAGAGGAGATTGTGCCGTTCATTGACGGGCTTTACCCTAAAGCAAGCAGAAAAAGGCTTTTGGTGGGGCTCAGTAAGTCTGGGAATGGAGCTTACCAATTGCTTTTGCGCCACCCCGAGTTGTTCCTTGCCGCCTCAATCTGCGATTCACCCATCATGTGCAACGTAGCACGTCAGTTCGGGATGGCCGATATCTATGGTGACCAAAGGAACTTTGACAAGTATTGCATACCTCAATTGCTTAGGAAGCAAACCGATCTGTTTCGCGGCAAGCCTCCGCGACTCGCACTATTCGGGTACTGCTTATTCGGGGGCCCGAACCCTATGTACGGACCCCATATCGAGGAGGCCCACGCTCTTATGGAAAACCTGGGTATCCCGCATATTTATGAGGACAGCATATGTAGGGATCACAGATGGGATAGTGGCTGGCTGGAAGCTGCTGTGGCAGCGCTAGACAACATGTCGCGGTCCAAACTCTGACAACGGGGCACCACTTACAGGGGTCACATTGTGCAAGGCGGGAGCGTACCTGCCTCAAACCGAGACAAGCAACCCCATGCCGTCACAATATACGTGATCACTTACTTCGATGCGGTGCGGGTTCGGATCAAATAGGGCGGGACGAGGCGCACCAAGGCGTTCTGGATGTGCTCCTGATCCAGGGGCGGAGGGTTCAAGATCACCTTCTGCACATACTCGACGAAAGCCTGCATCTCCACCTGCATCTTCTGCATGCGGTCTCGCATGTTCAGGATAATTTCAATTCCCGCCAGGTTGACGCCCAAGTCGCGCGCCAAGTTCAGGATGGCCTCCAGCCGTTCCAGGTCCTCATCACCATAGAGGCGGGTGTTACCGTTGGTGCGTGAAGGCACCAGCAACCCTTCCCGCTCGTATAAACGCAGCGTTTGCGGGTGGATGTTGTACATCTCCGCCACCGCGCTGATCATGTAGCCGGTCTTGCCACGAGTTTTTCTACCGCGAGGGCTCATTGCAATAGCTCAAAGTCGAGAGTCGAAAGCAAACCCCGAACGCTTAGCCTTTATCCTTTAACCTTCAAATGTACTTCTTTAATTCTCGCCTCGGGTCTTCCGGGTTCAGGTGCGCGAGTTCGCGGAGAATTTCCCTGGTCCTTTCATCCGCCACTCGAGGAACCATAACCTGGACCTCCACGAACTGGTCCCCTCGCGCCTCGCTGCGTAGCGAGGGCGCGCCCTTCCCGCGAAGCCGTAGCTTCTGGCCGCTCTGAGTTCCGGGTGGAATCTTGATTGTGGAGGGCCCCACCAGGCTCGGCACTTCCACCTTCGCTCCCAAGGCCGCCTCCGATACAGTTACCGGGACTTTAACGTAAATGTTGTCGCCCTTGCGTTCGAAAATGGGATGCGGCTCGACCTCGGTGACAATGTACAAGTCACCCGCAGGCCCTCCGTGGACTCCGGCATTTCCCTTTCCCGGCACGCGGACGCGAGAGCCGGTATCGACACCGGGAGGTATGCGCACCTCGAAAGACTCAGGTTTTCGTACGAAACCCGAGGCGCCGCATGCCTGGCAGGGGCGCCGCTGGCGGCCCGTCCCGCCACACTGTGGGCACGTCACGTTGAATCGCATCGTGCCTGCTTGGCGTGTGGTCTTTCCGGTCCCGCCGCAAACCGTGCAGGTGATGGGCGCGCCTCCCGCAGATCCCGTTCCTTTGCACGTCGGGCAGGTCTCCTGCCGCCCGATGGTTATCCGCACCTGCGTTCCGCGAATGGCGTCCCAGAACGCAAGGTGCATTTGATGTTCGAGGTCGCGTCCCTTTTGTGGGCCCTCAGCTTCCTCTTCAGGCTCGCCTGAGCGATTGAACAACTGCGAGAAAATATCCCGAAAGCCTCCGCCGAAGCCTCCGCGTTTTTCGGTTTCTGCATCGCTGTTCTGGAGGTTCGAGAAATCAAAGCCTGAGAAATCGACCCCAGGGGCGCCCGCACTTGTTGAAGAGCTCGGCCCAGGGCCGCCGGGAGGAATATTATCGGAATAGAAGCCGTACTGGTCATAGACTTGGCGCTTCTTTTCGTCACCCAATATTTCGTAAGCCTGCGATAGTTCCTTGAACTTTTCTTCTGCCGTCTTGTTTCCCGGGTTAACGTCAGGGTGGTACTTGCGCGCCAAGCGCCGGTAAGCCTTGCGGATTTCCTGCGACTTGGCATCGCGGCTGACGCCCAAGATCGCGTAGTAATCTTTCTGTGTGCCAACGGGCATGGAATTATTAAGAGTTTTCCTTATCCTTCACAACCTGGACCTGGTACGCAAGCTCCGCAGGGAGCGGCAAGAGCAACCGTCCGGCAACCGCTCCCCTACTCCCCGGCCTCATGCCCCGGGCCCTGGGCATTCAGTTCCTCATTTTCTCCATGATCGAGCCCAGGTGGTCAGGGCACCGGGAGCGCAACCATTCCTGTAATTGGTGTTGGATCTCTCTGGCCACAGGAGTATCCATAATCCCCTGGTCCAAGCTTAGCTCGATGAATTGCCTCCAATGGCATTGAGGACATTCCACTCCCATTTGGGCTCGATGTTCCATAAGACCAGTTCACAGTCAACAGTTGACGATCGACAGTAAGAACGGACGTGAGGCAGCCTCTCCGACTTTCGTCCTTTTGCCCGTAGGCTGTTGTCCTGACTCTCCTCCCGAGGGTTAGCCTTTCAACCTTAAACCGTGCCTCTCAATATCCATCGCTTCCGGTCACTTCGCTGTCGACTGTGGACTGTCAACTGTCGACTGCTTCCTCTCAGTTCTTCTTCTTATCGTCGCCATCCACCACTTCCGCGTCGATCACTTCGCCATCGCCCTTCGACTTGTCCTGGGCGCCCGCCGCGCCGCTGGCCGAACTCGCAGCACTGGGGGCGGCGCCAGGGGCCTCTTGCGCCGCGCGCGCAGTAGACGCCTGCTTGTACATCGCTTCTGCCAGTTTGTGCGAGGCTGACGTCAGCCGGTCCACAGCCGCGTTGATTTTCGAGATGTCGCCTTCCTGGAGCGTTTTCTTGGCATCTTCCAGGGCGGATTCAATGTTCTTGGCGTCGCCTTCAGAAATCTTGTCGCGGTTTTCCTTCAGCAGCTTCTCCACGGAGTACACCATGGAGTCGGCCTTGTTCTTGACTTCAACTTCTTCTTTGCGCCGCCGGTCTTCATCCACGTGGGCCTCGCCTTCCTTGGTCATGCGCTCCACTTCGTCCTTGCTGAGCCCGCTCGAAGAAGTGATGGTTATCTTCTGCTCTTGACCCGTCCCCAGGTCCTTGGCGGAAACGTTCAGAATGCCATTGGCGTCGATATCAAATATCACCTCAATCTGCGGGATGCCCCGCGGCGCAGGCGGAATACCCACCAGGTGGAACTTGCCCAGCGTCCGGTTGTCGCGCGCCATCTGACGCTCGCCTTGCAGAACGTGAATTTCAACCGAAGTCTGGCTGTCCGCAGCCGTAGAGAAGGTCTCATTCTTTCTTGTCGGAATCGTGGTGTTGCGCTGGATGAGCGGAGTCATCACGCCGCCCAGGGTTTCAACGCCCAGCGTCAGGGGAGTCACGTCCAGCAACAGCAAGTCCTTCACTTCGCCGCCCAGCACGCCCGCCTGGACCGCCGCGCCCACCGCCACCACCTCGTCCGGGTTAACGCCTTTGTGCGGCTCCTTGCCATGGAAAATGTCCTTGACGACCTGCTGCACGCGCGGGATGCGCGTGGACCCGCCCACCAGCACGACCTCATCAATCTTGTCTGGAGTCAGACCGGCGTCGGAAAGCGCCTGCTTCACCGGGCCCACGGAACGTTGGAAGATGTCCTCGCACATCTGTTCGAAGCGTCCCCGAGATAGCTTTAGGTTCAGGTGCTTTGGACCCGAGGCATCCGCAGTGACGAACGGCAAATTGATGTCAGTTTCCAGGACTGTGGAAAGTTCCATCTTGGCTTTCTCCGCAGCTTCTTTGAGGCGTTGCAGCGCCATGCGATCCTTGGAAAGATCGATGCCCTGGTCCTTGCGGAACTCGTCCACAATCCAGTCCATAATGCGTTTGTCGATGTCGTCGCCGCCCAGGTGCGTGTCGCCGTTCGTGGACTTCACCTCCACTACGCCCTCTCCAACCTCGAGGATTGAAATATCGAAGGTGCCGCCCCCAAAGTCGTAAACCGCTATTGTCTCGTCCCGCTTCTTGTCCAAACCGTAGGCCAGCGCGGCCGCTGTGGGCTCGTTTACGATGCGCAGGACTTCCAAGCCGGCGACTTTTCCGGCGTCCTTGGTGGCTTGGCGCTGGGAGTCGTTGAAATAGGCTGGGACCGTGATGACCGCTTGGGTCACCTTCTCGCCAAGGTATTGCTCAGCCGCATCCTTCATTTTCTGAAGGATCATGGCGGAGATTTCCGGCGGGTTGTATTCCTTACCCTGAGCGACCACGCGAGCGTCACCATTGGGTCCCGACACAACCTTATACGGGACGGTCTTAATCTCGCTTTGCACCTCATTGAACCTTCGACCCATGAAGCGCTTGATCGAAAAAACAGTATTTTCAGGGTTGGTGATGGCCTGCCGCTTTGCCACTTGCCCAACCAGCCGCTCGCCGGACTTCGTAAAGGCCACGACCGACGGCGTGGTGCGTCCTCCCTCAGGGTTAGTTATGACGACGGGATCCCCGCCCTCCATTACTGCCACTACGGAGTTGGTAGTCCCAAGGTCAATTCCAATTATCTTGCCCATATCCTGAATTCCTCCTCAAGTGGATGAGTGCCCAACCTAGCTTCAATATCGGGTTCAACAATTTAGATGACAAAATCCATCCATTAGTTTCACCCTATAATGAAAGTTGAGCATGAGAATGTCAACTGAAATTTTCGCTTTTATTTCAAGCCATTAAGAATAAACCACTTATCTAGAAACTAAGAAAATAGCTAAGAATCTGTTATTTGAAGTTCGCGGGCTCGGACAGCATTATTACTGCGAATTACCTGACCACCCCAGTCTGGTTTTGGTCTATTATTGAATCCAGGGAGGTTAAATATGCCTGGGAAGACTCGCCAACCCCAATATACTGCTGAACACGCCGGAGCAGGGGTTCACCTAAAGCTGCCAGAGATCGAGACTTGGCCCAACCAATACAGGGGCTATGAGATCACAATTTCGATTCCCGAGTACACTTCGATCTGCCCGCGAACCGGGTTGCCGGATTTCGGGACCATCACCATTCATTACCTTCCCGACAAGCTGTGCTTGGAGTTGAAGTCACTGAAGTACTATATCCTTGCGTACCGGAGTTTGGGCATTTTCTACGAGAACGCCGTGAACCGCATCCTGGACGATGTTGCCCGCGCCTGCCGCCCCAAGTGGGCTGTGGTGCGTGGTGAGTTCTCCACCCGCGGCGGCATGCGCACCACCATCGAGGCCCGGTTCCCGAGGAAGGGCAGACCGTAAGCGCGAAGTGCCGCCCAGCAGCGTTCCAAAACCCTGCTTCACCGCAGGCGCCGCGGTTTGCGCACTTACCGGTTAGTCCAAGTCGATTTCCTTGATGGGAGGTCCGGTGGGCAGGTCCTTGGTCTTCTCGAATGCCTCTTTGAATCGTCGGTCAAGAAGTTCGGATTTCATCTTCTCATCTTCAGCGCTTTGTTTGAAGAGGCTTTCCCGGCGCTCAGCTTCTTTCTCCAGGAGTTGAGAAGCGTGATCCAAATTGGGAGCTCTGGCTGGTCTTGGCGGCGGTTCGTGGAAGAGAACCTTACCAAGCTCCGTGTCCACTTCCAGCCGCGCCCCGCAGCATGGACACACAACTTCCGCGGTTTTTCGCGTCTGCTTGTCCATCTTCATTTCTTATGATATGCGCCGGAAGGTCCTGAGTCAATCCGCGGATGCTCAAAGGGCGATGCGCTGATATTCAAAGGTGTTGTAATATGGGGTCAATTCAACTGGGAGCTGGCCGGGAGCGATGATGAATCCGAATATGGCAATTCTCAGATGAAGAGTGCGCGCGCGCAATTCCCTGCTCGTTCCCGAGAAGAACTGACATGAACAAGGTTAGAATCCTTCGGCCCGGTGAAGCGGTGGCCATGATTCCTGACGGTGCGACGGTAGCCGTCTCAGGTTTTGTCGGCTGCGCCCATCCTGAGGAGTTGACCCTAGCCTTGGAACAGCGTTTCGCACAGGAAGGAAAGCCCAGCAATCTGACCTTGGTCTACGCCGCCGGGCAGGGTGACGGTAGAACGCGCGGCATGAATCACCTGGCGTTCGAAGGAATGCTGAAGCGGGTGATCGGCGGTCATTGGAATCTTGCTCCAAAGCTCGGGAAGTTGGCTTTGGAAAACAAAATCGAGGCCTACAACTTTCCCCAGGGAGTGATTAGTCGTCTCTTTCGTGAAATCGCCTCCGGAAACCCGGGAGCCATCACCCACATCGGACTGGGCACCTTTGTTGATCCGCGTCACGAAGGTGGAAAATTGAACAGCCGCACCAACGAGGATATGGTGCAGCTCATTGAGCTGGGGGGAAAGGAGTGGCTTTGGTACAAGAGCTTTCCCATTCATGTGGGCTTATTGCGCGGCACTGCAAGTGACTCTTACGGGAACATATCTTTCGAGAATGAAGTGATGACCGGCGAAGCCCTTTCGATCGCCCAGGCC
Source organism: uncultured Acidobacteriota bacterium (assembly GCA_963832915.1). Classification (GTDB taxonomy): domain Bacteria; phylum Acidobacteriota; class Terriglobia; order UBA7540; family UBA7540; genus CAVROP01. Next base: position 50,188 of record CAWHWE010000022.1, read on the forward strand.
GCCAGGAATTCCGGAGGCATGACTGTCGTGCAGGTGGAGCGGATGGTGGAAGATTTCTCCCGCGACCCGAAGAGCATTACCGTCCCGGGCATTTTGGTGGACGCAGTTGTCCTGGGGCGCAAAGAGAACCACATGCAAACATTCGCAGAGGAGTTTAACTCTTCCTATGTTACGGCCGGTGACATCTCCAGTCTCACGCTTTTGCCTGTCGAGGACGGTCCGAGGCGTTACATCGCCGCGCGTGCCTTCGCGGAATGCAAAGCCGGCGACATAATCAATCTGGGCATCGGGATGCCCGAAGGTGTAGCCTTGATTGCCAGGGAGAGGAATCAGTTGGATAAACTCACCCTGACCGTTGAAGCCGGGCCGATAGGCGGCGTTCCTGCCGGTGGGCTGAGCTTTGGGGCTTCCGCCTACCCCATGGCCATCGTTGACCAACCTTATATGTTCGATTTTTATGATGGCGGAGGGCTGGATATTGCATTTCTTGGAATGGCCCAATGCGACGAGCACGGAAACGTCAACACAAGTAAGTTTGCGGGCCGGATTGCCGGCGTCGGTGGTTCGGTGGACATTTCTCAAACCGCCCGGAAGGTCGTGTTTACTGCGACATTTATGGCGGGCGGCCTAAAAACGTCATTCGCCGAGGGCAGACTCCACATCGAAACCGAAGGCAACGCAAGGAAGTTTGTAAAGGCCGTCGAGCAGTTGACGTTCAGCGCCGCGTATGCACGGCTTAGAGGCAAGAGCGTCCTCTACGTTACCGAACGCGCGGTGTTTCGCCTGATCGATTCGGGCTTGGAGCTCATTGAGATCGCACCGGGAATCGACTTGGACGGCGATGTTCTGGCTAACATGGATTTTAAGCCGGCCATCGCCTACCCTCTGAAAATCATGGCGGCGGAACTTTTTGGGAAAAGCTGAGACTTGCAATCGTGGCAACGGGGCATTCAACCCATTATTGACATTGAAAATGCACGCCTGAGTTCACATGCAGGAGGTACGAAAAATGAAGCGTCGGGATTTCATGGTCACTGCTTCGCTCGCTTTGGGCGCATCAGCCAGGGGGGCGAGCGCTTTCGAACCCAGTGGTCAAGCGGACACGAAACCCAGAATTTTGGCAGTTAGCGCCCATCCCGCGGACTTTTGCTCGCGAGCGGGGGGTACCCTCATCAAACAGGTGCGCGCCGGCTGTCACGTGCGGGTGATCTGGCTCACCTGTGGAGAGACGGATGAGAGCGCTCTGCTATATAAGAAACGGCCCGGTATCTCCATAGAGGAGGTGCGGCGTGTAAGAGAGAAGGAGGCGTTCGCCGCCGCCAAGGTCGTTGGCGCCGAAGGACGGATGTTGGGATTCTCCGATCATCCGCTGAACATGACCCCAGACCGTATGGAAAAGCTCGCCCAGGAAATGGCGGATTTCAAACCCGATATCATCCTCACCCATTTCAAGGACGAACTTACGTATCCCACACATTGGCGGACCGCGCAGAGCGTCATCCATGCCGCTCAGCTTGCACATGTATCCTGGGATATCCGTTTCTTCGAGCCCAACATCGGCACGGCGAGCCGGGTTGGTTTCGTCCCTGACGATTACGTGGACACCACCGACGTATTTGAGCAGAAGGTCACAGCGTTGAAGGAGCTGGAGACACAACCCGACCTTGTTCCGCATTACACGATCTGCAATAGCTGGCGCGGCCTGGAGTGCGGTCGTACCTATGCGGAGGCATTTGTGCGCTGGGCGCGCAAACCGCCGGTGGTGGATGAATTGAGCAGATAAGCAGGCATAACCACCTTGCCAGCGCATCCAGCAAGAAGTGGGAGAATCACTCTGCTGCGCTCTCCCTGTATTTCGCCTATTACAGTTTAGCGAGGATCCACAGCGCGATTCGCGTAACCCCCGCAATGGAAGCTGGCAAGCTTAGGGTGATGGAGCAGTTTGAATTTTCTTGTCCTCGACTACTCGGCTCACCGTGGCATGATGGACTAATGCTAAGAAAGCAAATCACGAAACCGAAACGCAAAACGTCCAAACGAGAACCCAAGCCCGACTTTCTTTTTTCGGTTTTTCATTTCCGCATCAATAATACCGATTCTCTGTGATTGGCCACAGAAATCAGCGGCTCCCTGCCTGTTGGTGTACTATAGTCAGCGGGCTTCTTCAACCAGGCCGAGCTGGGGGGTGCGATGAGCATTGAGTCCAGGCTCGAGAACATCGAAAAAGCGCTGACATCCATCAAGCAGAACCTGGGGGTGCAGGGCTCCGGGAAGTGGTCTGCGTTGGAGGCTGCCCGCAGCACCGGTCAAAGTCAGGGCCGGGGTTACGCCGAGGAATCGCCCTCGCGGGAAGAGTCTCCCAGGGTGAACAGGTTGAGCTTCACCATTAAAGGACCGGTCCCGATAGCGGTTTTTTTCTTCTTTGTGCTCGTGGCGGCATCCTATGCCGAGAGAGTTAAGTACCCATTCCTGGAAGTATTGTTTCACGAGCTGGGTCTCGTGGCATTGGCCGTCACGGTTGGGGCTCTTCTATTGCGCATCGCCGAGGAGCCACTCGCAACCTTCAGCCGGGACTTCGCCAGCCACCAAGGTGACGCGCTGCAAAGAGGGCTGGTGAGACTTTCGCGAGATTTCAGCGACGGCTTGCAGGGGATTAATGCGACATTGAAAGCGGGGGTCACAGCAGGATTTGTTGGCCTTGAAAGCGCGCTGGCGAAGTCGCTACAGCCCGTCTACGGGCCTCGCCTGGAGCGCACCGCCCTGGTCGCAGAGAAATCCGGCGAGTCCGAGGAGGAGAAAGCGGTAGAGGCGCTTCTTAATTCCGCCCAAGAAGAAGATCTGAAGCGGGCTGGCGAGGTCCTTGGCAACCACAAGGTCTCAGAAGCCAATTACCTATGGACGGTGCGGAACTCCATGAATCTGGCCTATAAGTTCTGGTCCATCGGTCTGCTGCCGCAGGCCATCGAAACCGCCGAAAAGACGCTGGCGCTGGTTACCTCCGGCGGTCAGCCGAAGTGGATTGCGGCGGACAGGCCGAAATGGGAAAAGTACAAGTACGCCGTTTTGAACAGCCTCGCTTATTACTACGCCGACGCGCAAAAACCCGAATACGAGGAAAAAGCCAGGGCGTATATCAAGGAGGCTCGGGAGCATCGGCCAGATGCCATGGAACCTCTCGATACCGAGGGGTTTGTCCTAATCGCGTACGGCAGGGATAAACAGGAGGTTATCGAAGGAATTTCTCTCTGCACCGAGGCCTTGGAGAAAGGAGTGCCGTTCGAAGCCTACGCGAACCACCTACAGAAGGCTGGGGAGCGAATCAAATTCTTTGACTGAGCGGAGGTTAGACTACTCCGAGGGTGAAGGCAAGTCATCCGGTACGGGCTCGGGGACGTAATTCACATTCTCACCTCATCTGTATCCTATGGGAACCGAAGGCAATTGTCAATCTTCATTTGCGTTTGCTTGACTTCGTGTGGTGCAACGGGTTATGGTTCTAGTCTGCCCTTGAGGGCTGAAATCTAACAGGGAGTGTGGCCGTTTGAAACGGACCTTTCAACCTAACCGTAGGCGCCGAGCCAAGACACATGGATTCCGCGAGCGCATGAGAACCCCGGGAGGCCGCAACGTGATAAAGCGTCGGCGTCTAAAGGGCCGTGAGCGCCTGACTCCATAAGAGCTCATTTGGCATCTCAAGCTTTTCCCAAGAGTTCCCGGCTGCTCCGCCGAGGCGAGTTTCGGCGGGTCTATGACACAGGGCATCGCCGGAGCGCCCCATTATGCACGGTCTTCATTCGACCCAATGGGTTACTGCAATCTCGTTTTGGGGTCACCACGCCAAGGCGCCTGGGGAATGCCGTATTGCGCAATCGGCTGAAGCGCCGTTTGCGAGAGGTATTTCGACTGCACCGCGAGCACCTGCCGGGCGGCTGGGACATACTGGTGAATCCCCGCGAGTCGGTGGCAGAGGTCCCATTTCGGACTCTGGAAGGGGAAGTTCTGAGGCTTTTCCCCAACCAGCCTCCTCCGCGGGTTTCGGAGGAGTTGCGAGGCAAGTGAAGTTCATTACGCTGGGTCTGATTAAGTTCTACCAAGCTTGCCTTTCTCCGCTCCTGCCGTCTTCATGCCGTTTCTACCCGTCCTGCTCAGCTTACGCTTACGAAGCGGTTGAGAGGTGGGGCGCTTGGCGGGGAATTCGTTTGGCGCTTGGCCGGCTCATGCGGTGCAGGCCGTACGGGGGGCATGGCTTCGACCCAGTGCCCTGATTACACGTTTACAGTTGCCGGGCCCAACGTGTTCGTTTCGTAGGGGCGGTTCGGGAATCGCCCTTATGGCCCTGAACACGACACTTGGGACCTGAGATTTGAGGACTTTTCGTGGACCAAGAAAAACGGGTGCTGGCGGCCTTCGCACTCTGCTTCGTGGTGTTGTTGCTTTGGCGCGTTTTCTTTGTTAAAGAGCCGCCCCCTTCGCCATCTTCCAAGCCCATTTCTACGGTGCAAACCCAACCGGCTCCGGAGAAGACATCCGCCGCCGCAAGCCCCCGGCTTTCTCCGACCATGCCGGTTATTGAAGGCAGTAAGTCGGAAGACATCGTCGTCGAAAGCAACCTCTATAAGGTGACCTTTTCCACGCGGGGCGCGGTCGTGGAGAGTTTAATGCTCAAGAAATACCGCGACGCAAAAGAAGCCCCCCTGGATCTCATCGATGACGAAGCCTGCGGAAAGCTCGGCTTCCCTATGAGCTTGAGCCTTGCCGATGGCGAACTCGCGAGCAAGCTGAATTCCGCGCTCTATGTTGCGACGCCCACCGGCGCGACGCTGAAGCCGCCCGTCAAGGTCGAATTCACTTACAGCGATGGCAAAGTGCAGGCGCACAAGTCGTTCACTTTAGGGACGGGTTATGACGTCCACGCCGAAGTGAGCGTGGTTGAAGCAGGCCGCTACTTGCCCGTGGAGGTGGCATGGCCGGGCGGGTTTGGAGACCACTCCTTGCCGCCCGCTACTATGAACACCCTGACGCAAGGTGTTTACGGTTCCCTGGGTGATTTGACCACGGTGGCGCAACGGAAACTGACCACTGACCGCTTGGTCCCCGCCCCATTTCAGCTTGCGGGCTTGGAGGACCGCTACTTCGCAGGAATTTTCTTGCCCGATTCGCCCGACGAGACCTTTCGGCTTGGCCGGCAGACCTGGACTCCCACGGACTGGACGGGGAAGGATTCTGATCGGCCCAGCCCGCTCTACGCACAGTTGGGGCAGGCGCAGCAGAAGCCTTTGGCCTTTCGGATGTTCCTGGGGCCGAAAGACCTGGAGGTGCTGCGCGCCCAAAATCCCCCCCTGGATTCCCTGGTGGACTTCGGATGGTTCGCCTTCGTTGCCAAACCTCTTTTCTTTGGCCTGCGCTTCATCTACGAGCGCTGGGTGCACAACTACGGCTGGGCGATTGTGATCCTGACCTTGCTCATTAACTTCGCCATGTTCCCCTTGAAGTTGAAAAGTATTCGCTCGGCGCAGGAGATGCAGCGTGTTGCCCCGCTGGTAAAGAGCATCCAGGATAAATACAAGGGCACCAAGTTCAACGATCCACGCAAGCAGCGCATGAACGAAGAGGTCATGAAACTCTACAAGGAGCACGGCGTCAATCCCCTGGGCGGCTGTTTGCCGATGGCCCTCCAAATGCCCTTTCTTTACGGCTTTTACCGGGTGCTTGACCTGCCCATCGAACTACGCCACGCTCCCTGGATACTCTGGGTCACGGATCTTGCGGCGCCGGATAAATTCCATCCCTTTGGGATTCCATATTTTCCCCCTATTCTGCCCACGGTGATGGTCATCACCATGTTCATCATGCAGAAAATGACTCCGGTGGCCAGCGTTGATCCCTCCCAGCAACGTATGATGATGTTGATGCCGCTTGTTTTCGGCATCATGTTTTATAATTTTGCCAGCGGCTTGGTTCTCTATTTTCTGACTGCCAACATCGTGGGGATTTTACAGCAAGTTATAATCAACAAATTCATGTCCATCCCCCAGACCCTCCCGGCACCAACAACACGCCAGAGGTGAAAGACTGGCCTTCAATGGATACGCCGCCTGCCGCACAGCCCTCAGCCCACCGGGTGGAGAACTACCTTGCAGCGATTGACTCTCTTCTGCATCAGATCATCCAACAGGGCGGGTTGGCGCTCTCCTTTGCAATTCACCCCCTGCTTGAGGAGTCATCGGAGGTTGAGTCACCGGAGTACGTTGTAGATTTTACGGGCGCGGACGTCAACCTCCTCTTGGAGAGGAATGGAGCCCTTTTAGACGCCCTCGAGCATGTGGTTCTGAAGGCGGCGCGGTTGCGGGAAGAGCACCTCGGCAAGTTCGCCTTCGACTGCGACGACTGGCGGCGGCAGCGCGTTGAAGAGCTAAAACTCACTGCGCAAGTCGCCGCAGAACGGGTGGTGGAGAGCGGCGCTCCCTTTGCCTTAGGCCCCATGAACCCACGCGAAAGGCGCATCATTCATCTGGCGCTGAGAGACCGGCCGGACTTACGCACCGTAAGCGAAGGCGTGGGCCCCGAGCGCAAAGTTGTGATTCTGCCGGTCGAACCGCCCAGCCACGACCGTGTCCTTTGACGCGCGGTTTGGAGTGCGGCAGCTTGCTGCCGCTTTTGGCGGTTCGAGCTTGTTCGAACCGCCGCCGGAAGCAAGCTTCCTGCGGAAAGAGCGGCAGCAAGCTGCCGCACTCCAAACCACATGACCCATGACGACACCATCGTGGCCGTTGCCACGCCGCCCGGCTGCGGCGGCCTGGGGGTGGTGCGCTTGTCGGGAAGTCAGGCGATCGAAATCACCAGCAGGCTCATCCGCTTCCCGAACTTGCCCCTGCGAACCCAGCGGGCCACGCTGGGCGAGTTTTGCGATCCGCAGGGCGGCAAGGTTCTGGACCAGGTTGTGCTCACTTGTTTCCGGCGTCCTCACTCCTACACGGCGGAAGACGTGGTGGAGATTTCCTGCCATGGCGCTCCTGTAATCCTTCGATACCTGGTGGAATGCTGCCTTAGCCATGGGGCACGCGCCGCTGAGCCGGGCGAGTTCACCCTGCGGGGGTTTCTGAACGGGCGCATCGACCTGACGCAAGCGGAAGCGGTTCGCGACCTTATCGAGTCGCGCACCCTCTATCAAGCCCGCGTTGCGGCACAACAGCTCGAAGGCACGGTCTCCGCTCGCCTGAAACCGCACAAACAGGTTTTGCTCGAACTCATCGCCAGGCTGGAGGCCGGCATTGACTTTGCCGAAGATGATGTGGCCGTCATGGAGTGGCAGGAGGTACTCGCCCGCATCGACACTATCCGCGCCGACCTCGAGAAGTTGGTGCAAGGCTACGCCTACGGCAGGATTGTTCGCGAAGGACTGAGCCTGGCCATTGTGGGCCGCCCCAACGTCGGCAAGTCGAGCCTATTTAACCGTCTGCTTAATGAAGAGCGTGCCATTGTGACTTCGACCCCCGGGACCACACGGGACCTGGTGGCCGAAACCGCCAACCTTGGAGGCATACCGCTGCGCTTCGTGGATACGGCGGGCATCCGTCCCGCGGAGGATGAGGCAGAAAGAATCGGCGTGGAGAAATCCTTTCAGGCTATCGCCGATTCCGACCTGCGCCTTCTGGTGGTTGACGCCTCCCAAGCATGGACCGACGGAGATTCGAACCTGCTATGCAAGGTGCGCCCGCTGGGTGCGCTGCTGGTAGCCTGCAACAAGTCCGACCTTCCGCCCAAAATATCGAACGCGGATTTGGATGGTCTCTTGACGGCCGCAGGGGAGTTGGACGCGTCGCCGGAAGGTGGGGGCGGGCTCGGCCCGCCCGTTGGAGGCCAGAGCCCTCCCCTAGCCGAGGCAACTCCTGCGCAGGTTGTCTGGACCTCCGCCTTAACTGGCGATGGAATTCCCCACCTCAAAGAGAAAATCCTGGAGATCGCCGCACCCGCGCGCGACCTGGGACTCGAGGGCGAGTTCATCACCAACTTGCGCCATCAGCAACTTCTCCAGGATTCGCTTCAGGCGCTCGCCAAGGCCCGTCAGGCGGCCGAGCAACACCTGCCCCACGAGATGCTTCTGCTCGATTTGTACGAGGCCCTTCGCCCACTCGATCAAATCACCGGCGCAACCTATGTGGACGATGTGTTGGATATCATCTTCTCGACGTTTTGCGTGGGGAAATGAGCTTGGCGCGAGTCCGGTTTTGATCTCGCGCTTGGTCACCTACTTCGAGCTCGGCCAGACGCGGGATCGCTTGCTCCGCTATCTTGAAGAAGACCGGATCGATTTCGATCCCCACGCTATCGTACCCGACCGCCACCGCAGCCGCTATCGTGGAACCGCCGCCCATGAAGGGGTCAAGCACGACTCCCGTCCCCAGCGGAAGTGAGGCCCGAACCATCTGCCGCATGAATGCTTGGGGCTTGAGAGAAGGGTGCGGCGCAATCGCTCGTTCCTCGGGCCGAGTGGGCGCGGAACGTATGACATCCTCGAATGGCCTCTCGTGCGATACGCGTCGAAGCCCGCCCGTCTTCCACTTGCGGAGGTTGTCCTGGACGCGCCCCTGGCAGGGTTTTCGAAAGACTCCCCAGGGCTCCCAGCAGGACCTCGCCATAACAGTTACACCCCCGAACTCGCTGTGGGCATTCTTGGGCCTGTCCCCTCCCCGAAGCGTCTTTACCAAGCGGATAATCTCCCCCCGCTTCTCGAAGCCGGCATCCATAAGGGGTTGATAGACTAAGTGCGAGAGGAGAGGATTCGCCGCAATCATCAGGTGCCCACCCGGGACGAGGGTGCGGATGGCTCGCTGCGCAAAGCTCAGGAAGAAGCCGCGTAGCTTTTCTCTGTCCTTTTCTGTCAGCACAGTAAACCGCGGAACTGGACTCCGCCTGCACCCATCGAACGAAGGCGGAATGCGCCACACTCCACCCTTGCCGTTTCGCAACTTCTCCTTTTCGACGCTGCTGTACTCTTTGAGGCCATAGGGTGGGTCGGTCACAATCGCATGGCAGGAATTCTCCGGATGCCGGTCCATCCAGGTGAGACAATCGTCGTTGAATATGCTGTACCGTGCCATCTCGCCCATCTCCATCGGCGCAGTAAATCGTACCACGTTTATTGCGGTTCACCGGCCCTCATCCCCCACCTACCCCCTACGACTTACCACCTACCGAACACTTACTACATGTCTTTTCAACATCATTCCCGTTTTTAATGCCTAAGTATCTGTGTTTTCATAGACATTCCCGCTTTACCCCCGGGGTGTGGAAAGTTGACCCTTTGTTTTCATAGACATTCCCGCGTCGTTCATTCACTTATAAAGTTTCTACGGTAGTCGTGGCAAAGGGCAGGCAACGTCATATCGTTGATATGGAAACAAGGATGGGGGAGTCCTCCGCGAGGCCTCGGCGCTCATGGCAGAACAGCTTTGCATCGCATGCTAGGCTATCATATAAAGCCTAGATTGTCAAGAGTCCTTTTTGAGTCCTTTTTGAGGCGAGTGCTTTTTGAGGGGGAGTGTCCTAATTTGACGGAGTAATTTCGAAACTGAGGTTCGCACTTCCCAGCCTCAAAGGGGCGACCTAGCAGAGCCCAAGCCAGCGGCCCATAAGCGCTAACTTAAGGCAGAATCCCTGTGCAGGGGGGACCGTTGCCCCTCATCCGAGCGAAAATCGGCAAGCCTGATGTTAACTTCCGCCTTCCCAGAAGGGGACCGGGGAGTCAGGGGTTGCGCTTCAACCAGCAGGAATGCTATCTGCCCCGATGTCGCACCTCGATACAGGAAGTGGCTAGGTTTCTTCCGAGTTCGCCGTCGCTCGTCAAGTGAGCCACAAACACTCCCGCGTTTTGCCAGTAAACGAAACGAGGGACCGGTCGAGTTCGCCCAGTTGGGTTGCTATAATTCCTGGTTAAAGTGCAATTTCGCACGGAGGGCCTTAACGCCCGTTAAAGTCCGTTTGGTAAGGTGAGATCAATAAGTCCCCATCCTCCGCACGATATGCGATATTATATTTATGGCCTTGATCGATATAATTTCGCCTATAGATTTGCCATGCGCAAACATATGCCTTATTATATAGAGCATGGACAAAAATATAAAAAAGCCTATCAAACCTGTGCGGCTGGATGGCCTTCCCGCAGACATGCGCCACGAGCTGAAAGAGGCACGGCGCAAACGCGGATGGAGCCAAGCCGAGCTGGGTCGGCGCGTCAGCCTGCCGCAGATGCATATCTCCGGCATCGAGTCCGGCAAAATCGTTCCACGCTTCGACACTCTCCTGGATCTGGTGCGCGTGCTCGACTACGACCTCCTGATGGTCCCGCGCTCCCTCGTACCCGTCCTGCAGGCTCTCATCCGAGATCATCGAAATCAAGACCAGCATCGCGATGAGGGAGAACAATCCCTCTACGCGAGTCAGGACGACCAACCCAGGGCAAGGGGGCAGGCCCACGATGAAATTTGATCCGAAAAAACTGAACACGCTCGCCGTGCAGATGCATGGCCGCCGGATCGGTGTCATCAACCGCCTGGCCGGTGACCGCCATCTCTTTGCCTTCGAGCAGAATTATATCGACGATCCCGACCGTGCGACACTCAGCCTGTCTTTCAAGGGCCAGACTGGCGGGCTGGTCACTGCCACGCGCCCGACCGGCCGCCGCCTTCCACCCTTTTTCTCGAACCTCCTACCCGAAGGCCATCTGCGGGACTATCTGGCAAAGCGCGCGGGCGTCAAATCCGAAAGCGAGTTCTTTCTTCTCGCTGTCCTTGGCGCTGATCTTCCCGGCGCCCTTGTCGTGACGCCTCGTGACGATGAGGACAGTGATGCTCATCATGATGCCGATGACCATCATGATGATCGGGGTCATGATGCCCCGCTGCGTTTTTCACTTGCTGGTGTGCAACTGAAGTTTTCCGCCGTCCTGGAGGCCTCCGGCGGACTGACCATCCCCGCCGACGGCATGGGCGGATCCTGGATCGTCAAGCTGCCCTCGGCCCGCTTTCCCGCTGTCCCGGAGAACGAGCACGTGATGCTGGAACTGGCGCACGCCATCGGCATCGCCGTCCCGCAGAACCGGCTGATAGACATAAAAGCAATTCAGGGACTGCCTGAGGAGGCCGGGCGCATCGAAGCCAAAGTGCTCGCCCTGCAGCGGTTCGACCGCGGTCCCGGCGGGGAGCGCATTCACATGGAGGATTTCGCGCAGGTGTTCGGGCTATTTCCCAGCGACAAGTATGACCGCCGAAGCTACGCCAATATCGCCTCCGTGCTGTGGGCGGAGACAGGACAAGAAGCAACCTACGACTTTGTCCGGCGGCTGGTCTTTTCCGTGCTCATCGGCAATGCTGACATGCACCTCAAGAACTGGTCGCTGCTTTACCCTGATCACCGCACACCGGTGTTGTCGCCGGCCTATGATTTCGTGGCAACGCTGCCATACCTTCCCCATGACAGGCTCGCCTTGAACTTCGGTGACAGCCGCAGTCTCAACGAGATCACTGTCGATCAGGTGCGACGTTTCGCCGATACCGCACGCATGCCAGCGAGTCCTCTCTGGCAGATTGTTACCGAAACGGCGGATCGAACAGTCGCGGCATGGCAAACACTCGAACTCACGGCTCTGCTGCCGCCTGATATGCGGACCGCAATCGGCAACCAGATTCTTGCGGTAGCCACAAATATCCGTCGGAACCGGACGTCCGCACCAGCCTGACCATTTTTGCCGCCCGGCGGACACCGGTGTCCCCGCCTAACAGGCCGTGATTCGGCAAAATCGCGTGCTGTCCTAATATGAACGTAGCGCCGCCATCTTGGCGGCTCAATATGCCGGCTGGAAGCCGGCGCTACGTCTGAAATCAGGACAGCACCCAAAATCGGGAAGGGTGGACAAGGTGGATACTTCCACCAATCTCCGCATTACCAAATCAAAAGCCGATGTGGTCTTACGTCTGTGCCGGAACTGCAACGAATAAAACCCGCAGCTTGGTACTCAACTTGCCACACCATGAACCACCTCTTCGCTACCCCCTATATGTCGCCTACACTTAGAAGTGACCCGTTGACGCGACGGGACAGAAACGGGGTTCGGTGCCCCGAAGCGGACTTCGGGACCGGAATTGCTTCAGAGTGGCCCGTCACCCAGACGAATAAAGGACGGTTCGGCGTGTTCACGTCAGCCTCGCCGCGCTGCCTCGATGGCGGCGATGTCGATCTTCTTCATCGTCATCATCGCCTCGAAGGCACGCTTTGCCTCACCGCCACCAGCGGCAAGCGCATCGGTTAGCGCGCGCGGGGTGATCTGCCAGGAGAGGCCCCAGCGGTCCTTGCACCAACCGCATTGGCTTTCCGTGCCGCCATTGCCGACGATCGCGTTCCAGTAACGGTCCGTCTCTTCCTGATTCTCCGTCGCGATCTGGAAGGAAAAGGCCTCGGTGTGCCTGAACGCCGGGCCGCCGTTGAGACCGAGACAGGGAATGCCCAGGACGGTGAACTCCACCGTCAGCACATCGCCCTTCTTGCCGCCCGGATAGTCACCGGGAGCCTCGTGAACAGCGGTTACTTTACTATCCGGAAAGGTGACGGCGTAGAACTGCGCCGCCTCATGCGCGTCTTTGTCGAACCAGAGGCAGATCGTGTTCTTTGGCTTCATGTTCGTGTGCTCCTTGTGCTCAATCAGGGCGAACGCCGCGGTCTTTGCTTCGGTCCGTATCAGTGACCCACCGGCTCATCTGCTGATCTGCTGCGGCCGACGTCTCAAATTGGTTGCCACCCCCGTCCTGCCATTCTAAATCATATCGCTGGCAGGGATCGACTTCAAGATCTGAGGCTATGTCATGCCAGGATAGTCTGCAATCCGGAAGTTCTCCTGAAACGGGGTTCGGAGCCTCGAAGCGGACTTCTCGTGACCGATCTGTCACAGCTTCTGAATAACCGCGAGCTGGACCCGATCTTCGCCAGGCGCTCTCAACCGAACGTTCCGGGATCGCGGGTGGCGCATACGTCCGGACGGTTTTTGCCCGGATGTATGCGCCCCCAATAAGGGTATAATCTTCGGGTGTCCAGTCTAAAGCACTATTAGGGCCTCAATCACCTGCATTATCTGACCACCAGCACCTATCGGCGTGCGCGCTTATTTGATTCTGAGCGGTTCAGGAACCAATGGGTTGCGACCTTAGGAGAGCTGCGGCGGGAGTTGGGATTCAAGATCGTAGGGTACGTGCTTATGCCAGAGCATTTCCACGCGCTCCTCTGGCCCTCGGCGGAGGCTAACCCGTCCCAGATCATGCAAAAGCTCGGGGCCGCACCGCGCTGTTTATCCTGAAGAACCTCCGGGAAAATCTTGGCTTTCCCTGGTGCCAGAAGATGCTGGCGCGGGTCACTCTGCCTCCCACAGTCCACCATCACGCACACTTTCGGGTGTGGCAGCGAAACTTCGACGACATGAACATCTGGACCGCAAAGAAGCGGGAAGAGAAATTGAATTACATGCACAACAATCCGGTGAAGCGAGGCTTCGTGAGGCAGCCGGGCGATTGGCCGTGGTCGAGTTGGAGGTTTTATTTTCTGAATGACATATCTCTATTGCCGATGGACAGAGTGCCGTGAAGGGTTAATGGGGGCGCTCCCCGCACGAGGGGCGCATACATCCCGACAAAAAACGTCGGGACGTATGCGCCACCCGCCCGTAAGGCCTCCGGCCTTACGGGAAGGTAGATAGTTTTCTCACTCACGGAATATTACAATTTGTTTACAAGCCGTTGACAATCGCATCGCGAATGCATGGTAAAACCATCGGTGTGCTGAAGCAGCATGAGGCACGCAGGCGTTCAACCAAAGAAAGGAGCTATTATGTTCGTACCCAAAACAATTGGATGTCAGCCCCGTGTGAGCAACTCCAAGCCCGGGTATTGCGGCGCCGCCGCCAGGGCCGTTGCGCTCGTTATAGCCGTAGCCATGCTCTCTTTGCCCGCCCTAGGGAGGGTCAACAGAGGAAACACTCCGCCGAGCACGCCGGGCGATTTCCATGTCACTGGCATCACGACCAGCAGCGTCTCGTTCGCCTGGAACGCGTCGACGCCAGGGTCAGGCGGGAAGTTAGGATACAACATTCGGAACGACACCACCGGATTCAGCCTCAACGTGCTCAATGTCACCAGCACCACCTGGACGGTAGGAGTAGAAGCAGGCGGCACCTATTCGTTTCATATTGAAACATATTCCGGGACTAACGGAACGCTGGTGTCAGCCCCCAGCCCGGAAGTCACGGTGACGCTTCTCGGGACTCCGCTGCCTACACCCGTCAAACCTGCCCCGCCAGTGATCACTCAAGCGAGCCCAACCTCGGATACCATCACCGTGGCGTGGACGGAATCGACGCCTGCCAAGGAGATCAACGATTATGTTGTCCTTGTCAATGGCATCCCGGATGGTGGCGGCCCCTCAGGCACCACAGCGTCGACAGCCACGGGTCTGGCATCCAGCTACACTTTTACCATCACCGTCGTTGCCTATAGCCTGAGCGGCACAACGGGGGCACTCACAACAACCAGCGCCCCCGTTACCGTGAGGACGGCGGCAGCAACAAAAGGCCCCGCGCCTCCCTCAGTTCTGACCGCTCCCACAGACCTGAACGGCGGTGGCGATGGCGGCGGCGAAGCGATTGTTTCGTGGAACCCCTCGAACGTCGGTAAACGAGCGGCAAGCGGATATCCGCTATGACATCTATATCGACGGGGTGCTCGATTCATTTGACAGCACGGTCGGCGATACCACCGATGTCTACATTTTCCCGCGAGGAGCCACGGAGCCCGCGCAGGTCTGGGTTGTTGCCGTTGACAACCTTGGTAACACATCGGCACCCAGCAACGTGCTCACGGGGATCTACTTCTGATCCCGCTGCCGTCAGTGTAATAACTGGAAACCACCTCGTTTGAGCAACCCGCCGCCTCCCAAAGGCGGCGGGAATTTCTCGCTGCTAAACTCAACCCCGAGCACTCTCACTTATCTGGACTAAACCGAGGGGCAGCGCGCAAGAATGAAGGCAGGTCGCGGGTGGCGCCGACATCGCCTTTTATGTCGGCGACCCTTAACGAGCCAGGACAGGCCACGGATAGGGCGCGGGGTGACGGGGATCTTGCGCGTGTTCGTGAGGCGCATTCATGAAACACAATGTATGCGCCACCCGCCCGTCACGTTCAAATCCCCCGAAACGTTCAAACGGGGTTCCGGGAAGTTGCAGGACACTTCAAGCCCAAACAGCTTAAGTTAGCGCTTATGGGCCAGCGGCCTGGGCCAGGGAAACCCAACCTGTTTCCATCCGCAAGCCCTGAAGGGGCGCGCTAACCGTTGCCTCTCCTCGGCGCGATTCACCAAGCCACGCCGCGCTGCATCCATGGGAATGTTATCTACCGTCTTCGGGTTATGACAAGTCATGGCCTGAGCTGGCGCGAAGCGCCTTGGAGTGCGGTAGCAGCAGCTACCGCCTTTCTCGCTCTCGTTCTGGCGCGATTGCAGTACGAATCAATAGCGGAAGGCGGTAGCTGCTGCTACCGCACTCCAAGGCCGGCTTCGCCGGCATGAAGGGCGCCCACATCGGACTCGGACCCACAAAAGACGCTCGGTTGCCGCTCAGCCGCCCTGCGCTACATTCCTTCGAAATTCAGGAGGTGGACGCGTCTTGTCCAGGTGGCCGTCGTATTGTGCGAATAGCCACATGGGCGGGGGATCGGTTTATACTGGCTGTCTATGGCAATGAACGATGTTGTTGCTCAGATTGAGGCGGAGATTCCCCGGCTGCGGCAAGCGCGGTTTCTGTTTGCGGCTTCGGCCACGGTGGCTCTGCTTTCGGTTGGCCGATCAACCCATGAGGTAATCGTACGTTGATTCGGCTTTAGAGCTCGCAATCTTGCGGGAGGCAAAATTAATGCTACTGGATGTTGAACGAGCGGCAATCGCGCGCCTGTGGCGGCGGAAGTTGGACCAGGAGGGGAGAGGACTCCCGCGTTCGGAACGACATCGCAACCTGGAGCCAGCCAGCGCGGAGTTCCTGTGCTCTCTGGCTGCGGGGGTTAAGGCCAGGAGGATGGTCGAGGTTGGCGGCTCGAGTGGGATTTCGACGATAGCCTTGGCGGCTGCAGCGCGACAGGTCGGTGGCCGGCTCACGTCGATTGAGATTGAGCCCAGCCGTCAGAGCGAGTCGCGCAGAACCCTACGGGAGCTCGGCCTCGAAAAGTTCATCGATTATGTCCGTGGCGATGCCGCTGCGGTGCTTCCAAGCCTGGCAGAGGTGGATCTTGCGCTGATTGACTGCGAGAAAGAAGATTATGTGCGCTTCTTCGACATGCTGAGAGTCACACCCGGTGGCATTGTAGTGGCGGACAACATCCTATCGCATGCGCTGAAGGACTACGTAACCCACGTGAGGAACCGTCCGGGCGTTGAATCCATCACTTTGGGGATTGGAAAGGGCCTGGAATTGACAAGGTTTGTTGGGTAACAGGCGGGTGCGGCTATCAAGAGCGAAACCCTAATGGGTAAGAATAGGATCGAAGCATTCAGCGACGGCGTGATCGCTATCATCATCACCATCATGGTGTTGGAGCTGAAGGCGCCTCATGGCCAGAGCATCACGGCTCTTGCGCCATTGATCCCAGTGTTCTTGAGCTATGTGTTGAGCTTCGTCTACGTCGGCATCTACTGGAACAACCATCACCATATGCTGCATACCTGCCAGAAGGTAACGGGGCCGATCCTGTGGGCCAACCTGCATCTGTTGTTCTGGCTATCGCTGTTTCCCTTCGCCACGGGTTGGATGGGAGAGAATCACTTCGCCGCGGCGCCATCGGCCGTCTATGGCGCCGTTCTGCTGATGGCTGCTATCGCGTACTGGATACTTCAGCAATTCATCATCGCATCACAAGGTCCTGGCTCCCTCTTAAAGAAGGCTGTCGGCAGCGATTGGAAGGGAAAGGCATCGCCCCTGATTTACCTCATTGCCATCCCGACAGCATTTTGGTCGCAATGGATCTCCCAAGGTCTGTACGTACTGGTCGCAGTGGTTTGGCTTGTGCCGGATCGACGCATCGAGAAAGCTCTTGCCGGCAAAGAATCATAACCAACGCTTCCAAAACGGCCCGGCCGCGGCCGTGGGCTGGCCCAAAACCACCACCTCAGTGGTGGATTTCGTTCACCTGAGATTCCCCTCCAAAGCTATTTTTCAAGCGCTTGCGCCTGGTAAGGATTGGCGAATCAATTGCATGTATGAGGTTTCGTGGTCTCGACAATGACGCCACGAGTGTATGGAAGTTGGAGGGTGGCAATGAAGAAACTAATGGTGATCGTCATCGGATTAACGCTGGCCACGACTTGTTTTGCCCTGCCGCGAGGGGGAGGCCGTGGTGGTTCTGGTGGTGGACGGGGCTTCGGCGGAGGGGGCCACAGCGCCCGAGGGTTTAGCGGAGGGCGTTCTGGCGGACGTGGGTATAGTGGAGGCGGTTACAGCGGACGTGGGTATGGTGGCCAGTTCGCCGGCCGATACTCCGCAGGAAGGTTTGCGGGGGGATATGGCGGATACCGTGGCGGTTACGGGGGGTATGGTGGATACCGTGGCGGGTATGGTGGATACCGCGGCGGGTATGGCTGGCCTGGGTTTGGATTTGGATTTGGTCTCTCCTATTCCCCATGGCCCTACTGGTATGGCGATTACGCGTATTCGCCCTACTACGCTCCTTACGCCTACCCTTACTACGGATACCCGTCGGCGTACTACGGCGGTCCGGTTGGAGGCGTGGGTGTCTTCGTCGGAGGTTTTGGGCGAGGCCGCGCTTTTGCCGGCGGCGGAACCTGGCGCCATTTCGGCGGGCGCTGACCTGGGGACCGGAAAACGCTCAGCCTTGCTGGGCTGCGACGGGTCATTCCGCTATGAAATTGTAGCGGGCAGGCGCGCTGTAATCGTGGACGAATCGGATTTCAGGTTGCTGGCTGCTCGTGGCCGTGGCCCCTTCGTAAAGGTCCGGAGGGCTGTTAGATTTTAGCCCAGGGCGCCAGCCCTGGGTCCAGATGGCCCTATCCTTCGCGGGAGCCCCAGCGGGGCGAAAGAACAAGGTTTCGACGCGGGATCTCTCCCTGGTTCTGCCGCCCCTCTCGGGGCTTCACTGGCGCTTGGGATTATTCATAGCGTCAAAACGATGTCCGCGCCACCCGCGTCCAAAGGACCTTGAGAAGCGCCAGCGGCGACAGGGACTTTTCCTTTTTGTGCCGCGCAGGAATTACTCAGTCTCGGGCTTCTTTAGGAAAATCGTTAGCCCCTCGGTTTTGAACACCGGGACCACCGAAACAAGTTCCCATCCTTCGGCTCCGGCGTCGTTAATCATCTCTTGCGCGACCCCTGGGCTAGAAACCCCTAGCACGAGATATTTCCATTTCTTCATGCGATATTCCCTCCGGCTTCATCTTAGCATGTCTCCTGGCGCAGGAGATTTTCGAGCCAGGACGCTACCTATTCCGGGCTTGCATCGCAGGTTGAGTGGGAATCTAAATGAGCCATTCTGTTCGAGAACCCGAGGATTTCCGGGCGGCTAGGCCCAACTATGCCTTAGCCGAAACGCCGAAAACCTTCTCACACCATTCGCGAGCTACCCTTTTGTTCTCGCGCGGCGACCGGGTGACTTTGGTCTCCTTCATCCACTCGGTTTCCTCCACCACGGGCCCGTCATACTGAATCTTCTTCAGATAATCCGCCACCTTATGGAAGTTGATATCGCCGCCGTCCTCCATGGTCTGGTCCGTGATCAGCTTGTGCTGGGTGCGCATGTGGATGGCCCCCAAACGGCCCTTGTCGCCGGCCAGGTACAGCAGCGGCAGCGGGTCCGTTCCGGCGTGCAAGGTCCAATCGAGGTCGAGGCACATGGACACCAGAGCCGGATCCGTATTGTTCACCACGCCCAGCCATTCTTTGGCGTTATGACGCATGGGACCCTCGTGATTGTGGACGCAGAGCTTCATCCCACGGTCCTTTGTCTCCCGCCCGATGCGGTCCAGGCCCCGGTTCTGCGTGCGTGCATTGTCATCGGAGAGCGGACCCTGATCTCCGAAGGGATCGAAGAAGAATTCCCGGCAGTGGAAAGGTCTCGCCCGCTCCAGCACCTCAATGGTCGCCGCAATGGTCTTCTCTCCGGCTGCCGCGGGATAAAGCGGCCCGCTATGCCAGAGGTGATTCACAATCAGGCCATACTGCTTCAGCAGCGCCAGGAGGTCCCCAACCGGTTTGCCCATCACGGTTCCGGACAGCATTTCCATGCGCCGGTAGCCCGCGTACTGCACGTCGGAGAGTGCCGTGTGCCACTGTTCGTCGGTCCAGACCGTTCCGCCGGTTGAAGGCGTCTGGGCCGGCTGCCGTGCGGGCGGAGGCGCCTTCAGCGGGTCCGGACTTGACGAAATATACCGAAATGGAGTCGAGAACAACTGGACCCAGTAATACATATTACAAACGATGCGTGGCCCGTATTTCTTCTGCGCGCATAGGGCGCTCCCCGCCAGCGCGAGCGTTCCCACCAGCAATTGACGGCGGGTGCTTCTGATAGAGAAAACGCCTTCCTTCATATATAAGCCTCCAATCAATTCTGAATTAGTCCACCAGCCCCTTGGCTGCGAGCGCCCCATTTACCATAACGCAGTCCCCTTGGCCGGGATCTTTCAGGTGGCGGCCAAGCCGCGTGACTTCACGGGCTGCGGGGAAATGCTGCGAAACTGTCATTCTGATCCCGCCTTGCGGGAGAAGAATCTGGTCCTGTGCATTTTCAAGAAGATACGCAGAGCGCGATCCTTCGCTGCGCTCAGGATGACAGCCCTGGACGGTTCTTCCGCAGCCTGTTTATCGAGTGCGTTGCTGTCGGAGGTAACCGTCATGGATTCTCCCATACCATAGCGTATATATGAACGAAAATTCCGCTTGACACAGAAAATCCACCCCATAATATGCCGAACATGAATATGTCCAACGGAGGCAAGTTGTCATGCCAAAACTTTCCCGGAGACAGTCCCCGGGGAGTCCGGTTGCTACGAGGGCCAGTTGCGCAGCGATGACCCATGCTGCATGAGTGCAAACGAAAAGAGGAGGCGGCGCATGAAAGAAGGAGCAAGACGGCTGATTCGTCTATGGATGCTATTACTTATAATTATCACTCTATTGAATATTACTTTAGTCATAATTGAACATCCGCAGGAGGGGAACGTAGTTTACGCTGCCGCAGCCGTGGCGGCGCGGCACGAGGTGGCGACCGGCTCCGTGCTTCCGAAAAAGCAGCAAATCCTAGCTCTCCTGCAAAAGGCAAACTCCTGGCAGATGGCGCATCCTGTGATGAAACCGGAGGACCGGAATTGGGAGCGTGCGACGTGGTACACGGGTGTGATGGCGGCGTGGAAAGCGACCCAAGACCGGTCATTCCTCGACCAGGCTCTCGCGTGGGGCCGCCAGCATGAATGGAAGGTTGGCACGGAGCCCGCCGGGGCCAATCGACTCTTCTGCGTTGAGACCTGGACCGAGCTCTACCTGGTCAAGAAGGATCGCGCCATGATTGAGCCCGCCGTCAAGTGGTTGGCCACGCCTGACCCGATCTCGCCGGCAGGCTCAAAGCATTGGTACCTCGATCCCTATGGAGATAGTCACGATAAGGAACATGAGCTCGTGTACGTGGATGCCCTTTACGGCGCGTCCGCGCTCGCTATGCTCGCCAAAGCCACCGGTGACCAGAAGTATATCGACATCATGAATGCCTTTTTCGATGACATCTCGGGGCAGTTGCTCGATAAGGAGTCCGGCTTGTATTATCGCGACCCTCGATTCATTGGCCAAAGCACCGCGAATGGAAAGAAGATCCTCTGGTCGCGTGGGAATGGTTGGGTGTTTGCCGGAATCGCGCGGGTGCTGGAATACCTTCCGAAGAACCACCCCAGCCGGCAGCACTACCTCGAGATCTTTCGCCGGCAGGCGTCGGAGCTGATCAAGCGCCAGGGAGCCGATGGGCTCTGGCGCGTGAACCTCGATGACCCGGACCAATTTCCGAACCCTGAGACCAGCGGGACAGGTTTCTTCTGCTTCGGACTGGCCTGGGGCATCAATCATGGGGTACTGAATCGCAAGGAGTATCTTCCCGCGGTCGAGAAGGCGTGGGCTGGCTTGACTCAAAGCCTCAGCCCGGAGGGGAAAATTCTTTGGGGCCAGCCGGTGGACGACCGACCGCACCTGGTGACGAGTGAAAGCACACACGAGTACGTCACCGGAACGTTCCTTCTTTCTGGAAGTGAAATATACAAGCTGGCTCATTAGTGGGTGGCGCCGACATCGATTTTCATGTCGGCGAACCTTCCACCGCTCCAAATCCCTGCCAGCCGTGCGATCCAGTGGCTCCGTGGGCGCATACTTGCAAACCAATGTATGCGCCACTCGCGAGACACGCGCTATCGACCTGCGCAAGTTGCGCGACGCCCAGCAGCCGGTAAGAAAGCTCGGGTCGCGGCGAATCAACAATTACATCGCCAAGATTGAGCGCGCGGCGGTTCTTGTGCGACTCATGTGCGACTCATTGCGCACGCGGCTCCATTGGGCTGCATTTTGCGCCGGTAGCTTATGGACGACGTGTTCCTGGTCGCGCAGTGCGAGCGGGAACACAGCCTCGTTCTGTCGTGGAAATTGCCTGGCGGCGAATATCAGACCGCTCGGGAGTTCGTCCTGGAACAACCCCAGCCCGGCCAAACTCGCCTGACCGTACGGGGTCGCGTAACGCGGGGCATTGCTTGTCATCTTGAAGTACGAGGCCGGCTGTAAATGTGTCGAGTTTTGGGTCCAATTCTAGGGGAAGGTCGGGGCTTCAGCGGCTAAAGCCGCGACTCTCCAGCGCTGCATTAGGCGGGGCTGAAGCCCCGCCCTTCCCCCAAAATTGGGATAGATATTGAGTCATTTGCAGCAAGTCACAAAACTCTAAACTTCTATGCCGCGGGAATTGCTCTTCATTTGAGTTTTTGGAGGCTACGGTGTATGGTCACCCGGAGGGAGGAATTCTATGGAAAATAGAAAAACCAATCTACTAACGCGCCGCGAATTTGTTTCGACGGCATCCGCATTCATGATAGTTCCACGGCATGTACTTGGGGGGCCGGGTTATGTTCCGCCCAGCGACCGCATCACGCTGGCCGCGGTTGGTATGGGGCACCAAGGGTTCGCGGTCACCATGAATCTTCTGGCTCGCCCCAACGTCCAGGTCATAGCGGTCTGCGATTGCAACAGGAGCAGTAAGAACTACGTCGAGTACGCCGACAATGACGTCCTGATCACGGCACGGAGGCTGCTCGGCCCAGGATACGAAAACTGGGGGGCGGATCTGGCGTCGCCGGGCAGGGTCCAACTCACTCACACCTTCCAGACGAGCATCGGCATCGGCGGCCGCGAGCCAGCCAAGCGGCTGGTGGAAGCCTATTACGGTTCACGCAAGGGTTCAGCCTCCGGCGCGTATCGCGGCTGCAACGCCTACAGCGATTGGCGCGAGCTCCTCGACAAGGAGAAGGATCTGGACGCCGTTTATGTTGCAACCCCCGACCACTGGCACGCCGGGGTCTCGCTTACGGCGATGCGCAGGCATAAGCACGTCCTGTGTCAGAAACCCATGACGCGCACCATCGGCGAAGCGCGCCGCATGGCCGCCACAGCCCGCGAGATGAAAGTGGCGACGTCGCTGACCGTCAACAATCCTTCCAGCGAACCTACACGGATCATCTCGGAGTGGCTTGCCGACGGCGCCCTGGGGACGGTGCGCGAGGTCCACAACTGGTCGAGCCGCCCCTACTGGCCGCAGGGCGTCGGCCGGCCTGAGAACGCGGACCCGGTCCCCGAAGGTCTCGATTGGGACATGTGGTTGGGGCCGGCGGCGGATCGTCCTTTCAGCAAGGCGTATTTGCCCTTTGTCTGGCGAGGGTGGCATGACTTCGGCTGCGGCTCTTTCGGCGATATGGGCTGTTACAGCTTTGCCGGCGTGTTCAAGATTCTCAATCTCACCCCGCCCGTCTCGGTGGAGGCCAGTTCCAGCGAAAGCTGGGACGAGACGTTTCCGAAAGCGTCCATGGTCCACCTGAATTTCCCGGCCAACGGCAACCGCCCGGCGTTGCGCATGTCGTGGTATGACGGGGGACTGAGACCTCCGCGCCCGGCAGGCGTCAAAGGCCGCGACGAGAAATTGTTCGAGACCGGGGATGAGAACGAAGGTATTATGTACGTTGGCGACAAAGGCATCCTGCTGGCCGGATTCAATGGCAACAACCCTCGGGTTTTACCGGAATCCCCCAAATACCAGTACCAGGCGCCGCCCCGGCAACCCGGCGCACTGCGGACGGACGCTGCCATCGATCAATGGATTGCCGCATGCAAGGGAGGAACAGAAGCCCCGCTGGCCAATTTTGAAATCCAGAGTCCGGTGACCGAAGCCTTCCTGCTCGGTTGCATCGCGCAACACTTCCCCGGGGAGTTGATAGAATGGGATACAACCAGCATGCGAGTCACGAATTCCGAGAAACTCAACGGCTACATAGATCCGCCGTATCGGAGCGCTTATAAGATTTGACGGCGTGCTGAAAAACCCGTCTGGCCTGCCATTCCGGGGAGTCCGCCATACTTATGGGCGGACAATGAAGAATCTCGCATTTCCATGAAGCTGTCTGGAGCGGTCCCGGTTTAGCGGGGCCGCAGGACAGGATCGGAATGACATCGGACACAAATGACAAAGAAGATCCTCTTGATCGAAGACGAAGCGAGGCTTGCTGCAACCCTTCAAGACCGCTTGCGGGGTGAAGGTTACAGCGTAGAAGCCGCGACGGATGGGGATGCGGGCATCGAGCGGGCGACGCGCGATTACTTCGACTTGATCATCCTGGACATCATGATTCCAGGGAAAAGCGGCCTCGAGGTTTGCCGGGAGCTGCGCCAGCAATTGATTACAGCACCCATTTTGATGCTCAGTGCTCGCAGAAAGACGATTGATAAAGTTCTGGGTCTGAAGATCGGGGCGGACGATTACATCACCAAACCTTTCGACATGCTGGAACTGCTTGCCCGAATCGAGGCCCATTTGCGCCGCGCTCCGAGCGGCAGCGGGAAGCCGGGTGCAATCTACCAATTCGGCCCCATAAGAGTGGATTTCCGCCGCGCCGAGGTTTTTCGGTATGGATCGCCGGTGGCTCTCTCAGCGCGAGAGTTTCAATTGATCAAATACTTTATTGAACACCGGGGAGCGACGTTGTCTCGAAAGGAGCTGTTGAAGGAAGTGTGGGGGTACGGTGGGGCGCCTTCGACGCGAACCGTGGATGTCCACGTCTTCACTCTACGACGCAAGCTGGAGATTGATCCTAGAAATCCACAGTTTATTCAGACTATAATGGGGGTTGGTTACAAGTTTGTTGGATGAGTCCCGTAGACGCGCTGGTCTTGCAAGGCGTCGCCGCCTTATGCCGCCGCTAAGAATAAGGCGTGGGCGCTGCCTCGCGTCTTCCTGTTTGTTTGGGTTAGAGCCTTCCCTGACCATCAACTCAGCGCAAGGCAGTCCTTGATTATGCTTTCAAAGAGAGGCGACGAATTTGAGTCGGGAGCTGTGAACGCCGCCGATATCAAGTGTGTGTAAGTAAACATTTACATCAAGTTGACAGGAGCAGGAAAACCACTGCCGTCATATAGCCTTCCAACAGGTTTACACTGCTTTTGAAAACAGTGGTTTGCGCGCAGTTGCGCAATATTCCCCTATAACTGGACCACGGATTAAGCTAAAATGTCGTGGAATAGTTCGGGGGGGAGGAAGCGTTAGGGGAGGGTTCAAGGTAAGGGTGGTCCTGCTGGCGTTCCTGCTCTGTCTTCGCTAGGTGGAGGATGGGCGTGTAACGCCGGTGTTTCGCCCGTGGCCGGACGCGGCCGGGCTGGCCATCCTCCATTCGCTTTGCGTCCGGCGCGCAGAACACAGAGTCCCAACAAAGAGCAAGCGCTGAGAAAGGCGCAAACAAAAGCCAAAGGAATAGAAAGCGGTTATGTAACTCTCTTATCTTAGCCCCAAAATGCCCTGCACAAAGGGGCATACCGTACCGTAAGAGGATACTG
This sequence comes from uncultured Acidobacteriota bacterium, assembly GCA_963832915.1. Taxonomy (GTDB): domain Bacteria; phylum Acidobacteriota; class Terriglobia; order UBA7540; family UBA7540; genus CAVROP01. The sequence goes on from CAWHWE010000022.1 coordinate 75,341, forward strand.
GAGGAATCATTGATACGAGCGATCTCAGGGTTCATCAGGTTGATGCAAACGAGTACCCTCCTGATTTGCATTGTTTTCGGATGCGAAGGCGCGTTCGCCCAGGTTGATTCAGGAACCGTTATGGGAATTGTTAAGAACCCGGCGGGGGACGGAGCACACGGCGCCAAAATCCTTCTTAAGAATGAAGGGACTTCCATCTCGAAATCCACTTACACACGGGCAGATGGCACCTACATTTTCGCCCCCGTCAAGATCGGCGTTTATTCCGTATCCGTCCAGCTTCAAGGGTTTGTTCCCGCCTTCCAGACGGGAATCGTAGTAAACATTCAGCAGAAGGTGTTCGTTGACTTCAATCTAGTTGCCAACCAAGCTGCTTCGGGAGCCAGCGTTTCCTCCGGGTTGACCGCGTCTTACACGTCCGAGACAGCGGACAAGGTCTTGACTGCCGACGCGCTCAAAGCTCTGCCAGTATACAGCCGCAACTTCACCTTTTTGGCGCAGTTGCTTCCCGGCACAAGCGCCAGCTTGCCATGGCCCCCCGGCGTTGCCGCAACAGGGGGTTTCGCGGCCAACGGAGGTTCGCCTTACCAAAACAACTATCTCCTCGATGGAGCCGATAACAACATCCGATTCCCGGACTTCATCCCAGGCACCGCGTACGAGGTCCTTCCTGCCATGGACGCGATTGAAGAATTCAAGGTCCAAACACCTCTTTACAACGCTGCCTTGGGAGGGGCGGGCGGCGCGGTTGTCAACGCGACCACAAAATCAGGCACGAACGAGTTTCATGGAAGCGCCTGGGACTATTTCAGTAATGACGCGACGAATGCAGCGGATTTCTTTGATAACGCCGTAGCTCTCAAGAGGGCGGAATTGCGCAAGAACGAGTACGGGGCAAGTCTGGCTGGGCCCGTAAGTATCCCGAATTTCTATAATGGCAAGAACAAGACATTCTTCTTTGCGGATTACCAGGGCACAAAGATCCGCCAGGGGGTTCCGACCGTCGCGACGGTGCCCACTGTCAATGAGCGAGGCAGCGGATATACGGATTTCTCAGACTTGATCAGCGGACAGCCCAAATGCACCTCCGGACCCGACGTGCTGGGGCGCACCGTAAACTGTGGAACGATTCTTGACCCGGCAACCACAAGGTTTTTGCCCTCGGGTGCGCCGGATCCGGTTACAGGTTTGACCGCCAGCGCCAATGGCTACGTCCGGGATCCATTTCCGGGAAACCAGATCTCTGCAAGTCGAGTGGACCCGGTGGCGGCGGCGCTCCTCAACCTGTATCCGACCCCCACCATTGCAGGCATCTACAATAACTACACGACGAACTCGTACAGCCGCGGCGACGCCAACCAGTTTGATGTGCGTGTCGATCACTACCTTAGTGATGTCACCCAAGTGTTCGCTCGCTATAGCTACCTCAACAACCCCGAATTACTAGATGGTCCTTTCTCGGGCGTCGCGGATGGCGGAGGGTATACGCAGACTGTAACGGCGATGAATGGCGTCTTGAGCATCAACCACGTCTCCTCCACAACGCTGATCCAGAACCTCCGGTTGGTAGCTAACTGGATGCACGTGGAGAAAGTGCAATCCTTCGCCAATGACCTGACGGATATCCCTGCGCAGTACGGGATTTCCGGAGTTCCACAAGTCACAGGCAACGGCGGCTTGCCCCAGATCAATGTCGGGATTTACTCTCAGCTTGGAAGCAGTCCGTACCTGCCCGCGGTTGATTACAATACGACCTACCGGATAAGCGAAGACTTCACCAAGATCAAGGGGATTCACACCATAAGGGGCGGGGCTGAGGCTATGCAGGTTAAGGCCGCCACCAGTCAGCCTCCTTATTCCCGCGGGGGGTTCGATTTCTCGGGCAACTACACTTCCATTGCCAACGCCCTCGACGCCAGCACGGGCGTCGCTCAGTTTGCTCTCACCCCTGAAGCGGCGTCGATTCCTTACGGGCGGAGTTTCGTAGGCGGACCGAACCAGGTTCTTGCTTCCGACTTTTCCCCCAACGATACCGACAACCGGCGGCTTTTCTACGCCGCGTACTTGCAAGACGATTGGAAGTATCGCCCCGGCCTGACCATCACCCTGGGCGGAAGGTGGGAATACTTCCAGCCTTGGAAGGAGAACTTCAGCGCCGAAGCGAATTTTGTTCCGGGCGCCCCTGGTTATGCCGAGTATATAATTCCTGCCGGCCGGGGATTCGATACGCTCCCTTGCGGCCCTGCGTACCCAACCACCTGCACCACAACTTATATAAATACGCTCTCCACCAGCTTTACCAATACGCTCATTAACGATAATATAACTCTTGCCTATGCACGCCGAGGAAGCGTAGTTCAGACCCAGACGACCAATGTCGCCCCCCGCATCGGATTTGCTTATCAGCTCACGCCCAATGTCGTGGTTCGGGGTGGATTTGGGATGTTCTATGACGGACTTGGGAACGAGGGAGCCCAGGCGAACCTCGGCGGCAACTATCCCTTTCAAATTAATTACATGTACACGAGTCCCGATGATGGCTCGCCGATCATCTACCCTACGACGTTGAGCTACGCGACTTTGGAACAAGGCCTTGCGCCTATCCCGCTCGCACCATCGGCGGTTACGGCGAATGAGCTGGCGTTGCGAGGTATCAATCGCCAATTTAAGAATCCCTACGCGGAGACTGTCGATCTCACGTTAGAATATGTACGGCCGAATCATGATCTTGTTGAGCTCTCCTACGTTGGGAATGAGGGCCACCATCTCCTGGTCAATCCGGGAGTGAATGAGGTTGCGGAGATGCTCCCCCCCTTCCAACAACGCCAAGCCTATGAACCTTTTCTGAACTTTGCTTATGGCTCGAGTTACCTTGCGACGGCAGGGGACAGCGAATACAATTCCGGTCAATTCCAATATGTGCATAATTTTGGCCGCGGGCTCAATTTCCTCGCCAATTATACGTATGCGACGACTCGGACGGATGTTCTGGACTTTTGGAACCTCAACAACCCGCAAACTTACCGCGCCCCTTATGTTGCGACTTTCGGTATCAAAGGCGATCAGGGACAGGCTGATTTCGCCTCTCGGAACACGGTCCACTTCAGCGGCGGGTATGACCTTCCTCTTGGGCCGGGAAAGCAATTCCTCGAGGAGAAGAACAGCATTCCGGGGAAAGTCCTCGGTAACTGGACTATCAACTGGATCCTGACAATTGAGAGTGGCCAGCCGGTGACCATTCCTTGTACGATTACGACCGGTTCGGGGACGGGTTGCGATGCTCTGATGGTCCAGGGAGCAAATCCCAACGCCGGACCGCATAATGTCAATCAGTTCTGGAATCCCGAGGCTTTCTATAATCCCGCTGTGGTCACCTCGACTGGGAACAGCAACCTTGCCCCTCTGGGAGGCGCTCCCACCCAAGTATACGGTCCGCCCCTTCGAAGGCTCGACGCGGCACTTCGACGGAGCTTCCAGATTACTGAGAATGTCAGGGTTGAATTCCGTGCTGAAGTCTACAACGTAATGAATCACCCGTTCTTCGCGCAGCCGTCAAACCTGAATTTTCTGAACACCACGAACTTCGGCCAGATCAGTTCTACACGCGACAACCCGAATGACGCGCGCGACATCCAATTTGCTGTAAAATTCCACTTTTGAGCTCGATAGGATCAAAGACATACTTCATGCAAATGGGTCACGTCCGGCGCAAGCGTGAGAGGAACGGGCAGTCAATGATGAGGAAGAAGCCCAGGGGTCAAAAGACCGCTGAGGAAAAACGGGGGGAAAAGGGAGTGTTCTCCTTTGCTCCGCCGCCAGGATTAGAAAGGTGGACATGCTGAGTATCTTTTTCTTACTGCTTTCCATTCTCCTCACTGTTTTGAATCCGGTAGGCCACAAACCAGTCAGGATGCCTTCCCCTACGCAGGACTTCCCTGCGTCTAAAGCTCGTATGTTGAAATCGTACAGCGCCTTGCCGATGAGTTTTGAAGCGAACCAAGGGCAGACGGACCGCAGCGTCCGGTTTCTGGCGCGAGGCCAAGGCTACACTATTTTATTGAAACCGGACGAAGCGACGCTGGCGTTGCAACCGCCGCGGAAACGCGCGCGGTTCCCGGAGATGGCGCAAGACCAACCAACCCCATCCGCTCGCGTGCTCAGGATGGCCATTGAGGGAGCGAATGCCTCGGCGCCCGCCACCGGTCTCCACAAGCTTCCCGGGATCAGTAACTATTTTATCGGCAACGACCCCCGCCAGTGGCATACCAATATTCCGACTTATAAAGAGGTGCAGTTCGAGCATATTCGCCCCGGCGTAAACCTTGTTTATTACGGGAGTCAAAGTCAACTCGAATATGATTTCGTCCTGTCAGCGGGCGTCAACCCAACGTCCCTGGGGCTGAGTTTCAAGGGCAGCGACGCGGCCATCGATAAGCGGGGTGATTTGGTCTTCACCTCGACCGATTCCACGGTGACTTTTCGCCGGCCGGTCGCTTACCAGCGTGACAAATCGAACCCGGGAACGAAGCATTTCCTTACGGCTTCCTATGTTCTTAAAGGACACAACAGGGTTGGCTTTGAGGTGCCCGGTTATGACCCGCGCCAGCCTCTGGTTATTGATCCGGTCCTAACTTACTCCACCTACCTGGGTGGCAATGGAGGCGACACCGGAAATGCGATTGCCGTGGATGCCATCGGTGACGCCTTCGTTACGGGCAGCACGACGTCAACCAATTTTCCCACCCATGGCAACCCCTCTATTCATCAATCGACTTATGGGGGCGACACAGACGCATTTGTGACCATGTTGAGATATGACGGCGAGGCGTTGATCTACTCGACGTACTTAGGGGGAAATAACTACGATGTCGGCAACGCGATTGACTTGGACTCTTCCGCGAATGTTTACATCGTAGGGAGTACATCCTCTGCAAATTTCCCAACCACTGCCAACGTCTTTCAACCCGCTTTTGGCGGCGACACGGACGCTTTTGTGGCCAAATTGGATTCCAGCGGAACCAAGCTGTTGTATTCGTCGTTCCTCGGCGGAAGCAATGTTGATTACGGGCAGGCCATGGCTTTGGACCAATATGGAAACGTCTATGTGACAGGCTCCACGCAATCCACCGATTTTCCCACCGTCAATCCAATTCAGGCCGGTAACAATGGCAATGGGGATGCCTTTGTGGCCGAAGTCAATACTCAAGCAACGGAACTGGTTTACTCAACTTATCTGGGGGGGGGTAGCGCCGACTCGGGGCAAGGGATCACTGTGGATCTCGGCGGCAGTGCGTATGTGACCGGCTTCACTTTTTCCTCCAACTTTCCAATCTATTTTCCTTTACAGGCCGCCAGCGGCGGGAGCGTGGATGCGTTCGTTACCAAGTTGAGTTCCGGTGGCACCAGCTTTGTGTTTTCGACCTACCTGGGCGGTGCTGGCGACGACAGAGCCTGGGCGATCGGGTTAGACCCCCAACTCAACGTTTACATAACCGGTAGCACGCTCACACCGTGTACTCCCGCCTTGTCAACGACAACATTGTGTAGTCCCACTTCGTCCTTTCCTACTACTCCCGGTGCGTTTCAGACCTTCACCACGAAGCAATCGCCGGGCTATTCCGCTGTGTTCGTCACCGAGATCAATTTTCCCGGTTCCGCTTTGGTCTATTCCACTCTCTTGAGCGGAAGCTTGACAGACTCGCCGACGGGAATTGCTATCGACAGTTCGGGGAATGCCTACGTCACCGGATACACTCAGTCCAATGACTTTCCCACTGCTAATGCCTTGCAGGCGGGCATCGCCGGAGGGACTTGCGGATCGATTCCCTGCTCGGATGCCTTCGTCACCGAAGTGAATCCGCAAGGATCGTCTTTGGTGTACTCCACCTATCTCGGGGGGAGCTCTGCGGACTTCGGAAATGGTATCGCCTTGGACAGCAACACCAACGCGTACGTCGTCGGGACGACGACCTCTCCCGATTTTCCTGCTATCTCGCTCGCTTACCAAGGCCAACCGGGGAACAGCACTGGGCTTGGGAGCGCCTTCATCTCACAGGTTTCTCACAATAATCTTCCGGGTGTTTCCTTGACCCCGCAAACACTGGCCTTCGGAAATGTGAGTGAAAACACGACCAGTACGGTAACTTCCGAGAATGTTCCTGCCACTGTGACTATGGTGAACGCCGGCACGGTACCGCTCCAGGTCACGAGTATTGCCACGAGCGGGGATTTTGCTGAAACTAACAATTGTGTAGGATCCATCCCGGCGGGCGGAGGACGTTGCACGATCAATATCACGTTTACTCCCACGGTGCTAGTGGCCGAAACCCAGCAGCTAACCATCAAAGACAATGCCGCCGGAAGTCCTCATCTGGTCACGCTTACCGGCACCGGCATCACTGGTGCGACGACTGTGGAATTTACGCCGAGCAGTCTGGTGTTTCCGGCTGAGACTTTGAACGTAACCAGCCCACCCCAGACCGTAATCATGGTCAACAACGGCGATACCCCTTTGACCGTTACCAATATTACGGCGAGTGGCGATTTCTCGGAAACCAACAACTGCCCTGCTACACCGTTTACACTTCCCCAGAACGGCAGTTGCGCTTTCCAGATCACTTTCACCCCCACCGGTACGGGCACTCGTAAGGGGGGTCTAGTCGTAACCGACAACGTCTTAGCCGGCACCTCGTCTATTGCTTTGACAGGGACTGGAAACCCTGTCTTTAACCTGAGCTCCCCTACCCTCACGCAGATGCAGCCCATCGGCACAGCGAGCACCACCTTTACGATATCCCTCTCGGGCCCCAGCACTTTCACGGACACCGTCCGTCTGGCGTGCAACCCCGGCACCTGCTCTTTCAACCCACAGTTAATTGCTTTGGGTTCACCCACATTGCCGAGCACCAGCACAATGACGCTTTCAGGACTCTCGGCATCGAGCACCAACCCCTACATCTTCGCCGTCACTGGAACTGATGCAACGTCCAGCAACGCCCAGGTGGCCGCGCTGTCATTGACTGTATTCCTATCGGACTTTTCGCTTTCAGCCTCTCCAGCCAACAACACCGTAACCTCAGGGGCGACGACAATCTATACAGTCACTGTTTCGCCCATCAATGGCTTTAGCCAACCAGTGGCTCTAAGTTGTGTCAATAGCACCTTGCCGCAAGGAGCGTTGTGCCTCGCCAACCCCGCGGCGTTGACGCCCAATGGTGGAGCTGTCGCCTCTCAACTTTCGGTGAGCACCACGGCGCAATCAACCTCAACCTCAAGGTTGGTCCCGCGTGTCGGCCCGCGCACACCCCCAGGGCCAATGATGATGCTTGTATTGTGGGGGATATGCAATTTGATGGCGCTTAGCGTCATGTTGGTCCGTCGCAAAATGGGATACCGTGGGACTGGGAGACGCAAAGGACTCATTTACGTCCAGGTGGCTCTTGCCACGCTTGTTCTTGCCACCGCATTCTGGGTGAGTTGTGACAATTATTACTACGAAAATGTCATCCAGCCCTCTACGGTCAACGGAACTCCGACAGGCAACTACGTGATAGGTATCCAGGGAGCCTTTACCGGATTTACTGAGCCTGTTAACGGGACGAGTACAACCGTCACCCGCATAACTAGTGTCAACCTCACGGTGCAATGACAATTGTGAGGACGCATCCACTAGCCTGATAGAGTTGAACGTGCGCTATTACGGAGAGGGAGCAGGAGGTTGTTACTCCAAGGTTTTCGAAAACGCAAGGGCGACGGCGAGCGAGTAGCGTAGGCCCGTTCCGGAGGTCTGCGGCTCTTTAAGGACGTTCTTGGACGAGCAGCGGACCTGCAAACCGGTTCGCGCTATCTGCTCCCGCATCTTTGCCGCTCAACCTCAGAGATCTTACGCCACGGCAAGTCCACCTTTACGCGCAGGACGGAAGCAATTCTTAGGAGCGCCGCCCTGCTCCTGCGCAGCGTTGCTGGAAGCGCGCCCAGTCTAACGGATTGGAGCGGAACAGCGCCCCTCAATTTGCGAATTCGGGTTCAAGCCTTAACACAGAAGTCACTGAGATCGTCCGTGCTTTCTTTGTTGATGCTTTGAAGCGCCGGAGAACACGGAGAAGCCCGCTTTGATTGCGGCCACCGGGCCGCGCTGTGTTGAGGCTCTTCTGGACACCGAAGACACGGAGCCTTGCGTCCGTCGGTTGGCGGACACCCCCCTTCCCGCATGGGGCGGGGTCGCAAACCCACGCCACCCTGCGGGACCTCGGGATACCCTCACGCGCCCGCCAACTGACGGACTCAACTTCATCAACAACCTCTGACTAACGAACATCTCACTCAGGAGACTAGAAGTTAAATGCCACCTGAAAGTCAACACGGCGGTTCGCCGCGGCCGAGGAGAAGAACCCTCCGACGAGCCCATTCGAAACGCCAAAGGAGTTCGTATTGAGAACGCCATAAGGCGTAGCCAAGTTCACGTTGTTGAAGATATTTCGCGCGTTGGCGCTAAAGGTAAGCGTATAGCGCGTGTTCGTGCTTGCCGGACCGAACATACCGCCACCGCCACCCCCGCCTAGCCCGCGGCCGCCGAGTCCGCCACCGTAACCCCCACGTCCCCCTGGCCCGCCACCTTGTCCGCGGGAGGAACTCTCAGTCTTTTTTCCGAGACCAAACGTCTTGCTGACGCGCAGGTTCGCCGTGAATTGGCCCGGACCGGTGCCGTAGTTGGGCCCAATGATCGTGCTGTTCGGGCTGGGGACGGTATTGAAGGTGCCCCATCGAGTCACCACGATATTGCTCCCTGAGGCGCCAGGACTGGCGAGAGCAGGCCGGTCGTTGTAATTGGCAGTCCCATAAAGATCCAACTGGTTCAAGGTTATGTTGAAGGGTGCGCCGGAGTTCGCGACCACGAAGGGGCTGAAGGCAAACCCGTGCGGCACAGTCCAGGTGCCGCCCAAAAAGACGCGGTTCCGGACGTCGTAGCCCGACCGCCCGTAGTCTTCTGCGATGTCGTACGGGTTCATCGGGGAGCCGGTATTACTGTTCGCGTAGCCGAGCGTGTAAAAGCCAAATAACATGAGCTTCGCGCCCATCCGCAAGTTGAAGTTCGTGATCAATTGATTCTGGTTGAATATACCGGCGGACTCGTACTGGTAGATGTGTCCAACATCAGTCACGTTACCGTAGCTCTCATACGGGCGCACGCCCACCGAGGGATCTCCGAAGGGATACGTTCCAGGCAGGGGTGCATTGATATCGCGGGTCATAATCTGATGAACCCCGTGCGAGGTGAGGTAAGTGACGGACACGGTGGCGTTCTTTGATAATTGTCGCTCGATGCCCGCGCCCCCCTGCACCGTATATGGCGTTCGCAGGTTCGGGTCAAGCGGGTCAACGTTCGAACCGGGCTGGCAGCCTGGCGCCGCCCCCACGGCCGGAATATCGGTCGGAAGATTGGGGAAGAAGTCGGGGTGGTCAACGGTATAGCTCTGCTGGACACAGCCATTCAAGCGCTCGGCCGCTAGCAGAGAACCCTGCGAAATGCGGTCATAGAAAATGCCCATGCCGGCGCGCAGGACGGTCTTGGGCGATTTTCCCCGGCCGAGGCCCCAGGCCAAACCCACCCGCGGGGCAACGTCGGCGTGGTCACGAATGCCGGTCTGCGTCTCGAAGCGCAGGCCCAGGCTGAGCGTCATATTGGGGAGAGCCCGCCAGTCGTCTTCGCCGTAAAGCCCCAGGTCAGCATAATTGATGCTCGCTGCGGGAATGCCGCGGTTGATCGAAAACTGATTCGCCCCGCCGCCCGCCGCCCGAATCTGGGCGTCCGTCCAACCGGCTTCGAGGCCTTGCCGCGTAATTTGATAGGCGGTAAGCGAAGGAAACGCAAACGAGCCGTTAAAGCTGCTTGTCGAGCTGATGGTCTCATCCACATCCCGCAAGCGCCCTCCGAACCTCACGAAGTTCTTGCCCAAAGTAATGGAAGTGTAGTTCTGGAACTCGTAGTGATTTTCGATGTCCGTGCTCGTTCCCGCGTTATTGCCGCCGCCTGTAAACGCCCCGAACGCCGAAACCTGGCAGGGCTGCGCCAGTAAAAGGCAGCCAATAGGACTGCCAATAAGGTTACTAGTGCCGCTGAGCGACAGATTCACGGGCGCCTGGTAGCTGCTGTCGTGAAGATATTGGAAGCGGGCCTGGTTCACCGTCCTGTCGCTGATCACTTGCGTATCGCCTACTTGGAGGGTTTGTTCGGAGCCGTTGTCGTTGTACGCCTGCGAAGGGAGAGAAAACAGTCCAATTCCGTTGTCGGTGTCGTTATTCCCCCAATACTGGTAGCGCACCGTCATGACATTTTTCGAGCTGAGCTGGTAGTCCACACGTGGGCCGAGGTTCATCCGTGTATGGGGATTAAGCACGGCTTGGCTGTATGGAACCTGCTGGGTCAAATCAGGACTGAGAACATAGGCGCTCACAACGTTCGCGTCATTGAGATCTCGGCGAAATACGCTGAAGAAGAAAGACGCCTTCTTGTTGATGGGACCGCCGATGTTCCCGTTGTAGAACTCCGAATGATAGGTCGGTTCCTGGGCCGCGAATGGGTTCCGCGTGTTGAAAGCCGTGGTATTCCCGCTTACGAAGCCTTGGCCGTGGAATTGGGCTATGCCGGGTTTGGTTGTAATTTCGACGCGGCCATAACCGAGCCTGTCGTATTCGGCCGAGAAGGGATTCTGGTTGACCCGAATCTCGAGAATCGAGGACTTGGGGGGAAGCTGGCCTCCGGTAAAGCCGTCAATGTAGACCTGGCCTCCGTTTGGCCCCGCCGATGGCCCTGCCAGCTCCTGAAGCTCGGACTGCAATTCATCGGGGTCATCGGAGAGCGATTCGAGCTCCTTTCCCGAGATGACAAGCGAACTGGCGTTGTTCTCGGGATTGACGCTAACGGTCGCTGCTTCACCCGAGACGGTGATCTTTTGCACTTCCTCCTCGATCTTGAGCGCGATGCCGAGCTTTTGAACCTGGCCTGGGCTGATTTCAACGCCCTGCTGCTCATAAATCGCGAAACCCTTGGCGATGGCCTTCACCGTGTACTTTCCGGGAGCGAGTCCTTTAAACTCGTAAATGCCGTCCTTGCTCCCTTGAAGAGCTTTGGTTTCTCCGGCCGCTGAGGTCAGCAGGACGGTCGCTTCCGTCATCGCCCCGCCTGAAGGATCGGTCACCTGACAGCGCAGTGTCCCGAGAGCGATTTGCGCAAGCAAAGGGCTGGCGAGACCTGACAGCACGAAAAGCGTCACAAAGATACAAATCAATCTTCCAAATAGCCGAAATTTCATCACGTCTCCTGCGAAAACGCCCGCGCTTTACAACCGGGCGATGAATTATTGTGCTTCTTCTCCGCCTCCGCCTCCACCGCCGAGGTTCCAGGACCCCATGAACATTGCTTGGCTGGCGCTTCCTGAGGAGGTCAGAATGGCTTCCACTCCGCCCAATAGCGTGATTGCCGTGATTCCGTTGGCAGCCGTACCTTGTGTCGCCACAATCATCACGGCGTCACCCTTCTGCAAATCGGCAAGCTTGGCGGGCGGCATGCGGCTGAGGATTTGCTGGAGATCAGGCGCTCCACCAGGGCCCGAACCTCCAGGACCGCCGCCCGAGGGAGGGCCGCCTGCCGGCGTTGCGGCAGCGGGTGCGCCGCCACCTGGACGGGCGCCGTTCTCTGACCCCCCTGCCTCTCCGCCCTTCAATCTCACGGCGATCCTCTGAGCCATCATGGGGGGCAGCTTGCGCAGTTGAGAGTCCGTCGTAAACTTCACGAGCACGGGCTTCTTGGTCTTCAAATCCATGACGCTGATCGTGTTCTGGCTGGCGTCAATCGATGAGATCGTGCCGGCAATGTTTCGAAACGATCCCGTAACTATCCCCTCCGCAGTAAACTCGCTGCCGTCCTCGCTGCGCGTGCCACGCGCTCGAAGTTGATCTCCGGGTTTGATCTGGTCGAGCGTGGTAGGTTTTGCCTCGTCGAACTTCACCGAGTCCGGCGCGTACCGGCGCAAGTCCGTGTCCTTGGTAACGTGGATCGCCATCTTCTTGGTCGTGCCGAGGACCGACGTTGAAATCGTGATCGTACTGGTGGCGGGATCGACGGAACTTACCAGCCCGCCCACGCCACGCTTCTGCCAGTCAGCTCGCTCCGCTTCCTGCTTCCGGGCAACGTCCTCTTTGCTCATATCCATCGCAGAGGTGGCGAGGAGGGTCTTCTGGTCGTCCGAAATGTGCCCTCGCACGAGGATTCGGTCGCCTACGTTGATATCCCCGGCCTTGATCTTGGTAGCATTCTTCAGATCTTTTTGATTGGGAGGAACACGGAGAAGGATGGCCTGATTGGAGAGCAAGACCGCGAGGCGCGTTCCGGAATCGGTCTGGATGGTGAAGCCGGTCGGCTCGATACTCACCACTGATCCCATGGCCTTATAGGCGGGACTCGGCGCTTGGTCGCGTCCAATTGCGACAAGACTGAATAAGAGGAAGCCCGTACAAAGAGAGGCAAGAACACGCCTTACATCTACGCCCATAAGTTATCAACCTCCACTGACACAGGCGGTCGGGCGAGGCTTAACCCAACCTAATCCTGTCAGAATTTCGAGTTGGTAAAATCACGCGGCGGCAACTTCCGACCTTGTGTGAATACCATCCATGCAGATCGTCCAGCAACCAAGCAACCAACGGCATTAGAAAGTCTTCCGTTTGAAATAGGCTGCTATAGCTAATACGTATGGGAGGGATAGAGGGTTGCGTCTGCCCCCTTAAAATTTCGTTAAAGGCGTCTATCTTGCCTGTTTTGTCCCTTTTCAACCCGTATTTCGAACCGCCTAAGGCCCTTGGAACTCCAGCCCACAAGAACTGACTCTAAAGGTGTCAAAACGAGGCGGTAGGGTGTAAACTCACAGCTTTCCGGGGTCCGAAGACGGGAATGCCGGTCGATGGCACGCCCCATTGAATCCAAAAGGAGGGTTAACTTTGAATAGACAATTTGCTAGTTTATTGTTTGCACTGGCACTTTCTAGTTCGTCGCTTTTTTCATCCAGCCTGCCGCTCATTCCGTACCCGAACCAGCTTGAAGCGGGTGAAGGAGTATTCCGGGTAGGGGCGCGCGTCAGTATCGAGGTGGCAAGCAACGAGGAGGAAGACCGCTTTGCCGCTTCGCTTCTCGCCCAGGAGTTGGATTCACTTGATGGCGTCGCCGCCAGCATTGGAGCGAAGGGCGCCGGCTGGCCGCGTATTGTGCTGGCGCGCAGCGAAAGCCAAGCCGGTAAGCGCATTCTGGAACAGTCGGGGCTCACACTCCCATCCCAGGCCGAAGAGGAAGGCTACATCCTGATGGTGACTGCCCGCGAAGCCTCAGTAGTGAGTAAGACCGGAGCGGGGGTGTTTTACGGCGTCCAGACGCTGCGGCAATTGCTTCACCGCACGCCGGCAGGCGGCGCAGAGGCTCCGATCATGCGCGTAGTGGATTGGCCCGCCATGCGCTGGCGCGGGGTGAGCATCGACATTAGCCGCGGCCCCATCCCCACGCTGGCATCCTTCAAGCGGGAAATCGCCTTGCTGGCCGAATACAAAATCAACCTGTTCTCGCTTTACATGGAGAATACCTTTGCTTACCCCAGCCTGCCCTTGGTGGCAGCCCCAGGCGGCGCCGTTACTCCGGAGGAAGCCACTGAACTGGTCAACTTCGCCAAGCAATATCACGTAGTGATCGTTCCTGAGCAGGAGTCTTTTGGGCACTTGCATTTGGCGCTTCAGAATGAACAGTTCCAAGACATGGTCGAAGTCCCATACGGCCACGTGTTAACGCCTACCACGCCGGCCTCCTTCGCCTTCATCGGGAAAATGTTCGCTGACCTCGCTTCCGTCTTTCCGGGACCGTTCTTCCATATTGGGGCCGATGAGACCTTTGAGTTGGGCCAAGGCCGGACCAAAGAGGAGGTCGAGAAGCTCGGATACGGCAGCGTCTACATCGATTACCTGCGGAAGATCGACGAGAGCTTGAATTCCTATCATCGCAAGGTCCTCTTCTGGGGCGATATGGGAGTCCAGCATCCTGAGCATCTCAAGGACTTGCCGCATGACATGATTGCGATTCCTTGGGACTATGCCGCGCGGCCATCCTTCGTGAACGAGATCAAGCCCTTCCGCGACGTGGGGCTTGAGACCTGGGTCTCGCCGGGCGTGAGCAACTGGAGCCGCATTTTCCCGGACTACGGGGAGGCGCTGCCCAACATCCGGCAATTCGTGACCGACGGAAAGAACCTAGGCGCCACCGGGGCGTTTAACACAACATGGATGGACGATGGCGAAGGCATGGTGAACTTCACTTGGTACGGGCTGGTCTACGGCGCCGCTCAATCCTGGCAGAAGACCGTAGATGACCAGCAGTTCTCCGAGGGGTGGGATTGGGCCTTCTACCGCGCCCAAGACCACCACTTTGACACGGAGATCAAGAACCTGACAGAGATCCATCGACTGCTCCAGGGCGCCGTCCATTCGGATGGAGAGGACTGGCTGACCTGGGTTGACGCTTTGAGCCCGGAGGGGCAGAAGCTCTATGGCGGGATGGAGCCAGCCGCGCATCAGATTCGCCTTCGGGCTGAAGACGTGATTGCCGATCTCATCACCAACTCCCACCTCGCGCGCCGTAACCAGGATCTGCTGGAGTATGTGGACTTTGCCGCCCGGCGGTTCGATTTCCTCGGCCAAAAGGCCATCTATTCAAAATACATCGTGGACCTTTACTCCCAGGCGCAAGCAAACGCTGCGCAAGCCGACAAGGTCAACGACATCCTGGGACGAATTAGCGGGGTCGATAGCCTGATCGGAGACATGCGCGACCACACCACCTTGCTGCGCGCCCACTACCGCAAACTTTGGCTTGGGGAAAACCTGCCGTATTTCCTTGATAATATCTCGGCCCGTTACGATGAGGAATTGCAACGCTGGGAGCAGGCGACGAATCACGTGAGTCACCTTCGTGACGCCTATCGCCACCCCCATCGCCTGCCACCCCTCATCGAGCCCTAAGTGGCTGCGGCAAAAGCTCGTGGAAGGGGAGTTTGGAGGTCTTTCAAAGACCTTCAGGTAGTTGGTTGATGAAATTACAAGACGAACTCGGATTTCTGCGCCCCCTCCTCAATTGAGGAGGGGAGCGCCGAATTCGGGGTGGTTTGGAGTCTAGTCATGCAAAAGCGCCGTTTCTTCCGCACGCTGCTGCTTCTTTGCCTCGGGGCTTCGCTGGCCTGCCGCCATGTCCCGAAACCGGATCTGATTATTCATCACGGCAAGATCCTCACGGTTGATTCCAACTTCGGCACCGTCAACGCCATGGCGATCCAGGGAGATCGCATTCTCGCCACGGGTTCAAACGACCGGATTCTCGCCCTTGCCGGGCCAAAGACCCGGCAAATCGACCTGCACGGCAAGACAGTACTGCCGGGCCTGATCGATTCTCATCTCCACGCCGTCAATTCCGCGATGTATGAGTTTGATCACCCGGTCCCCGACATGGAAACCCTCGGGGATGTCCTTAAGTACATACAGGCGCGGGCCGAAGCGCTCCCTAAAGGAGAGTGGGTGACCTTGTCGCAGGTCTTCATCACGCGGTTGCGGGATCAGCGCTATCCGACTCGCCAGGAACTCGATAAGGCGGCGCCGAAGAATCCTGTCCTCTTCCGTACGGGGCCGGACGCCGTCTTGAATTCGCTGGCCCTTAAGCTGAACGGGATTGATAAGAACTATGTGGTTCCGGACGGTGTACCGTGCCGGATCGAGCGCAACCCAGGGACCGCGGAGCCCACGGGCGTTCTGCGCAACTGCGTGGTCAAGTACAAGTCGCCAGACAAGCAGCCCACGCGGGAAGATTACCTCCAACGCACGAGAATGTTATTGGCCGACTACAACTCGGTAGGGATCACGAGCATCAGCGACGGCGACACCAGCGATGAAGAAGTGGAGATTTTCAGGCAGCTCAAGGAGAGTGGCCAACTGACTTGCCGGACGTTTATGGTTTTGCACGTTGAGGCAAACGACCCCTTCGACAAAATTGAGGCGCGCATCCACCAGGCGGCCCAAAACCCACTCCATCAACCCAATGACCTGCTGTGGCTCAGGGGCATCAAGTCCTATCTCGACGGAGGCATGCTGACCGGCAGCGCCTACATGCTACAGCCTTGGGGCGTTAGCAAAGTGTATTCCATCACCGATCCCACCTACAGGGGCATGCGATATATCGAGCCGGAACGCTTGTACAAACTCGCGCGGTTGGCCCTCGAAAACGGCTTTCAGTTTACCGTGCATGCTGTGGGCGATGGCGCGGTGCAGGCCATCGTGGAGGCCTACGAGCGGGTTAATAAGGACTTTCCCGTTCGTGACCTGCGGCCTTCCATTACCCATGCGAATTTTATGACGGCAGATATTATTCAAAAGATGAAGGAACTCGGCATCGTGGCGAACCTCCAGCCGGATTGGCTTTACCTGGACGGCGGCACACTGCGGAAGCAGTTCGGCGACGCGCGCCTGGAGTATTTCCAGCCTTACAAAACCCTCTTCGAACAGGGTGTGATCGTTGGTGGCGGATCGGACCACATGCAGAAGATCGGAAGCCTGCGCTCCATCAATCAGTACAATCCATTTCTTGGGATGTGGATCACGCTGACGCGCCAGCCGCGCTGGACAGACCAACCTCTTCATCCTGAGCAGCGGCTCACGCGCGAACAGGCGATACGGTTATATACCATCAACAACGCATACCTGACCTTCGCGGAGAACCAAAAAGGATCGCTGGAGAAAGGCAAACTGGCCGACTTTATCGTCCTCGACAGGGACATCCTCACTTGTCCTCTTGATGAGGTAAAGGATACCCAGGTGGACGAGACCTATCTGGGCGGCAAGCTGATCTATAACAAGCCGGGGCGTTAGAGACTGCGCCGCAGGAGCATCATGGCAATCATGGGAGACACAGGGAATGGCAATTTCAACCGGTCTCACTTGGGACAAACCGGCATAGAGGTGGGACGGCTCGGCGTCGGCGCCAGCTACGGAGTTCCGGGACCAGCCCTCGAGTGGGCTTTCGAGCGCGGCGTGGACTATATCTTTTGGGGCAGCCGGCGGCGTGATTCGTTCGGCTCAGCGCTCAAGAACCTGCGGCGACAACGTGAGCGGTTCGTGCTTGTGATCGAGTCCTACACCCGGGTCGCCAGCCTGCTAAGCTGGAGCCTAGAGCGCGCACTCCGGGCTTTAAGCTTCGAGTACACGGACGTTTTGCTGTTAGGGTTGTGGAACAAGCAGGTGCCTCCGAGGATTCTCGACGCGGCTCGAAGACTCAAAGAACGAGGCTTGACGCGATTCCTGGCTGTTTCCACGCACAAGCGCGCGCTAGTGCCTCAGATCGCCGCAGCGCGCGACTTCGACGTAGTCCATTTCCGCTACAACGCCGCTCATCCCGGCGCCGAGAAAGACATCTTTCCGCACCTTCCTGGCGCCGGCCGCCCTGGCATGGTTTCCTTCACTGCCACGAGTTGGGGGAGCTTGCTTGGCAAGGCATCGCTGCAAGGACTTCTCTCCGGCGCACATCGGCTTCCCAAATCGGAGCGCGTGCCCACTGCTGCTGACTGCTATCGTTACGTCCTGACGCAACCGGACGTCGATGTATGTTTGACCGGCCCGGCAAATGCCGCGCAGATGAAAGAGGCGCTTGAGGCGCTGCGGCTGGGTCCGATGAGTCAGGATGAGCTGGCGTGGATGCGGCGCGTGGGTCGCGCAGTAGTTGGGAAATAGGCTCAACTCGTTGATGGTGATGGCCCCCCCAGCCACAAGGTTGCGGTTTTCTCCTGTTCGGGCTAAAGTGCAAAGATAGACAAGGGCGAGCTACGCAGGCTACCAACGCGGGTATCAATCGATGAGGCTGCAAGAAAAAATACTGAATCCTTCCATTCCGGTGACGCTCTTTGAAGTGGTGCCGCCGGCTGCGGATCAGCCGGAGGCAATCAACGAATCCCTAAATGAACTAAGAAGGGTCAAGCCATTCGTGGATGGGGTCAACCTTCCGGAAATTCACGACGAAGATCGGGGGGCGGAGCGAACCAGCAAGTTCGTGCCGCGCGTGGAGCCGCGCGTATTTGGCTCACGCATTCAGGGCGACCTGGCAACGGATGTAGTTCTCAATCGCGTGGTCGTCCATGACCCGAAGCCGGAAATCTGGTTTCGCGAAACCTGCCTGGAACGGGGCCTGCGGCACATCGTGCTGGTGGGTGGCGAGACCGCTCAGGTCCGCTACCCCGGGCAGAGCGTCATGGAGGCCGCAGCCTTGGTGCGTAGGGAAGGGCTGCCGATAATGCTGGGCGGAATTACGATTCCTAGCCGCAAGAACGAATCCGACCGGATTCGCGTCAAGACCAGGGCGGGTATCGACTTTTTCACCTCGCAGATTCTGTTCGACTCGAATGACGTAGTGTGGCTCCTGCAGCGGCTAAACGGCTTGCAGGCGCGCGTCTTCCTCAGCTTCGCTCCCGTCAGCCACCGCCGCGATTTGCAGTTCCTGCGCTGGCTGGGGGCTGACATCCCAAAGGACCTCGATCGTTTCCTGCTGGGCTCGGAGGACGGCGCCACGGCCCCCACCGAGACGTGCCTGGAGAGGTCGCTCGACCTTGCGCAGCGCATCCTGATGGATGTTTTCGACAACCTGCCTCCTGATCCGCCGCCCCTCGGGATCAACATTGAGCACATCAACCGCAGGAATTTTTCAGCGGCGATCAAGATGCTGGATCGCCTGGGCAATCTCTACACCAACCTCATGGCGGCGCGCGCTCGCGCCAGCTTGGTGTGATTTGGGAGGCGTAGCCTATGGCAACGCCTGCACCACTGTCAAGGGCCAAGAGTGTCAATCAACGGTCAGCGTCATCGTGGTCGATGCCGTGATGGAGGACGAGGAGGTGTCGGTGCCGACGATGGTTACGGTGTAGGTTCCCTTCGTAGCGTATGACGTGGTTGACGATGACGATCCCGCACCCGAGCCACCGCAACTCAATGCCGCAAAGCAAACCGCCGCCAGAAGGAAGACTCCGGCAAGCGTGCGCAACTTGCGGGGAAGGCATCCGAGCAGCCCGAGCAGGACCAGTCCTGCCAGGGCCACACAGGCCTTCACTGCGTTCAAGGCTGAGAGCGGTTGCAGTGCGTTCCGGCAGGCGCTCGGGGCTGTGCCGAAGAACTTGCGACTGCGTCCCGTCCCGGGCACTGAGGCGCTCGAGCACGCCGAGGAGCTTGTATAGACGGTCATGGCTGCCGTAACCGTGCTGGTGCTGGAGACGGTGGCGCTCGGCAGCGAAAAGCAGCCGTTCGAGAGAGAAGGGCTGCTGGAGATGGTCCACCCGATGGTGCCGGTGTAGCCGTTCGCCGGTGTGATGGTGATTGTCGAAGTGCCCGAGCTGCCCGCAGAAACCGTCAGGTTGGTCGCACCCAGTGTGAAGGTCTTCTTGCCCGTCACCGTCAGGGTCAGGGTGCCGCTTGAAGACGCGTAAGTCGAGTCACCGGAGTAAGTGGCGGTGATGACATGCGAGCCCGTGCTGGTGGAAGAGAAAATGTAAGTAGCTGAGCCGCTCGACAGGGCCAGAGACGAAGTCATGGTAGTCCCGCCGACCGCAATGGCCAACGTGCCGGTCGGTGTGGTCGTGCTCGAGCTGGAATCGGAAGCGACGGTAATCGTAATCGTGTCGTCCGCGCCGGAAGCGGGCGAGGTGGTCGCCGCCGTCAGCGTCGTGGTCGAGGCCACCGTGCCCGTGGCCGAGGTTCCCCACGCCTCCAGCAGGTTATAGAAGTCCACCGAGCCCAGGCCTGAGGCCTCGTCATACCCGGTGGTGGCCGGATATTCCGACCCGCCGGCCGATGAGCAGTAGCTTGACCCGGCAGTGCATTCGTTGCTGCCGCTGGTGATGTCGTGAAAGGCCGAGGAATAGGTGGTCGATTTTGCGGCCATGGTGTAGAGCGTGGAATTGATGACCCCCTGCCCGCTCGAATCGAGCCTTTGATTGATGATGGCCAGCATTCCCGCAAAGATTGGCGCGGCGAAACTGGTGCCGCCAGCGACGGTCAGATACTCGTCGTTGCTATCGCGAAAGCCATGCGAGCAACTGCCGTTAATGCCTGTCGAGGTATCGCTGGAGCAATAGAGATAGCCGGCGTTGTGGGGCGAGGAGTCCAACGAAATATCCGGCACCAGGCGGTAGCTGCCGGAGGGGATGCCGGTCACGCCGGTTTGCCAACTAGGCCTTGCAGTCAAGCTGCTAACGCCTCCGCCGCCGGAAGCGAGGCCACTGCTCGAGGAATCGTCATTCCAGACCTGCTCAGGAATGTAGGAGAGAGCCGAGCTGATGACGTCGCTGCCGCTGGCGGACTCCCAATACGTGGTGTTCGAAGAGGAGACATCGGCCGAGGGGAATTCGGTTCCACCCATGCCGGTCACATACTGACTGCTGGCGGGAAAGTCTACGGCTAGTGTCTCCTGCTGCGCTGTGCTCAAACTGGTTTCCCCGTAACAGTCTTCCGAGCCATTGTCGCCAGCGGCAGCGATCACGGATTGGCCCTGAGTGGCCGCCTGCTCTAAGATGTCGTTCAGAGTTGAGTAGTCGGTCGAACTCCAGGCCGTCTCGCAAGCGCCATAAGTGACACTGATGACCGGAGCAGTCTCGTTGTCAACTGCGTAGTTGAGGGAGTCAAACACGCTGTAATTCGAATTTTCGCCCACGTAGACGAAATAGATCGTAGCGCCGGTAGCGATTCCGCCCGAATACTCCAGGTCCAGATCCGATTCCACTTCATCGTCAGAATGGACGGTTGCGCTTCCTGAATCCGGCACCAAGACCAGCGTAGGGTCCTTGGTGGACAGCCCGGCTGCGCTCTGAAACTTTTCTATGTCTGATAACACAATCGCCGACTGGCCGACGATGGCAATCGACTGGTCAGCTCCGGTATAGCCCGCGCTGTAAGCTGAATTGATGTCGTAGATGGTGGCCACGTCTTTCGGCGTCAGGAAGTGGTCGCCGCTTTGGCTGGATGTAAACTTCGGTTTGGCGGTTGATTGTGGCGCCCTCAACCTATGGTGGGGCTTGGGCCGGAAGCTCGACAGATTGGTGACGGTCTTCACCACCGGCGAAAGTACCGCAGGGACACTGATATCCCCCGAGGGAGCGAAATGCGTCTCCCCATTCACCTTGTAGTTGTGCAGCTCGATGCTGAAGGCCGCTTCGACCTGTTCGACTGTGCCTGAGAAGGTAATGCGATTCTTGCTGCGTGAAACGCCATCCACGGAAAAGCGCTGCAACTCCAGCCACGACTCTACCTTGGCGATATCGGAGTCGGCCACGCCAAAGCGCGCGGCGAACTCGTCCGGGGTAAGCCACTTGTGATAGAGCGGCGAAGCCCGATTCTGTTGCGCGGCGATCAGAGCTTGTAAATCCGCTTCCTGGGCCGCGGAGCGGCTGAAAACAATGCTGATGCCCTGGAGTTTGGTTTCCGACGGCACTCGTCCGGCATCGTTTTCCTCCCTTGCCATTGGCGAATGGGTACCCTTGATTGCTACACTTCCAGTGCCCTCAATCTCCGTCGTGATACGCGGTGCAGGTGTCTGCGCCAGTGAGGTGATCGTAAAAAGAGATAAGGCGCTTAACCAGCCGGCGACCACAGTACTTCTCCATCCAAGTGCTTTCGGCATGATCTTCACTGACTCCCTTTCGTTGCTTTAGTAGGGGCCATCGCCACGTCAACCACCCGTTCCCCTCAATACTGGACGTGCTTTGAGGAGCGAAGGTTTACGTGGGCGAGAGGGAAAACTGTAAAGCTATGGTAAAGGTTCAGCTTTCCTTCTGCTGGCCATGGCGACTCGGCTGGCATAGAATGCGGACGTGGGTCGAGAACGAAAAAAGCCGCAAAGTTCCTTGTTTGATGTCGCAGTGATGGCAGCCATCCGCCATCCGCTCACTTACCTTTTCCCGCAATCCCTTTCAGTTTCTCCCGGCCAGCGCGTACTGGTGCCGCTGGCAAGCCGCAAGGCGACGGGCATCGTGCTATGTCCAACAAGCCGGCTAGCGCCTGGGATCGAGGTGCGCGAGGCGTTGCGCGCACTCGATCCCGAGCCTGTCCTCTCCCCAGAACTCGTAAAGCTCGGGCTCTGGATTTCAGATTACTACCTTGCTCCACCCGGGCAAGTCTTTCGTGCCATGTTGCCGCTGAGACACGAGACACGGCGTGCCCGGCTTGTCCATCTGACGGATGAGGGAAGACAAAGGATGCAGGAACTTCTGACTAGCCTACTGGAGGAGAGCCGGGGTAGCCAGGAAGTCGCTCTGTT
The DNA here is from genome assembly GCA_963832915.1 of uncultured Acidobacteriota bacterium. Classification (GTDB taxonomy): domain Bacteria; phylum Acidobacteriota; class Terriglobia; order UBA7540; family UBA7540; genus CAVROP01. The sequence continues at coordinate 97,710 of CAWHWE010000022.1, forward strand.
GGCATTCCTGGACAGGCGCCCCGGCGCTTCCGTTGAGATCCTTCACAAGAAATTCCCCGGCGCGCTTCCGCTGGCGCTGGCTCAGAAGTGGGTGACGGTGGCGGAAGTGGAAAGGGAGCGCAGCCGCCGGAAGGCTTGGGCCGTCCGGTTGGCAGGACCCTTGCCGGAACGTCCGCCCCGGCTTTCTCCCGTGGCGCGAAGAATCATCGAGACGCTCGAACGAGAGGGACCTGCCGAAGACCACCGCCAGCTTCTTGAGACAGCCCACGCCCACCTAGCCAACTTGCGCACGCTCAGCCGGGCCGGATTGATCGAACTTGGCGAAACCGGCCCGCGCGGGCCGCGGCCCGGGAAGCAATCAGGGCCCGGAGAGGACCGATTTCCGGATGGCGACATGGAAGCCTCCCCCTCACTGACACCCGCGCAGTCCAACGTCCTCAACGATCTTTTCCCCCGTCTTGATTCCGGGGGATTCAGCGTCGTCTTGCTGCACGGCATTACAGGAAGTGGGAAAACAGAAATCTACCTTCACCTGATTGCCCGCTGTCTGGAGCGGGGCCGGTCTGCCCTGATGCTGTTGCCGGAGATTGCGCTTACCCCGGCGATGCAATCCTTATTTTTTTCGAGATTCGGAGAACAGGCCGCTTTGCTGCACAGCGGGTTGACTGAGAGGGAACGGGACGATGCCTGGTGGCGCATCCGCCGCGGTGAAGCACAAGTGGTGCTGGGTACGCGCTCTGCCGTCTTCGCTCCCCTCGCGAACCTGGGTGCGGTGATCGTGGACGAGGAGCACGATTCGAGCTACAAGCAGGATGAGACACCGAGATACCACGGGAGGGACGTTGCAGTTGTGCGGGCGCAGATTGCCGGCGCCGTTGCCCTTCTGGGCTCCGCGACGCCATCTCTGGAATCCTACTATAATGCGCGGGAGGGCAAATACCACCTGGTGAAACTGGAAGAGCGTGTGCGGGGCAGGAAACTGGCTGCGGTCGAGGTCGTGGATATGCGGCAGGAGTTTCGCGAGACGCACACGCAAGTGCCCGTCTCGCGCCGGCTGAAGGAGGAAGTGGAGGCCCAGGTTCGAGCCTCTGCGCAAACCATGCTCCTCCTCAACCGGCGAGGTTACTCGTGGTTCCTGTTATGCCGGAGCTGTGGCCAGACGCAGCAATGTGTGAATTGTTCCATCTCCCTCACCTATCATCGCCGGGAACACCGCCTGATCTGCCACTACTGCGGTTACTCGAGTGCTGTTCCCTCCGTTTGTCCGGCTTGCGGGAGTGAACACCTCCACTATGCCGGCGAGGGGACGGAGAAGATCGAGCAGAAATTCGCCGAGCTTTTCGCCGGCGCGCGCGTGGCCCGCCTGGACCGCGACGTGGCCCGGCGCCGCAGCGAGTTCCTGCGCGTGCTTTCGGATTTTCGGGAGGGGAAGATCGACATCCTCGTGGGTACGCAATTGATCGCGAAAGGGCATGATTTCCCCGGCGTTACGCTGGTCGGCGTGGTATCTGCGGACATTGGCCTGGGCCTGCCTGATTTCCGGGCCGCAGAACGCACTTTCCAGCTTGTGACCCAGGTGGCGGGCCGCGCCGGCAGAGGTGACGCCCCGGGCCGTGTTCTTGTCCAAACCTTCTTTCCCGATCACTACGCTATTCGCCTTGCCGCAGGCCAGAACTTTGAGGGGTTCTTCAGTAAGGAGATGGGTTTCCGTCGCATGATGCATTACCCGCCCATCACCGCTCTCGCCAACGTCGTGGCCCAGCACGAGAAACTGGAGAGGGCCGCACAGGTGGCAAAGGAGATGGGAGAATTCTTTGCCAAGGTCGAAGGGCAGTTTCCAGGCATCAAGATTCTTGGTCCCGGACCTGCTCCTCTGGCCAAAGTGGAGCGGCGCTATCGTATTCAATTCCTGCTGAAATCGGCTTCGCGCGCCCGTCTTCATGCGCTGCTGAGACAATTGGCCGACCACTGCGAGCAGTCAGGGGTGCAGACGCGCGAGGTGATGATTGATGTGGACCCCGTCAACATCATGTAAGTCTCGAAAATCAAAATGCGAATCCCGGCCGCACTTTCACCGCGAAGCGGTGCACGGTGAGTAGCCGTGGGCGCAAGCCCACGGTCGGCGATCCCCTCAAAGCCTGCCCCAACACCGCAAGGGGTTGTCCAAGCGTTTCGCCACCTTGGGGGGCGGTTTCCGAGCCTCGATTTTCGAATTTCGTCACCGTACTGAAAACGGTGTGGGGACGAAGGTGAGAAGGAAGATCAATGCCGCTACCAAGGCAAGGGCCTTCCTCACTTTATCGAGCGGTTCGGAAGGAACCATTACCAACGGGTGACGAAGACCCATAAAAAGCAACACGACAGCCCAGACTATCCAGCCCGCCCAGCAGAAAATTCCGAGTGGGACCAGCGCCAGGGTTAATCCCCGCGAAACAATCCGGTGCCTCTCGCCCAAAACCGAAAAGAGAATGTGGCCACCGTCGAGTTGCCCCATGGGAAGCAGATTGAGAGCCGTAGCGAATAATCCCACCCAGGCTGCACAGCCTATGGGCTGCAAAGAAATGCTGGCGGGGTTTAAGCCGGGCCGTAAGATTTTGCCCAGAAGTATGATGGTAAGCGGGTTTCCCAGCGTGATGGTGTCCGGGATACTTATCGGCGTCACCGCTTGGGAGTTCAAGGTTGCCACGATCAGGGCGGGAATGGCGACGATAAACCCTGCCAGCGGGCCGGAGATCCCGATATCGAAAAGCGCGCGGCGAGTGGTAATGGGAGTCTTGATTCGAATGAAAGCGCCCATGGTTCCGATTAAGGTCGGAGCGGGGATAAAGTAGGGATAACTTGCCTGGATACCATAATACCGGCAGGTGAAGTAGTGTCCCATTTCGTGCGCCAACAGGATGCTGAGAAGCGTGAGGGAGAATGGTATCCCGAGCTTTAGCGTGGCCGGGTTATGGAGAATGCCTGCGAAGAAAGCGCGCGAGATATCCCAATCGAAGGCGGGGAAGTTATGCTCGTAATTCAGGGCGATGTGGACGCCCACCATGAGCGTGGTCAGAAAGGTGAGGAAAAGCAGGAGGCAATGAAAGACAGGCGAGTTAAACCATCGCCGCGGAGGCCGGCCAAAACTCCAAAGCGCCGGAGGTTCGACCCGCGGCACACTTAGCCCCTGCAAAGTGCCCCCGAGGCCAGGCCGGATGTAGTATTCATCGCCCATAGCACAGGATGCGAAAAAGTCTATTTTCGCCTGCTTGTCTGAGTCTGTAAATAGTCTAGGGAAGCGTCTGCAGTTCCTTCCCGGGCTTGAAGCGCACGGCCTTCCCTGGCGGAATGCTTACTTCGGCGCCCGTCCGGGGATTACGACCGATTCCGGTCTTGCGGGGTTTTACGTTAAAGACACCAAAACCGCGAAGTTCAATGCGGTCGCTCGCACCGAGGGCCTTCTTCATGGATTCGAAGACGGTCTCGACGGCGATTTCCGCTTTGGTCTTGGTGATGCCTGTGCGGTTGACGACTTCGTTAATGATATCCAGCTTTATCACACGAACCTCCTGAAAATACAGACTTTAATCCTAGAGATTGGTTTCGGCGTTGTCAAGAATTTTCTCCTGCACTATGATGAGGCGAAGCACCAGGCCCAGAAGGGCGCCGTTTTGGCCCGGATTTAAGATAGTGAGTTGTCAGTAGTTGTGCAGTGATGAACCCGGATGGAGTGAACAAAGCACGGATGAGAAAGTACGGCTTGCTGCTCGTCGCTCTCGGCGTTTTCGGATCGCCTTGCTACGGAACAACTTCGCCACATCCCACACTTCGTGCCTCGTCTCAATCTGCGGCAGCGGTGGAGTTCAAGGCCACAACAGTTCAACAACCGGCAGGGGCAGCGCAGGCAGAGGCACATTACGTCCTGACGCCCGAAAAGCGGGCGAAGGCCATCGCTTATTCGCGCGCTCAATATCTCTTGTATTTCGCAGGCATCGCGCTTTCTCTTGCTATTTATGCTTTCCTTTGGCGAATCGGATTCGCTGTGGTCCTGCGGGAATGGGTCAGGCGGGTCTCCACACGGCGCATCGTGCAGTGCATCTTCTTTGTCTCCCTATTTCTCACGGCGGTGCGAGTTTTGGAATTCCCCCTGGATTGCTATTGGGGCTTCACGCTCGAACATCGCTATGACCTCTCGAAGCAGGGCTTTGGATCATGGATGGCCGATTGGGCGAAGGACCTTGGCCTTACTGCTGTGGCGGGAATCATTCTGGTTTGGGTTTTCTACTGGCTGGTGCGGCGGAGTACGCGGCGCTGGTGGCTTTACTTCTGGTTTGCTTCGATTCCCATCACACTGGCATTCATCCTCGTCGAGCCGTATGTGGTGGAGCCGCTCTTCTACCGATTCACACCTCTTGAGAAGACGCAGCCCGCTCTGACCGACCGCATCGAGAAAATGTTGGGACATGCCGGCCTCGCCATTCCTCGTTCGCGCATCTACGAAATGAACGCCAGCGCCAAGACGAGGCTTGTGAACGCCTATGTCTCCGGCTTGGGTAGGAGCAAACGCGTGGTGGTGTGGGACACCACGCTCGCGAAGTTGAACTCCGATGAAACGCTCCTGGTGCTCGGACACGAAGCTGGTCACTACGTGCTCCATCACATCCCCAAGGAATTCGCGCTCGATGAAACGCTTTTCCTGTTTCTGTTCTACGTGGGTTTTTTCGTCCTAAACAGGATTGCTGTTACGAGCTGTCATTCCGAGCCCTTCACTGTCATTCCGAGCGAAGCGAGGAATCTCGCTCTGCCCGTTCAGGGTAAACTGCGCGAGGAATCTCGCTCTGCTTACAAGTTGCGGACTCGGGGAGTCGAGGAGTCGAAGGTCGAGAAGTTCTCGACTCCTCGACTTTCGACTCTCGACTTCTCGACTGGGGTTGAGGGCGTCGGGGATCTCGCCTCGCTCCCTATCGCGCTCCTTGTATTGACGGTATTAGTGTTTGCCGCCTCACCGGCCCTCAATGGAATTTCCCGTCATTACGAACACCAAGCTGACCAATTCGGCCTGGAAGTGGCCTATGGAGTTGTGGCTGACCCCAACACCGCAGATGTTCAATCCTTCCAGATATTGGGTGAAGAAAACCTGGAAGATCCTGATCCCAACCCCTTCATTCGCTTTTGGCTGTACACCCACCCGTCGCTCGAGGAACGTATTCGGTTCGCCGCGAGCTACAAACCATGGGCGGAGGGTAAGCCGCTTGAACTTGTGGCGACACCTCGAGAATGACCCTGCCGGGTTGAAAAGACAGGATGCAGGAGTCAGGAGTCAGAATTGGGGAGCGAGGTGCGGCATGTGCACGAAGAAACGGAGCGATGATGGGCAAAACCATGTGGGACATCGCTTCTATGTCGCGTGCCGCGTTTCTGCTAATTCCTTGCAGGGCTTCTTGCGCCTGTGATAATTTCAAAAGGTTTGCTGTGTGGCTACGAACCGTCTGAGTGTGCTGACCATGATTGTGAATTTGGGAAACTCGACACCGCGCATTGCCGCCTCGGCGTTTGTGGCTGGAAGTGCTGACGTCATCGGGGACGTGGAAATTGGGGAAAACGCCAGCGTTTGGTTTCAGGCGGTGCTGCGCGGCGACGTTGCACCCATACGGGTGGGGGCCAACTCGAACGTCCAGGACGGGACGGTCGTTCACGGATTCCCGAATGCGCCCGTGACCATCGGCGATTGGGTCACCGTGGGGCACCGCGCAGTGCTTCATGCCTGTACCATTGAGAATCACTGCTTGATCGGCATGGGCGCAATCATTTTGAACAATGCCCGGATTGGAGAAAGCTCGATTGTGGCAGCGGGTGCTTTGGTCGTGGAGAACACCGTAGTTCCACCCCACAGCCTTTACCTGGGGGTGCCGGCCCACCTGAAGCGGCGGCTCGCGGAAGGGGACCTTGGTCTTATCGACCTTCATGCGGCGCATTACCTGCGATATAGGGAAAGGTACCTTTCCGAGCTGCGCACGAAAGACCCTGGCTAGGAAACATTCACCTGCTTCAGAGGTAGCTTCCTTGCGAAATGGGTCGAAGTCGAGCGTGGTGGCCAAGTAAATTGCCCATGAGAATTGAACCAATTCGCTCCGTCAAAGGGACGCGCGACCTGTTGCCGCCCGACACAGGCCTCTGGCAGCGTGTCGAGGCGGAGGCCCATGGCGTGTTTGCGGCGTATCATTACGGCGAGATTCGCACGCCCATCTTGGAAGAGACGGCGCTCTTTGCCCGAAGCGTGGGCGCCGATACCGATATCGTCATGAAGGAGATGTATACCTTTCGGGATCGTGACGACGAGTCACTGACGTTGCGGCCGGAGGCGACGGCATCCGTGGTCCGCGCCTACATCGAGCACAGCCTGTATAACCAGGGTGGAGTCCACAAACTCTATTACCTCGGTCCCATGTTCCGGCGCGAGCGCCCGCAGAAGGGGCGCTACCGCCAGTTCTACCAGATCGGGGCGGAAGTCCTGGGTTCGCAGAGCCCCCTGGTGGATGCGGAAGTCCTGGAGATGCTGGTGCTGTTCCTGGAGCGCATCGGCATCCGCGAGTATCAGCTCCTCCTCAACTCTGTGGGCTGCCCCAAGTGCCGCGCCGAGTATCTGAACGGTTTACGGGAAGCTCTCCGGAGCGTGAAGGCCTCGATGTGCACGGACTGCCAGCGCCGCGCTGACACCAACCCGCTCCGCGTGCTCGATTGCAAAGTGGAGGCAGACCAGCCCACCATCGAGAAGCTGCCCAAGATCATCGACCATCTCGACCCCGAGTGCCGCCAACATTTCGACCGCGTCACGAGTGAGCTTCAGGCGCGCGGCCTTGCCTATCAAGTTACGCCGCGACTGGTGCGCGGGCTCGACTACTACACGCGGACGACCTTTGAGATTACCAGCGTCGCACTGGGCGCGCAGAACGCGGTGTTGGGCGGCGGCCGCTACGACGGGCTTTCCGAGATGCTCGGCGGCCCGCCCACCCCCGGCATTGGTTTCTCAATCGGCCAGGACCGCTTGATTCTGGCCGTGCAGGCGGCGGCTGTGCTCAAATCCGAAGCCGCGCTGGCGGCTTACGTCGTCTGGATGGGCGAGGCCACGCTCCCCCCGGCGGTACGCCTGGTGCGCGCGCTACGCACGCAAGGTTTGAGTGTCGAGATCGATTACGACCCCATGAAGATCAAGAGAGCCATGGGCGTCGCCAACAAGCTCCAGGCGCGCTTTGCCATCATCATCGGCGAGGGGGAGCTCGCCAACCGGCGGTATCAGGTGAAAGACATGAGGAGCGGCGAGCAGCAGGAGATGGCGCCGGAAACCATCTCTTCGTACGTAAGAGAGAAATTATGAAATCTGAATTATGAAGCTCGAACCTGCGGCGCTACGCGCCGTAGCAGGGTCTTCTCTTCGCTTATAATTCAGAATTCATCATTTATAACTTTGTTTTGGTGGTGACCTTGAAACTGGACCTACTTGGAGATCGACAACGAACGCACTACTGCGGGGAGCTGGGAAAGTCGCACGCGGGCCAAGCCGTCTTTCTGGCCGGCTGGATTGATTGCCGCCGGGACCTGGGGAACATCATCTTTCTGGATGTGCGCGACCATACCGGCGTGACCCAGGTAGTCTGCAATCCTGAAATCAGCGCCGAAGCGCATGACCGGGCCGATGAAGTCCGGCCCGAGTGCGTGGTGGGTGTGGAGGGCGAAGTGGTGCTGCGCTCCGCGGACACGGTAAATCCACAGATATCCACGGGCATGGTTGAAGTCAAAGCAAGAAAGCTTCTCGTCTTTAACGAGTCGAAAACTCCGCCCTTTCCAATCGACGACGCGACGAAGACGAGTGAGGAGACTCGGCTCCGTTATCGCTACCTGGACTTAAGGCGGGGGCGGATGCAGCGCAACTTGCGGCTTCGGCATCGGGCGAGTCAGTTGGTTCGTCAACACCTCTGCGAGCAGGGATTCAGCGAAATCGAAACGCCGTTTATGACGCGCTCGACGCCGGAAGGCGCGCGCGACTATTTGGTCCCCAGCCGCCTTCATCACGGCCATTTCTACGCCCTGCCGCAGTCTCCGCAACTCTTCAAACAGATCCTGATGATCGGAGGCTTTGACCGATATTTTCAAATCGTGAGGTGTTTTCGCGACGAGGACCTGCGCGCGGACCGTCAGCCGGAGTTTACGCAAGTGGATATCGAGATGTCCTTCCCGCAGCGCGAGGTCCTTTTCGACATCATCGAGCGGCTGATGGAGAAGCTCTTTGCACTCGTCGAGGTGAAGGTCCAGCGGCCATTCTTGCGCCTGACCTACGAGTTGGCGATGGAACGCTACGGCTCCGACAAGCCGCACCTGGGCATCGATCTAACCTGGAAACGAATCGAGATGACTGGTAATCCCCTGGCCAATATACGGGGGTTCAAGGCGGTGAAAGCGCTTCGAATTCCAGGTGGGGCCGGCAAAATCACGCGCAGCCAGATGGACAAGTACCAGGTTCCACTGAAGACACTCGGAGCGGGGAATGTTGCGACCCTGGAATTGAAGGATTCCGAAATTCAGTCACGCCTCTCCAAGGCGGTTGGCGAGGAATGCTTGCGGGATATCGTAAGCGCTACCGGAGCTACGCCGGGCGATGTCGTGGTGCTCCTCGGGTCCGAGGAACTCTCGCGCCTCAGGCTACGCCAGCTCGACGAAGCCTCCGGCTGGTTCAGGTTGGAGTTGGCCGAAAGACTCGGTCTGGTCAGGCCCGGCGCCTGGAACTTCCTCTGGGTGATTGACTTCCCCATGTTCGAATACGACGAGCGAGAGAAGCGCTTCGCCGCCATGCACCATCCTTTCACCTCACCGAGGGAGGAGGACCTGGAGGCGCTCGAGAACGATCCGGGCTCTGTGAAAGCGCTGGGATATGACTTGGTCCTAAACGGGTCGGAGATTGGCGGCGGTTCAATCAGAATCCACCGGCAGGACATACAGCGGCGGGTGTTCAGCGTCCTGGGCCTGACGGAGGAGAAAGCCCGAGAGCGCTTCGGCTTCTTTCTGGAGGCGCTGGAATACGGAACACCCCCTCACGGCGGCATTGCGCTGGGCTACGACCGCATCATTGCGCTCATGGCAGGCGAGTCGAACATCCGCGAGGTTATCGCCTTCCCCAAGACCGCCAGCGCCGTGGATTTAATGAGCGAGGCGCCCGCCGGGGTTGAGCCCGAACAACTGCAAGAGCTGGGGCTGGAAATCAAGAAGGAAGGTTAAAAGGTTAGAGGTTGAAGGTCAAACTTTAGCCTTTAGCCTTTAGCCTTTGACTTATGTCCATCATTCACATCCTGCCGGAAGCCGTCGCCAACAAAATCGCGGCCGGCGAAGTCGTGGAGCGTCCCGCTTCAGTTGTGAAGGAGTTAGTTGAGAACTCCGTGGACGCCGGCGCGGGCCACATCCAAGTGTCTGTGGAAGCGGGAGGGAAACGCCTGATCCGAGTGGTGGACGACGGATGTGGCATGTGCCACGACGATGCCTTGCTGGCCTTCGAACGGCACGCCACCAGCAAAATACGTTCGGCCGACGACTTATTTGAAATTTCGACTCTGGGCTTTCGCGGAGAGGCGCTGCCTTCGCTGGCCGCAGTCTCGCGGCTTGTGCTCGAGACCCGCCACGCCTCGGAGAGCTCGGGCACACGCCTGGAGTTGGCGGGAGGAAAGTTGCGCGATGTGAAAGAGGTGGCGTGGGAAGTGGGCACGCGCCTGGAAGTGCGGGACCTCTTTTACAATACCCCGGCGCGACGCAAGTTCCTCAAATCCGAATCGACCGAACTCGGTCACATTGCAGGCTTGGTGACGCATTATGCGCTCGCACACCCGGACAAGAGTTTTCGGCTGGTTTCGCTGAGCAACGAGATCTTGAATGTATCGCCGGTGTCGGGCCTGCGCGAGAGAGTTTACCAGGTGATGGGCGCGCAAACCCTCGAGCAATTGATGGAGATTGCTCCGGTGGAGCGGCGCATGATGCTTGCGGCGGCACCGGACTCCGAGGAGGAGAGCACTTCTGCCGCAGCTCCACTGGTCCGCGTCTTTGGGTTCACCTCCCGCCCCGAGGTGCACAAGCTCAACCGAAATAACATTTACTTCTTTGTCAATCGCCGGTTGGTCCGCGACCGCCTGATCCTCCACGCCATCACGGAAGCGTACCGCAACATTCTTCCTTCGTCGGTGTTCCCGGTGGCCTTGATTTTTCTCGAGCTGCCCGCGATGGAAGTGGATGTGAATGTCCACCCGTCAAAAACCGAGGTGCGGTTTCGCCAATCGGGATTCATCCACGACTTGGTGCGCGATTCACTTCGTCAAGCTCTGCTTGCGACCCGGCCAGTTGCCGCGTTTCCAATCGCCAAATCATCGCGAGGGATAGCTTTAGACAATGAAGCGGCGGAGGTGGCCGAGAAGCTGGATGAAGAGCCCGCTGCGGGCCAAGACGCTAAGTTGTTCCACCGCCCAACTCTCTCGCCTTCTGCTTCCGCGAGACCGTTCAGGCTCTCTGCGTTTCAGCCGGAGCCCAGGACGGATCGGCTCCCACTCCAGGCAGCGCTGTCTCCTTACGCTCCCGCCATGCCGGGATCGGAAGCGGTTTCGCCCCCCCGCGAACCGGCCTCATCCGCCATTGTGGAGCCGGGCGAGTTGCCGGTGGATCTTCAACCTCTCGGCCAGGTTCAGGAAAGTTTCATCGTGGCCACCAATCCCGAGGGGTTGTGGGTTGTGGACCAGCATGCTGCACATGAGCGGGTTTTGTTTGACCGCCACGTCCGCAATCGACAGGAGAAAAAGGTTTCGGTGCAACGGCTGTTGATGCCTGTCATTCTGGAATTAAGGGCGGAGCAACAAGTTACCTACCAGGAGATCGCGGATGAGTTGGCGGCGAACGGGTTCGAGGTCGAGCCCTTTGGCCAGCGAACCATCGCGATCAAAGCCGCGCCCGCAGAAACTCGCGCGGACGAGGTGGGGGACTTGATGCGCGAAATCCTGGACAACGCCCGGCAAGAGGGGCGGACTGTGTCCTTGGATCTCCTGCGAAACAAAATCGCGGCCTCGGTCTCTTGCCACGCGGCGATCAAGGTGAACATGTCCCTGGACAAGAATAAGATGGATTGGCTGCTCCAGACGCTCGCCAAGACGGAGTGCCCCATGACTTGCCCTCACGGCCGGCCCACTGTCTTGCGCTATGGGATGAAGGATTTGCAGAAGGCGTTCAAGAGGATCTAGTCATCAGTCAACAGTTGTCAGTTGTCAGCAAAAGTGCACAAGCGGGAGGGGGCCGATAGGCTGAATACTGATTACTGAAAACTGAGAGCTGATATGCATCACCTATGTCTAAACCACCAGTTATTGCCATTGACGGCCCTGCCGGCGCAGGTAAGAGCACAGTCGCCCAGAAAGTGGCGGCGCGCCTGGGACTGACCTACGTTGATAGCGGAGCCACCTACCGCGCGGCTGCCTTGAAAGTCCTTCAATCTGGCATCGCACCCGACGATGAGCAGGCAGTGGCAAAACTCATTGCCCAGACGGATATCCGCATCACCTCGGAGGGGCTTCAACCCCATGTTTTGGTAGACGGCCAGGACGTAACGGAAATGATTCGCACTCCGGAAGTGACTTTGGCGGCAGCCAAAGTATCGCGATCGCCGGAAGTGCGCGCCAAGCTTGTGGCGGTGCAGAGGAGCTGCGCCATGGGGCGTGGGGTGGTTATGGAAGGGCGCGACATTGGCACCGTGGTCTTTCCCAACGCCGCCTTAAAGGTCTTCCTCAAGGCTGATCCGGTGGAGCGGGCGCGCCGGAGACTGAAACAGGACAGAAAGGACGGGCGTTCGGCCACGCTTGAACAAACCGCCGACGAAATCGCCTGCCGCGACCAACTCGATGCAGAGAGGAAGATTTCCCCGCTCGTGGCCGCGGCGGACGCCTATCGGATCGACTCCACCTACCTTGCTGCCGACCAAGTGGTCGAGCAGATTCTGGATTTGGCGCGAAAGAAAGTTGATAGCATCTAACAAAATATTATTCACTTAATGGGTTTCGGGAAATTAATTCGTTATTTGTTCCGGCGTGACCCCCTCACCCGGCCCGCCCCGGCTGGAGAAAGCGCCGGTTGCGGTCCACCCTCTCCCCCCGAGGGGGAGAGGGTAGTGAATTCAAATTGCCTCCCCCCTCTGTCGCCGCGGCGACAGAGGGCCGGAGGTGAGGGGGTCGAATTGGGAACGGTCAGTTTATGTGAACAGGATTGGGGTTAGTGTTCTTCTTATCCCCAAACGTGAACCATTCGAGTTAGGCTGTGCTCGCACGGCTGGCGCGGGCTGCCTACGGCATATAAACACCCAAGACCTTGGCGAAGGCGTGAATGATGTCTCCCTCGTCGCCCGGCGTGAGACAAGAAGGGATGGCGATCAGGATGCTTCGCTCGAAAAGCGAGTCTGCGACCGGGCATGTCCCCTTGTCATAGCCGCCGCCCAGGCCGGCGTTCTCCGCCAGCTTCCAAGGAAAGCCGTGGCTATCCACACTGGCCTTTTGCACCAGGCTCACGTTAGCGGTATAGAGATGGAGACCCCAGTCGGTCATAACCACGTTAGAAACGCCTTGTGCCGCTGTAACAATGCCCTCGGCGCGCAGAGCCGTGTTAACCTTCTTGGCTGTTTCGGAGTCTGGATACGTGGTGATCAGAAAGCAGCCCGTGTCTCCCGCCGGATCAATGATTTTCCGCAATTGCACGCCCGGGAACTCTTTCAGAGCTTTCCGGATGCGGTACTTGCTCCGATGCATATGCTGGACGATACGCCGGAGCTTCTTGAGCTGGACCCGCAAGATGGCGGCGCGCAACTCGTCGAGCCGGTAGCCTCGGCCCCACAGGCACAATGAGGGATCGTCGAAAACCAGGCGTCCTTTCTCATCCCGCGCATATCCCAAGTCGTGGCTGGCGAAAGCGCGGCGATACAGACGGAAATCGTTGGTGACCACAGCGCCGCCTTCCCCAGACGACATGTTCTTGTTCATCTGAAAGCTGAAGATACCCATGTCGCCGAAGGTGCCTATTCTCTCCCCGCCGACCTTACCCCCGTTGCACTGGGCACAATCCTCGAGAAGGAAGAGTTTTCCTTTGCGAGCGATCTTTTGGATGGCCTTAACATCCCCAGGCGCTCCGCTCATATGCACCATGATGATGCCAGTGGTTTTGGGCGTGATGCATTTCTCGACTGAAGCCGGGTTGAGGCAAAAGGTTTCGTCGATGTCCGCCAACACCGGGATTGCCCCGAGGTTGACCACCGCGGCCAGTACCGACACCCATAGATAGGCGGGGACGATGACCTCCTGGCCCGGGCCTACGCCGAGCGCGGATAGGGCGGTATGAAGAGCACCTGTGCCGCTGGAGACGGCCACGGCATGCTTAACTCCAACGAAGCGCGCGAATTCCGCCTCCAGTTTCTCAACTTCCTTCAGCGGATGGATGCCGTAGTAGCGAAACAGAGACTTCGTCTTGATCAGACGAAGGGCCGCTTGAACTTCCGCGGAATCCATGAAATGGACGCCGGGGAATTCGAGCGGCAACGGTTTGGTGCGGACCGGTTTTCCGCCGTCAATCGCGAGTTTTTCTTTGTTCATGCTTCTCCTCGGAATAGTTACGCGTTTACCGGCAAGGTAAGCCTTACCGTGCGCAAAACTCCCTGTAGCTCATGAGCTTTATCCCCAGATCTGCCACCAGACGTTGAATCCTGGGACTGGTGTAGGCCAACGTCTCGGCGGCGCGGTGCCTTCCTACACCCAGCGTCTTCACATCTTTCGGCTCGAAATGCACCAGGGCATCGTTTTCCAGCGATGGGTAGCCGGGATGGCCTATCAAGAGGTTAACGCCGGGCTTCAAATCTCGCAAGGTCTGAGCGAGCACCTTTTCCTTCTCTTCAGGGGCGGGCGTGTAAATGCCAAAGTCGTCGAGCTCGTGCTCACCCAGCAAGCAAGAAATGGGGACTCCGTAATCCTTTCCGATCCGCTCCAGGATGGGCCGAAACCTCGGGTCATAGGGCATGACGTAATGGGTGTCCACATAATCCACCCTCAGGCCTTTCTTCCGGGCAAGGTCGATCTGGGCCCGGAACTCCCTCTCCAATTCCGTCATGCTAGGTTCACGTTCCCAGAACTGTGCCGGAGATCTCCAAAGGAAACCATCTTCGTCCACCAAGGTTCGAATCTCGGAATAAGGCAGCACAGGCCGCCACCGATAGCCTCGCCATTCCCCGATAATTCCCAGGTGCACCCCGAAGCAGAGGTCGGGATTCTCTCTGGCAATTTGCACCGCCTCCTCAAACCAAGGTGCAACGACCAATATCGCCGCAGACCTGATAATACCGCATCGGAGACAGTCCAGAATTGCAAGATTGCCAGTATGGGTATAACCCATATCGTCAGCTCGCGTGAGAAGAATAATTTCCTTGCGTTCATTCGTCATGATCGCCTCCCCGGCCCCGTTCCGTAAGGTTTGCGCCCGTGGCTATCCCGCATTGCTGCGCCCGCTCTTCCGGGGCCGCAAGTGCGTCCCGCCCCCGAGTAGACCCCGTGGGCGAATTCCCGGGGCACGAAGCTAGCTCATACCCAAAAGGATAACTGCGATAAATCCCATGATAATCCCGATCATGTTTAATCGGCTCATGCGCTCATGAAAGAAAATCCGCCCGGCCAGAACGACAACGAAGATTGACCCACCGATGGCAACAGGAAACACGATGTGCCCCGGGACGTTGGAATCGAGGGCGACGGCCATGGCGACTTGGCCGGCAATGCTGAGGGCCGCCATCAGGGCGCCCCACAAGAGGTCTTTGCGGCTGAGTCTCATCCCCCTGAGTAGCATTGGCGCCCCGACGCCGGCCAAGCCCGCGGCATACCAAATGGCCAGGTAGGGGAACTTCACGCTCCCGGGGAGAGCCCACCCGGCAATGACCTTCAAGCCAAAGGCGCTCATCCCGTTGGTAAGCAAAACGATCAGCATCAACAAGAACCACATGGCCTCTTAGCCCCTCTCCCGGCTGGAATTCGCTGCTACTCGGCTCTCGCTTTTCTGGCCCCAGAAGAGGCAGAGCACTGACGCCAAGCCAAGCGCAAAGGCGATGATTTTGATTGGAGAAAGTTTTTCCTTGTAAATCCAGATGGAAACGGCGGCGGGAACACCTGAGGAGAGATTCATCATCAGCCAACCGACGGTGACCTTGCCCGTCTTGATGGATGTTTGGAAGGCCAGGTAGGCCACAGCAGCGCAAATCCCACAAGCGACCGCAATCGCGACCGCCTTCAGGGGCATTTGGAATCCCGAATGCTGCGCCGCCGTTCGGAGTAACATAACCAGTGTTGCCCAGCCAAACACGGACGCCACCAGCGCGGAGGCGCCGCAACCCCGCTGCTCTGCCGCCTTCGAGACACACCCCAGCAGACCAAATGCCACCGCAGCCAAAACGCAGAAGAGCAAACCCACTTGATTTTCTCCCCCTGAAGCCTTTATTCGATGTCGAACTCAGGTTCAGGCATAGCGCTGCACTTGGAAACAAACCGGACCCATCATAACACTTATGTGTCTCCGCCGCCGTGCGCCGGACGACGCCGGCGATGAGGGGCTGCTGAAACATGGCAGCGGGTTTCAATTACTCGTGTTTTCCTAGAGGACACAAGAAACTGCTGGAATCAAAAACCTGAAAGCGAGGAAGACGGGAGGTAAGAGGGGAAGCGGATAAGGCTACCCGAGCTCTGAGCTTACCTTCCTCCGTTGCTCATGGAGGAGAGGAATTCGGCATTACCTTTTGTCTTCGACAGCTTGTCAATAATCAGCTCCATACTCTCCACCGGAGAGAGTGGATTCAACACCTTGCGCAACACCCAGATTCTGTTGAGTTCATCCCTGGGAACCAGCAGTTCCTCCTTGCGGGTGCCGGACTTGTTGATGTCGATGGCGGGAAAGACGCGCCGGTCCACGAGTTTGCGGTCGAGGTTAATTTCCATGTTCCCTGTGCCCTTGAACTCTTCAAAGATCACGTCGTCCATCCGGCTGCCCGTGTCGATGAGGGAGGTGGCGATAATGGTGAGACTGCCGCCCTCCTCGATGTTGCGAGCCGCGCCGAAGAAGCGCTTGGGGCGCTGCAGAGCGTTGGAATCCACGCCGCCGGAGAGGACCTTTCCCGAGGGTGGGACCACGGTGTTGTAAGCGCGCGCCAGGCGGGTGATGGAGTCGAGGAGGATGACCACGTCGCGCTTGTGTTCGACCAGCCGCTTGGCCTTCTCGAGAACCATTTCCGCCACCTGCACGTGCCGGGCCGCCGGCTCATCGAAAGTGGAGCTAATCACCTCTCCCTTGACGGTGCGTTGCATATCCGTCACTTCCTCGGGGCGTTCGTCAATCAGCAAGACGATCAGGGTGATTTCAGGGTGATTGGTGGTGACGGAATTGGCAATGCACTGCAAGAGCATCGTCTTGCCGGTGCGAGGTGGCGAAACGATCAAGCCGCGCTGGCCCTTACCAATGGGCGTCAACAGGTCGAGCACTCGCGCCGAGATGTTGTCCTTGACCGTCTCCAGGTGGATGCGTTCCTGGGGATAGAGCGGGGTGAGGTTGTCAAAGAAGAGCTTGTTGCGGGATTCATCGGGCGGTTCAAAATTAATCGCCTCGACTTTGATGAGCGCAAAGTACCGCTCCCCCTCTTTGGGCGGCCGGATCTGGCCGGAAATCGTATCCCCGGTACGCAAATCGAATTTACGGATTTGGGACGGCGACACATAAATGTCGTCCGGCCCGGGCAGGTAGTTGTAATCCGGCGCGCGCAGGAACCCGAACCCGTCCGGAAGGCACTCGAGAACGCCCTCGGAGAAGATGAGGCCGCTCTTTTCGGTTTGTGCTTGCAGGATCTTGAAGATCAATTCCTGCTTGCGCATCCCGGTTGCCCCCACCACGCTCAGGTCTTTGGCCACCTGCGTTAAGGTGCCGATATTCATTTCTTTCAGCTTGGCGATGTCGAGGATTTCGCCTTCCTGTAGTTCCGCAATCTTTTCTTCCTGGACTTCTTCGGCTTTCACTTCTTGTTTCTTTGCAGGCATAACTTCTCTCTCTGTTTCAAGTGGATTTAGAAATCTTGGCTCATCCCTCAGTCTGGGGTGGCAACGGACTTGGCGCCGGTCCCGCGCGGCGGGACGGCACGTGCCGCGCTAAAGGGCGGCGCTACACCCCCCGAGACTGAGGGATGACAATCTCGGGGTCTATCACTAGTGATTACGGCTTTCACCGCTCCGTCACCGTTAAATTCTCTCTAGAGGAACGCATAGTCATTGGCGGTGACAAAACTGTAGTCCGAAGCGCGGTGAAGAGCTTTCCTCGTGGATCCGAAATCTTGCAAGCTTGATCTGTCAGGGACTACCAGTCCTGGTTTGTGCTCGCCTGGAGAGACAACATGGTCCGCTAACTATGATGCATGTCTCCCGTAACGGGTTTCATCTGCTTCGCAATTCCGACTTACCGCCTTCAGGCGCTAAATGGTCAATGATCCGCGGTCCGTTTCGAGCGTGGGAGGCTCCAAGACAACCGGGGTTTCGGATTCGGACGCCCGGACCGGCTGAACCTCGATCTTACTTTCCAGCGCCAAATCCAAAACCTCATCCATGCTCGAAACGAACCGGATGCTCAGTTCTTGCTGGATAGCTGCAGGTAGGTCAGCCAGATCCTTTTCGTTGTCGCGCGGCAGGATTACGGTTCGGGTGCCGGCGCGGTGAGCGGCGAGGAGCTTTTCTTTGACGCCGCCAATCGGCAACACCTTCCCTCGTAAGGTGATTTCTCCGGTCATGGCAACATCTCGCCGCACTGCGATCTTGGTCAGGGCGCTGGCCAATGCCGTGGCGAGAGTGATCCCCGCCGACGGACCATCTTTGGGAATAGCCCCCTCCGGGATGTGAACGTGGATATCCAAGTGACGGTAGAAGTCAGCACGGAGCCCCAGTTGACTGGCGCGCGAGCGCACGTAGCTCATGGCCGCCTGGGCGGATTCCTGCATCACGTCGCCCAGCTTCCCGGTCAAGAGCAGTTTTCCTTTCCCTTGCATGAGGGTAACTTCGATGGTCAGGATTTGGCCACCCACTTCCGTCCAAGCCAACCCTGTGGCCAGCCCGATCTCATTCTTTTCTTCGGCTTTAGTGTCCCGGAACTTTAGAATGCCCAGGTACTCCTGCAGGTCCTGCGGTCGCACGGTGACCTGGAGGGTCTTGCCTTCTTTCACCACTTTTCTGGCCACTTTGCGGCAAATGTTGGCGATTTCGCGCTCCAGGTTGCGAACCCCAGCCTCCCGCGTGTAATGCCGAATGATGTGGACGACGGTCTCATCCTGGAGCGTAATATTCCCGGCCGTCAGGCCCGTCGCCTCACGTTGCTTGCGGATGAGAAAACGCTTGGCAATTTCCAGTTTTTCGGGCTCAGTATACCCCTCCAGACGCAGGATTTCCATGCGATCCTGAAGCGGCTGAGGAATGGTGTGAACCACATTGGCTGTGGTTATGAAGAAGACCTTGGAGAGGTCATACTCCACATCCAGATAGTGGTCCATAAAAGTGTTGTTTTGCTCGGGGTCGAGCACTTCCAGCAGGGCAGCGGAAGGATCACCACGGAAGTCCATGCTCATCTTATCCACTTCGTCCAGAAGGAAAACCGGGTTGACCGTGCTGGCCTTCTTCATCATCTGGATGATTTGGCCGGGGAGAGCGCCAATGTAAGTCCGCCGGTGGCCGCGGATTTCCGCTTCGTCGCGCACCCCACCCAAAGAGAGACGAACGAACTTGCGGCCGGTGGCGCGCGCAATGGACCGACCCAGGGAGGTCTTGCCGACTCCGGGCGGGCCCACAAAACACAGGATGGAACCCCGAGGATTCTTCACCAGTTGCCGGACGGCGAGGAATTCCAGAATGCGCTCTTTGATCTTATCCAATCCGTAGTGATCTTCCTCAAGAACCTTCTGGGCGCAACTGATATCGCGGATTTCTTTGGATTTCTTTTTCCAGGGAACGGCCAGAAGCCAATCGAGGTAATTGCGCGAGACGGTGGACTCCGCCGACATGGGCGGCATCATTTCCAAACGCTTGAGCTCAGCCAGGGCGTGATCGAGAGCGTCTTTGGTCATGCCGGCGGTTTCAATCTTCTTCTTGAGCTCCTCGAGCTCGTTCTTTTCGTTGCGCCCCAGTTCCTTTTGGATGGCCTTGATTTTCTCGTTGAGGTAGTACTCGCGCTGGGCCCGTTCCATCTGGCGTTTCACCCGGCCCTGGATGGTGCGGTCAACATTGAGCTTTTCAATTTCCACATCCAGGATATCCGCCAACCGGGTGAGACGGTCCACGGGATCGAAGATCTCCAATAGTTCCTGCTTTTCCTCAATGCTGACGTTCAGGTTGGCCGCGATGGTGTCCGTAAACTTACCGATTTCATCCACCTTGACCGCTGCGATCATGGTTTCGTAATTGAGGCTTTGCGAAAGCTTGACGTACTGCTCGAAG
>CAWHWE010000023.1:0-36674 GCA_963832915.1 uncultured Acidobacteriota bacterium
GGGAAAAATTCAACGCCGCCATCGAGGAAATCAAGGAGTACCACCTGCGCGGCCAGCCGGTGCTGGTAGGCAGTATTGCCATTGAAAAATCGGAGCGGTTGAGCGCCACGCTCAAGAAGGCCGGCGTGACGCCGGCGCGGCTCCAGGAGATGACGCGGGCAGCGGGCCTGGAAGGCCCCAAGCTGCGCATCTGGGCGGAGCGAATGGCCGAGTCGCACGGGCCGGCCGTGGAATGGATAATTCGGGCGGGAGTGCCTGCCACCACAGTTCAAAAGATCCTCAAGGACGACCGCTACAAGTCGATTCTGGCGGGCGCCAACGGAACGCGCCGCGCCTTTCTCCAAGCCATCCTGAAGCGGGCTCCGGAGGATTATCACGCTCACCAGCTTCCCCCCGTTGATGATGCTTACGCGGAGCGCATTGTGGGACTCCTCCAGAGCGCCGACGAAAAACAACTGGCGGTATTGGACTATTTGATTGAAATCAGGAGTCCGCTCCCGCGTTTTGTGGAAGTGCTGGGCATGAAGGAAATAAAGCACAACATCCTGAATGCCAAGCAGCATGAGCGCGAGGCGCTGGTCGTAGCGCAGGCCGGGCGTGAAGGAGCGGTGACCGTCTCCACCAACATGGCCGGCCGCGGCACGGATATCCTGCTGGGCGGGAACCCGGAGGCCATGGCGCGGGAGGAATTCCGCAAGTCCCCGGAGAAGTACCGCGAACAAGGAATCAACCCCGAGCCGCCGGAACGCCCCCCGGAAGGCTCGCCGGATGAGATTTATCGTGCCTACGTTGAGGAGTACTCGCAGTGGCGGGAAAACTGGAACGGGTTCATCGGCCGCTTCAAAACCGTCACGGACCTCGAGCACCAGCGCGTGGTCGAACTCGGCGGCCTGCACATTCTCTGCACTGAACGCCACGAAGCGCGCCGCATCGACAACCAATTGCGAGGCCGCGCCGGGCGACAGGGCGATCCGGGCTCCTCGCGCTTCTATCTCTCGCTCCAAGATGACTTGATGCGCATCTTCGCCAAGGATTGGGTCTCCGGCTTCATGCAGAGGCTGGGCATGGAAGAAGGCGTGGCCATCGAGTCGAGAATGATCAGCAAGCGCATCGAGGCTGCGCAAAAGGCCGTGGAAGCGCAGAATTTCGAGTCCCGCAAGCACCTGCTCGAGTATGACGACGTGATGAACAAACAGCGCGAGACCATTTATGGCCTACGCCGTCAATTGCTCGAAGGACAGGAGCAAAAGGAATACGTCCTAGAGGCTTGCGACCGCATGGTGGATTGGCTGGTCAAAGAATTCTGCCCCAAGGACCAGCACGCCGACCAGTGGAATATCAATGGCCTGCGCACGGAGTTCTGGGGGCGGCTGGGAATCGATCTCCGGCAGCGCGAACTGAGCCTTGACCCCAAGACCCTTGACCAGCTCACCGAGGAACTGAGGCGCCTGGCCCGCGAAAAGTACGAGGAGCGCGAGCAGGTCTGGGGCGCCGATCGCATGCGCTTCCACGAACGCATGATCATGCTTCAGGTGGTGGACGGGCAGTGGAAAGACCACCTTCTAACCATGGACCACCTGAAGGAAGGTATCGGCCTGCGTGGCTACGGCCAGCGCGACCCCCTGGTGGAATACAAGCGTGAGTCCTTCGATATGTTTGAAGGTTTGATGGACAGGGTGGAGGACGAAACGCTGCGCTATCTCTTCCTGATGAAGACTCCGGAAGAGCAAGAGGAAATGATCCGCCAGTACCAGCGGCGCAAGCGGCGCGAGCAGGCCGAAATGCAAATGGTGGGCGGCGGGACCACGGAGAAGCCCCAGCAGGTCATCCGTCGCGAGAAGATTGGACGCAACGATCCCTGCCCCTGCGGGAGCGGCAAGAAATATAAGAAGTGCCACGGGGCAGCGGTTGCCGTTGCCGCGGCAGGACAGAAGCCTTCAGGCTCCGGGAAAGCCACTGAGCCCACTCCTGATTCATAGCGTCGCGATCCAGCGCGGCCACAGTCCGGAATGGGCCGAACGGGTAGCCGACAGCCCACGGCATGAAGACCACCTCCCTGGATGCCAACACATAGCAGCAGCCGAACCCGAAAGGCGGGACCCCGCCATTCATCAGTTGGGAGATGCGGTCACTCGACAGGAATCGGAGAACCGAAGTATTGCCTCCCTAGCCCCTGGGATCATCCCCTACCGGAGCCGGTCCGTTGCATCGCTAGTGTAACGTAACATTTAATAATTGACCATATAGGGTCAATAATGTATGCTGGGTGGATGTTGAGCCCAAGCACGGTTATCACCCTCAACGGCGAGGTTAAGACTACTTTGGAAACCCTGGCGCGGGCCGGAAGTACGACCCAACGAGTGGCGCGCCGCTGCCGAGTGATTCTGCTGGCGGCGCAGGGAACCCCCAACCGGGTGATTGCCCGGCAAGTGGGTGTTTCTCGGCCCACCGTGTCGTCCGTCCGTAGCGCCTTTGCCCAGGGCGGAGTGGACGCCCTTCGACATGACCCCGAACGCCAGCGCTCGCGCCGCAAGCTGAGGCCCGCCCTGGAGAAGCAGTTGATCGAGACGACGCTGCACACCCCTCCGCCCCATGCCACCCACTGGAGCACCCGCACCTTGGCTCGGCAACTGGGAGTGTCCCACATGTCCGTTCACCGGGCTTGGCAACGCTACGATCTGCAACCCCATCGGGTGGAAAAATTCAAACTCTCCAACGACCCTCAGTTTGAGACCAAGGTGCGCGACGTGGTGGGACTGTACATGAATCCCCCGGATCGCGCCCTGGTGCTCTGCGTTGATGAAAAGAGCCAAATTCAGGCCCTGGACCGAACGGCGCCGATCCTGCCCCTGCGGCCCGGCTTGCCTGAGCGCCAGACACACGACTATATCCGGCACGGCACCACCACGTTGTTTGCTGCCTTTAACATCCTCACCGGCAAAGTCATCGGTCAGTGCCTGCCTCGGCATCGAGGCCGCGAGTTTGTGCTCTTCCTCCGCCAGTTGGAACAAGCGGTACCTCCGGACTTGGAGGTCCACCTGATCTTGGATAACTACAGCACGCATAAGTGCCCACCCGTTCAACGCTGGCTGAAGCCCCAGAAGCGGCAGCGGTTCCATTTCCACTTCACCCCCACCAGCAGTTCTTGGCTCAATCAGGTGGAACGTTGGTTTGGCGAAATCACCCGCCAACAGATCCGACGGGGAAGTTTCCACAGTGTTAAAGAACTCGAAACAACCATCTACGAGTACTTGGCGGCGTGGAACCAGACTCCCAGACCGTTCGTTTGGATAGCCACGGCGGACATCATTCTCGACAAGGTCCGACGCTGTAAAGAATTAAATGTTACAGAACACTAGTATACCGTTTCGTTAAAAGATGTTCACATAGAGCTTTTTTCCTGGTATGCTTCGCGGCATGGCAGGAAAATCGAGGCGTGCAAAGTTGGTGTTGACCCGAGAGGAAGTGGAGCAACTCGAACGCCTGCGTCGTTCGCAGACGGCGCCGCGGCGGGAGGTGCAGCGGGCCGAGATTCTGTGGTGCTATCATGCCGGCGAAACCATCACCGCGATTGCTCGCAAGGTTGGCATGACCCGCACCAGCGTGACCAAGTGGGTGGGCAAGGCCCTCCGCGTGGGTTTGACGGCGGGCCTGAAAGACGCCTACCATCGGCCTCGGGAGCCGGTGATTACAGAAGCCGCCAAGGCTTGGGTGGTGCACTTAGCCTGCTCGAAGCCCCTGGAGTACGGTTACGCGGCGGAATTGTGGACGCGGCAGTCGCTGGCCCAGCATGTGCGTCGGCAAGCGGTGGCGGCCGGGCACCCGGGGTTGGCGCGGGCGGCCAAGGCGACCGTGCAGCGGATCTTGACCCAACAAGCCTTGCGCCCCGACAAGGTGACTTATTACTTGGAGCGCCGCGATCCGGCCTTCGAGGCCAAGATGCGCGAGGTACTGCTGGTCTATCAAGAAGTGATGCTGCAGAATCAAACCGGCGGGACTCCGGAGGCACCGCCCAGCCTGATCACCGTTTCCGTCGATGAGAAGCCCGGCCTGCAAGCCTTGGCGAACACGGCTCCCGATCTGCCGCCGGTAGCGGGCCAGCACTCCACTGTGGCGCGCGATCACGAATATAAGCGTTTGGGCACAGCTTCGATTCTGGCCGCGCTCGATCTGCAGACGGGACATGTCATGGCGCGAGTCGAGCGTCGCCATCGGAGTCGCGAGTTCATTGCTCTGCTGCAGGATTTGGATCGCTACTATCCGCCCACGTGTATCCTTCGTCTGGTACTGGACAATCACTCGGCGCACCTTTCCAAGGAGACGCAGGCCTACCTGGCCACTCGTCCCAATCGGTTCAAATACGTGCTGACGCCCACCCATGGCTCCTGGCTGAATATGGTGGAAACGCTTTTCGGCAAAATGGCACGAACCTTCTTGCGGCACATTCGCGTGCAATCCTGGGAGGAGCTGCGGGATCGAATCCTGCTCGGAGTTGCCGAAATCAACGCCGCCCCCGTGGTTCATCGCTGGAAGAAGTTCGACGCCTTGATGACGTGATATGAGCATACTTTAGTGAAACGGTATACTAGGATGGGCTAGGTCGGCTAAAGATGCTCAAGGAGCTCATCGTACTCAGCGTGCGAACCGATCCAGAACCAATAGACGTGATTCGCCTCCCGCAAGCCTAGGGCGCGAAAGCCAATCCCAACACGGACTGAGTAGATTGACCATCGCGGGCTGACCCGCTTGAACTGGAGACTGGGATGAAAGGGATCGGAGCGCCACAGCGCATAAGCCCGGCCCGCCTGCTCGCGGACAGGGGCGGCAAGCCGGTCAAGCCGCCTGTGAAAGTCCTTCGTGACGCTCGAGGTCACGGCTGCGAGACACCGGGCGGAAAAACGTCATCAAGTGGGGTTGTCTCGCCAGCCGCGATCTCGCGACGCGCCGCTTGGGTTAGACGCTCCCACTGTTCGTCGCTCGTGGCATTGAAACGGGCTGCCCATGCCTGCTCATCGGCCAGCTCAGCCAAAATGCGCGTCGCAATGGCATCCTGGCCATCGGCGGGCAGTTTCTCAATCTCGGCGATGGCTTGCTGGAGTAAACCCCTCATATATACACTCTCCAATTGTAATTCCTGCAATTGAAATCAGCAAGCGCAGAAATCCTCCGGGATAGTAAATTTCCACATTGCTGGCAACTCGAATTCTGTTGAAGACAGACCTCTTACCCTTCTGATATTCTTGCTTTTCGCAGTGCTCCTCAAATTAAAAAACAACCCAAACACTGAGGATCGGCTATGACCGAAGAAATTCAAGAACTGCATGAGAACGCGGAAGAAGCCCATCGCGACCCGAGTCTCTCCCCTGTTACATTATCGATGGCAATCCTTGCCGTGGTGCTGGCGGCCATTTCACTCCTCGGCCATCGCACGCACACCGAGGAATTACTCCTGCAAAACAAGGCCACCGATCAGTGGGCATATTTCCAAGCCAAGAACATTCGCCGCCACACCTACGAGTTGTTTCTGGACCTTCTTTCAGTCCTGAACCCAAAGGACCCCGAGGCCGCAGAAAAACTCAAAGAGAAATATGGCGGCGAAATCAAACGCTACCAGGATGAACAGAAGGAGATCGAATCCGAGGCTCGGCAGCTTGAAAAGGAGGTTGCGACCCAACAACATAAAGGCAACCGATTTGACTTGGGAGAAGTCTGCCTGGAAGTGGGAATAGTTTTGACCTCGCTCACTTTGCTGACCCGGCGGAAACTGTTCTGGCAATTGGGAGGTCTGGCAGGGCTTGTCGGTGTGGCAATTGCCACGTCCGGGTTTTGGGTGAAGTAGCCGAGTGCAGATCAGCGCCTCATTCTCGAAGATACACGAAAGACCTCAGCGAACTTCATGGCGTTGCTCCAGGAAGGACTTGAGGTGGCCGAGAAGGTGATCTCCACCCATCTCCACTAGATTGTTGTGCCCGGCGTTCTCCACTGGGAAAAAGAACTTGGGTTCGGGCGCCGCTGCGAAAAGTCGCTGCCCCATGGAGAATGGAACGGTTTCGTCCCGGGTCCCGTGGACGATTAAGATGGGAGCTCGAACCCACCGAATCTTGGCGAGCGAGTCGAATCGGCTCCTGAGGATATACTCGAACAGGGGAACGCGAAACATGCGCCGCGCCATATCCGTCACCGAAGTGAAAGAGCTTTGCACAATCAGGCCCCCGCACTCGCGCCGTGAGGCAAGGTCGATGGCCACAGCACCGCCCAGCGAATGCCCAAAGACGATTATGTTCCGGGGTTGGATATGCCGCTCCCGGATCAAGTAGTCATAGGCGGCGTCGGCATCGCGATACACCCCTGTTTCGTCCGGAGAGCCTTCACTCCTCCCATAACCCCGATAATCCACGGCAAGCACATTGACCGCGAGGCGTGAGTAGAACCTCAAGTGCTCAAGCCCATGGCCGATGTTCTCCGCGTTCCCGTGAAACCACAAGAACACTTGCTCGGAGGTGGGGTCCGGAAAGTACCAGGCGTTCACCCTGACTTTATCGAGCGTGGTTAGCCAGACATCCTCAACCTGCAGTCCGTTAAGTTCTGGTGGGGAAAATCCTTTCGGAAAGCGCGGCGGGGCGTAGATGAAGGAATTCTCGAAGAGGCGGATTCCTACAACCGTCAAGAGAAGCCCCGCGGATACCCCGATGGCCAGCGTCATCGCAAGCTTCTTTCGGCGGCGCATCGGATTCCAACCGGAGGGGACAACTGTGTGCGCTTAAACAATGCGGCACAGCCTCCTTGTCTGCCCTGGTCGTCGCTGCACCAGGATGCCTTCCATCCAAAAGAAGGGCAGCCGAGAGTTCCGAGAGGTTGCGGAAGGCTAACCGCGACCCGCGGCGGCCGGGGCTGCCCCCGACCGCCTAAGTCGCGCTGGCTCACTGATTGTCGTCACCCCCGCTGTCGGACGGAGAGATTACCACATACGCTCCGTTGCCTTGCCGGTTGACGCGGAGCAGCGTTTGCCCCTTCGCCTCACCCGCCCAGCGATTAAAGTCTGTCACGGAATTCACCGGGTGCTTATTGATACCTTCAATGACATCGCCTGGTTGTAGCGTCTGAGCAGCAGGGCTGCTGGGATCAAGATTGCTAACCACAACGCCCCGCGCGTCCTGTGGCAGTCCTAGCTGATCGCGGATGTCAGGTGTAAGGTTCTGCACCGTAATTCCGCGCAGCGCCCCTTCCGAAGGGGCTTTGCTGGTCCCCGCAGTAACGCTCAGATTGGCTGGCCGGTCACCGAGTGTGAGGTGAATGGTCATCGGTTGGCCGTCGCGGAGAATGTCCACCGTCACTTCGGTCCCTGGATTCATGTCGGTGACCATAGACGTCAACTGACTCGAGTCTCCCACCGTCTTGCCGTCCAACTTGCGGATCACGTCCCCGTTTTTGATGCCGGCTTTGTCGGCAGGTCCGCCGGGGTTAACGTCCTGGACCAAGGCTCCTGCATTGTCTGGGACCTTGAACTGCTTAGCCAAGCCCTCCTCATCCAAACTCGTGATGGTTACGCCCAGGTACCCTCGCGATACCTTACCCGTCTTGATCAGACCCTCCATGACGTGCTTGGCCATGTTGGAGGGAATGGCAAAACCAATTCCGATGAAGCTGGCCTCTCCTCCGGGGCCGCCGCTTCCGGGAACGATCGCCGTATTGATGCCGATGACCTGCCCGCGCACGTTTACCAGCGCCCCTCCGGAATTCCCGGGATTAATGGCGGCGTCGGTCTGGATGAAATCTTCGAGCTTCTCGCCGCCAGAAAGGGTCCTACCCAGCGCGCTCACGCTCCCGCGCGTCACCGTGAACCGCTGCCCGAAAGGATTGCCGAAGGCCATCACAATATCACCGACCTTCATTTGGCCGGAATCACCGAAGGGCACAACGGGCAAGTTCTGTGCGTCAATTTTGACCACGGCGATGTCCGTCTGCGGGTCAGCGCCTACCACTTTGCCTTTGAACGTCCGCTTGTCGGAGAGCGAAACCTGGATCTGGGTCGCCTTGGAGACCACGTGGTTGTTGGTCACGATGTAACCGTCCGCCGAGACGATTACGCCGCTTCCCAACGCTTTCTCGCGTTGCTCTCGAGGCACACCGAACTGCGGACCGCCGTTGCCGAAGAACTGGCGGAAAAAGGGGTCCATCATAAACGGCGACTGCTGCACCTTAACTACTTGCGTGGATTGGATGGCCACAATCGCGGGTGTTACGGACTGGGCGATTCGCTCGTAGGCTTTGTTCTGCCGCTCCAGCGTGTCAATCTCCGGTCCGTCCAATCCTGAACCCTTAGCCAGAGCGAATTGCGGGAAAACATGGCGCCCCTCATAAAGCAAGCCCGATAGGGCCAGGCTAACCACTCCAACGAGCGTCAAGCTCAATCCAAATAGATTCTCGCGCAGAAATTGTCTAGTATTGGCACGCATGAAAGTAATCCTCCTTTGCTCAGCCGGCTCCGCCTTTTCCGTTCCGTGGGTGAGGGGAAAGCGACTTTAAATTCCGCAGAAAGAAGCCAGCCGGCAACGCTTGAGTCCCCATCTCGAACGAGAATTTCCACGGATAACCGTCCACCCCGCGCAGGCGATCAGCAGGCTCAAGACCCCAAGGAAGATTTGACGCGGCCCCGCCCCTTCGGTTACCAATGCTCCCGTGGGATGGCCACTCTCGACGCAATTCATCAAGTCTTCCGGGATTCAACCCAGCACACATCGTTCTTCCGGCCCGTGCTTATTTAGATGCAGTTAATTGCCGCTACGGTTTACTGCCGGGCCACACCTTCATTATAACCTTCGAGGCCTTACAGGTGTAGGCGATTTGCGTCCGCCGGCTTGGCATTGACACTTGGATCAATGAGTAACCAAGCAGGTAAAGAAAAACTGAACGGAATTTTGACGAGGCAACTGTGGCTTGGCGCGAACTGAGTCCAACACGCGATGGAATTAGGATGCCATTTTCAGTAGCGTTTCGGAACGGGCGCCGCCGTCCAGTGAACTGGTAATCTATACGGGTCATGTTCACACCGTGTTGTTAAGAGAGCATGAAGGCCGATTGAATGTTCAGTGAAGTCTTTGCCTGAAGAGCCATTGCCAATCCGCGCTTCTTAGATCGAGTGGACGCTGGCGGCCGGGAGTCAACCCGGATTTTGTTGCAGCATGTTAGCCGGCCGAATGTGCTTTAGTGGGACAATGCTTCGCTATTATCCTTGGAATCAACAAGTTACCGACCGGGCGTTGTGTCCCTTGCGTTTCGGAGGCAATTAGATAAGAATTTCAGGCGACATTTCCGGTAAAGAAGAGGAATAAGCGTGCAACTCATCCCACGCGATGGCAAGTTTTACGATCTTTTCAACGAGCAGGCCGACAATATCCACAAAGCGGCCCAACAGTTGGTTGCCCTATTCGGGGATTTTAACGAAGTTGAAAAACGAGTTGCGGAAATCAAATCTGCGGAGCACAAAGGCGACCAGATAACGCGTTCCGTAATGACGAAACTGAACAAGACCTTCATCACCCCGTTTGACCGGGAGGACATCCACGCTCTGAGTTCGGCGCTTGATGACGTCATGGATCTTGTAGACGCGGCGGCGAGCCGGCTCATCACCTACAAAGTGAAATTCGTCACCCCCGGGGCTTTTCAACTGGCCAACGTCATCCTGCGAGGATCAGAGATACTGGAGAAAGCGGTTTCAGAACTCAACAAGCCCCAAAACATCCTGAAATACTGCGAGCAGCTCAACCAGATCGAAGAAGAGGGCGACCGCATTAAAGGCGAATGCATCGCCAAGTTGTTCGAAGACTCGATGGAAGCCATCGAGATCATGAAATGGAAAGAGATTTACGAAGTGCTCGAGGCTGCCACGGACAAGTGCGAAGACGTTGCGGACGTCCTGGCGGCGGTCGTTCTGAAAGGCTCATGAAAACTCAGGAAGTCTTGCCGCAGGGTCTTAAACACTGACCCGGCATCAATCTGAATCCGTAATGGTTCGATGCGCGTGAGCCCTCGACTGGGGACCGCGGACGCTCCTTCACGCAAAGAAATATGTTCTGGTTTGCAGTCTTTCTCACCTTGGTGGCTCTGGCCTTCGATTTCTTGAACGGCTTCCACGATGCCGCCAACTCCATAGCCACCGTGGTGTCAACCAGGGTGCTGTCGCCGCGCGTTGCGGTCATTTGGGCGGCATTCTTCAACTTCGTCGCGGCCTTTACGTTTGGCACCGCCGTGGCCAGGACCATGGGGTCCGGGATGATCCGCCTCGAAGCCGTCAACCTGTACGTAATTCTCGCCGGCCTCCTCGGGGCGATTGTGTGGGACAT
Organism: uncultured Acidobacteriota bacterium; assembly: GCA_963832915.1. Lineage (GTDB taxonomy): Bacteria > Acidobacteriota > Terriglobia > UBA7540 > UBA7540 > CAVROP01. The sequence goes on from CAWHWE010000023.1 coordinate 10,344, forward strand.
CATCACTTGGTACTACGGCCTGCCCATCAGTTCCTCCCACGCCCTGATCGGTGGTTACGCCGGCGCAGCGGTGGCCAAGGCTGGTTGGAAAGTGATCATCCCGGGAGGCTGGACGAAAACTCTCCTCTTCATCGGGATTTCACCGATCCTGGGAATGGTTCTGGGCGCAGGCCTGATGATTGCTATGTACTGGTTGTTCCGTAACTTTTCACCCCTGCGTGTCGACCGCTACTTCCGCAAATTGCAACTCCTTTCAGCCGCCGCTTACAGCTTCGGTCACGGTTCGAATGACGCTCAGAAAACCATGGGAATTATTGCCGGAGTACTCTTCTCGGCGGGAGCTATTGACCACTTCTATATCCCTTTCTGGGTAGTGCTGATGGCCCATGCTGCCATTGGGCTGGGGACTTTGTCGGGGGGTTGGCGAATCGTCAGGACGATGGGGATGAAGATTACCCGCCTGAAACCGGTGGGGGGATTCTGTGCCGAGACCGCAGCCGCCGTCTGTCTCTTGGCATCTGCGTCTGGCGGCATTCCAGTTTCAACCACACACACCATTGCCGGAGCCATCATGGGCGTCGGCAGCGTCCAGCGATTCAAAGCCGTGCACTGGGGCGTGGCAAGGAAGATTGTCTGGGCGTGGGTGCTGACCATTCCCGCCGCTGCCCTCATCTCCTCAGCGTGCTTCCTTTTGCTGCGCCACTTCTTCACCTCGGCCTGAGCTCGACAAGGCTCTAAGGTGCACAAGGAAGGAGAATTGTGAAAACTGAACCTTTGCCCAATTGGCTCTGCACGGTTACTGTCCCGTGCATGCGCCCCACGATATGTTTAACGATGGAGAGTCCCAGGCCGGTGCCCCCCATCTCGCGGGAACGTGCCTTGTCAACTCTATAGAAACGCTCGAAAAGGCGCGGCAAATCAGCCGAGGGAATCCCGATGCCGTTATCAGCGATCGCGACGCATACCATATTATTTTCGGTTCGCGCCACCTCCACACGCACCTCCCCGTCAGGGCGGTTGAACTTCACGGCATTGTCCAGGAGATTCACCAGCGCCTGCTCGAAGTGGACCCTTTCACCGAGGATTGTAGCTTCCTCGACATGGCCACGAATGAACTTGACCCCGCGGTCGCGCGCCTCCCCTTCCACGGTCCGCAAGGCGGCTTCGATGGCTGCCCCAACCGAAACGCGCGCGGGCTCCGGGGCGGCCTTGCCGGACTCCAGTTCGGAAAGGGCCAGAAGGTCGGAGGCGATGCTATTCAAGCGAATGGAATGAGTCTTGATGATCTCGAGGAATTTGCGGTTATTCTCCTGGTCTTCGAGCGCGCCCTCCAGCAGCGTTTCCGTATAGCCACGAATCGCGGTGAGCGGTGTGCGCAATTCGTGCGAGACGTTTGCGACAAAGTCCTTTCTCACGCGCTCCAATCTCTCCAGGTCGGTGATGTCATGGAGAATCGCTATGGCGCCGCGCCCTCCCGCGACTCGCAGCGGTGCGGCTTGGACCTCAAAGGCGCGGCCTTCGGCGGCAGGAAGCTGCAAACGCTGCTTCAGAGTTTCGCCGGTAGTCACGACGCGCGACAAAATCTCGCGCAGAACCGGGTCACGTACGACGTCCACCAGGGGCGACCTTTCCGGGATCTCGGCGCGCAAGCCGACCGTGCGGGCAAAGGAGGCGTTATAGAAGGTGATTCTCAGGTCTTGGTCCACCGCCAGAACGCCTTCCACCATACTGGTGAGAATCGCTTCGCGGCGCGCCGACTCCAGGCCCAGGCGCTCGACGAGACCGTGTAACTGGGAAGCCATCAAGTTGAGGGAGCGCGTCAGGGCGCCTAACTCATCATCTCCGTCTGGCAATGGGCTTTCGGTAAAATTCGCTTTCACCAGCCCCTCGGCGAAGGCGCGCAACCTGCTAATCCGGCGAGTGAAGGAGTGGGAGAAGAAATAGGCAATAACCAGGGCAACGAAGGCAGCGACCAAGGAAGCGGTCAGGATTCGCCACCGGACCGCCGCGATGGGCTCGTCGAGGTTCCCGAGTGGCAGCGCCACCCTGAGCACATAGCCGGAACGGCCCTGGTACTGGAGCGGGACGGCCAAGTAGCACAAGTCGCTGCCTAACGAGCTACTCCGTCGGATCGCGCTACCCACGCGGTTCTGGTACGCTGCCTGTATTTCCGGACGATTGGCGTGGTTCTCCATTTTCTCCGGGTCTTGATCAGAGTCGGCCAGTACTGCACCCTTAGGGTCTATAACCGTCACTCGGCATTGAGCGCGCGCGGAAGCGGACTTGGCCCATTCTCCCATCCGCTCCAGGGGGAGATTCGGTGGCTCAGCCGTCAGGACCCGCGCCACGGCGGTAAGCCGCTGTTCCACTTCCTGAACTTCGTGCTCGCTGGTGTACCGCGTGAGGTAGAAATCCAGCACCGCGAGTGTCAGCGCAATCAAGACGAAGGCGCTACTGAGGAGCTTGCGGAAAATCGGGCTGCTGAAAACCATGCCGGCCTGGGACAAAAGGATTAACGATTTTCGGATTATATCACGGAGGAGAAATCAGGCTGCGGGCGAGTTGAGTTGTGTCAGAATGATTCGCCTGCTTCCGGCGGCTCCGGCGAGAACCGGTAGCCACTACCGCGCACCGTCTGCAAGAATTGCGGCCGATGGGGGACTGCTTCGATCTTTTCACGCAAACGGCGGATGTGGACGTCCACGGTCCGTGGAGTCACGAAGCGGTCGCGGCCCCAGACCTCATCAAGAAGCCGATCACGGTTGAATACATGACGCGGGTGCGAAGCCAAATAGTATAGGAGCTTGAACTCCAACGTACTCAACTCCACCGGCCGGTCACCCACGGTCACCTCCTGAGTTCGCACGTCGAGCCGCAGGCTTCCGGCCTGCACCACCTCCCGCTTTTCTGCAGCGCGCTCCTGCCGGCGCAAAACCGCTCGGACGCGCGCCACAAGCTCCCGCGGGCTGAAGGGTTTGACCACATAGTCGTCCCCGCCAATCTCCAGACCGAGGACTCGGTCCATTTCCTCACCCTTGGCCGTGAGGAAAATTACAGGCAGAGCCTTCAAGCGATCGTCAACGCGGAGGCGCTTGCAAATCTCAAAACCGTCTTCGTCCGGCAGAAGGATATCGAGCAGAAGTACATCCGCGGGATTTCGCCGCAAATAATCAAGCCCCTCGCGTCCTCGCCCGAAACTTTCGACCTCGAACCCTTCCTTGCGAAAGTTGTAACGGACTAGCTCGACGATGTCTTTTTCATCTTCAATGATGACAACACGTGGCCGCACACGAAAAGTATAGCATCCCTAATGTTACAGGATTGTTTCTGGACGCATAAATTTCATCGTCAAGGTTGTTGGCTAGAGATCGTTCCAAGGTGGTGCAGTTTGATGTTGTAGCGGCGATCCCGCAAGGCGGGGTCGCCAGTTGGCGGCATAAAGCCGCCTCTACACCAAACTGTAGCACTAGTTTTCATCTTCTTTTCGCGCCGCGAAGATTTTCCCTGCTGTGTGTAGCGTCTCCGTGTCCTCCGTGGTCAGAAGCGCTTCAACACGGAGGTCACTGAGAGGCTCAGTGTGCTCCGTGTCAGAGCTTGAGAGGCGTGGAGCGCGCAGAGAGCCTCGTTTCGGTTGCGTCCACCCGCCGCGATGTGCCGCTACCCGGCAAGGAGTTCAGCAGCTTGGCCGACCCTTATAGTGTTAGTATCTTGTTGAAACACAATGGCTTGCCTGTGATGAAGTAGCTCACACCCCGGTAATGTTCGACAAGTTTTGGACGACTGTCCTCCTCGCCACCCTATTCTGCTACGCTGTTTATGCGTTATTCCCGCTAACCCCGCCGCGCGTGTCGTTTAACGATGTTCCCGGGCCACCAGTTCCTCCGCTGTTACGACACATGAACCTGTGGCTCCGGGATCGCTTTAGCGTGCAGGCCTGCCTCTTCCCGAGCGCTCACGCGGCGGCGGTCACAGCAACGGCGTTGGCAGTCCGCGCCTTTAAGCCGCGCCTCGGCGTCCTTTTCTGCATCGCCGCGCTGAGCGTTGCTGCCACCACCGTTTACGGCCGCTACCACTATATGGCCGACGCCGTGGCTGGAGTGTTTGTGGGTGCCGTGGCATTTGTGGTCACCCGCCGAATTCATAAGGCTCAATCAGCATGATAGCCCGCAAAGCGGGCGAAAGACCGTAGCCCACTGCGCAAGAAGCTGTGAAAAAATCGAGCGGTAGGGGCGGCCCTTGTGGCCGCCCTAGGGCAACCATCCCGCGCCTGCGGGACCCCTACGACGCGACGGCAAAACACAATTCTTTCACAGCTTCGCAAGCGGTGGGTAAAATATTCGAGTAAAATTCTCCCCCAGCCCCGGAGGGGCGAAAGAACATGTCACACACCTACACGAATCTCCTCACCCACGTAATTTTCAGCACCAAGGGCCGCGAGCCTCTTACCACCGTACCTTTCTCAAAAAGAACGGCATCGCCTACGACGCACGTTACATTTGGGCGTGATTTCTTTCGCCCCTAACGGGGCTCGCGCGGGGTGGTGGGGCCGATTTTCCCATGGTTTGCGCCATGGGCTACGATCTTTCGCCCGCTTCGCAGGCTGGACATGCGAACAATCTACACGCGGCGCCGCGGGTGGCGCATTGTCTCTCATGTATGTCTCTTAGGGCCGTTGGCCCGCGAAACCCCATGAAAATGGACTTGAGGGTAAGATGGTCGCGGCGGCGAGCGGTAAGGTCGATGGCGCATTGGAGAAGTTGAGGCCGTATGTATGTCTGATCCGGAGCGTGCGTGTTGAGCGAATAATTGGGCGTCGTGGTCTCCCGCGGAGGGAGCGGCGATAGCCCGTGACCCTGCTTAAGGAAATCGAAGGCACGCTCTCCGCTCCCGTCCGAAGGAGCGTGTGATGTCTTATAAGATAGCAGGAATTGACGTGCATAAGCGCATGTTGGCGGTGGTGGTGTCGGAAGTGGAAGTGCACGGCGAGTACGCGTTTGAGCGGAGGCCGTTTGGCACCAGCCCCGCGCAACTGCAGGCGCTGGCGGCTTGGCTGCTCGAACAACAGGTCGAGGAAGTGGTGATGGAGTCAACGGCGCAGTACTGGAGACCGGTCTGGGGAGCGCTGGAACGGTACTGGCAGCCGGGGTGCCGAAAGCGGGAAGGGACTGGTCCGACCTCGGGAGGTCTGCATCTGGCGCAGGCCCAGTCGGACCGCGGGCCGCGCGGACGCAAGAATGATTTTGCCGATGCCGAACGGCTGGTCAAGCGGCTGGTGGCTAACGAGCTGCGGCTGAGCTTTGTGCCTGACCCGGAACAGCGTTTGTGGCGGACGGTGATGCGCACCAAGTACCAGTTGCGGTGCAATCAGGTGCAACTCCACAACCGTTTGGAAGCGTTGCTGGAAGAGGCTCAGATTAAGCTCTCCAGCTTAGTCTCCGATCTGCTGGGCACGAGCGGGCGGCGCATGTTGCAGGCATTGGCGGAGGGCGAGAGTGACCCGGCCGCTCTGGTGGCCCTGGCCGATCGTCGCCTGCGGGCCACGCGGGAGCAACTGTGCGACGCCTTGGGAGCCTGCCGAGACCTCCATCCCCTCTACCGTAAGCTGCTGAAGGCCGCGCTGGAGGAGTGGCAACGGATCGAGACGCAGATCCGTCAACTGGAAGAAGAGATGGCCACGCTGCTCAGCAAGCACCAGGACCAAGTGCAACGGTTGGCGGAGGTCCCCGGCCTGGGAGTCGATTCCGCACAACAGATCATGGCCGAAGTGGGAGCCCAAGCCGCCGCGTTTCCTTCCGCCGGGGACCTGTCATCCTGGGTAGGGGCCTGCCCCGGCAAGAACCAGAGCGCCGGAGTCAACACCAGCAGTCGGTCTCCCAAAGGCAACCGCCATATGCGGCGCATTCTTAATCAAGCCGCCAATGCCGCCGCCAAACTCAAGGGCAGCATCTTCGCTCTTCTCTACCGCCGTTATGTCACGCGCTTGGGCCACAACCAAACCATCGGCATCCTTGCCCATCGCCTTTGTCGCCTGCTCTGGAAGATTCTGCACCAAGGTGTCCGTTACCAGGAACGGGGCCCCGCGGTCAGCCAAAAGTCCGCACAAAGCAGAGCGAAGAGAATGATCCGCGAACTGCGAAGCCTCGGCTACCACATTGAACTCGTCACTTCTCCCGCCGGGGCTGCACCGTGAACCGACGAATTTTCGACCCTGCGCCCCACGAACACGCGCAACATCCCTGTCGCCGACATAAAAGGCGATGTCGGCGCCATCCGCGGTCAACCTGCGTGCTGCTTCAACCGCTTCAGGGCTTCGGGTGTCGTCATTGAATGCCCTTGACTCCCCTTTCATCCGGGAATTAGCATGAGAGGTTGGCCTTTTCTCGAAATTCCTCACTGTAGGGCTCAGGGCGAATGATCGACCGGATTACGGTTCGTGGCGCGCGGCAGCACAATCTCAAGAACATCAACGTGGAGATTCCGCGCCACACGCTTACGGTGGTGACGGGCTTGAGCGGCTCCGGCAAGTCCAGCCTGGCGTTCGACGTGATTTACGCCGAAGGCCAGCGCCGTTACGTTCAGACCCTTTCGGCCTACGCCCGGCAATTCCTCGACCAGATGGAGCGGCCGGATGTTGACACAGTGGAGGGCTTGAGTCCCGCCATCTCCATCGAGCAAAAAACCACCAGCCGCAGCCCGCGCTCGACGGTCGGCACCATCACGGAAATCTACGACTACCTCCGGCTGCTTTACTCCTCCATCGGCCAGCCCCATTGCCACCAGTGCGGCCGGCCGATCTCCCGCCAGACCACGGAGCAGATTGTCTCCTCCATCATGGCGCAGAACCAGGATGGCCGCGCCGCCGGAAACGGCGAAGGCAAGCGCATCATGATTCTGGCGCCCGTGGTGCGCGGGCGGAAAGGGGAGTTCCGCAAGCTCTTCGAGCAACTGTCGCAGGAAGGGTTCGTGCGTGTGCGGGTGGATAAACAGTTGCGTCAGGTGGATGAGGAGATTCGCCTCGACCGGCGACGCAACCATACCATTGAGGTGGTGGTGGACCGCCTGATGCTGAAGCCCGGAATCGAAAGCCGGCTGACGCAATCCATCGAAACGGCCATGAAGCTGGCCAAAGGCATTGTGCAGGTGGCCGTCGTCAATGGGGAGGAGCAACTCTATTCGCAGGAGTGGGCGTGCGTGGATTGCGGCATCAGCATTCCCGCGCTCGAGCCCCGTTCGTTCTCTTTCAACAGCGTTTATGGGGCCTGCGCCGCTTGCCGGGGCCTGGGCAGCCAATACACTTTCGACCCTGCCAAGGTGATCGTCGATTGGTCCCGGCCACTGCTTGAAGGAGGGCTGGGGCCGGGGCGCGGTTCGTCTGCCCTACAGCGCGGTCTGCTGCGTGCGGCCGAACACTATGGGTTCGACTTGAAAACCCCCTTCGAGCGCTTTCCGGTGAAGATCCAGAACCTGATTCTTTTTGGGCGCAACCCGGAGCAACCCAAAGCCCCTGCGGTGTTTCCCGGCGTGCTGCCCCTGCTCCAGCGCTGGAATGCAGAAGCCAGGTCGGAGAATTATCGTGAGTGGTTCGGGCAGTACATGTCTGCGGTGCCTTGCCCCAAATGCCAGGGCAAGCGTTTGAGACCGGAAAGCCTGGCTGTGACCGTGGTTGACCTCTCCCTTGCCGATCTCACGGCGCTTCCTGTAAGCCGAGTGCAAAAAGTCTTAAAGGAGCTTCGCATGACGCCCCGCCAGGCGCTCATAGCGCAGCGCATTTTGAACGCCATCTTCGAGCGCCTGGAATTCCTGGACGCCGTGGGTTTGGGGTACCTGAGCCTGGACCGTTCAGCAGCCACGCTCTCCAGCGGCGAGAGCCAACGCATCCGGCTGGCCACCCAAATCGGCTCGAAGTTGCGCGGCGTGCTTTATGTGCTCGACGAACCGAGCATCGGCCTGCACCCTCGCGACAACCAGCGGCTGCTCCAAACCCTGGAACGATTGCGTGACCTGCAAAATACCGTGCTGGTGGTCGAGCATGACGAGGAAACCATACGCCGGGCTGATTACGTGGTCGATCTCGGGCCAGGGGCCGGCAAGCAGGGTGGTTTTGTGGTGGCCGCCGGGCTCCCCGGCCAGATCGCTGCCACAGCGGATTCTCTTACCGGACAATATCTATCGGGCAAGCTGCGAATCCCCGTCCCATCCAAGCGACGCTCGCCGAACGGCAAATTCCTTTCGGTCCTCGGCGCGCGAGCTAATAATTTGAAAAATATCGATGTGCAATTCCCGCTGGGCTTGCTCAGCGTGGTGACAGGCGTCTCGGGTTCAGGCAAGTCAACCCTGGTGAACGACATCCTCTACCACGCCATCGCCAAGAAGCTCTACCGGGCTATCGCGGAGCCGGGCGCGCACAAGGCCATTCTGGGGTTGGAACACCTGGATAAAGTCATCGTGATTGACCAGTCTCCAATCGGGCGCACCCCGCGCTCCAACCCGGCCACTTATACAGGCGTGTTTACGCCCATCCGGGAGCTCTTTGCGATGTTGGCCGAATCGCGCGAGCGTGGCTATCGCGCCGGCCGGTTCAGCTTCAACGTCAAAGGCGGCCGTTGTGAGGCCTGCCAGGGTGACGGCTTGCGCCGCATTGAGATGAATTTCCTGCCCGATGTCTTCGTGACCTGCGAGGTCTGCCGGGGCCGCCGCTACAACTCCGAAACCCTGGCGGTGAAATACAAGGGCCAATCCATCGCCGACTTGCTGGACACCACGGTTCGGGATGCCCTGCCCATCCTTGAGAACATTCCGCAAATCAAGCAGCGGCTCCAGACCTTGCTGGACGTTCGGACTTGGTTATGTCCACCTGGGCCAGCCGGCTACCACGCTCTCAGGCGGCGAAGCCCAACGCATCAAATTGGGACGCGAGTTGAGCCGCCGCCAGACCGGGCGCACCCTGTACATTCTCGACGAGCCTACCACCGGCCTCCATTTCGACGACGTGAAACAACTCCTGGAGGTGCTCAGCCGCTTGACAGACCTTGGCAACACCGTCATTATCATCGAGCACAATCTGGACGTTGTGAAACAAGCGGACTGGGTCATCGACCTGGGACCGGAGGGTGGTGACGAGGGAGGCAGAATCGTCGCCCAGGGCACACCGGAAGAAGTGGCGCGCGTGAAGAAATCATTTACGGGACAAGCGCTGGCCGCGGTGCTCAAGAATGGCCGGGGGTAGCGACGGCCGCTGAACACTGTTGGGAAGACCGACGCCATAACCAATGCAACAGAGAACGACCATAACCCCATTCTCAAGGAACGTTTACTTCGGCAGGCCCTCCCAATGTGAAGGCTGACTGGCGCAGGTCTTCCTCTTGACACCTGTCCGACCCTGCGCGCGAAAGGGGAATTCCAATGACGCCACCTGCAAGAACTGCGAAATGCCCGCTCTGCGACGGCCCGACCACGTACTACGAGCAAACCTCTTTTACATTCAATGTAGAGTGCGCACGGTGCGGGCGCTTCAAGGTCACGCTCCAGGCGATCAAGGATGTTTTGGAATTCAAGCCGGAGTACAAGCCACTGCTTTCGGCTTATTGCCGGCGTCTCCCTAAAGGAGCAGATCTGCCCACCATCAAGACCGATACCATCGACCAGTTCATACGAACCCTCCCCCAATACACACCGCCTGAAAAGCTCGACAACCTTCTCGAGCTTGTGGGCCGCAGGACTCCTGCGCCAGGGACACCGACGACGTTTAATCCCGAAACAGACTACCCATTGCTGATTGCTCGAGATCCTGCGGAGGCGAAGTTCTTCTTAGCTGAACTCGCTGAGGGCCATTACATTCTCGGCCCGCCCCCCGGCTACCCTGGGGGTCCTTTCACAGTAAAAGCACGTGGGTGGGAGAGATTGGAAGAAATCAAGCGGTCGGGGCGCTTGTCGAACAGGGCCTTCGTGGCGATGTGGTTCGACAAAAGCACCGGCGACTTATACGACCAGGCTATTAAACCGGCAATTCTAAAGGCTGGATACGATCCGCTCCGGATCGACAGACACGAGCACGTGAATCGAATCGATGACGAGATCATCGGCCAGATCAGACGGTCGCGCTTTATGGTTGCCGACTTTACGGGGCAGCGCTACGGAGTTTATTTCGAAGCTGGCATGATGATAGGTTTGGGCCGGACGGTCATCTGGATGTGCGACAAGGTGCAATTGGATCAAATACATTTCGACGTACGGCAATTCAACTTCATCGACTACCAATCCATTCCGGAGGCACTGGAGCGCCTGTATAACCGCATAATGGCCATCGAGGGAGAAGGCCCCGGCCAGTTTGAGAAACCATAACGGTCAGGCAGGGCAGACTTGCTCTTTAAGTCTGAGGCTTTTTCTCCGACGCGGGGAGAAGAGTGGCAGAATTCAAAAATAAGTCCGCGCTCCCACCCCTCTGCTTGGCAGGGGAGGTCTGAGTGCCGTTCTTTGCGCCCTTTGCGTCCTTTGCGCCTTTGCGTGAAACCGTCCCTCCTTTTGCCCTTTCGCTTACTCCGCCAGCCCGTTCACCACCCGCGCAATGCCGTTCTTAATTAAGTCGACATCAAAATTGATCAGAATTCCGAGACGCTTGTTAGCAAGGCGCAGGTAGGTCAGCAACTGCTTTCTGTGCACGGGCGCGATGGCCTCAACGGATTTGATCTCCACGATGACCTTATTCTCGACGATCAGGTCAACGCGGAAGCCGGCCTCTAAATGGACGTTCTCCCACACCACGGGAAGCGCTTGCTTCCTTTCCGTGTGCAGTCCACGCCGCGTCAACTCTTGCGCCATGACCGCCTCGTAGACGGATTCAAGCAGCCCTGGGCCTAGCGATGTGTGAATTCTGAAGGCGGCGTCAACAATGTGTTTGGCGATCTCGTTCTCAGTCACGGCAAGCATTCTCGCGCAAAAACCGCAAAATCTCAAACGACGGTTTCACGCAAAGGCGCAAAGCACGCAAAGGACGCAAAGAATGCTGGCTGGGGTGGGGATGTGCTTGGGCCTGATCGACTCAGTCCTCCATGCGAAGATTTTTACTCTGTTTGACACCTGCCCACGGTCAGCCGTATGCTTCCGTGATGGCCCCTTGATGAATACTTGAGAGCTAAAGATGACGACGCTGACGATCAAGAATATCCCCGAGAGGCTGCGTCAACGGCTCAAGGAAAGCGCCGCCCGACATCGCCGCAGCATCAATGTGGAGGCCATCTCCTGTCTCGAAAAGGCCCTAGTCGGTGACCGTGTAGACCCGGAGGATTTTCTGGCGCAGGTGCGCTCATTGCGTGCGCGCACGCCCCGGGTTTTTGTTACGGAGCGGGACCTCCGTGTCGCTAAGAACCAAGGGCGCCCGTGATCGTGGCCGGTACTAACCTTATTGCTTAGATGACAATTTACCAACAAAAGCCGCTCAAACTTGACAACGTCAGCACTTATCCGCTTGCTTCGCGGCAAAGCAAGGTCTCGGTCGAAGACTTCGCAAAAGTGACGAGGCCCGGCGTCAGCATTCGCGGATGGATGAATTCTCTGCCGCGCATTCTGGCGGGCGAGACGTTTCGCGGAGTGGTGAAGGCGCTGGAGGTGGCGCGCGCGCGCCGCAAGCCGATCATTTGGGGGATTGGCGGGCACGTGATCAAGTGCGGCCTCGCTCCCATCATGATTGCTCTCATGAGGCGAGGCTACCTCACCGCAGTGGCCATGAATGGCGCGGCCATGATTCATGATTTCGAGATAGCCCTGACGGGTGCAACTTCCGAAGACGTCCCGGCGGTGTTGGGCCGAGGGAAGTTCGGCATGGCGGAAGAAACCGGACGGATCATTAATGAAACCATCGCGGCGGGCGACCGGGAAGAGCTAGGCATCGGAGAAGCTGTGGGCCGATTGCTGGCTGGCAGGCGGCAAGCGCGCTTCCGGCGCTTCAGCTTGTTGGCGCAGGCCTATCGCCTGCGGGTTCCAGTGACGGTCCATGAAGCCATTGGAACGGACATTATCCACAATCATCCGGCCATCGACCCGCAGGCCCTAGGAGCCGCCACCCATCGAGATTTCCTTCTACTTGCGTCACTGGTCAAAGGCATGCATGGCGGGGGTGTTTACCTTAATGTCGGCTCAGCGGTCGTGTTGCCGGAAGTGTTCTTAAAATGCCTGAGCCTGGCTGCCAACCTCCGCCGAGCGCCGCGCGGCATAACAACCGTGAACATGGATTTCATCCAGCATTACCGCCCCGTGCAAAACGTGGTCTTGCGGCCGACGGCTGGGGAAGGAAAGGGGCAGGACCGCAGCCAAGGGTATATGCTTACCGGGCACCACGAATTGATGGTCCCCTTGTTGGCGGCAGCGCTTAAGAGCGGTGACAAGTGACGAGTGACGAGCAGAAGTGCAGGTGCAAGAAGCTATCAGCCTTCAGCTACCAGCTCCTAGCGAGAAGAACTTGTTCGCTAAGAGCTGATAGCTGATGGCTTTGAGGAGTGAGATCGCCGTTAAGGATTGAGATTAGAATGTGGGTGTCAAGATTGAGCATTCCAATTTACGCCGGTTGAAAAGATGTCGCCTGTGATGACAATCTTTCCCTTCATCGGCCCAATGAGTTTCTCATTTTGCCGAGTGGAGATGGGCAAGACCTTGGCAACGGGGCGACCCCGTTTCAGAATGATAATGCCTTGTGGTTCGAGGTCGTCCAGAATCCGCAAGCACTTTGCTTTGAACTCGGTTGCTGTGAATGTTCTTTCCTTAATCTTCATGGCTCTCTTAGGATAACAGATGACCGGTTACACGACAGTCAGATTTTGTCGGACCCTCGGGCCAACACGCACTTGGTAGATTGGCGGGAGTGTAAGCCTTGATAGACGAAACTCAGCCGCAGGCCCCTCCTCAGGATGTGCCGCCACCACTGGAGAGCACACTCGCGGACGTGCGTGTATCGCTGCCCAAGCCATGGGGGCTGCGCGATCTTTTCCTCTTCATCGCTTTTGTGCCTATCGGGCTGTTTGCCGCCAATATCCTCATTCTCCTGGGATACGCGCTGATTCAGCCAAGCATGCACTGGCGCTTGGCGAGACAGCAACTCTCCAACGACCCTTTCTTCTTGCTGGCCCTGCAAACTGTCTTCTACGGCCTACTGCTCGCCTACATCTATGTTCTCGTGACCGTGGGCCACGCACAGCCATTTTGGGCAACGCTTCGGTGGCGACGTATCACAGTTTGGCAAGCGCTCGGTTGCTTTGCCGGCGGAACACTCATGACGGTTGCCATTGCTTTGTTTCCACCGGTTCTACCGGACGCAACTCAATTCCCTCTCGAAAGCCTGTTCAACTCGAGGGCTGCCGCTTATGCCATAGGAGCATTCGCCATTCTGGTTGCCCCCTTCATGGAGGAGATGATTTTCCGCGGCATTCTCTTTGGCATCTTCGAGTCGCAAATCGGCCTCCGCTCCGCCATTTTGATAACCGCCGTCCTGTTCGGGGGATTGCATGTGCCTGAGTATTGGGGCGCCTGGAACCACATGTTCTTGATCTTCCTCGTGGGGCTGGTGTTTTCGCTGGCGCGCGGCAGGAGCGGTTCATTGGCCCCCAGCGTCTTTCTTCATATGGGATATAACGCCAGCATGATGATCGGCCTGTTCCTGTCCACCGAGCACTTTCGAAACTTGAACGTTTTGCCACACCCCTGACAAGTCAACGCTACCCTTCCCCCCACTGATCTTTGGACACGAAAGTCAGGTGTGTTTTTGGAGTGCGGCGGCTTGCCGCGGCTTTTCGCGCTCCGCGGGACCCGCTTACTGGGCGTGCCACGGCTGGTCGGTTTTACCGAGTGAGAGGGACGGCGAGCGAGTTCGCGGCGGGTAAAGCGGCGGCAAGCCGCCAAACACGAAGGTATTTATGATTCCCCGCGGTGCTTGACGTCGATTTGGAGTCGCTTGATCTTCTGATTGAGGGTGGAAAGGGGGATCTTGAAGCGCTCGGCGGCATCGGTTTGGCTCCAGTTGGTACGAGCCAGCATATCGAGAATGACTTTGCGCTCCCAAGCTTCCACGATCTCAAACAGCGAACGGCCGGCGAAGTCCTGGGAGGGATGTCCCTGGGCGCCGTTTGAGCCATCTTGAAAGAGTTGTTCAGGCAAGAGATCAAGCCCCAGGTTGGGTCCTGAGGCCAGCACAACAGCTCGCTCCACAGCGTTTTCAAGCTCACGCACGTTACCCGGCCAGTCGTAATCCATTAAAGCTTTCATTGCGTCGGTTGAAAACTGGAGGCCGAGGCGGCCATTCTCCTCGCAGAACTTCTTCAAAAAGTGCTCGACGAGGTGAGGAATGTCCTCCTTGCGCTCGCGCAACGGGGGAAGGCAAATGCTAATGACGTTCAAACGGTAAAAGAGGTCTTCCCGGAAGTGCCCGGCTAGGACCAACTTTCGCAAATCGGCATTAGTGGCGGCGAGGATGCGCACATCCACCTTGATGGTTTCCGTCCCTCCCAGGCGCATGAACTCGCGCTCCTGGATCACCCGCAGCAGCTTCGCCTGCGTCTCAACCCCCACCGTGCCGATTTCATCAAAGAAGATCGTCCCCTGATCGGCCAATTCAAACAATCCGCGTTTGGTGGCTATGGCAGAAGTAAACGCCCCCTTCATATGCCCAAACAGCGTACTCTCCAAGAGGTCCACAGGCATTGAGCCGGTGTTGACAGGAACAAAAGCCCGGTCGGCGCGCGGGCTCATGGCATGGATGGTCTTGGCGACAAGCTCTTTACCGGTGCCGCTGTCGCCGGTAATCAGGACTGTGGCGCGGCTGACGGCCACTTGGGTGATGAGGTCCATCACCTTCTGCATCTTGTCGCCTCTGCCCACGATGTTGGGAAGCGCGAAGCGTTTCAGCGCCCGGCGAAGCTGGAGGTTTTCCGCCAGAAGGCGCGATTTATCAAGGAGGTTCCGGACTTCCAGCAGCAGTTTGTCATTGTCCCAAGGCTTGGTGATGTAACTCTCGGCACCCTCCCTGGAGGCCTGGAAGGCCATCTGGCTGGAGTCGTAAGCGGTAATCATAATAACGCCGACTTCCGGCGAGTCATGTTTTATGGATTTCAGCATATCCAGGCCATTACGGTCAGGAAGGTTAATATCCAAGAGGACTAAATCAAACACTCCGCCTTCAATTCTCTTCAGACCCTCTTCGCCGGTCGAGGCGGAGTCCGCCTGATAACCCTCCAGCTTGAGCAATTGCTCCAAGCTCTCCCGGATTTCCTGCTCGTCATCAATGATGAGAATGGAGCCCTTAGGCGGCATTTACTACTTTCCTCGCAACCGGCAACTCCACGCGGAACGAGGTGCCGTGTCCCAACGCGCTCTGCACCTCGATCTTCCCCAGATGCTCACGAATGATGCCATACGTAACCGCGAGGCCTAACCCAGTTCCGCGGCTCGTCAACTTGGTGGTGAAGAAGGGGTCAAAAATCTTGCTGAGATGCTCGGGGGAAATTCCCACCCCGTTATCCGAAACCTCGACGCGGACCGAGGAGTCTTCGCATTGGGTGGAGATGGTCAGCTCGCCGCCACGCGGCATCGCGTCGCGCGCGTTGATGATGAGATTCATGAAAACCTGCTGGAGTTTTCCCGGGTTGGCGTAAACCAAGGGCAATGAGGAACACAATTGCGCATTCACGGAAATCTTGGAGGCGCGCAGCATCGGTTCGACCAGCGACATGGTCTCCCGGACCAGCTTGTTTAAGTCCAGTTCGGAATACTCACTGCCACTGACACGTGAGAACTTCAGTAAGTTGTTGACAATCTCGGAGGCGCGAAACGCCTGCTTGACGATCTTGTCGAGAGTCCGGGAGAGGGGATCGTCCGCCGGCAACTGCCTCATTTGCATTTGGGCCTGGGAAGTGATAACCGCCAAAGGCGTATTCACTTCGTGAGCGACGCCTGCCGCCAGCAAGCCGATGGAGGAGAGTTTCTCCGCTTGAATCAACTGGTCCTCGAGGTTCACGCGTTCGGTCAAGTCGTTGAAAATCAGCAGTCTGCCGAGTACGTGACCATCCTTCCCAACTAGTGGGACCGCCGAGAGGTTCACAATCAGCGTCTGGCCCCCCGGGGTATGCAAGCGAAACTTGTACAGACTCAGGACGCTATGCGCATCCGAAGCTCCGGGCAATTCCGCCAACAGCTCGGGTGGGAAAATGGCCTGAAGAGATTTCCCCACGGCATCATTTCGGACCAAGCCGTAAAGCCTCTCCATGGCGGAATTCCATGACCCCACTTTCCCTTCCAGGTCGCAGGCGAGAACTCCGGCGTTGATCGATTCAATAATGTTCTCGCTGAAATCTGTTAGTGCCTGGTATTCAAGGGCTTTCTTCTCAAGCGATTCGTAAAGCTGGGCATTTTCAACCGCCACCGAGACATACCCCGTGAGGGTCTGCAGAAGGTCAATATCCTCACTGGAGAGGAAGTCCCCATCCCGCGTCTTCCCCAGGCCGAGGTAACCTAAGGTGCGCTCTTTCACCTTAAAGGGCAGGTAGTAGTGCAGGTCCAACCGCTCGATCGTCTTCTGAGCCGAGGGCGGGAAGCCAAACGGGCGTCTGACACTGTCAAAAAACAGATACTCCTTACCCTGCTGGCTGCGAGCGGGGTCAAGGAAACTCGTATCCAGTCCCTCGGGGTAACTCACGCCGCGCGACTTGACCAAGCGGAATTGGTCCGAAGCCGTCGCCCAAAAGACCGCCAGGCGATCGACGCCCAGGGTCTCGGTCAGCTTCACAGTTACCTGCTCGAGGAGACGATCCACATGCAACTCGGAACTCAGTTCGCGCGCGAACTCCAGCAGGGTGCGGCGATAGTCATAACGCTCGCGGTTAAAGAACCTGTCCAGCCGCACCTGGATCCAATTCACCATGGGCTGGAAAAACAAAGCGGTGACGACGACTGCCAAGACCCACCCACCACGGCTGGTTATAGGGATCGAGGACCGGAAGTAATCCGCAAATAACCCGATTACACCGAAATAGAGGGCCACAATGGCGGCCGTAGCCAGTGTATAAGCAATCCCCCTGCGGAAAATGACATCCACGTCCATCAGGCGATAACGCACGATGGCGTAGCCAAAAGTGACGGGGAGAAAGACCAGCGAGAGGGCAGAGAGGTTCATCCAAGCGTTGGGAATAAACCCGAGGAAATAGGGGATCGCATAGAAGGCCGCAAACGGCGCGATAGCAAGCCAAGTCCCTCGCGTCACCCATTTCAACTGCTGCTTCAGCAAAGGCACCTGCGCCAGCGAATAGGCATGCTGGAGTACCACTGCCCCCACCAGGAAGTAGACGGCTAGGTACACGAACTCTACGCGGTCAACAAGCCAACGCACCTGGAGCAGGGGCATGGGGAAAACCATGAGCCCCGTGGCTACCAGGACATGAACAGCCGCCAGAACTGCCGCTGGAACGTAAAGGGAGGGTATCACATAACGCCGGCCACGCAGGAAAGTCTTCTGCTCGGGAAAACCAAGGCAGAAATGCAGGAATAGCGCGGGCTGAAGAAGCAAGGCAAGAACCTCCAGCCAATACACCATCCAATCGAACAGGTTCAGCTTCCCGGTGTAGGAGAATGTATAGAGGATAAAGGACGCTAAGCAAAAGACATAGAAATGCAGTGATTTAGGAGCCGTCCAGCGTCGCAATAGTATAAAAGTCCCAATAACCAGGTATATCAGGCCCACCAAGCTGAGATAATACCGCACCGTCGCGGCCGCTTTTTGGGGAACAAGAACCAGCGATGTTTGAAACTTTTCGCCATTCCGCACTAGGGTATAGTTTGTCTGTGACCATATGTCGTCGCGAAAAATCTCGCGAGCGGCGTCAGCCGCCGCGTGAATCGGTTTCTTGTCTATTGACTCTAGAAGATCCCCCTCCCGGATCCCTGCCCGGTCAGCCGGACCATCGGGGGTGACAATCCATGCCTCCACCCCACCCTGAGCGTCAACCCAGGAGACCCCGTCGTCCGGCAGCCAATAGCGGACCCGCTGCTGGAGATTGATAACCGCGAACACCACAAGCGTCAGGCTAAGGATAGCCAGCGAAACAGATGTAAACCGGTAAGGTGGAGCTTTTGTCATCTCAACGTAAAGACACGCGCACTACAACTTAGACTACCAATAAAAGTCTCGAGCAAGTTAGATTCCAATAATTGGACTTTCAGGACACAAATAAAATACTTATTATCAAACAGATAGGACATAAATTAGAAAATAGCTACGCTGTCTACCAAATTCGGTATATGGCCTCCGTTTTTCCATAACGCTACTCTCACATCCAAGGATCATACGGCTTCCAGAACTTTTGGGGGGTTGAAGACCGCCATTACGAATCGGTTTCAAGGCAGTGACTTTTATCCCGCTAACTATTCGCCAGAAGTTAGAATTGTACGGAGAAGCCCCCGCGGATAGACTTATAAGCTGAACTCAGCAGCAAAGTCCTCGCGCCCGATTGGGTCAAGGGCGAGTAGCCTTGGGACAACAAATTCCGGAAATCCGCGACAGCTTCGATGTGGCCGGGCAGGAAGGCAAGGGTAGGAAGGGGTTGGCGGATCTGGACATCCAAAAACGGTTGCAGTTGCATATCGGCTTGGCCGTAAGGATCCGCTGTGGTCACACGTCCGCGCTGAACCCATTCGTAAGAACTCGTCAGTTGAGTCCGAGTGAAGGGAATTCGAGCCGAAACTCGTCCGGCCAAGGAACCACTACGAACTGGCTTGAGCACACCTTGTAGATCCGCCTCCGGGGCATGGCTGACAACATCATGTGCGTAAAGGGAATCGCCCACCACGTATGCGACAAGAGTTTCGACGCGATTTCCCAGGCGTTGAGTATAAGCCACCCGATATCCAGAAGAGTGGTAGTCGCCCATATTCACAAAGACCCCATCCCCGGCCGGGTTCAGCATGTAATTACCCGAAAGCCAGCTTGCTGTCCCGGGATTGGACGATCCCCAAACGGCTGCGTTCTTGACGCCATCGTGGTAAGCGGCGAGTTCAAATCGCGCGGAACCATTCAGACGGTGGTTCAAGGAGATCTCGGAATGGTCGAGTTGCTCGAGCTCCGGCCGATTGTCTCGCAGCGTCAGCAGGGGGAAGGAATCGAGCCTGCTGATACGGTCGAGCAGTGCGCCTGAACCATCGGGTGGTCCACTCCCCACCTGTAGGGCAACCTCGGTGGAGCGGGAAAGGCGGTAAGACAGTTTCATTCGCGGCCGGGTGATCACCACATCCCGAAGCGCATTTAGGTAATCAATTTCCATACCCGTCGTCAATGTCAGGTGAGGATAAATGTACCGGGTTTGCGTGTAGCTTGCCACTAATCCCTGCGCATACGAATCGGAAAGCTGTCCGCCGCCACCCGGAGCGATCACGCCACCTGCGTAACCCATTCGGTGCACGACCAGAGAGATTTCCTCAAAATCACTGTTAATCAAGCCCTTTCGATACTCCGTCCCCACTGAAGATGCCAGATTTCCGGTGGCCGCGACTGAACCCACTGACAGAAGATCGGAGTCCAGGGACAGCGAGCGAACGTACGCCAAAACACTCTCCGTGCCGGGGTCGCTGGCCAGTGGATCCCGGCTAGACGATCCCGTCACCATGCCAACAAGACCCTGGCTGGCGGGCAGAGGAGGTTTTGCGCTGCTTGGGTCAGTCTCTGCAACCTGCTGGCGGAATCTGAGGATAGGCCGGGTGGCTGCGGAAGTCCTCAGCACCCATTTCCAATCATCGCCCAAAGTGGTTGCGGGCTTATCGGGAAGCTGAAAACGCAAAGGGGCGAAGACGTTGCCCAATACAAATTTCAGAGTAGAGGTCTGCCCGGCTTCCACCTTAATCCCGTTCCGATGAGCGGGCAACCGCGTTGGCGAGACAATCTGAAGCGAGTACCAGCCCGGAATGAGGTGCCCAACTGCAAACTTGCCTTGGGCGTCGGTGATGACGCGCTCCGCTTGTTCCCCGGCGCTGGCAGCGGGACTCAGCAGCGGCCCAAGGACCAGAACCGTGGCGCCCATCAAAGGAATGCCATGGTTGTCCGAAACGATGCCCGCCAGCCGCCCATATTCCGACGCGAGAGCCCGCGCCGGACTAAGCAGTGGGGAAAGAAGACACCCTGCCAAGAAGATAGCCGAAAGCCTGATTCCGGTATTTGGAACTTTCATGTGACTCGTTTTCGTCTCCCGTTACCGCCCACCATCTGACCTGTAAAACACCAAGCCGTGCTTACTTTAGCTCAAAAGTGGTCGAAGGGGAAACGGTTTGTTTCTTTATGTTGTCCGTGACCTTTATCTGCACCGTGTATTTGCCGGGTTGAAGCACACTCAAGGGCATTTGCTTTTCCAAGGTAACCTGCTGCGAGGCGTCCTTCAATTTGGCTGCGTCCTCAGCTTGCGCTAGAAGAGGTTTCCCATCCTTCAGCACTTCGTATTGCACATCCAACGATGACTTGTGCGTCTTCGCGTCCAAACCCAGGTTGTACACCTGCATATAGATGCCAAGCTTCTGGTCGCGCGTAAAGGTCTGGTTGACGCTGGGGCGAACCTTCGTCCCACCAATGACGAAGGGGCCCGTGCCCACTTGACTCGTAGGCAGAGGCTGAATGAGGTCCGCGAGAATCAATGAACTGTTCGATAGCTTGTCGTCTTCAAACCGCGGGACTACCACGCCGATTTCCATCGAACCCATATGCCCGTTGATGTTGTCTTTCATCACCAAGCTCAGCTTGTAGCGGCCGGGACGCAACGGGATGGCATATTGATATACCGCCTTGCGGTCCATGGAGCTCTGAAATTCATGCTCTGGGATGTCCACCACCAAGCTCTTTTCATGGGTATCCACATTTCTTCCACCCAGGCTGGTGAACTGAGCATAGATATCCATGACGCCATGCATCACCCCGTCTTTATTCTGAAACTGCAGATCGCGGTAAGCTACTTGAACTGTAACGGGGGTGAGCACAGTCTCATCGGTCACGCGAATGAAGTCTGTGCGAACGTCGAAGGGCAAAAGCTGGCCGGAAATCTTCGAGGTCACAACCGCCTTTAGATCCTTAAACTTGATCTCAGGCGGGCTGAAGATTTTTGCGTACAGGTCCAATTTGGTGAATTCATTCATGCTTTCGGGCATGGTAGCCTGTGAACCCATGCCCATGCCAAACCCGCCGTTCATACCCATGACGCGGTCGTTCTTGTTGGCCACACCCTGCATTTCCATCATTGTTAATCCGGCGCCAGGGATGTGCAGCAGAGCGTCCTTTTCGTTCGGATCAATGGTGAGGTGATATTCGTTGGTCATCGACGGATCGACGAATTCCAGCATTATGTTGGACCCGACGCCGTCAATATAACGATACCGCCACAATTCGAAGGGATATGTTTCGGTCGTGCCGCCACCCTCATTCCCAGGTCGATCATAGGTGCCGCCGCTGGGGTGCTCTTCATCCTCGTCCGGCGGGCCGTACATGATATAGATTCGCCCGCGATCGGTTCTCCAGCCCTCGAGGCCCGAGGCATAGTGCTCGTTTGCGTAAGCAATACGCCGGTAGTATTCCTCTTTAAACTCGTTCTCGGGGCTTCCAGGATTGGGATTGCGCCGCTCCCAGAACCCCTCAATGAACTGTTCCCTTTCATCGTCTGTAGCGAGCTTCTTGAAAGCCGCTCTTTCCTCGCCGGTAATAATGTAGGGAACTTCCTGCTCGAGCCACTGCTTGTAAGAGCTCTCCATCTCTTTCTGGATTGCTTTCTGGCGGCGCTTCTCTGCCTTGCTTAGCGGGGCGGTGTCTTGAGGCGCCGCGGTTAAGACGGGAAGAGCCAGCCCCGATGCCAGGAATCCCGAAAACAGCACCCAAAGGCAGAAACGCCATGCGCTATGACCGATGAATTCGACCCGATTGAACACCAACAGTTCTCCTTCCCCGGCCTCAATCCGTGCCGATTGTATTTCTTGAGCTTTGAAAAGTCAAGGCCCTCCCTTGACAAAATGGTCCACCTCTAGCCTGACACGATGATTGATGCCGCTCAAGCCCGAAAGGTGGCTTAACCATGGTCAGAGGAGGTATACCGCCACCTTGCTCAGGGAGAAGAGCAAGCCAGCGGCCAAAGTCGCCTCACCAGTCTTATTGTCGATAGGGTGGTGACTGTCACAGCAATTCCGCATCCCCAGCTTTTGAATTGAGCAACCTCTTTCTGTAGCTCGCTTTCCCTTACTCTGGTGGTCCCCAAGCAGATTCGCATTCGTATTTTCCTCTTGACAAGCCCTTCTGTCTTATATATTAGTATCATATAAGACAGGAGGTGCCCTTTGACCCGTTCCAGCTTTTCCGATTCCGAACGCCGGCGCCGCTCCCGCTTGGCTCAAATAGCTCATACCCAGCGCTTCTTGCGCGGCACCCTCTCTACTCGTCACGGCCGCTGCGGCAAGCCCAATTGCCATTGCGCCCGTGGGGAGTTGCACACGTCCTTATATCTGGTCCAGAGCCACCAGGGAAAACTCCGCCAGATTTGTGTCCCCAAGGCTTGGGAAGAACGCATCCGCCAGGCGGTTCAGAGCCACCAGCAGATGCAGACGCTGATCGAAGAACTCTCCGAGCGCGAGTGGCAGCGCTTGCGAGAGAGAAAGGAGTAGGGCGGTTCTCCGACGCCTCATCCGATACTCGGAAAAGGTATTTGAGCTGTCGGGGAAGATTTTGTCTCCCCTCACCGACGGCCGCCTCCAACCCCGGATTCGCACCCCGGTACTGGTGCAATCGGCCTTGATTCTCTTCTGGACTCGCCTGGGCAGCTTGCACGCCCTGGAGACGGTGAAGAAGGCGCGCTTTTGGAAACAGTGGCTGGGGCGGGAGATGAGTAGCGTCGATACCCTCGGACGTGTCTACGTCGGCCTCAGGGTGGCGGAATTGAGAGAGGGACTGCATCGCGTCTATACGCGCTTGAAACGCAACAAGGCTCTGCCGGGGATGCGTGGCTGGGACGTGGCGGTGTTGGACGGACATGAAAGCCATGCCAGCTACCGCCGTCACTGTTCGGGATGCCTGCGGCGAACGGTGCACCTGGAGAGCGGGGACCGGGTGCAGTTCTACCATCGGCAGGTCACTCTCATGCTGGTGAGCGAAAAGTTCCACCTGCTGGTGGACTTGGAGCCCCAGCGTCCTGGCGAGGATGAAGTGACGACGGCCTTGCGCTTGCTGGAGCGCGTGCTGGCCGCCTATCCGCGCGCCTTCCAGATCGTGTTGGCCGACAGTCTCTACGCTCAGGCTCCCTTCCTGAATTTCTTGCTCGCCCATGGGAAACACGCCATCGTGGTTCTGAAGGACGAGCGGCGTGACCTCTACCGCGATGCGCAAGGCCTCTTCGCGCTGACCCCGCCCCAAAACGGTCGCTATCGCCGCCGCGACTGTCGCTGGTGGGATGTGACGGACCTCCGCTCCTGGCCTCAGGTTCAGGCCTCCTTGCGGGTGGTCCGCTCACAAGAAACCGAGGTCGTGCACCGCCAGGATGATGGAGAAAGGGAGACCCCAACTAGCGATTGGATCTGGGCGACCACCTTGCCGGCAGCGGTCGTGCCTACCGCCTCGGTGGTGCATTGGGGGCACGCGCGATGGGATATCGAAAACCAGGGCTTCAACGAACTGGTCAACGGCTGGTACGCCGATCACGTCTATAGGCATGAGCCGCACGCCATCGAAGCTTTTCTGCTCACCATCTTTCTGGCTTACAACCTCTTCCATGGCTGGTTAACGCGCAACCTCAAGCCTTCCCTGCAACGCGGCAAGACCCAGGTCTTCTGGGCGCGGCGCATGGCGGCAGAACTTTATGGCGACCCGGGAGTCTTGCCGCGAGGCCCCTGAACCGCGAATCGCACGCATCGCCCCGGAGTGTTTGATCACGTCTCCCCACCGACCTGCCATCGCCGCCAAGCGATCAGGCTATGGTGTCGTCATTTTGCAGCCCGCGGCCTCCCTCACTGCCTCCCCAGGTCCCCAGCACCGGCTGCGACCAGACGCGAATCTGCTCGTCAGCCCGAAACAGACGAAAACAACCGTCTCTCGGCCACTTGTGGGACCGGATGCGGAATTGCTGTGACTGTCAAATTCAGCTTCCCTAAGTTGATGGGCAGAGTTAGAATGGCTCGGGAAGGTATCGGAGAATCTCACCCGGAAATGGGCAAGAGAGTTGATATCGCTCAATCTTCCTTCTCATCGCCTGGCAGGAAACACGAGAGCGAGGCCCGCTGGCCCTGCCGTAAGACATTGAGCTCAGCGGTTAGGGGTGGGCTATCTTTTGGAGAAACTTTTAAGGTCTAAGAACCGTAGTATGGTTGGTAACCCCCACCGTGACGAGCAGGTGGTGACATCGAACCCCAGCGATAGGGGGCTTCGCAGGCGCCCAATAGCCCGGCATGGTGAGGGGTAGTTTGGGGTCTGCACGTATAATCGAAGCAAAGGATGAAACAGCCGTGGCCCACGTAACTGAACTGGAACTCGGACGCATCAATTCTCCTGGAGGTGTAAACGCGACTAGCCCTGCCCCGCACCGGCCTCGTAACGGGAATGGTGCGATGTCGATATTTCTGGTGATTGTGGGAGTGATAGTTGTGGCGGGGCTTGTGGTTGGCGGGATCATTTGGAGCAAGGGCGGGGCTCTTACTGTTCAGACCGCGAAGGTGGTACGGGAGGATTTGACAGCTATCGTAACGGCCTCGGGGGAGATTAAGCCGCCCGATGCAAACCTCGCCAACGTGAATGCGAATTCCTTCGGCAAGATAACCGATATTTACGTAAAGGAAGGCGACACAGTCAAGAAGGGCCAACTCCTCTTGAAGACGGAGGCGGTCCAGGCGACTGCCAACATTGATGCGCAAAAGGCCGCCCTCAACACCACCAAGGCTGATGTCGAAGGGTCCCAGGCTGCTATCCAGTCGGCGGCAGCAAGTTTGAAAACCTCGCAGGCGGACCTGCAAACCGCTCAGGCCAACCTTGCCCGCGCCCAGGGAGACTTCGAGCGGGGGAAAGACCTGCTGCGCGATAAGTTGATAGCCCAACAGGTTTTTGACCAGCGTTTGAACGACTTCAAGGTGGCGCAGTCCAACATTGACGCCGCCCAGGCACGGGTAGCCCAGGCCAAAGCCCAACTTCAGCAGGCCACATATACCCATGACATGGCGCGCACTCGGGTGGCCCAAAATGAGGCGACACTGGTCGGCCTCTTGGATGCGCGCGACAAGACCATTTACACCTCCCCCCTGGATGGCATCGTAACGTCATTGCCGGTACACGTGGGCGAGAACGTGGTGCCGGGAGTTCAAAACGCGGTCGGAAGCTTGCTCTATCAGATTTCCGATTTGCAAGTGGTTACCGCCGAGGTCAAGGTGGATGAGACCGACATCGTCAACGTGAGACTCGGGCAACCAGCGGACGTGACGATTGACGCCATCCCGAATAAGACGTTCAAGGGCAAAGTCACGGAGATCGGCCAGAGTGCCGTGGGCCGCACCTCCGGCACTGCCACAGGAACGAGTACATTGACGGCGGAAGAAGCCAAGGACTTCAAGGTCATTGTGACGTTGGAGGACCCTCCACTTGGTCTCCGCCCGGGGCTTTCCACGACCGCCAAGATCACCACCGCGACGCGCCAGAGCGCTGTGACTGTCCCCATCCAGGCGCTTACTTTCCGGACGCGGCGTCAATTAGAAGAAGACGAGAGCAGCAAAGGCAAGGTGCAGGCTGCCACATCGCAGCCCCCCGATTCGGCCAAAGATAAAGGGAAGGAAGAAATTCAGGGAGTCTTCCTGCTTAAAGACGGCCGGGCGGTCTTCTTCCCCGTCGAATCCGGCGTTATGGGCCAATCCGATGTCGAGGTGCTCAAAGGCGTTCAGCCCGATGACGAGATCGTTTCCGGTCCTTTCAGTGTGCTCCGCACGCTGAAGAACCACACCAAGATAAAGGTGGACAATAGCCCCCTGAAGCCCGCTGGATCAACTTCCTAGCCTTCCTTCGGGGAGAAACAGCGCTACCTCGGAAAGAGAAACCGAATCAGCCCCGCTTCCCGGCTGGCCATGGGCCGTAATGGCCGGGGGCCGGAGGTGAGTGGAAAGGAAACAGGCGTCGCGATGGGAACACAAGTGGTGTCGTCTTTGACTCATAGAACCGTGGCTCCACCCGTGGGGGTAATGATCCGGACGGAAAACCTCTGGAAAACTTACGACATGGGCGAAGCCATAGCGGTGCACGCGCTCAGCGGAGTGACGTTCGAACTGGAACGCGGCGAGTATGTGGCGATCATGGGCCCCTCGGGCTCCGGCAAA
>CAWHWE010000024.1:0-26975 GCA_963832915.1 uncultured Acidobacteriota bacterium
TGGTCCTCGTAGAACCGAATGACACTCTGCCGGCTGGCGACTTGGAAAGGGTATCCACCCAGCCAGTCTCGCCAGTCGTGTAGCATCGACATCCCGCGTTGCTTCTTATACTGGCGGTAGCGTGCCGCCGGGTTCTTCAAATCCACGAGATCGCGCAGGAGGCCCCGGCCCGCAAAATAGGGCACAAACACGCCGGTCACCAGCGCCCTTGCCGGCCAGCCGCTGTTGTAAATGCGCTTCACCGCTGTCCAGCCGCGCGAAATCAACCCTTGATCGTTATAGATGGCGATGAACAGTTTGCCCTCCGGCCTCACTGGCGAGGTCACCAATTCGAGCGCCCGCCAAAGGTGCCCGGTGTGGTGGAGGACGCCCCAGGAATAGACCACGTCGAACTCACCCAGACCCGCCAGGTAGTGCGCGTCGAGCACGCTGCCGCGCTCGATGGTCCAGCTCTCCATCTCCGGCCGGTAGCGGCGCTTGAGCTCGCGGGTGCACTCCACACTGTCGGGATCGTAATCAAACGAATGGATGCGGCTCGCGCCCAGGCCGGCCGCGGCCAGCGAAAACAACCCACTCCCCGAGCCGGCGTCGAGAAACGACACGCCGTCGAGCCGTTCCGCCTCCAGCATCTCGCGCAGCGATCTCTGCGCTTCCAGGATGCGCTCCTCGTCCAACCGGCTGAGAAAGGCGCGCCAATTCTGTCCGAAGGCAAAGCGCTTCTCGGTGTCCACCGGAGGTGAAATGATGGTCATGGCGCGGTTGAATTCTCCTTCTCCAAGACGTCCGCCGATATCATAAACTCGAATTCGCAAATCAGGGAGCGCTGCTCCGTCCCTGTCAATTTCCCTTCACCTCTAACGAGACGGTATCCTGCCAACCCTTCATCCCAAAAGCGCCTGGAGCTGGAACAAGCGAGAGCCCTTCATCCCCACTTTTCCCGCCAAGCCTGGAACATAAGGACGTTCCAGAGGTGACCGTACCGATTACGCTGCCGCGAAAGATGTACTGCCCAAAGCTCTCTGATCGCCTCCGGACGGAAGAACCCTTCTCTCCTCAGCCGGCCCTCGCTCATCAACTCCTCCGCCCAATCTCTCAGAGGCCCAGGCAGCCAGTCTTCAATGGGAATTCCAAAACCCATCTTGGGGCGTTCGACCAGTTCTCGTGGTACGTACCTATACAGAACTTCCCGCAGCAGCCACTTCGTCTGGCCCCAGCGAATCTTCATGGAGAGGGGGATGCGGGCTGCGAACTCCACGACCCTGTGGTCCAGGATGGGAACGCGCGCTTCCAGGCTCACACCCATGCTGGCCCGGTCAACTTTGGCGAGGATATCGTCCGGAAGGTAAGTGGCGAAGTCGAGGAACATCATTCGTTGCGAGATGTCAGCCAGGCGCGCCCAGTCTGAAGGTTGGGTGAGGATAGTCGGCGATTCCTTTGCGTCGAGCACCACTTCAGTGGGGTGCCTCCAATAAGAAATCAAATTATGGTAAAGCTCCTCGGGATTCCTAGCCGCCATCATTTCTGCGAGCCTGTAGGCTCGATCACCCACTGTGGATGGGCGCGCCAACCGGGGGAGTAACGAGCTTAGCCCACCCCATAGGCGGTTATACGTCGCGGGCTTGCACACACGAATCAGTCTGGCGAGCGCATTTCTGGAAGTGTAGGGAAAGCATCGGATAATTTCCCAAAATTTACGCCCCCGGATATAACGCGTGTATCCGCCAAACAGCTCATCGCCGCCATCACCGGAAAGGCTCACCGTGACGTGGCGGCGCGTGAGGGCGGAAAGCAGGTAAGTTGGAATTTGGGAGGAATCTCCGAAAGGCTCGTCATAGAGAGTTGGCAACTCGGGGATGACATCCATGGCTTGCTTCGGGGTTACGTATAGCTCCGTATGGTCAGTCCCGAGGTGTGCTGCCACGGCCTTGGCATGCGCCGCTTCATTGAATTCCTGCTCGTGAAAGCCGATCGTGAACGTCTTCACCGGGCGATTGCTCTGCGCCTGCATCAGGGCGACCACGGTTGAGGAATCGATGCCGCCGGAGAGGAAGGCGCCCAGGGGGACATCCGCTATCATTCGCAGTCGAATCGATTCCCGCAGGAGTCGATCCAATTCCTCAATCGCTTCCGCTCCGGAGTCTTGGAATGGGTCCGCAGCGCCAGCCTCGTAAACCTCTTTCGCAGACCAATAACGAGCCGTTCCCGGAAACTCCAAGGAGGCCTGCGCTCCGGCCTGAATGCTGAGAATATGGCCGGCAGGCAGCTTCCAGATTCCCTGATAAATGGAGTAGGGTTGGGGTATGTAGCCGAGACGCAAATACAAGGCAAGAGCGTTGCGGTTGACCTCCGGTCTGAAGGCAGGATGCGCACGGAGCGCCTTCAACTCCGAACCGAAGAGGAATGTCTTATCCTGCCAGCCGCAGTAAAGTGGTTTTATGCCCAGCCGGTCCCGCACCAGGTGCAGTACTCGCTCCCGCCTGTCCCAAAGAGCGAAGGCGAACATGCCGACGAATTTCCTTACCGCCGCCTCCAGGCCCCACTCGCTCACCGCTTCCAGCATGACTTCCGTGTCGGAGTGGCCCCGATAGCCGTGTTCCGGTGGTTCCAAATCTTTTCGCAATTCTTCGAAGTTGTACACTTCCCCGTTGAAGACTATGACGAATCGGCCATTGGAAGAGATCATCGGTTGGTGGCCTGCCGGAGAAAGGTCCACAATCGCCAGGCGTCGAAATCCCAAAGCGACACCGGCCTCCGCGTCAACCCAGAGGCCCGAATCGTCCGGCCCCCGGTGAACAAGTTGGTCAGCCATTCGGCAAACTTGCGTCCGCATCTCCTGCTCCGGCGCCGAACCCACGAACCCTGCGATTCCGCACATAGGACAAATACCAAAACGAAAGGGATACAATGGCTAAGCGTCCATTGTACACGGGATTCACCTGCGGGATGTGAAAGGGAGATCCTTGCCCGACCCTTTTGAATTCTGAGGCCGGCCCGTGAAGTTGAAGGTCGAAAGCACTACCGATTTTTTCTCCGAAGGGTTAGAATCTCCGTTGTCCCGTGGTGGGACTCTTCTCTCCATGACTTCATACCGCGTCCTTGTGGTCACGAATCTTTGGCCTTACGAAGGCGATCCCAGCTACGGTTGCTTCGTCAAAGCGCAGATGGAGTCTCTCCGCCCCCTGGGTGTGGATTATGAAGTCATGTTCATCAAGGGTCGCGAATCCCGCTGGAACTATCTGTGGGCATACCCGCAATTGTGGCAACGGCTGCGCGCCAACCGCTATGACCTGATCCACGCCCACATGGGTTTATCCGGGCTGGTGGCTCGCTGTCAGATCAGCCTCCATCTGGTGATCTCATTTATGGGTGATGATGTCACGGGGAAATCCGAGGGGAGTGACCGCATTCCACTTTTCGGCCGGTTCTGTCAGATCTCGAGTTTCATACTGGCGCGCCTGGCCTCCGCCGTCATCGTTAAGACCGTGGAGATGAAGCAGCATTTAAAGTTGGATTCAGTCCAGGTCATTCCGAACGGCGTTGACATGGATCTCTTCAGGCCGATTGACCAAGGCGAAGCGAGACGGGTGCTGGGTCTAGACCCGCAAAAGAAGTTCGTCCTATTTCCTTATGACCCCAGCATCGCACGGAAGCGGTTTGACCTGGTTGAGTCGGCCGTGGCGCGCGCGCGGCAAGCGATCCCCGCACTCGATATCCTACAGGTTTTCGGCGTTCCTCAATCCCGCATGCCACTCTATATGAACGCTGCTGACCTCCTGGTCCTGACGTCCCAATTCGAAGGCTCTCCCAACGCTGTCAAAGAGGCCATGGCCACCAACCTTCCCGTGGTCGCGGTGCATGTCGGTGACACGGCCGGGCTGATCGGCCAAACGGAAGGGTGCCATTTGGTGTCGCGCCATGCCGAAGAGATTGCTGCAAAGATCGTGGAGGTCTGCCGTAAAGGGATGCGCACTCGCGGGCGCGACCAGATTGCCAGGCTCTCGATAGAGAACGTCGCCAAGCAGATCGTGCAAGTCTACTCGACCGTTGTCCGTGCCGGCTAACTGCGCGGGGAACCTTGGTTGCAGAAGCGCTGAAGACGCGCACCACTCTACTCGACCACCAAGACGCGATGGATGTCAACTTGCGGCACGTTGACAGTTACCAACCCATCGCGGTAGGTCCAGTCAATATTCACGTCCGAAGGCACAATCGTCACGGACTTGGGCGGGCGATCCCTGCGCAGGCGAACCACCACGTGCTGGATGGGCGGGAGTTCCTCAACGATCACCCGGTTGGGCGAGAGCGTCTCCCCCGAACCGCGATTAAGCAGGTTGACCAGAAGTCTCCCGTTCTTCTGTCTTAGCACCAATTCCAGGTGCGGCGGTCCCTCCACCTCGGCCATCCAACGAATTCCCAGACCGTCCAAAAGATTGCCGACTAATTCCCGCAGGGCCGGATTGTGAGCGAGGTAGTAATTGCGGAAAATAGGCCCGTACACTGCGACGACGGCCCCTTTGCCCAACCCACGTTTTGTGACCACGGCCTGGTCAGTCCTATCTTTATCGGGCTCCTGCTGATTGAGGCGGCGGATCAACACTTCGGTGCCCGATGCCGGCACGACGGGTTGCCATACAGGACCTACGGGTACGGCGCGCCTTCCCAGTGGGAGGTCGATGCGATCAGTCACAGCCTCCGGGCCAGGCGTGGCGCCGACCAGAGCGGGATAATCCCGCGCCAACTGTTCACCACTCATCAACACAAAGCCCCCGGAGCGAGCGAACTTATCGAGCGCCAGGAGCACTTGGTCACTCAAACGTGTCTCTTCCGGCACCACAATCAGTTTGTAGTCGTTCATTCGCTTCAGTGCGGCATCCTCCGTCAAGACGTCGGTGGAGTGATGAGTTTCGAGCAGCGCCTGGAGCGCGCCTTGCACCGGCTCGACGGCGTCAGAGAAATTGAACAAGGGTTGGTTGTGCGCGTAGTAATGTTCTGGCAGATGCAGTACCGCCGCTTGAGGGACGGTCTTGGAGTGAAAACATGCCTCTTGGCGGGCGCGGCAGAACTCCCCCACCTTTGCCATGATTTCATTGTGCCATCCGGTAAGCCAACCGCTGCGCTGGGGATTTTCGTAGATCATTACCGCGCCGCCGAGCGCCACCACCTCGGAAACTTCCTGCTCCAGGTGCAAGGCAGGCTTGAACACCCAGGGCGAATTTTCGCCGCCTGCTTTTGTGAAGCCCCAGGCCATCAGGTCCCAGCTCATTTCACGAGAGTCCATCATACGGCCTTCGAAGGCGGCGACGTCACCGCCCCAACTGGGCGAGAAGTCACCGCTCAAATAATCAATGGGGGCCTTCACGGCATCCGGCTCACGGACGGTATACATCCAGTTGCTCACCACCAAGCACCCTGGCTTGCGGGCGTGCACGGCTTGGGTGTATTTCACCACGTGCTCGACGAAGAGATCACGATGAAACGCTATCCACTCATCCCAGTGGGCTTGCCCTTTCTCGGTGGGAATCTCATGGATGCCGGTTCGCCGTGTGAACTCCGCCCGGCAGCGGTCACACCAACATGGGAGGGCGCCCCAGTTTTCGCCATCGACCCAGAAACCATCAACGTCGTACTTGTCGATGATCTCCATCATCTGGGGAATCATCAGTTGCTCGTCGTATGCGTGCAAACGGCAGGTAGCCCTGGTGTCGCGCTGCCCCTTGGCATCGACGGTCGCCCATTCGGGGTGGAGTTCGATGGCTCGCATGTCCCAAACCCCCGAGTAGTGAACCCCCAATTTAATCCCGAGTTCTTTGGTGACATCGCGGTAGATTCGCAGTGAGTCTTTCACCACCCCGGGCGATGTGGAACCGACGCTAGTCGGCCAACTCGTGTAACCGGGATGGCCCTTGCAGTCAGTCTGCACCCAGTCGGGCCGGGTTCTCAAGAACCGCTCGCGCAAGTGCTCCGGGGTCAGCTCCCGGCCTAACTCGGTGTCTTGGGCGTTGGCGTGGAGATCGTAGTGAATTCCGAAAAACACACTCTCGTGCCAGTTGGGACTGGGGCTGGAGGCTTGGCTATCCACGTTGCGGGGCAGGGTGAGAAAACCCGCACAGAGTCCCGCGAATAGAATGATACGGATGCTTTTCGACACGTTCCCACCTCCCGAATCCGGCGAAGTCGCGGGCTCCGCGAGCACCCTCGCGAGGGCCGCGCGAAATCGAGATTTCAAAGCGCGTGTCATAATACAGCACGCCATTGATCTGCTCAATATGCTATTTTGTGTTGCTATTTTATGTTGGCCTGCATGTGCCGCGCCGACAGGTGCGAAGGGGGATCTGATGCGCTTTGTGTTGATTTTCCTAATGCTTTCCTGGGCGCCAGCTTATGGCGCCGACTTCTATGTTTCCGCAAGAGGCAACGATCGAAATCCTGGAACCTTAGGCAAGCCATTTGCGACTTTGGAGCACGCCCGTGAGTCGGCGCGCGCAAGCAAAGCCAGAGGTCCGGTCACGGTGTGGATCCGCGGTGGCACCTACCTCGTGCCTCGCACCTTTGGCCTGACGGCGGAGGATTCCGGCACCGCTTACCAGGCGTATCGCAATGAGACTGTGCGGCTGATCGGTGGCAGACCGATTCGCGGTTTCCGGCGTGTCACCGATCCCGCCGTGTTGCGACGGCTCGATCCCGCGGCGCGCCGTAAGGTCGTGGCTCTCGATCTGAGGTCGCAAGGCATCACCAATTTCGGTGACCTGACAGCGCGCGGTTTTGGGCGGGACGTGCGCCCGGCCGCACTGGAATTGTTCTTTCAGGGCAAGCCCATGCAACTGGCGCGCTGGCCCAACGGCGACTGGGCCAAAACCGCCGGGGTCATCGAAGGCAAGGAGGATCGCTTCCAATACGAAGGTGACCGGCCCGCACGCTGGGCTGCCTTGGACGACGTCTGGGTGCATGGCTACTGGACTTGGGACTGGGCTGATTCTTACGCGAGGGTGAAGTCGATCGACACTGCCAGGCGCGAAATAATCACTTATCCCCCGCACGGCGTTTACGGCTACTCGAAAGGGAAGCGCTATTACGCTTTGAACATTCTCGAGGAGCTCGATGAACCGGGCGAGTGGTACCTGGACCGCAAGAGCGGTGTCATCTATTTCTGGCCACCCGCGCCGTTGGGGCGGGGAGAAGCCGCCGTTTCGCTGCTGGAAGAACCGCTCATCACTCTCGACGGGGCTTCAAATGTAACCCTGCGTGGTCTTACGCTCGAGTACACGCGCGGCGATGCCGTGGATATCCGCGGCGGCGCCGGCAACCAGGTGGTGGGCTGTACTATTCGCAATGTCGGCAATGTGGGCGTGAAGGTCGAAAGCGGCGAGCGCCACAGCATCTCCGGTTGCGACATTTCCCAGACCGGCGACGGCGCCGTGATCCTTTCGGGCGGTGACCGGTTCGACTCTGACTCCCGCGGGCAATTCCGTCGCGGACTGCGACATCCACGAATTCGGGCGCTGGGTGAGGACTTACACGCCGGGCGTCTATCTCAGTGGGGTGGGTAACCGCGTCGAACATAGCAGAATCCATGATTCGCCGCACTGCGCCATTCTGCTTAATGGCAACGAGCATCATATCGAGTTTAACGAGATCCACCATGTGGCACTGGAGACGCACGACGTTGGCGCGTTTTATCTGGGCCGCGATTACACTGAGCGCGGCAACGTGGTTCGCTATAACTACTTTCATCACTTGGGGAGAGGCGGGGTAAAGCCGGAAGACCTTGTGCAGGCCGTTTACCTCGATGACTGCGCCAGCGGCACGCTGGTTTACGGCAACGTGTTTTACCGCGCGGGCCGGGGGGCAATGATCGGCGGCGGGCGGGATAACACCATCGAGAACAATATTTTCGTCGAGTGCACACCCTCCATCCATGTGGACGCGCGTGGCCTGGGCTGGGCCAAGTTCTGGTTCAACGGCAAGGACAACACGCTGATCGACCGTCTCAAGGCGATGCACTACCGCGAGCCTCCTTACAGCGTGCGATATCCGCAACTCGTCTCGCTGTACGAGGATCCGGACACGGCGGTGCCCAAGGGCAATTCCATCGTGCGGAACGTCTCTTACGGTGGGAGGTGGATAGACTTCTTGGACGGGATGACAGATAAAATCGTCCACATTCAGGATAACTTGATCAATGGCGACCCCGGCTTTGTGGACGCCGCGCACGATAACTTCCAGCTTCGCGACGATTCACCCGTCTACAAGTTAGGGTTCAAGCCGATCCCCATGGAACAAATCGGCCCGCGCAAACAATGACCGTAGCCCGAGTTGATTAATCCGAGTTTAGGTTAAGCGGGTGCCGGCATCTTCATCGGCATAGGCAGCCACGATCTCCCCGAAGTAGACGCGGTGAAAATCTCCGCCGGGATAGAACTGCTCGCGCACCGCCTGCACCAGCGCCTCGGGCGCCAGATCATTACGATGCAGCGTCCGGCACTCGTAGTGAACGACACACTCCTTGATAATGGGTGATCGTATCTCACGGCTTGGAATCGGCGTCAATTGCGCTTCTTGAAACTTGTCGTGCTGTCTGCCGGAGACCGTCCCACAAAGGCTCGCGGCTGCCGCCAGTTCTCTCGGAGGCACATTAACCGCGAAATCACTGACTTGCTCGAGCCGGTCGTAAGTGTAGCGCGAGGGCCGCACCAGTACGATGAAGACAGGGCGCGCCCAAATGCAGCCAATCGTTCCCCAGCCAATAGTCATTATGTTTGCTTTTCCGTCCGCGCCCATGCTTACCAGCAGCAGTCCGTCCTCGCGCATACGCTGCATCGTCTGGGCAAAGTATTCCGTGTACCGTACCTGCACCTTGGCCATTCTCGTTTCTCTCCGATCGAAAATATCCGATGTTCTCAGTCTGGGGCGGCAAGCAAGCGTGGCGCAGACCTCCGTCCCGCCCTGGCAGGAGGTCTGCGGTTCTTATGGCTGCCCCAGCCAAGCTGAGCATACCACACCGCGCTCCTGAGACTGCGTACAACCAGTTCAGTTTGATGAAGAGGTATGGAGAAGTGCATTGGCAAAAACTCAAATTGCTAGACATTACCATGTTCGGCAGTATACTGAGTGCGACCGAGGCGCTACTGCCACCTGACTGGTAGCGAAGCAGGTTATGAAAGCCAATCGGCTCAGAAGTCACCCAGTGGGGAGAAGGAGATACGACGGTGAACGAACTGCGTATGTATATCAACGGCGAGTGGGTAGAGAGTGAGAGCGGCGAGTATTTTGACGCGTACAATCCGGCCACCCTCGAGGTAATTGCGCGTGTTCCGCAAGGCACGCGCAAAGATGCAGACCGGGCCGTCCGGGCGGCTCATGCAGCGCGGAAGGAAATGGCGCGCCTCTCCGTGTGGGACAGAGCCAAAATGCTGCACCGCATTGCTGACGCCATAGAAGCTCGTGCGGAGGAACTCGCCCGAACGCTGTCCCTCGACCAGGGCAAGCCCTACCATTCCGAAGCCATCCATGAGGTCAGGGCAGCCGTCGGCGGTTTCCGGGACCCCGCGGAACATCTCAAGTTCATGGAGACGCCTTTCTTTTCTGTGCAAGATCCGAATAAGCGCGCCTGGTCCATGCGGCAACCCCGCGGCGTTTACGGCGTAATCACGCCCTGGAATTTCCCTATCAACATACCCGTGGAATATCTGGGGCCCGGCCTGGCAATGGGCAACACCATCGTCTGGGCGCCGGCTCCGACTACTTCAGTGTGCGCCATCAAATTGGTGGAGTGCATCGAGCAAGCAGGAATCCCCAAGGGCGCGCTCAACCTGGTGACCGGCCCGGGGCCGGTGGTTGGAAACGAAATCGTCAAGCATCCGCTCACCGCGGCGATCGGCTTTACCGGCAGTCCCCAAACCGGCAAGAACATCGCCCGGGAAGCGGCCGGCAAGCCCTTGCTTTTGGAGCTGGGCGGAAATGGTCCCACCATCGTGCTCGACGACGCCGATCTGGACCGGGCCCGTGGAAACATCGCCTTGGCCTGTTTCCTGAACGCCGGTCAAGTGTGCTCCGCTACGGAACGAATCATAACTACGCCCAAAATCCACGACGCCCTGCTTGAAGCGCTGGTGGAAGAAGCCAAGAAGTACCGGCTCGGCAATCCCCTTTCCTCCGAAACTACCATGGGCCCGCTCAACAACTACGCGGTGGCTGATAAGACTGACCGGCACATCGAGGACAGTGTGGCCCAAGGCGGCGTGGTGAAGTTTGGTGGCAGTCGAGCCCCCGAATTCGGGAGCAAGCTTTTCTATCAGCCGACCGTGATCGACCGGGTCACCCCGGAGATGCAGTTCAACAAGGAAGAGACGTTCGGCCCTGTGGCTCCGATCATGGTGGCCGCATCCGACGATGAAATCCTGGAGTGGGCCAATAACAGCGCCTACGGGTTGGTCTCCTCGGTCTGGACGCGCGACATGAAACGCGCCTTTAAGTTCGCCGAAGGCCTGCGCACGGGGATCGTCAACGTCAACGAAGCGAGTATTTACTGGGAGACCCACATCCCGTTTGGCGGCATGAGCGGCACACAGTCGGGTATCGGCAGACTTGGCGGGCGACACACGCTCGAAGCGATGAGTGACCTGAAAACCATAGTGCTGGACTTGTCGTGAGAGGGCAGGAGTCAGAAGTCAGAATCAAGAGCGCGTAGCAGAGTCGCGTTTTTCAGAGACTCTGCGGTTTTTGCGGAAGGAAGCAGGCGCGTGCCGCCACAAGTGAGTGGTCCCTTCAGCGCAGAACTTCGCTCTGCACGAGCCGGTGCTCCACCCACGCGAAGCGCTTTGGAGTGCGGCAGCTTGCTGCCGCTTTCCTCGTGCGAGTTTGCTCGCGCCTCGTAGCGCTGGACCCCGCCTCGCGGGGTCAGCACGATGGGTGCCGACCTAAAGGTCGGCGCTACAACTGCACGCCAGCAAGCTGGTACCGCCGAGCGGGAAAAGCGGCAGTCCGCCGCGGCGGACCCCACTGCAAAGGGCCTCACTTATTAGCGGCGCGCTGGTGGATTTCCAGCGCCGCCGCATTCGCTTTCTTCACGGCCTCGACAAATTCCTGATAGGGGCGGTCTTGAATGTCCACCAGCCCGTAGTTCGAGTTCTCCCCGTCAAATCGGCCCTGCTTGGGCTCATCGACCCACTCGAACCAGTGATAGCCGACGGCCTCGGGAAGACTTTCCAGTCGCGCCACATAGTCAGCGTAGGCTTTGGCGCGCGCAGCTTGGTCGGGGACCTTCGGCCCCGCGCCCTGGGTATTGGGCAGACCGGAATTCTCGGCGCGAAACGCAAATTCGGTGACCATAACCGGCCGGCCTGTCGCCTTGAAGACGGCCTGTATCGCCGGACGAGGATCAAAGGCATAGACGTTGATCGAGACCACGTCGGCCCGGCGAGCGCTGCGCAGGACGGCCTCCGGAGGCATGCCGGCAAACCGCGCGCCCAGGTAGAGGTGATTGGGGTCGGCGGCATGAATCGCCTTTTTGCACACTGCGAAATACCGGGTTGCCACGATTTCCAGGAACTGCACCGCGTCGGATTTGTAAGCCTCCGTGGCCGCCGTCGCGGGCAGCTCCTCAAAACTCGCCGCGTTTACTCCCCAGGCGTGGTTCAGTTTGCCGATGTGGTTTCCGTATCGTTCACGCAGAAACTCGCCTGCCTTTAGGCGCCCTGCTGCGCCAGCCGGTAACTTCAAGTACATCTCTAGCAGGGTCTCTTTCCCGCCCCAGTCCGGCCCCCAGTGCAGCTCGTTGTCGCTGAAGTATCCCAAGAGCGTATGATCGGAGCGGCGCGGCTGGCAGATCTTCCCCGCGATCTCTGTGGCAACTTTCTCGAAGCGCGCATCGAAGTAGTCCGCGGGTCTCCTTTGCTGCCAATCCGCTCCTGCTTGCGCCGCCATGTCCAGGATCACGGTATACGGAACCCCGTGGGTCCGCAATACCGGGTCCGACCACGCACCAATCGTGTTGAAACCCCACTGGCGAATTCGGGCCAGCGCCTCCAGCCCCCAGGCATTGTGATCGGGATAGATCTTGTCGAGCGCCTCGCCATAGGGGCACGATCCGGTGCCCTTGACCCGGTCGGATTCATACGAGATGTTATCAACGCCCAGAGAGAGCGTGGGGACGCCCCGCGGGTCGATGATCCACCAGACGCCATTACGATTTTCGGCGCGGAAAAAACCCTCCTGCGCGAATGCCGGTGTTATGAAGGCAAGAAGAACCAAGGCGCACAGAAGCATCCGGATGTCGGTCACCACAACCGAAGCTTTCATAGTGTCTCCTCTTTCTCCCCTTGGGCAATAGGCACGCGCGCGCATGAACTTGCCAGACGACGGAAGTAACCCCTCACCCGACCCGCGCCGGCTGGTGAAAACGCCGTGCGCGGGCCACCCTCTCCCCCGGGGAGAGGGCGGAATCTCCGACTTCGGCCCCCCCCGTGTCCAGCCGATGAAATGGATAATGGTCAGCCCCAAGGGAGAGAGCTGGTTTTTGACATCGGGGCAAATAGGACCGTGCGCCGCCTCCCAATTTTGCATCCTGGACAGGGATAATATAGACTCGGCGGGCCGGTTCGCAACCACAATTTCGCACTCCAAAGACCGGCACGCCAACCAAAGAGGAGCATTTCATGAAATCCAACGAAAGCCGCCGCCGTTTTCTGGGAACCTGGCTCGCGGGCGGAGCTTTAGTTAGCTCCCCAACTGCCTTTGCCGGAGCGCCGAGTCCCGAAAATCCGCAGGGGATGTTCAATGTGCGCGAATTTGGAGCCGTGGCCAATGGCCAAACTTTGGACACCAAGGCGTTGCAGTCAGGCATCGATGCCGCCGCCTCCTCTGGTGGAATGGTCTATTTCCCGCCGGGGACCTATCGTTCGGGCACGTTGTTTCTCAAGAGTCACGTCTCGCTATACCTTCAGGAGGGAGCCCTGTTGCTGGGAAGCACAAACCTGGCGGACTTCCCCTCGGCGTGGCCGTCGCTCCGCAGCTACACTGATATTTACGTGCACCAGAGTCTAATCTATGCGGAGAATGTCGAGAATGTGTCCCTCCTGGGAAGGGGAACAATCGACGGACAGGGTACACCTTTCAAGGGGCGTTACGGGGTCCGGCCCTATCTAATTCGGATGGTGAACTGTCGCAACGTTTATGTCGCCGGCCTTACGCTCAAAGACTCTCCCATGTGGGTGCAGCACTACCTGGCCTGCGAAAACCTTTCCATCCGGGGGCTGACGGTTCACAGCCGCTGCAATGCCAACAACGACGGCCTCGATATCGATGCCTGCGAAAAGGTGCGCATCTCCGATTGTGAGATCTTCTCGGGAGACGATGCCATTGTGCTGAAGAGCACCCTGGACCGCCCCTGCCGGGACGTGACCGTAACCAACTGCGTGGTGAGCAGCCGCGCCTGTGGAATAAAGATGGGCACGGAAAGTGTCGGAGGGTTTGAGAACGTCGTTATTACCAACTGCACGGTTTACGACACGGGATATTCAGGGATTGCGCTCGAAATCGTCGATGGTGGAAAGCTGGAGAACATCATAGTTTCTAATATCGCGATGCGCAACGTCCGCTCAGCGATCTTTCTCAGGCTGGGGAACCGGGCCCGTCCGATTTACGAGGGGGCTCCCCGGCCCGGACTGGGCAGTTTCCGCAACGTCGTGATCCGCGATATTCAGGCGGACGGGGCCGGCAAGGTGGGCTGTGCCATCTGCGGTCTCCCGGAACAGTCCATCGAAAACGTCACATTGGCCAACATTCGCATCCGTTTCGAAGGCGGGGGATCCCGGAATGATGCCGGCCGAGACATCCCGGAAAACCCGAGCGGCTATCCGGAAAATGATATGTTCGGAGTGCTGCCGGCGTACGGCTTCTATTGCCGCCATGTGAAGAACGTACGGATTCTCAATACGCAGGTCGGCGTCGAACGGCAAGACATTCGCCCGGCGCTGGTCTGCGATGATGTGGAGGATCTGAGGGTGTCGGATTTCGAAACCGCAAATAGCAGTCCTGTGCTGCTTCTGCGCAACACCCGCAATGCATGGATCGAGTCCAATCGAGCACCCAAGGGAAACGAGGTCTATCTTCGCCTCGAGGGGAAGCAGACAGAGAATCTCTGCCTGGCCAGCAACGACCTGCGCCACTCGAAGAAACCTGTTGACCTCGGACCCGAGGTCGCTCCCGATGCCGTGGCGGCGACACCTCCACCCAAGGCCTATTGAACAGGTTTGGCGTCCCCGGCAGGATTCGAATCCTGTTACCGCCGTGAAAGGGCGGATAACGCGTTTACGAGACCCGCCAGGGATGCCGTTAATCCTTGCATCCACAAGGGAGCAGCAAATTGTGCTAAACGCAGCTCGCTTCTGACCGCTATTCTAAGGCCCCCGTAAGGCCCCGAGTTTCTAGTGGGGAGAGCGCAGGAGGAACGCTGTGGGCCTACGCTTTGTACCCTCAAGTATTGTATCTCGGCCCTGTGGTCCCGATTCTTTTCAAGTTACTGCGCAAATGAGCTGGCCGCTCATAGTCCCATCGACCAATGATTGTGCCTTGGCTGATCGACTGCGAGCCATCGCCTGCTTCCAATCCATTGAATTCACTGCAACTTTCCACGAATCACCGTGATCGAGCCGATCGGCAGGGTATACATGCCGTCGGGGCTTGGGGTCATCGTCGTGTTCTTGTTCTCGCTGGGGGTGTTGCAGTATTGCACGAGGGTGACAGGCCCCGCGAAAGAATGCTGCACGTGATTCGCATCGTCGATGACAAGGTGAATCTGGTGAGCCGCGTTCAGGTCGTGATTGATCAGCATTAACGACCAGTTTCCATCCGGGCGATGCACCGCGTAGGAGGTAATCACATTGCGCCCGGCGGCGTCCATAAGGTTGGCCGAGGCGGGGAAAATCTGATTCGCTCCCGCGCCGTGTTGCAACCACTCCAGGTTGATAATATGCGCGGAAGTGAACGGCGTGTATTGCGGCGTGCCATAGGCCCCGCCGCCGGGAGCGCCGCCAGCATCGCCACGGCGACCACGGGCGCCATTATTGATCGCCGGCCGGTAGAACGCCGTGCCTCCCTGTTCAAAGAACGTGCCGAACGCGTCGCATTCCCAGATGGAATTGCCCGTCACGCCCATGTAACCCCTCCCGCCTCCGCCGGCGGTGATTCCGCTCTCGGAGATAATCAGCGGCACGTCCCTGGGGACGCCATCGTCACGCCACATTTGCAGGATGTGCTTCATGATCCCCGGTTCCATGTAAAGCGTGTCCCAGTCGTTCGGTGGAGTGAAGCGATTGACGAGGAACGGATAGTGTTCGAAGGACATGAACGAGAGGTCCTGAAGATGTCCGTGGGTCTTCAGGTAATCGACGAATCGGCCCATCCAGGAAGTCCGGCCCTGGTCGTCCACCCAAAGGGTGATGTCTTTATCGACGCCTTCGAAAACCGGACCGCCCAGCTTAGCGCTAGGCGTCAGCTTATGGATGGCCGCCGCCCATTGGCAGTAGAGCGCACCGTAGTCTTCCGGCATGGTGTGCTTACCGTCGCACTCCTCCCCCATCTCAATTCCCACCACCGGGTAACCGCGCTTGTAGATATACGCAACCTCATTGGCGCAATCCTCGGGCGTGCCATAAATCACCGTGCATGGAACCAGCGCCGGGTGACCCATGGTCAATCCGCTGGTGAAGAAATTGTCCATGCCGTTGTATTCGTCGCCGCCGCCGGTGATTAGATTACCGGTTTCGTGCCAGGGGTCGATCGAAGAAGCGCCGAACGACCCAGCGGTATCTCCCGCCGACCCGGGAAAGGCCCCGCCCGCTCCACCGCCGCCGCCACCCCGGACCGGGGGTCCCATCGAAGGTCCCGGTTCCACACCAGTCGCTGGATAGACGATCGAATAGGTCCCTCTAGCATCCATCGTCCCGACTGACAGCGTCTGGAGCGCATAACCCACGCAGTTCCGAATGTCCCGCGCACCATGCGTGTCGCAAGTATTGGAGGATTCCGTCATCAAAACGCGGACGAATCGGGCGGTAATCGGCTCATCGCAAAGTTTAAGATGCACGTCCCCACCCGTGCCGTTGTTCACCGTGCCCGATGGGAAAGCCTTCCACACGCCATTGGGGCCCATGTCCCAGTCCATCGCGTTGTTATCGCCGATCCAATATTGCACCACGTAAGTGACGGCATAAGGATTGACCCACTGGATGTGGATAGCATTGACGGGCCGGGCCATGCCCATATCGATCACGACCCATTGCGGGTGCAGTACGTCGCTCTCGCCCGTGAAATGGCTGGTCAGGTAAGGATTGCTCTTCCAATAGGCTTGAAAACCGGCCACCAAAGGTCTATCGCCGCCGGTCATGAAATCGCGATGCGGCAGCGAATAGGAATAGCCGTAGTGGATCGGTTCGCCCAGGTCAGCGCTACCTGTGTAATATCCGCTCTTGCTGGCCGGACCGCTCCATGTACCGTTTTCGTTCCAGTGCCATGCGGCCAGGCGCAACTCGCTATTGTTGCGCATGGTGATGGAACCCCAACCCAGGTTTTTGATCCCTTGGATCGTTTCAGGTTTGCTGAGATTGTCCACCTGCGTTTTTGACAAGTCGTCCATCCACGCCCCGGTGGCCGTGTCGGGATTGACCGTATTCAGGATGTGCTCCGGGGTCACGTCAACATGGACCGTGGCCGCCTGCGGAGCCGTCTGCGCCTGAACCTGGAAAAGAGTGCCGCAGAACACCGGGATAAAGCCGAGCGCGGCGACGACAGCCCCGCACAGGAACTTACGAGGCGAAATTCGTTTGAACGAACCAATAATCATGATGCGCGCTCCTTAATTAACGTAAAGGGGTCAAGCTCGGAATTCTGAATTGCATTCATAGTTAAGATGGGGCGGCTCTTTCGTCTGCCTGCTCTTGAATCTGCCTTTTCAATCTCGCCAGACCATGTTCAGCGGCCTGTCTCACCCGCCGGATGGCTTGCGTCACGTGTGATTCATCCCCCATCCCCAACCGCTCGACCACCCATCGTCCTCTCCCCACCGCCCAAATGTCAAACGCTTATTCCGTTTTCCGGGCTTGACCCCTTTATGTAAAATACATATTCTGCTTTCGAACTCCGTCCTTATGGGAATTCGTTCCCAGTGGCTATCCTCTGTAGAAGTAGATCCCATCTCAGAGAAGCTGTGAGGAAATCGAGTTGTAGGGGCGGCCCTTGTGGCCGTCCCGCCAGGGCGGGAGCAACCATCCCGCGCCTGCGGGACCCTTACGGCTGGACGGCAAAACCCGATTCTTTCACAGCTTCAGACGCTTGAGGTCAGATGGGACATGCTTCCCAAGTCTGCGAAGGTTTGGCGGGGCCAACTGTTGTCGCGAAGGATCAGAACAGATCCCTTACTCTTCGCAGGCGTGTCCACACATAGAAAAACCCCCAGCACACCACAAAAGCGCCTGCGCCCGGCGAAGGGGTTTCCAGGCGGGCACTCCGGGTCCAGGGAAACGGCCTCATGAAAAATGGATATTGCCCCCGCAAATAAGGTTGGCGTCCCCGGCGGGATTCGAACCCGCGTTACCCCCGTGAAAGGCGAAGTTTAGTTGGATCTCGTTGTAAATACAAGGCAGCGGTCGCTCTGCAATGCCCTGTAAGGAACCGGTGAGCATGCTACGGAACATGCTTACCTTGTACCGTCCTTGTGCCGCGACTCTTTCATCTCTAATGCCCGAAGAACGCTCCCGGTCCTTCAACCGGCG
The DNA here is from genome assembly GCA_963832915.1 of uncultured Acidobacteriota bacterium. Lineage (GTDB taxonomy): Bacteria > Acidobacteriota > Terriglobia > UBA7540 > UBA7540 > CAVROP01. The sequence continues at coordinate 17,769 of CAWHWE010000024.1, forward strand.
GGGAATCCTATCCCCGGCGACCCAGCAAGAACCCAGGCCGTGCGCGCGGGCAGCCGGCGGGGTGGGACGGAGAGCGGCCTTCGGTGCGAGTGCGATCGTCAAGGGATCAGGCGGACAAGATAGGCACGAATCTCTCCGGCGGTAAGAAGCCGTCGGCTGCATATAATTCCCAGTGGGGGCCGCGAGCGGATGCTAATATCAGGCAAGTGATCAGGGGAGATGCATGGTCTAGCCCCAAGCGAGGGGACGGGGAATGTGATCAGCGACTTCTGGAAGCGTATCTGGGAGTGGCGGTGAAACGGATGTTTTCCACGGACCCCGACACCCTCAGCCACTACCGGCACAAGTTCGAGCAGATGAAGCCGCTTTGGGACACGCTCACTGCCCTCGCTTTTGCCGTTGAAGCCAAAGACCCCTATACGAAGGGCCATTCTCAGGAGGTTTCCAGGCTGGCAGCCAATATCGCAGTGCAGACGCGATTATCCGAGGTAGAAATCGAAGAGATCCGACTGGCGGGCATCGTCCACGATATCGGCAAGATCGGAGTCCCTGAGTGCGTGCTCAACAAGGCCGCGCCTCTAACGGCGGAAGAGCACGAGATCATGAAGAGCCACGCGGCTCTGGGAGCGAAGATCCTGGAGCCTTTGAAAGTGAAGGCCGTCGAGCGCATTGTGCGCCACCACCATGAGTTCTTCGACGGGCAGGGTTATCCGGACAACTTAAAAGGGGAGCAAATCCCGCTTGGCGCCCGCATCATCGCCGTAGCCGATGCGTTTGACGCCATTGTTTCCGGCCGTCCCTATAGGGAGGCCCGCACCGAGAAAGAGGCCCTGGTTGAATTGGTCCGCTGTCGAGGCACGCAATTCGATCCCATGGCGGTGGATGTTTTCCTTCGGTCAATCGAGTCCCTCAGCGTGCGGCGAGCGTCTGATTCTGTCGAAAGCTTGGTGATTTAACACACGGGGTGCTCGGGGCCGAGAAGCGGTCCCACCGCGAAAGGACCGCTTTGCTGAAAACTTCGGGCGTGGGAAGTGCGCCAGTTGGGTCCTCCAGCCTCGATGGGCCGAAACCTCTCCGATATCAACCTACCCTACTATATGAGCGTACCTTCTGTTGTCGCGTCGCGGGTTTCAGTATCACCTTCAAAATTGCTCCGGCACATCAGGTCGGTTGTTCCATTGTTTGAAATGTGTAGCTTCACCCCCACGCCGTGGCGATTCACTACATGTATTATAATTTGTGCCGGATTCACATGCGCCTGCGTGTGACTCCCACGATGGAAGCGGGAATCACGGACGACATTTGGATGGTCGGAGAAATACTCGGGATAACCAAGATCAATGCAGGCTGACCTTAACAGTTAGCTGTAATCTCTTTCATTCAACCAACGCCAAGCATCTCGCGACAGCCAACCTTGGTGCTCCCGCGTGATTTTTACTACCAACAACCGGTCTTCCTTGTAGATGCACCAGCGAGGATATCTTCGACAATAGGGAGGATCTCCTGCGCTGCCTGGACCGCTTGGTACTGAAGCAGTTCGTGGAAGCCAACACAAAATCACCCGAGTCGATCAGCGGAGCGAGCCACGTGAGAGTCACTTCAGCCGCTTGGTACTATTCACGTTTCTTGGTTAAGTCGTTCGCATACTTAGATCTTGTTCTCCAGGATAGGCCCATCAATAGTGGGTCCGTGGTACGAAACCTGAAATCCCAGGTCGAAGAAGTCGATAATCTGCCTGATAGGGAAGATCAAAAGCTAGACAGGATGGCGGTGAGGTTTGCCCGTGTCCGGGAATTCTTGGATTACCTGCAACGTGAGGAAGAAGGAGAATAAACGCGATTTGCTCTCGGAATGAGAGGAGGTGTATGGGCGGAGCCGTTCGTGGTGCCGATCAGACGCCAGATTGATACTGAGATAGCGTGGATTGAGCGGCGATTGAAGGAGAACCGAAAGCGGTTTATCGATGACGTTCAAATCGAGTCGGAGGGAGAAGACGTCGGTATCGACGGTGAGGGCGGCGGAGACGATGAGCAAGCCTAAAGCTGGTATCCACGGAACGGTTTTGGTGCCATCGGCTTCTCGGCCACGCGCAATACGATTCCGCGTGGCGCAGAGTTTCGCTTCTCGAAAACGCTGCCGCTTTTCGGCGGTTCCGGTGCGCACCTGGCCCACACTTTGACACGTTGAGAATGTCCCCCAAGGAGTCTGTGTGACAACCTCTGATTTCGCGTTTTCGCCAACGGAGAATCAGTCACTTGCATTGTGGAAAAGGGCGAAAAATCGAGTTATCACACAGACTCCCAAGGGCTTCTCGATTTGGGTTTGAAAAGGATTCCCCAGCCTTCCTCAATCTTCCTCAGGCTTGCCATGCGTGCCGCAGAATGACTGACTTAGCCTGAGTTAGCCTTAGGGGGTCGAACTCATAACCCAAAGGTCGCTGGTTCAAATCCAGCCCCCGTAACCAATGAGGGCAGTTCGGCTCCGGATCCTTGTCCTATACCGTCAACGACTCGGCTTCGTCAAGGGCAAAAGCATCTACTTTCCCCGACGTGTAGAATTGGCAGGAAACGCGATTCCGGTATACCGGAAACCTCGCAGCACGATTTACTCTTCACGAATTCAGCATGACCATTCCACGAATTATCCGCTTATGGGACGTAAGCGAGAGACACGACTTGCTCAGTCCCGCAACCTGGAAATACATCCAGCTCGGGATAAAGAGTCAAGATGCTGGAATCGGACGGCGAGCCGAAAGAGCGAGGGATGAGCTTTTGTGACGCACTTTGTGACGTAACCCTTCACGCTTGCCCGTGTCCGCAGCAAGCCGCACGAGAGGCGCGTAGATTGGGCAATCACCATTTTCGCAAGTATTCATGCGGCTCTAGCGGTCGCCAGCAATTTGCTGCCGTTATCGCTTATTGAACTACGAAGCAAGGTTTCGGGTGTTCGAATCACCCCGGGCGTACCATTCCTTTCAAGCATTTAGCTTCAGCCACTCCTTTCCAAGTCACGCCATGTCCACACAGATCTCCACACGGAGCCTTGTCCAGAGCCTGTTTGGGTGCTTCGGAGTCAGCGGCGGTCATCTTACGTGAGCATCCAGTGAGGCAAGAGCGTCGGTCTATTCCGTCGCGCGCGGAACGGGTTTTTTCTCCTGAGCCGGAACGGCCCAGAGCATAATGTGGGAACAGAGGAACCGCCATGCCACTTTATCTCTGCCGCGGGACGATTGGCGACAGCTCATTCGTCTTCGCCGCCAGCAAAGGGGAAGCCATTGAGTTCCTGGATGAGATATGAAACGCCGGGGGCTGTCCACTGACACCGATCCATGACTTCATGGTTCACTTCCGCTTTAGCGACGACGGAGTACTCGAGTTCGAGGAGTTTGGCGAGATCACTGAAGATGTCCTGGTCGAGACAGCCTATCCCATCCTGCGCGACGCTCTCCTAAACGCTCCTCGCGACGAGCAAACAGGCGCGCTAACACCGGAAGGGATGGAAACCGTCAAAGCCGCTGTAGGCAAGGAGCGGGATAGGGTCAAGGCGAAGAACGTGGCAGAACCGGACACGGAGTTGGGCCGGGAGATCAAGAGGAATACAGATGCGCCTACGCGTTTGGTGGACCGCATCGTTTACAAAGTCGCCAGGGAGAAACTCGGGCGATTTCAGGGACGGGGCAAGCCACACTGACCTCGGTGCTGCAGGATCAATGTGGACTTGGGCATCATAAGGTTGTCCGCAAATAGCTTCAGGCAGCAGACACTCTTTGAATCTACAAGACGACCCGCAGTCTTACCAGCCCTTAGTGCAGGACTGCACAAATGGCCAGCCCGACTCTTGTGGCAGACTCGGCATTCCTGCATTTCGAGGTTCCCGTCAATCCCCAATTCCTTTGGGCACATTTTCGATCAGCTCATCCAGCGAGCTGAAAGGGAGGTTCGATGCGTAGTTGGCTTTCAGTCGCCTCCAAGTCCGCTCGATATCGTTCAAGTCGGAGCAGTAGGGAGGCAGCCACTTGATTTCCAAACGGTCGTGGTGTTCGTTGACGTAGGGATCCACTTTTTGCGCACGATGGAAGCTGGCGTTGTCGGCAATCATCAAGATTTTTTGCTCGGGGTACGCGCGCAACAGTGCTTCCAGGTATTCAATAAAATGGTGGCCGCTCATGGTCGGCGCCCAGTGGTGGTGAGATGTCCGGTTTTCAGGTTCAAGCCTCAATACAAAGCGCGCCATTGGTTCTTCCCCCGGGTGCACACTTCGGGTTGGGGACTGCCGACCACCGACCAGATCGCCACCAGCTAAAGATAATGATGTTATTCGGTTTCGTCTTGGCTGATCACAACCTTCCTTCTCATGCGCCCCATTTGCTCCTTGATAGCTTCCAGCTCAGTTTTGGCATCGTCGTGCGCAGCCTCATCCCGTTTGCCTTTCAGGACATGCTTGGGCCGACGGCAGGCAATTCCCATGCGATGCAACAAGAGCCCCAAGTAGTGCGATCGCACGGCTACGCCCGTCTTCTGTTTCATGAAGTCGGCCAGCCGGACCAACGTCCAAGCGGTAAAGGCATACCCCAGCATCGCGAGCGGAGTCAACATCGTTTGTCGCAGCAATTTCAGATGCTCGATCTGCAGTTTCGGGGGCCGACCGCGGGCATCGTGCTCGGGACCGCGCAGCCCCTCCACGCCGCGGTGGCAGTAGCGGGCAACCCATCGTTCGATCGTGGCCCGATGCACTCGAAACTGGCTCGTCACCTCTTGCAGAGTAGCCGCGCTGCCCGGCAGGAGAACCGCGGCGGCCTGAAGCACCGCGCGTCGATCGGCTTGCGACAGCCCGAGCAAACTAGGCTGGGCCATACAAAAGAATGTATGTCGAAACCGAATTATGCGCAATATTTAGTGTAGTCAACTTAGCTTTAGGAAGCGCTCCAAATGGGGTCATTACGGGCATGCTGCTCTGGATGCATGAGCATTAATGGCGTATGGCCTAAGTAATGAAGTCGTTCTCATTTTGGCCGTTCCGCCTGTGTGCCGCATATTGTGGAACTTCCGTAGCGGAAACACAATTTCAGTTTTTTCTTAGTAGTCTTCAGGTCGATTCGAGAGCATGATAAAGGACCTCATCATTCACGAAGAGGGGGTTTGCGTGCAGGCAAACCCAGAGCACGGGACGGATCACGAGGTGCAGATGACAAGAAAGGACGTTCATGCGCAAGGTCTGGCTGATTATCAAACGTGAATACAGCACCCGCGTCAAGACCAAGGGCTTTGTGTTTGGCACGATCGCGATGCCTATCCTCAGCATCGGCCTCATGGTCTTTTCGATTTTCCTCGCCACGAGACTGACCGATCACACCGTAAGGCTCGCCATCATCGACAACGTGGGGGGCCTCTCGTCCGCCGTGGCGGCGGGCCTGAACGTCAGGCTGCCCAACGGCAAACCGGAATTCGAGGTGGTGAAAACCGTTACGCAGCCTCAATCCGAAGAGCCAGTCCGCAAAGAATTGCGTGCCGCCATTCGAAGCAACCGCCTGGACGCTTATCTCGTGATCAACGGCGGCGACAAAGCCACCGCCGAGTTCCATACAAAGAATCCGAGTGACTATACGCTGGTGCAACCGATCACCCGCGCGGTGAATGACGCCGTCGTTGCTTCCCGCCTGGGCTCGCGCGGCATCCATTTTAACGAGATCGGCGAGGTGACGCGGGGCATGGACGTCAAGATCATCAAAATCACCAAGTACGGCGAGGCGGAGGATTTTGGGCAGACGTTGATCATCGCCGTCTCGCTGGCGATGCTCCTCTACATGACGCTCATCATGTACGGCGTCATCACCATGCGCTCAGTGCTAGAGGAAAAGACCTCGCGCATCGTCGAAGTCCTGATTTCCTCTGTGCGGCCGTTTCAGCTCTTGATTGGTAAGGTCATTGGAATTGCCGGCGTCGCCTTTACCCAATATATGATCTGGTTTACCTCAGCGGCCCTGCTCGGGACTTACGGGGCCGTAGTGGTCAACACCCTGCGACCCACCGCGGACTTTCCCCATATCCACTTGTCGGCGGGGCTGGTGATCTATCCGACCATCTACTTTGTGCTGGGATATCTGCTGTACGCTTCGCTCTTCGCCGCCGTTGGCGCTGCCGCCTCCAACGAACAGGACGCCCAGCAATTCCAGTGGCCCATCATGTTGCCGCTCGTCTTCAGCTTCGTTACGTTCCACATGGTGGTGCGCGACCCGAACTCCCACATGGCGGTCCTGCTGTCTGAGGTTCCCTTCTCCAGCCCCATCGTCATGGTGATGCGCATCGCCGCCGAGACCCCCCCCTTCTGGCAGATCGGACTGTCAATCGTCCTGCTGGCCCTGACCACGCTCGGCGTGGTCTACATCTCGGCGCGTATCTATCGCGTCGGCATCCTGATGTACGGCAAGCGGCCGTCGCTCATTGAGCTTTTGCGCTGGTTGAGGTACACATAGTCCACTGACGTTGAGTATATGCTGGAGAGAAAGTAGTCATAGGGTCGTCTTTCTCTATGTTCCGTTTGCGCTCTGATAAAGGCTTCTTCTTCGCGCACCGAGAAGATAATTTCCAGGACTACTGTTACCAGAAGATGCCACTTCGGGTTAGAGTTGCACGTGCTTCCCAGCCACGTTTCATCGAACGTCTGCGGTAATAGCAACCAAAGGGTTACAGTTTCAAAACAATCTAGAGGGTATTTTTGTACCTTGCTATCTAACCTGTCATCATTTAGAATCTACTGGCTAGGCTGACCCCACAGGCGGAGCGTCGTATTACGCCTACCTACCTGCGATGGATCCGGGCGACTGGTCCGAGAGATGTATCGTGAACATAGCAGACGCACACGCCGAAGTTGCGACGACCGGGCACCACGTGTTCTACGCTTTCACATTTTGGCATGGTACTTTCGTGCCATAGTCATCTTGCTATGCCGATGGCACTTTAGGTGGTATACGGCCATCCGTGTTGCGGTGCCGAAGGGAGGTCGCTCATGCTCTCGTGCCTCAGTGTTTCCAACAGGCCTTGTGCGCCTCGAGCCACTCGTTGGCCTCGTCGAGAAACTCGGCCGGATTTCCCTTGGCGGCGACTTGCCGAAGCTGGAACAGCGCGGCCTCGGCGAACACGGAGGCCGCCTCCGGATCGCCGGCGCCCACGTCCGGCGGCCCCGGCCAGCAGCTCGTCGTAGATGTCGGCCGCGCCGGTCTTGTCGCCCAGCTCGTCCAAGGTCCGGGCGTGCCAGAGATGGGCGAACAGGCAGGCGTTGTGCGCGCCTGTCGCGATAGTCCTGATAGATGTCGTCGAACAACTGGGCGGTCTTGGTCAGCACCGCCTTGCGCTCCGGGTCGTCGGCCTCCGGGTAGGTCTGGGCTAGCTGGAAGTTGGCCTGACCGGCCTTGAACCGCACCTCGATCGAGGCCAGCTCGAGCTCCTGCTGCTGGTCGGCGTCGGCGGCCGACTGCTTGGTCTTGGCCGCGTTGGAACGGACCTGGCCGAGCCAATCCCGAAACGACGCGACCGACTCGTCGTACTGCTTGCAGGCGCCGAGGATGGTCTCGCGGGCCTCGGTGAGAAGTTGTTTCTTCTTCGTCTTGTCGGCCATGCCCTTGGCGGCGGCCAGGATCTCGCCGCCGCTCCACGGCCAGGTCGGCGCGGTAGGCCATGGCCCCCGCCCCGCGCGGGTCGCGGGGGTGCTCCTTGACGAACTTGCTCAAATAGGCCTGGGCCTGGCCGGCCCGCTGCTGGGCCACCTTGGGGTCCGGCGACGACTTTGGCCCACGCCCGGTAACTGTTGAACCGCTCCAGGTCGAGCGCGTCGCGCACGCTGGCGGGCAGGTCCGCCCGGGCCTGGATCTGATCCAGGTAGTCCAGGGCCACGTCGGCGTAGCCTCTCTCCTGTAGGGCGTGGAGGAAGCGGAAGTAGGGTTCCACGGCCGACGACGGCTGCGCCCAGCGCCGCCGCCAGCGCGGCAACCCAAACAGCCAGCCCGCGCCATCGTGGGGTCGTCGGTAAATCCATGGGGCTACTTTCCCTTCTTCTCTGCTTTTTCAGCTTTCTCCGCGGGGGGCTTTTCCGCCGCGGCGGCCTTCTGCTCGCCGCCCGGGGCCGGCTTGTCGAGCTTGTAGAGCGGCAAGTAGCGGTAATAGACCTCCAGGGTCAATGCCGAGAGGCTGGTCACCATCAGGCGGCCGCCCTGCGGGCCCCAGGAGTCCAGCTCGGGCCGCTCCGGGTCCCAACTTCCGGCGGCGCAGCCCGTCTTGACCTGGTCTTCGACGAGGATCCGGCGCATCTGGCGGTTCCAGGTGTCCCAGTCCGGTGCCGACACATGTTGTGCAGGACCTGGGTGGCGTAGTACCAGTAATAGACGTCGCGGTCGTCGTCGCATCGGCTGGTTGGCCATCAGGTACTTGACGCCGCCCTCGATCAGCGGATCGCTCGCGGCTGGCAGCCGGTGTACTGGAGGATCAACAGCGCCACGGCGGTCATGCACGGCGTGGCGGGCGCGCTCTGAGCCGGTAGCCGAACTGGCCGCATGGCGGCCGGGATGCTGCCCCCTCGGAGACCGTATCCAGCCACTTGCGTCCCAGCTCCACTTTGGCCGGGTCCACGGACATGCCGGCCATCGATGGCGCTTTTCAGGGCCATCATCTGCCAGCCGAACACCGAGGTGTCGCTGTCGATCGTGCCGGGCGTGTAGCGCCAGCCGCCCTGCGTTGTTCTGCGCGTCCTGGATGAACTGGATCGGCCAGCTGGGCCGCCTGGCCGACGTTGCGGTCGCCGGTCATCCCGTAGGCCTCGCACATGGCGATCGCCGCCAGCCCGTGGGCGTACATCTGGTGATCGCCGCCGGCCGAGAGGTCGCCGTTTGGGCTTCTGGTTCTTGATCAGCCAGTGCACGGCCTTGGCGATCTGTTTCTGATAAGGGCCTTTGCTGAGATGCGTTTGCCCGGCGGCCAGGAAGGGCAGCAGCCCCAGCGCGGTGCCGCCGGCGTCGGACTGGACCGAGCCGGGCCCGGTGCAGGTTCCGCCCTTGCAGCGGACGCTGAACTTGTCGACGCTCCAGCTTCCGTCGGGGTTCTGGTGACGGGCGAGCCAGTTCAGGGCGCCGGCCACGGCCCGCTCGGTCTGCTTGGTTCCGCCGAAGCGGCCCAGCAGGGCCTCGCGGTGTCCTTGGCCGCGGCCGCCGAAGCCGGC
>CAWHWE010000025.1:0-26282 GCA_963832915.1 uncultured Acidobacteriota bacterium
TTGACGGTTCACATCGGCGAGATCGGTGAAGGAACGTAGCGGCCAGAAGTTGGAGCGGAGATAGGCGACGCCGCCCTTTTCCACCTTACCTTTTTCCCACCCTGCGCCGGGATTGCAGGCGCGGGGGTAAAAATCGTATTCGCGGGCGAAGGCGAGGAAGCGCGGCTGGAAGCGCACCAGGCGGCCATCGTGTTCGGCGACGGCGGTCAGAAGGTTGTCGAACCAACATTCTCGGGCCACTCCGCCCAGGGCCTGGAAGGCGTGCTGGTGGCAGCGCACGAAGGTTTCGAAACTCTGGCTGTGGGTGAACTCGACATGGAGCATCCGGCTGTGGGCCTCGATCAGGCAGAAGGCATAGAGCTTGCGCTTATCGCCTTGATAGTCGAGCGCGTCGAAGTGGCCCCAGTCGATCTCGAAGCGCTCCCCCGGGCCGGGCTCCATGCGCACGAAGGCCCGAGGGGTCGAGCGAGAGGGGCGCACGCGGTGCAAGTACTCGTCCAGGATGGTGTGCCCGCCGGCATAACCCGCCGCTCGCAGGCGCTGCAAGATGACCACCCCTGGGGCATGGGGGTCCTGCTCCAAGAGTTCGGCGACGAGCGGCTGGAAGGGGTCGAGCTTGCTGGGGCGAGGACGGTGGACCGGGGAGGGCACCGGAGCCTGGAGATATTTTTTGACGGTGCGGGCGGCCAGGTGGAGCTGGCCGGCGATGCGGCGCACCGACCAATGCTCGCCGCCCGCGAGACGATGAATTTCGTTGATCTGGTCAATCTTCAGCATGCTTGCGGTTATAAACCGGCATCGGGGGCAATGCCAGAGGGGTGTTCTTTACAAGCGGCGTGGGGAGCCCTCCGAGAAAGGCTAACCGGCTGAAGAATCAAGAGTTGCGAAGCTGCCAAGTTGTTCTTTACAAGATCATCGGCGGTCGGGCCCAGCAGCCAAACCTCGGCGCGAGAATGCCTTAGGTTGAGGGCCAAGTTGTTCTTTACAAGATGCTGCAGGCGGTGGCGTTGGTCACGGACCTGCTGCTGTTGGCGGTTCCGCTCGACCGCTTCCGCGTGCCGCTCCCGGTACTGCTGCTGGTAGTGGGGATGTGCATCGCGCCACTTTTTCCGGCTTTCCTGCACCACTTGGGCGTAGACAGGATCGGAGCGAATCTTTTCGCGGTGATAATCCCGGCGGCGTTGCCGCTGGCATGGGGGCTGGCTGCAAACCAGTTGTTGCGGATGATATGGTGCAGGCTGAAAGACTTGCTGACAGTAAGGGCAGCGACGATCATTCATCAAGCGGCTCCGGATCAGAATGCAAGCCGTTCATTCTGCCCGGAACTGTGGAAATTGAACCGTGCCCAAAAATTCACCGCATATAGAAACTCCTATAGAGTTTATTACCGCGTCCCCGCCCATGGGTCTGCTGCTCATCAGACCGGCAGAACTGCTGCTCTTTCTCACCGGCGCGGACAGTAATAGCAACCAAAGGGTTACAGTTTCAAAACAATCTAGAGGGTATTTTTGTACCTTGCTATCTAACCTGTCATCATTTAGAATCTACTGGCTAGGCTGACCCCACAGGCGGAGCGTCGTATTACGCCTACCTACCTGCGATGGATCCGGGCGACTGGTCCGAGAGATGTATCGTGAACATAGCAGACGCACACGCCGAAGTTGCGACGACCGGGCACCACGTGTTCTACGCTTTCACATTTTGGCATGGTACTTTCGTGCCATAGTCATCTTGCTATGCCGATGGCACTTTAGGTGGTATACGGCCATCCGTGTTGCGGTGCCGAAGGGAGGTCGCTCATGCTCTCGTGCCTCAGTGTTTCCAACCCATGGGAAACGGCGACAAAGGGGATTGATATTAGAACGGAACAGTGCCCTCGCACCAGCAGCGAGGGAGGCCTGGAGCTGGTTGAGTTCGCCCTGCTCCTGCCGATTCTGTTGACCCTCGTGACGGGCATGCTCACGTGCGCGATGGCCTTCCAGAACTATATGGAGCTGACAGATGCCGTGGGCGTCGGCGCGCGGGCTCTTGCGATTAGCCGAGGAAACACCACAGACCCGTGCAATACGACCGCCCAAGCGGTTTACAATGCAGCGCCGACACTCAAATCGACGAGTATAACATTTACGTTTGTCCTCAATGGGACCCAGTACCCAGGGGCATCGTGCAGCAGCTCCAGTACCACCACGGGGGCAGCAGGGAATCTGGTGCAGGGCGCGTCCGCCCAGGTAACGGCCACTTATCCTTACAGCCTCTCGATCTACGGAATCAAGGCGTCCAGCGGCAACTTGACGGCCCAAACGACGGAGATTGTACAGTGAACCAGCACAATAAGTCTTTTTTACGCCGAGCGCGCAAGGACGAGCGCGGGCAGACGCTTATTCTGGTGGCGTTCATGATGGTCATGCTTGTGGGATTTGCCGCTCTCACGGTTGACTTCGGCCGTGTCTATCTCAGCTATCGCGAACTCCAGGCTGCTACAGATGCGGCGGCGTTAGCGGGAGCAGAGGCCCTGCCCAATGGCACAGGAGTAAGCACCGCGACGTCATATAGCGGCGTATCGGGAAACAATAACGCGTATACCAATCTGCCCAACGTAACGATGGTATCCGGGTACCCTCTGGTGAAGTGCCTGACGACCCTGTCGAACCAAGGAATCGCGTGTGTCTCTCCTTCGAACGGCAACGCCATCCAGGTAAAGCAGTCAGTAACCGTGCCGATGACTTTCGCCAAAGTGGTCGGCTTCAAATCATTTACGCTCACGGCAAGTGCGACCGCAGCCATGAGGGGCGCAGCGCCTGTCCCGTACAACGTGGCAATCGTCGTCGACTCAACACAGTCGATGACTGACTCGGACGGTGGCAGCAACTGCAGTGGTACGAGAGAGGCTTGCGCGTTGGCCGGCATCCAGACTCTGTTGGGAGAACTCGCGCCCTGCAGCTCGAGCGAATCAAGCTGCGGGACGGCCACGGCCAACAGCAGCGGCGGAGGCGCCGAAGTAAAAAACCCGGTCGATCAGGTTAGCCTGCTTACGTTTCCAGCGGTAACATCGGCCACGGCCCCGGATGACTACAATTGCGGCCGCAATTCGCCTACGGTACAGCCGTACCCGTTACCCACGGGACCGAATTACACGCCCGCCTCGACACCGACGTACCAGATCGTGAATTTCTCGACCGATTACCGCACCTCCGACACAGCTACTTCGTTGAACACCAGTTCCGCCCTCGCGATCGCGGCCGGGGCAAAAACAGGTTGCACTGGTCTGCAAGCCATCGGTGGTGAGGGGACTTACTATGCGGGTGTAATCTATTCGGCAGAGAGCCTCCTCGTCACCGAACAGGCTTCGGGCACGCAGAACGCGCTTATCCTCATCAGCGATGGCGAAGCACAAGCTACATGCACCACACATCCGGGAAATGTCTGTACATCAGGACCCTTGACAGGCGCCTCAACCAAGTCCGTCGCCAACGGAGGGGGGACGTACCCATCCACCGTGCAGCAGTGCCACCAAGCGATTACAGCGGCCGCGTGGGCTGCCACGCAGGGAACAGGTGGAACCAAAGTGTATGCGGTCGCCTACGGGGGGGAGTCATCGGGGTGTACCACTGACACGAGCCCAACTATCACTCCATGCCAGACGATGCGGCAGATCGCCTCCAGCCCGGCATATTTCTATACCGACTACTCATCGAGTTCAAATAGCTGCGTCTCAGCCTCTCAACCTACCACGACCCTGAATCAGATCTTCACGATGATCGGGGAGAGTTTCACGGTCGCCCGGCTGATCCCCGACAACACGACGTAGCTGGTGGCCATCTCCAAAGTGGCGATGTCGTATCACGCCATTTTTTGCAGACTTCCAGCGCCGGGGCGGACCCGCAGAGAGGCTGCGTGGCAAAAGACCTGAAGGGAAGCTCCAGGTAGAATCACTGCTTCTTGGGACTTCTTGCGAGGCCGAAATATGACTCCTGAAGAACCGATTCACGTCTGGTTTTGTAGTCCTGACGCGCACTTTGGCGAGGTCATCGGTCGTGCGCTGGGAGCGGGCTTCGACCTCCGAATCAATGAGCGCTTGGACTCCACCGCCGCTACAGGGCAAGAAGGTTGGTGGGACGTGGTATTGCTCGATTCCAAAGATGCTGAAGACGTCGCTTCCGCTGATGGCGTGCTGACGTTCATGGACAAGATCAAGCAGTTGAGCCCATCGCCCCCAATCATCGTGATCACGGGTGATGACGACCGCATGCTGACGCACAAGCTGATCGAGAGGGGCGCCTACGACACTCTCACGAGCCCTCCCGACATCGTGGAACTTCGTCTGGCTCTTCGCCGTGCACACAAATTCTACAAGGTGGAAAGAGAACTGTTTCTCTTAAGGTCTCGGGAGAGATCTGCGGGACGGCTTTTTGAAATGGTCGGCTCTTCCGAAAACATGCAGGGAGTGTTTAGCTTGGCCCGGAAGGTTGCCCCTTGCGACGTCAGCGTGCTGATCACCGGTGAGACAGGCACGGGCAAGGGCCTGCTGGCATACGCCATTCATCGTTTGAGCCAGCGAGCCAGGGGGCTTTTTGTCGGTTTCTCATGCGCAAACCTTTCGGAGACGTTGGTCGAAGACGAACTCTTCGGTCACGAAAAAGGGGCCTTCACGGGCGCAGTTGCGCCTCGTTGCGGGCGCGTTGAAGCGGCAGATCAGGGGACCTTGTTTCTCGATGAAATCGGCGACTTACCCCTGAGCCTGCAAGCTAAGTTCTTGCGAGTGTTGCAGGAGCGCACTTTCGAGCGCCTGGGAAGCAGTGCTCCACGGACGGCGAACATCCGTTTGATCTGCGCCACCCATCGGAGTCTCGAAGGAATGGTCAAGGAAGGGAAGTTTCGCGAGGATCTTTATTATCGCCTCAACGTCGTCCAAATTCACCTGCCCGCTCTGCGAGAGGTCAGGGATGGAATACCGTTGCTGGCCCATCACTTCTTGCCACGCTTTGCGGAGCAATTCGGCAAGACAACCAAGCGATTTTCTTCGCTCGCCATGCGAGCTTTGGAAGAATACCCCTGGCCCGGTAACGTTCGAGAACTGGAGAACGTGGTTCAACGTGCCGTGGTATTGGCCGACGGGCCGACCATTGAAGTGTGGCATCTGCCGTCGTCATTGCGCAACGGTTTCGAGCAACTCCAGGCGGTACGTTCGTATGAGGAAGAACTGCGGGAATTCAAACGCCGCCTGGTTCTTCGGACTTTGCGCGAGTGCGGTGGGAACAAGGCTGAAACGGCTCGAGTCTTGGGTCTGGCACGCGGATACTTGCACCGGTTGATCAATCAATTGCAGATCGGACCTGACACGGCGGCCTCAGAGACGGGCCTGCACGAGGAGGGCTTGGCGACCGATCGGGTGCAGTAGGGGTTCTTTGACCATTGATTGAAGAAGGCTTTCCGCCTTCTTTCAATCAGCAATTCGCATTGAAAATCGGTAATCGTACTGAGGCCCTGGATGTCTGTAAAACCCTGCCCTGCTGACTTTATTGCCCGTTCTCCAGAAGGCCTGCAGGAAGTGCCCTTAGCTGAGGAGTTCTGTTTTCCCTTCTTACTGCGCGCGCAGAACGCGGATGGCGGCTGGGGCTACATGCCTGGCTCCGCCAGCGGCGCAGAGCCAACTGGCTGGGCCCTCATGGCGCTCCACGGCGTGTCGAGTGACCGTGCCTCGGAAGATGCCGCTGGCCTCGGGCGACAGTGGCTGTGCCAAGCGCAGTTACCGAACGGGTCCTGGCCCGCATTCGTCGGCCAGCAGAGGGGCTGCTGGGTGACGGCGCTGGCGTGCCTGGCGCTAAAGGCGCAGCAAGAGTCGCGAGACTCTGTGGCTCGAGGTGTCCGGTGGCTCTGCGATTCCTGGCCCGCCGAAGGCGGTTTTTGGCAGCGTTTGGGACGCCGATTGCGACGGACGCCGGCTGCGGTACGTCAGGACTCCTCCCTGCGTGGCTGGAACTGGACTCCCGGCACCGCAAGTTGGGTTGAGCCTACGTCTTACTCTCTTATTCTCTTGAAGAACCTTTCCAGGGAGTTGCTTCCGCCCTCCTCGGGAAAGCGGGTGCGGCTGGCTGAAGCCATGCTCTACGACCGGATGTGCCCTGGGGGAGGGTGGAACGCAGGGAACCCGTTGGTGTATGGGGTGGCCGGAATACCACGAGTCGGCCCCACGGCGTGGGCGCTACTGGCTCTGCTCGACCAGCGCGATCGCCCGGAGAACCGGAAGAGCCTGGATTGGCTCTCTGCTGCATTCCCAAGGATTCAGGGTCCCGGGTCGCTCGCCTTGGCGCACTTGTGCCTGCAAGCTCACGGCCGAGCCGTGCTGGGGAATCGAAAATCGAGCCCGGGTTTGGAGACGTCACTCCGGACTCGTCAGGCTGTCAACCAGTTCTTGATGAATGTGCCAGTCGTTGCCTGGGCGGCTATCGCGTTGAGCGGGGTCCCGGATTGGCTTTTTAGAATTGACGATAGACGAAGCTAATCCGCAGATTGTGCAGATTACGCAGACTACCATCTGTGGATTTCGCTTTCAATCGGCAATCGGATGAGTGCTTCCAACAGTTCGCTTGTTCCCTCGTTCACGCGCCCGCCTTCCCGCGTTGCGATTTGTCGCGCTTCCCACTACGGGGTTGATTTATCTCGGTTGCTGTATGAAACGCTGGGTGAATTCGACTTGCCCGTGGAGGGAAAGACCGTCCTGCTGAAGCCGAACTTTGTCGAGCCTGATCCGGAGAATGTCATCAACACCCATCCGGCGGTGGTGGGCGCGGCATTCGAGGCGTTTTTGCGCCTCGGAGCGAAGTGCGTTATAGTGGCGGAAGGGCCCGGTCACGAGCGTGACACGGAAGCGATCGTGGAAACCATCCGGCTGCGTGACTACATCGGGCCGCTGCCCGGGAAGTTCGTTGACCTGAATGTGGACGAAGTGGAGCGGGTGGCTCTGAAAACGCGTGCCTCCAAGCTGAAAGAGCTCTACCTTCCGAAAACTGCGCTGCGGGCCGATTTCGTTGTCTCCTTGCCCAAGCTGAAGACCCACCACTGGGCGGTGGTCACGTTGTCGCTCAAGAACATGTTCGGCATCGTGCCGGGCAACTGTTACGGGTGGCCCAAGAATGACCTGCACTGGGCTGGCCTCAACCGCTCGATCCTGGACATTAACGGCACGGTCCGTCCGGACTTTGCCATCGTCGACGGCATCGTCGGAATGGAGGGAAACGGTCCCATTCAGGGGATGGCCAAGCCTTGTGGCGTGCTAGTCGTAGGAGACGATCCAGTGGCCGTGGATGCCACTTGTACGCGGATCATGGGCCTCGCGCCGGAGCGTATCGATTATCTGTCGAATGCGGGTCTCTTGCTCGGACACCTGAAGGAGGAAAACATCCGCCAACTCGGCGAGAGTGTTGCCAGCGTGAAAACGCCCTTCGCGGTTTTGCACGAGTTTCGACGACTGCGAGCAGCTTAGCAGGATGCTGAAAAAGCTTTGTGAATGTTGTCTTTCCGATCCCACAATCGCGGGAGAGGAATCTCTCTCTGGAAACACTGAGGAGGGGTTATGTCTCAGGTCGGAATTGCAATAGTCGGCTGCGGCTACTGGGGACAAAACCTGGTCCGTAACTTCTCGGAGCAACAAGAGGCTAAACTCCGGATGGTCTGTGACCTCGACGGGGCGCTCCTGGCTCGCACCCAGCGACGTTACCCTTCGGTTGAGGTGACACGAAATTATCAGGAGGTTCTCCGGCATCCGGGCGTGGACGCTGTGGTCTTGGCAACTCCTCTCTCCACCCATTACGCTTTCGCGAAACAAGCGCTTGAAGCCGGGAAGCACGCCCTGGTGGAGAAGCCTCTGACCCGCAGCACTACCGAGGCGCTGGAACTGCTGGAGTTGGCGGAACGCCACCGCAGGACCTTGATGGTGGACCACACTTTCCTGTTCACTCCTGCCGTGCGGCGGATGAAGCAACTGATTGACGCCGGGGAGGTTGGTGAACTGCTATACTTCGATTCGGTTCGCATTAACCTGGGCTTGGTGCAGAGTGATACCAACGTGCTGTGGGACCTGGGCCCGCACGACTTCTCCATCATGGAGCACCTGTGTGGAATTGACCCGGTGTCGGTTTCGGCGACCGCGGTCAAGCATCTGAATTGTCCGTTCGAGGACATTGCGTATGTGACCGTTCGGTTCGATTCGAAACTGATCGCGCACTTTCACCTGAACTGGCTGGCTCCGGTCAAGATCCGGCTCACCCTCGTGGGAGGCAGTAAGAAAATGCTCGTGTATGACGACATGGAGCCCAGCGAGAAGGTGAAAGTCTACGATCGAGGCATCACCGTAAACCTCGATCCGGAAGGCCGGGCGCGCTTGCTGGCGGGCTATCGCAAAGGAGATATGTTCGCACCGCATCTGGATACCACCGAAGCGCTCTGGCTGATGGCAGGGGAATTCATCCACGCCATCCAAGCAGCACGGCCACCCTTGACCAGTGGCATGGTAGGCTATCGCATTGTGCGCTTGCTGGAAGCGGCACAGCGGTCGATTGAACAAAATAGCCGCGAAATCGAGCTTGGCGATCCGGCATTTCCGCGGCTGCGCCGTATAGAGCGGGCAGCGGCCCTGGAACAGAGTTGAAGGTCGAGAGCCGAAAGTCAAAGATAGGGAGAAGTTGATACTCGAAAGTCATCGATAAAGGCTGGTGGCCTGGTTTCGACTTTCGATTGTCAACATTCGACTAGTGTATGGACTACTGCCGAATCGCACCTGACGTCAAGCTGGGCAAGGATGTCTCGATCCAAGCCTTCGTGAACCTCTACGGCTGTACCATTGGCGACCGTACCAAGATTGGAACATTCGTCGAGATCCAGAAGAACGCGCACGTTGGCAACAACGTGAAAGTTTCCAGCCACACATTCATCTGCGAGGGTGTTACTATCGAGGACGACGTGTTCATCGGCCACAACGTGTCGTTCATCAACGACAAGTACCCGCGTGCCACGAGCAATGGCAAACTCCAGACGGAAGCGGACTGGCAGGTGGTTCCCACGCTGGTAAAACGCGGCGCCTCCATTGGCACCAGTGCGACGATCCTCTGCGGGGTGACCATTGGCGAGATGGCGATCGTCGGTGCCGGCAGCGTGGTCACGCGCAACGTGCCCGACAATGCCATTGTGGCCGGCAATCCCGCGCGCTTGTTGAAGAAGCTGGAGGTGGCGTGAAAATCCCGTTTGTCGATCTCGGCGCTCAGCATCGCCAGTTGGAAACTGAACTACAGGCGGTTGTGCAACGCGTGTTCCAGCGCTCTTCTTTTATCTTGGGGCCGGAAGTGGAACGTTTCGAGGTCGAGTTTGCTTCCTACCTCAACGTGACAAGTTGTGTGGCCGTAAGCTCGGGGACAGCAGCTTTGCATCTGGCACTTCATGCGCTCGGAATCGGACCCGGCGACGAGGTGATCACGGTAGCCAACACCTTCATCGCCACCGCCGAAGCGATCAGCGCGGTCGGCGCGAAGCCTGTTTTTGTGGACGTCGATCCAATCGCCTATACCATGGATCCAACCCTCGTGGAGGGGGCCATTACAGCACGGACGCGTGCCATTCTGCCGGTCCACCTGTACGGGCAGCCGGCCGATCTCGATCCCTTGATGGCCATTGCCCGTCGCCATAACCTCACTATAATCGAAGACGCCTGCCAGGCTCACGGTGCGCAGTACAAGGGGCGGAAAGCCGGCACCCTCGGCACGGCAGGGTGTTTCAGCTTTTATCCCAGCAAGAATCTAGGCGGCTGCGGCGAGGGTGGCGCTGTCGTGACCAGCGATGCTGATCTGGCGGAGCGGATCCGCCTGCTTCGTAACCACGGGTCGATTTCGAAATATGAGCATCGCTTCCCGGGTTACAATTTCCGCATGGAAGGGTTGCAGGGAGCTTTTCTCGCCGTCAAGCTCAGGTACCTCGACGAGTGGAACGAGCGGCGGCGGATGCTGGCCCAACACTATGACCGGTTGTTCTCAGGTTCCCGGGTCGTTACCCCGGCTGAGATGCCGTATGCGAAGCACGTCTATCACCTCTACGTCATCCAGGTCGAGAACCGCGAAGCGTTGCGCCGACGCTTAAACGAACAGGATATCGAGACCGGGCTGCACTACCCGATCCCGTTGCACTTGCAGGAGGCCTACCGCTCACTGGGGTGTCGTCGAGGGGATTTCCCGGTCTCGGAGGGGCTGGCGGAACGTGCCCTCTCGTTGCCCATGTACCCGGACCTTACGTTCGAGGCTCTTGAGCGTGTTGCGTCCCCTATACTGGAGTCCTTGCCGTGTCCGATGACCGAGGTTTCGAAGACGACTCTTTAGCCGCGAAGCGGATCGGGGCGACTTTCGGTTGTAAGGAAACAAAGCCTGACGCCGACTGGGTGTTGAAATTTGCGGCTTCCCTCCGGGAGATGCACGCGCCCCAGGAGCTGCTGATCCTGTTTACGCGGTTCCGCAGCGGCGAGGCGCCATTTGATGTCCTCATGCGAAGGGTGATTCTTCGCGCACTCTGCCGGCACGTCGGGCACAACCTGGAGGTCGGTCCCGAGGTGGTTTTCAAACACCCTGAGACCATGGAGTTCGGCGACTCTGTCTTTATCGGCGCTCAGACGATGATCCAGGGGCGATTCGATGGCACGTGCCGTATCGGCAGTCACGTGTGGATCGGACCACACGCGTACCTCGATGCGCGCAACCTGGTGATTGAGGACTACGTGGGGTGGGGACCCGGAGCGAAGGTTCTCGGATCGACGCACACCGGCGAACCGATCGATGTTCCCATCATCGGAACTGATCTGGTTATCAAGCCGGTGGTTGTCGGTTACGGAACCGATATTGGCACGAATGCCGTGATCCTTCCCGGTGTGCGCATCGGTGCTCACACTATTGTAGGGGCGGGCGCAGTGGTGACCCACGATGTGCCTGAGTATGTCGTCGTAGCCGGAGTCCCAGCTCGAATCCTGCGGTCGCGGCGGAGAAATGAAGTTAGCCACGGAGCCACAGAGGCGCAGAGGAGGAGAACGACTAAAGGGTAAAGGTTGAGGGTTAGAGGGTGAAGTGTCGTGTAAAGATCCAGGGCTGCCCCGACTTAGCCTTTACCCTTAACACTTTAACCCTTAACTGTGCCTCTGTGGTGAGCTGCGAGAAATAATGCGTATAGGCCTAGTTACGGTTATCATTCCAACCTACGATGAGGAACTCAACCTGGCTATCTTGTACGAGAGGCTTTCGGCGACCGCAGCCGAGGTTCGAGGTTACGACTTCGAGTTTCTCTTCGTCGATGATGGCTCGAAGGACTCGACTCCGGCGATCTTGGCCGCTCTCCACGCGCGCGACTCCAGGGTGAAGGCGCTCCGGTTCTCGCGCAACTTTGGTTCCCACGCTGCTTGCCTTGCCGGCCTGATGGAAGCTCAGGGTGAGGTGATGGTGATTCTGGCTGCCGACCTGCAAGACCCGCCGGAGTTGATCCCGCAAATGCTCGCCAAGATAGAGGCCGGGTCGGACATCGTTCTCGCCGTGCGAGATCAGCGGGAAGACTCCTGGCTGACGGTAAAGATGGCGAACCTTTACCATCGGCTGATGCGGCGCTGTGCCATTCAGGCTTGGCCGCCCCATGGCGCCGACGTGGTGATGTTGCGGCGCCCCGTTCGCGATGCCCTGATTCGATGGTGCCAGAAGAATACTTCGATCTTCGCCCAACTATTGTGGTTAGGCTTTCGCCGCACTTCCATCCGTTACAATAAGGCGCGCCGCCATGCGGGCCAGTCGAAGTGGTCGCTGGCTAAGAAGATCAAGCTCTTCGTCGATTCTTTTGTATCCTTTTCGTTCACTCCGATACGGATTATCTCGTACGCAGGCATTTCGGTTTCGGTGTGCGGGTTTGCCTACGCCCTGTTCATCGTCCTCAACCGGCTGTTCTATGGGAAACCGATCCCCGGGTGGTCGTCGATTATGGTGGTCCTGCTTCTGGTGTCCGGCTTCCAGATGCTGATGCTGGGCGTGATCGGCGAATACCTCTGGCGCGTGGCTGACGAGGTGCGTGGCACGCCACCGTATGTGATTGAGTCCCGCTTGGGAATCGAGTCAATAGACGGTGAAGCTGTTTTGGCCACAGAGGCACAGAGACACGGAGGAAGAGAGCGATGAACGAAAGCGAGAAGTCAGGAGACGGGAGTCAGAATGGGTCAACTTTCGACTCTCGACGTTTGACTTGTTGTACTTCTTATTTGTTCTGACTTCTGACTCCTTCTCTCTGTGCCTCTGTGCCTCTGTGGCAAGAGGGTCTTAGATTCATGACGAACGCGATTAAGGGATCTCGCATTCTGGTCACCGGCGGCGCCGGTTTTATCGGCAGCACCATCGTTGACCAGTTGCTCGCCGCGGGCGCCGCAGAGGTGCGCGTTCTCGACAACTTCGTGCGAGGCGCCTGGAACAACCTCGCGCAGGCGCACAGCCACGGCGGTGTGCGAGTGGTCGAAGGCGACATTCGTGACGCGGCAACCGTAGACCAAGTGACAGCAGGCGTGGAATACGTTTTTCATAAGGCGGGACTGCGCATTACCCGCTGCGCTGAGGCTCCTCGCGAGGCAGTGGAAGTACTCATCGATGGCACGCTGAATGTTCTGGAAGCTGCCGTGCGCCACAAGGTAAAGAAGGTTGTTGCCGCCTCCTCAGCCTCGGTCTATGGCGACCCGTCTTACTTGCCGATGGACGAGAACCATCCCTTCAACAACCGCACCCTCTATGGAGCGGGCAAGATCGCAAACGAACAGATGCTGCGGTCCTACTACGAGATGTTCAAGCTGCCGTATGTGGCGCTCCGGTACTTTAACGTCTACGGACCGCGCATGGACCTCGAAGGCGTCTACACCGAAGTCCTGGTCCGCTGGCTGGATGCCATCGACGCAGGTCGGCCGCCACGCATTTTCGGAGATGGAAGCCAGTCGATGGACTTCGTGTTTGTCGAGGATGTGGCTCGGGTAAGTCTCCTGGCCTTAGAAAGCGACGTTACTGACGAGGTAATGAACATCGGCACTGGGGTGGAGACCAGCCTCAGCCAGCTCTGCGCCTTCCTCCTGAGCCTCTCCGGTTCCTCGTTGGCGCCCGAGCACGTGGAAGCGCGCAAGGTCAACAATGTCCTCAGGCGCAGGGCAGCGGTTGAGAAGGCCGAGAGGCTCCTCGGATTCCGGGCGCAGACTAATCTTGAAGCGGGCCTGCGCGGGCTGATCCGCTGGCGCGCCGCCGCGAAGGCGCTCCCGCCACAGAGGAACAAAATCAAAGAGGCAGTAGTAGAATGAAAGATCTGAATGCGCTTTGAAGGGGGGCGCCACAGAAACAGTAACGAAAAACTGAATACACATTATTCCTTTTAGCCTCCGTGTCTCTGTACCTTTTGCGGCTAAAGGTCTTGAAGCCATGAGCGCGACACCAGAAGCAAAAATCCGAACCATTCCAGTAGCCCGGCCGTTCCTCGGACCGGAGGAGGAGGCCGCCGTAGCCGAGGTGCTGCGCAGCGGCTGGATCACCCAGGGGCCACGCGTCGCAGACTTTGAGTTGCGGTTTGCCGAGTACGTTGGAGCCGAGCACGCCGTTGCCGTTTCGTCTTGTACCACCGCGCTTCATCTCGCCCTGCTGGCTTCCGGAGTCAAGCCGGGTGACGAGGTGATTTGCCCTAGCCTCTCCTTCATCGCCACGGCAAACTGCATCGTGCATGCGGGCGGCAGACCGAACTTTGTAGACATCGAGCCCGACACTTACAACCTAGACCCGAAACAGATTGCGGCGGCCATCACGCCGCGTACGCGCGCCATCCTAGTAGTACACCAGGTTGGTTTGCCGGCCGCACTCGACCCCATCCTTGCTATCGCGGCGCGGCACGGACTTCCGGTGGTCGAGGACGCAGCCTGCGCGGTGGGGTCGGAGTACTTTGAACGGCGCATTGGGACTCCGCACGGGACGTTCGCGTGCTTCAGCTTTCATCCTCGCAAGATTCTGACCACGGGCGAAGGCGGGATGATCACCACCCGCGATGCGGATGTGGCCGCGCGCCTCCGCCGGCTGCGCCAGCACGCCATGAGCATGTCGGACGTCGCCCGCCACAGCGCGGCGCGGGTGGGTTTCGAGAGCTACGACGAGGTTGGCTACAACTACCGCATGACGGACTTGCAGGCTGCCGTCGGCCTGGTCCAACTGCGCCGTCTGGGCGGCTTCCTGGCCCGGCGCAGAGTCCTTGCCGAGCGCTATTCCCAGCGGCTCTCGAAGCTCGAATGGCTCGCTCCACCGGTCGAGCCGGACGGACACAAGCACAATTTTCAGTCCTACGTAGTGCGCCTGAAAACCGGGGCTCCCATCGGCCGCGACGTACTCATGCAGGGCTTGCTGGAACGCGGCATCGCCACGCGCCGCGGCATCATGGCCATTCATCGCGAGCGTCCTTATCGTGACGCACCCTTGGTCCACGGGACCCGCTGGGAGGAACGCCTTCCCGAGACCGCCGCAGCCGCGGATGAAGCCCTCATCCTGCCGCTCTTCCACCAGATGACCGAGGAGGAACAGGACTACGTCATCGATTCCATCCAGGAGGTCAGCCACAGAGGTACGGAGGCACAGAGGAAATGAGTCAGGAGTCAGAATCAGTGAATCATGAATTGTGAATGAACGAGGCTCGGGCTCGCACCTCTTTTACTATTCACCACTCACTAATCACCCATGACCATTCATTAGTCTTCCAATCGTAGAGCGGCATGACAGAAACAAGACAGTTGGCTTTCAGCAATCGGGAATCGGGAATCGGCAATCAGGGCCGCCACTGGAAGCGGCTGGCGCGGCTTGTGGTCCTCGTCGCCGCTGTGGGGCTCATCGCCACCCACCTCGACCGGGGCGATCTCGCCCGCGCCCTGTCCCAACTTAGGATAGGCTACATAACCTTGATCGTACTGGGGCTCAGCCCCCTCGCGGTGTTGCTGCGGGCGCTGCGCTGGCGGTCGCTTGTGCCGGCAGAAGACCGCGCCCCCCTGCGCGCTTATGTCGGAGCTTATCTGGTGGGCGTGCTGGCGAATACCATCCTCCTCGGCCGCTTCGGCGACCTGGTCAAAGCAAAGTTCATCTGCCGCCCGGGCGTTGACTACGGCCGCTCGCTCTCCGTGGTCGTCATCGACCGCCTGCTGGAGGGGTTGGCTCTCCTGCTGGTCTTCGCCGCCGTGTTGCTCAATGCCCGACTTCCAGGGTGGGCGTCTCGCCTCGCCTGGGTCGCCGGACTGGCCAGCCTCGGCGCCCTCGTCGCCTTGCGCGCTCTCTTTAACTACCGGGCGGGATTCCTGCGGATGGCGGAGCGCGGCCTGGCTCGGCTCCCTGCTTCCATTCGAGGCTGGTTGCTTGGCGGGCTCGATCGCCTGCTGGCGGGTTGTGAAGCCCTCTCGAGCTACCGTCGCGTGATGGTGGCGCTGCTCTACGCCTTTGCCGTTTGGGGAGTCGAGATCTCGACCGTCGCCATCCTGCTCCGGGCCCTTTCCGTCCCTGCTCCCCGGTTGGTGGCTGCGATCGTGCTCGTCGTAGTGTTGAATTTTGGCATGTTGGTCCCCACCTCACCTGGCTCGGTCGGCATCTACCAGTTGCTGTGCGTCTTTGCCCTATCGCTCTGGGGCGTCGGGCGCCAACTGGCGCTGGCCCTCGGCATTGTCATGCAGACGGTCTTGTTCCTGCCCCTCTACTTGGCCGGTCTGGTCTGGCTGGTGGTGGCGACCCGGTCGAAGAGCGGCAAAGCGCGGGCTGACGCTGTCTCTCCTTCACTGAAGCCCACACCCGCACGTTAGGCACGATGAACACCCCTTGGGAAAAGGCATTGCTCGCCCTGCAACTCCTGACGGGCCATTTCAGCTCTGCTTTAGCACTTCCCTGAAGGTGGATTTCCAGGGATCGCGGGTCACCTCCGATGGTGGCCTGATTCAGGTGCGCGAGTTGGACGAACGTTTGGGCTTCGGTGATCTCATCGTCCAGCACCTGACCGACTCACGGCGTGGGAAGAACACGCAACTTCCGCTGGCGGACCTGTTGCGCCAGTTCGTGTACACCCGCATCGCGGACTATGGCCACGGGGTCCTCGGGAGGAGCAGGACGACCCTCTCGGGACTGCGGGCAGGCATTCAGGAGAAAAAGATGAGCCTCAGCGGCTCCGAGACACACCGATTGTGGTATGCTGATCTCGACCGCGAGGCCAAAAAGGAAACTGTGGACGACTTGGTTCTCATCGGTCGTCGGGCTCCGGCCTAGCACGTCCGTTTCGCAGGTGCATGACACATGACAACACTTCGGTGGCGCTCTGAACTGTTACTCAACGTCGCGGAGATTGACAGGCAGCATCGGGAAGTGGTGGATTGCGCGAGCCGTCTGCACGCGGCCATCAGCGAAGGACAGGCGCAAGAGCAGCTCCGGCCGATGCTGTCCGCATTAATCGCACTTACGGAGATGCACTTTGCCTCCGAGGAAGCGATGATGCTGGCGCACGCCTTTGACGGTCATGCCGCCCACAGGTCCGAGCATCAAAAGCTGCTTAAGCAGATCTACCTTGTCGATAAAGATCTCTCGTCCGGCTGCATCGATCCGTGTCAGGCGCTAGCGCTTTTCGTTCAGGTCTGGATCGACCAGCACATTCTCAGTTTTGACAGGCAATTCGCGGAGTTTCTGAAGTCTAAGGGCGTCAACTAAGGCCGCAAAGTCCCGGCAGAAGCATTCACTACCTCGGATGCCAGCGCACGCCCACAAAGCCGCCCAACAAAGTGGCTCGAACGTACTCTTCACGCTTGGGCGAAGTCTTGAAGTGAAAGCCTTTTCCCCCTTTACTATGTTGGCACCTGGGACGCCGCGCGGCCCGCGATACTGAGGGTCACACCTGCATTGGAAGAAGGGTTGTCGATCACGTGTGGACAATTGAAGAATTGTTGAACCGAGTTCTTTGAATTCTCAAAGCTCAATAGCGACCGGAGTGTTTTTTCCTGCTACGCTTATAGGAAATGTGAGAACACCAACCCGCCGCACTTCATGCTTGCGACGTAACTTGGTATCGTTGACTGTGTTAATCACGGAGACCACAAATGTAATGATCTCTAAGAGATCGTCAGCTATTGATTCCAGAATCGGCGATTGCTGGTGGATCGCTCTATTTCGCTACCGATGTGCCGCGAGTAGAGATATTTCCTGAGTATTTTAGTAATTCACTCTCCAAAGGAAGGCTCCCATGACATACGCAATGTTGCACAGTCGGCTAGCGCAACTTGGCGATATTCCGCTCAGAGAATTTGTGAGGCAAGTCCGTTCGCTGGGTCTGGGACTGGCTATTTTCTTCGTTCTCATAGGACTCTTCGGGCTGGCCCTGGGTTGGCTGGGCAGCAGAGTTGGCCAGACATTGACAGTGGCGCTCCCCCGTCCGTGGCACCAACTTCTCTGGGTGGCGTTCGCAATCCTCGTCCTCCTGTGGATGGTACGTCGCGGTTCCAAATCTATGCTTGGATTCATGTACCAGGGCTGCAAGCCCGTTTTCAAGGATAAAACGGCGTTCGCCTTTGCGGTCGGGGCGCTCGCAATCTTCGGAGTTGTGTGGTATCTGGCTGGGCTATTCCTGCCCAGATGGGCCTTTGGCTGCATCGTCGTCTTCATCCTGTTCTGTGGCTGGATCATGGTGATGCTACTTGACAGAGTCCCAGAGTTGGCGAGGGCCTCCGATCAGCGGGCACACTTGCGAGTTGAGCTTCGGAGGGCGCTAGGGGAATCGATAGAGAAATCCTCATATCTGGACGAGGAATTCTTGCTGTCGCTCCGGCCTCATGGATTGTCTGCAACCATCAAAGATTGCGGTCCAGGACGTGAGACACGTCACTGGTTGGCGAGCGTGACGGACGATAAGGATCAGCTTTGGGGGTCATACGAGAGTGGCCGCCAAAGCCGCTTTGAGGTGCTGGCTCGCGCATGGCTGCTAGCCCTGAGGGCAACAGCCGGAGAGCAAGAAACTAAGGGTTACGACGAGTGAAGAGGGGTGCCGAAGGTGCGGTGAGGGTCCTTCCTCCAGGGCTGGCACCGCAGGCTACTATCTTCCGCCCCTACCGGGGCTGTTGGAGTGGGTACCCGAAACTGGGAGAAGACCTTGTTAGCGAACTTCTGACTCCCGACACCAACGGGGCTTCGCCCCAGCCCCATCAGCATATGCGACCGGCATTTTCACAATGTGAAAACTTGACTCATTTACGCCGAGTTTCGTACTTCAAGATTTCTTACCTACTTGAGAAAAGTACTCTACGCCCCCCGCGAGACGCAAGCTGGCTCCAGCCAGATAAAGCACAGCGCGCATCGTATATCTCTCGCAGGTGTTTTCGGAGTTCTTTCTTTTCGTGCTTTTCTTCTTGAAATAGCTTATACAGATTCCGGTTTAAATCGACCATGCGCCGATTCAATCCAAGAATTGAACGAGCAACTATTTGCGAGTGTTACCCTCAATTTTCTCTAAGAGCCCCATGACTTTGTTCGTTTTGCGAATGTAAATCGTAGGGACATAGACTGCCAGTGCAGCCAACAATATCACACACGCACCAATCAATCCCGCGGACCATGCCATAGAAACCTCCGGTAAAAAAAGATAGTGTCTTGCTCGCGATATGTATACATCGACTTGAAAGCTATAGCAACAAATAAATGGGGTTTTCCTCCTTTACTCATCAGTCTCCCGCCGCCAATGACAACCCTTCGCCCCTGTCACCAAGTCCGGATCGCCGAGGCGATATCATACGGGCCGAGCCTGTAGGGGGCGGAAAGAGATTAGAAGCACGCGAGTGTATCTCACGTGGGGGCGGGGTCAATGTTACTTAGGTACTAATCCGGAACTTACATTTTCAATTTTGCATCGGCCCACGGCTTATACCTGAGCGCCCCTGAATGCAAGCACTCGGTCGGGTTTTGACTGTTGAGCGACTCGGCCAGCACGTGAGCCACCTGTTCTACCTTTCCCGACGCCTCTACAGCCGTAAACTGCCGCCTTTCCAACCGGTGTCCCGACACTTTGCCGCCTCCTGCCTCTCTCGTTGCCGAAATACGATCCAGACATCGGCTCGTCTACCCGACTGGAAATGGCAACGCTGCGATCCTGCCTAGGATGGCCCCAAACAGCCACCGCGTCAGGTGGCTCTGCGCCAGGAGGAGCCAGTAATACCGAGCGCGTTTCACCAGCCTTCCGCCCGTCTTCACCAGCCGTTGCTGCAAGCTTGTCAGCGACCAGTTGTCGATCCCTGTCGGCAGGACCAGCCGCCGCCACAGGTTTAAGGTTGTAAGCGATCAGGTCCAACGCTTCCGCTTTGCCGATCAACGCCCAGTTGAGACGTGCCAGTCCCGCGAAGTTGTCCTCCTCGCCCAGCATCTCAGTTTCGAAGGTCTGCAGCCGGGAGGTCAGAGCGACGCCTCGATCCCAGACCTTTTCCGAACCGATGAGCCGGAAGGTCGGGTCCTGGGAGAGCCTCTCCACGTCGTTGAGGTCTTCGTAACCTGCCAGGCGGCTGTAGACGTATTGCCGCAATAGGTCGGCCAAGGGGAGTTGCGTGTTCTTTCCACGGCGGGAGTCAGTAAGGTGTTGTTGGATGAGTTCTCCGAAGCCGAGACGCCCGTCGAGTTCGCGCATCAGGATCAGGCCGCCGTCGGAAGTGACGAGGGAACCTTGGAAATCGACCTTGAGAAAGGCGTTGAAGGAGAGCTAAAAGGGCTGGTTTTGTATCTTACCCATGGGCCATCGACCTCCGGAGCGGCTTCACCACATTCGAACCCGCATGAATACTGATGACGGCGACGATCCGAAGATTCAGAGGCAAGATTCAAAGTGGAAATGCGGGACAAATTGAGGTTCAATCCGCGTATCGCGATGTTACACCGCGAAGCAAAGAATTACAGGTAGACCAACTGAAATGCGCCGGTTCGCTGCCGAGATCTTCTGCGAGAGGGCTACAATTGAGGTGCGCCAAGGGAGATTAATCGCTCCCATTATCCAGGCTTCGATTCTTAGCAAAACAATGAGCAGGTTGTTGGTTCCGGCCACGTCTCGGTCGCCTTGGCAGTGCTGTCATTTGAAAATACAGTGGCAGGGGACGTGCTAAGATATTCGCCGGAAGCAGGATCATATTTACCAAGTGCCACCGGGAGGAGTTAATTGGACTTCGGACATGCCATCGTCAGAAAGAGCTTATGGAAGTGATTGGCACCGCTGAAGTGGCAACGAGCCCCAAGCCCGCGCATGGCGGGGTGGCGAAGGCTGTCCTTCGCAAGGCCTTCTCCTTCCCGGTTTTTTTGGGCGCCCTCCTGGTTGCAGGGGTCTTTGGGAGGGCTTATCAACAACTCTCGCCAACCGATTCCACCAAATACGCGACTTCCATTAAGCATGATATGCCCAATATAGCCGTATTTGAGGGAGACACCTGGTACCACATCCTGGTGGGCGAAGACATCCTCAGAACGCATAGCCTCCCCACCAACGACTCCTACACCTTTACCGCCTATGGTGACGAATCGATGGCCTTCGAGTGGGTCGGGCAGGTCCTGATGGCGCTTACGGCGCGCTTCTGGGGACTGCAAGGCCTGACAGCACTGGCAATCCTGGCGACGGCCGCTCTAATGCTGCTGTTGTACTATTACACTTCTCTCCGCTGCGGGAACTCAAAAGCCGCGTTTGTGGCCTCCGCGCCGATGATGCTGGCCATCATGTTCTTTTTCAGCCTTCGCCCCCAGTTGTTCGGTTACATGTTTCTGTATGTGACTATGATCCTGCTGGAACATTTCCGCCGCGGCCGGGTTTGGGCCTTGTGGCTCCTACCGCCCCTGTTTGTGGTCTGGGCGAACACGCACGGGTCGTTTGTGCTAGGATTGTTTGTCTTGGGTCTTTACTGGGCATCTGGCCTCGTGCGCTTCCAAGCCGGGAGACTCAAGGCAGAGCCGTGGACGTTGAGCCAGCGCCTCCACCTGGAGATCGTTTTTCTGCTCTGTGTGCTGGCCCTGACCGTCACTCCATACGGAGCCCGCCTCGTCGGCTTCACGCTGCATGTGCTTCTTGATGCCAAGCTAGGGATGAGCTATGTGTCGGAGTACGTTCCGTTGGGTGGCGGGCCCTTGATGCCTTTCGTGGTGCTGCTCCTCGCGTTTTTGGTGGCCCAGGTCGTGCTTCAGCCGAAGTACCGCCTGGACGAGTTGGGCTTGCTGGTGGTAGCCGTGTATGGGACCTTCGCGCACAGTCGCTTGCTGATGTTCTGGGTTCCGGTCTTCACGCCGCTTCTGGCCGTTCTGCTGGCCGGATGGATACCCAGATACGACCGGGCAAAGGACAAGTATTTTTTGAACGGGTTTCTGATGGCGCTGGCGGCCTTGGCCTTGGTCAAGTTCTTCCCTTCCCGGCAGAGGTTGGAAACCGTGGTCGCCGAGGCCTTCCCACAGGGTGCCGTCGAGTACCTCAAGCGCCACCCGGTCAGGGCGAACATGTACAACCCCGATTTCTGGGGCGCCTACTTGATTCGCTCCCTGGGCCACGAGCATAAAATATTCAGCGACGGTCGCAGTCAGCTCTTCGAAGACGCAGGTGTTTTCGAGGATTCCATTCGCATTGGCGTCAACCCGGACACGAAGTTCTTGCTGCGCAAGTACCGAGTGGAGGCCTGCTTAACTTACCGTTGGGGCGTATTCGCCACCTACCTGAGTGCATCGCCGGACTGGGAGTTGGCGTTCTCTAATAATCTGAGTTCCCTGTTTCTGTTGAAACAGAGCGCAAGGCCGCATACCGAGCCATGAGCTGTTCTATCGATTTTTCGGGGATTCATGGTGGCTGGCGCCGTTGATGCGCCAGAGCGATTGGGGAGGAACAGATAATGGACGTTCTTGAGACGCCACCGACGCCAGCGCTGGCGGGAGTCCCGGCGGCAAACACCGTCCTCCGCAAGTTCAGCTCTTTTCCCGTGCTGCTGGGGGCTATGCTGGTGGCCGCGGTGTGTGGCGCCGCGTGGCTGAAGGTTCAAGCCGTCCAGTCACCACCTGGGGTGTCTCGTTCCGCCCTCCCGATCTTTGAAGGGGACACCTGGTACGACATCCTGGCCGGCCAGGACCTTCTGAGGACGCACGTGTGGCCTACCAGCGAGTCCTACTCGTATACGATCCATGGCAACGACGCCATATCGTACCAGTGGCTTGCTCAAGTTGGATGGGCTCTGACAGACCGTCTTGGCGGGTTGAGGGCGCTGGCAGGGCTGCTCATGGCGCTTTTGGCCACGCTTGTGCTGCTGCTGTACTATTATGCATATCTGCGTTGTGGGAATTCCAAAGCTGCCTTTCTAGCTTGTCTCGCTGTCCTGCCGCTGATATCGCCGTTTATTACTTTGCGCCCACAATTGCTTGGCTATGTCTTTCTCTTGATCACTTTGATCTGCCTGGAGCGCTTTCGGATGGGGCACGCGAGAGCGTTATGGCCTCTGCCCCTCCTGTTCCTTCTCTGGGTGAACATACATGGCTCCTTCGTTCTCGGGTTTTTCGTCCTGGGAGTGTATTGGACGAGCGGTTGGGTAGGCTTCCGGCAGGGATCACTAGGGGCCATACGCTGGACACCCGGGCAGCGCCTCCAGTTGGCTAAGATTGCGCTTTTCTCTGTCATCGCGCTCACGCTGACGCCCTACGGTACACGTTTGGCCGCGTACCCGTTGCAGTTGATTCTCGCTTCTCCGTTGGGCGTAGCCCGTATCACGGAGTACCAACCTTTGGGGACATTCCCCGGTCTCCTGGAGCTTTTCCTGGCTCTTCTTCTGCTCTTCGTGCTGGCCCAAGCGGCGGTCGGCCCCGCTTACCGCCTGGAGGAGCTCGCGCTGTTGCTGGTGGCGATCTACGGCGCACTCGTGCACTTGCGCTTGCTTTTGTTCTTTGTGTTCGTCTTCGCACCTCTCCTCGCCACCTTGCTGGCGCGCTGGGTACCTACCTACGAGCGAACCAAGGACCGTTACGTCCTGAACGCGGTGCTGATTGGCTTGGCGGCCTTAGCACTGGCGAAAATCTTCCCTTCCCAAGCGGAGTTGGAAAGTGTAGTCGCCGGCGCTTTCCCCAGCGGCGCGGTCGAGTACCTCAAGCGCCAGCCGTTCCAGGGGCGAATGTTCAACGACGATTTCTGGGGCGGCTATCTCATCCGCTCCCTCGGGCGCGAGCACAAGATTTTCATCGACGGCCGCAGCCAGCTCTACGAGGAGGCAGGAGTTTTCAGCGACTACCTTCGCATTGGCGACCTCGACCGGGACACGCCATTATTGCTGCGCAAGTACGGCGTCGAAGCTTGCTTGATTCGCAGCCGGAGCCCCCTCGCGACGTACCTGAGTGCCTCGGCTGACTGGGGGTTGGCATTCTCCGACGATGTGAGTTCGCTATTTGTGTTCAAGCGGAGGAGAGGACCGCCCACCCGACCATGAACGTTTCCTCGGTCAATGTGCGTTCAGCAGAAGCTGGAGGTTGCACACCAAAGAACGCGGTACCGGTGTTTATCTCTGTGGTTATGCCGGCCTATAACGAAGCGGCAGCAATCGAGGACGTGATCATTGACCACATTAGGGCGCTTACCGCACTGGGTGAATTCATCGTTGACTGGGAGATCGTTTGCGTGGATGATGGCAGCTCTGATCCCACTCTGGCCACTCTCGAACGTCTGGCCTCGACCATCAGCCGGCTGAAGGTTGTTCGCCATAGGGATAACAAAGGCATCTCCCAATCGTTCGCCGACGGTTTTACTGCTGCCAAGGGTACGCACATTTACGCCACCGGCGCCGACGGGCAATGGCCGGCAGCCAACCTGATAAAGATGCTGCGCTCAGTCATGGCGGGGTCGGAACTTGTGGTGGGAGTGAGGGAGAATCGGAGGCAGGTTTACGGCTTGAAGCGGCGACTTGTCTCTTTTGCCTTCAACTTCTCCGCGCGGGTCCTTTTTGGTGTCAAGACTGTGGACGCCGGCGGTATTAAACTCGGCATTCGGGACGTTTTTAGGCTGCACCTCGTTTCGCGCAGCCCGTTCGTTGAGGCAGAAAGGATTATTAAGGCGCAACGATGCGGCTACCGGGTGCACTTTACCCCTGTCGAGTTCAGGCCCCGGACAGGCGGCAAGGAGACCGGCGTCAGGTGGAGCAACCTGCTTGGGTCGATTGGAGATTGCCTCAGATGCGCGGTTGTGTACGGAATCGGTGGAGGACTGGCGGAGAGTTAACTTATGGATGATCTTGAGATGTCAGTGACTCCCAAGGTTGGCCTCGTGGCAAAGGCCATGGTCCGCAAGGCGTTCTCCTTCCCCGCGCTGCTGGGCACATTGCTGGTCGTGCTGGTCATCGCAGTCGTCAGCACGCTTTTGCAAAACCCCGGTAGGGCGTCCCGCGACTCCATCGTGCCCACGATTGACGTTTTTGAGGGCGACACGTGGTTTCACATCCTAGTGGGCCAAGACATCCTCAAGACGCATACCTTCCCTACCACCGATTCTTACACCTTCACTGTAAACGGCAACAAGTCGATGGCCTTCGAGTGGCTCGGCCAGATCCTGCTGGCGGTCACCGATCACCTCGGGGGCCTGCGGGCCCTCACGGCATTGTTCTTCGTCTCCATCTCCACCCTGGTGCTGCTACTTTATTACTACTCTTCTCTCCGTTGCGGAAACTCCAAGGCCGCCTTTGTGATCTGTCTGCCGATGATGGTTCTGCTGTCAGCCTTCTTCACCCTTCGCCCCCAATTGTTCGGCTACATCTTCCTCTTCCTCACCCTGATCCTCGTTGAACACTTCCGCCGCGGGCGCACTTGGGCTTTGTGGCTCCTCCCGCCCCTCTTTGTGATTTGGGTGAACACGCATGGCTCTTTTGTGCTGGGGCTGCTCCTCCTGGGCTTTTACTGGACGGCCGGCTGGGTACGCTTCCAAGCGGGGGGGCTGGTGGCCGAGCCCTGGACGCCGCGCCAGCGCCTGCACCTCGGGGCGGTGATGCCGCTCTGTGTCCTCGCGCTCGTCGCCACTCCTTATGGGACGCGGCTGGCCGGTTTTACCCTTCATGTGCTCCTTGATGCGTCGCTCGGAATGACCCGAATCAAGGAGTACCTTCCGCTGAGCGACGAGCGTTTGAAGGTCTTTGTGGTCCTGCTCCTCGCCTTTCTCGTGGCCCAGATGGCGCTGCGGCCCAAATACCGGCTGGACGACTTTGGCTTGCTGCTGTTGACGGTCTACGGGACCTTCATGCACAGGCGCCTCCTCCTGTTTTGCATTCCAGTCTTCACAGCCCTCCTGGCCATGCTACTGGCTCGCTGGGTTCCGAAATATGAGCAAGCCAAGGACAAGCATGTCCTGAACGCTCTCCTGATCATTGCCGCCGTATCATTGACATTGATCAGATCCTTTCCCTCTCAACTGGAGCTGGAGAGCGCCGTCGCGGTCGCGTTTCCGCGCGGCGCCGTTGAGTACCTCGAGCGCCATCCGGTCCGGGGCCGAATGATGAACCCTGACTTTTGGGGCTCCTATTTGATCCGCAACCTCGGGCGCGAGCACAAGATCTTCATCGACGGCCGCAGCCAGCTCTTCGAGGACGCGGGAGTATTCGACGACTTCCTTCGCATTTCCGACGTTGATCGCGACACTCCGGTATTGCTGCGCAAATACCGATTGGATGCCTGCTTGACTTACCGTTGGGGCGCCCTGGCAACATACCTCAGCGCCTTGCCTGGCTGGGAGCAGGTGTATCAGGATAATCTGGCGGTGATCTTTGTGCGCAAGACAGCCCACACCCCTGCAACGCCTTGACCCACGCCGCACGTGGATCTGGATTGTTGACGGCGACAGTGCCGCAGACACCGCCACCGCCCTGAATCCAGGGCCACTGTCACAAAAAGGGAGGAAACACCTCTAAGAGTAGTCTACAAAAGGTGACGCTTCTACCCAGCGTTGCCGAGTGTTGCGGAAAATATGAGCTAAGATCACCGTCAACTTCCTGAATACGAGCCCCTTCGTAACTTCTAGGTGTTTGGCATGGAAAGTGCTCTTAGTGTGCGACAGGGTTAAGTGTCAGCAATATCCGTTACGGAGGAAGAAGCAAAAATGAGACATCTCTTGAAGAAACTGTGGGAGGAAGACGAAGGGCAGGACCTGCTCGAGTACGCCCTTCTCGCCGCCCTGGTCGCTCTGGGCGTCACAGCCGCCCTTAAACCCTTGGCGACAGCCATCAGCACTATCTTCAA
>CAWHWE010000026.1:0-192047 GCA_963832915.1 uncultured Acidobacteriota bacterium
AACAACAACCCTCCCGAGGTCTGGGGATCAAACAGCAGGTTCCGGACCTCTGCACCGCTTGCGCTCGACAAACTCAACGCAACTTCCGATGAAGTCCATATTCCTTTTTAGGCCGCCGGGCAGAAAGCCACCCCGCGAATATGCAACCGCCTCCGGCAGGAATTCAACCTTAGTCGGGGTCAATCACCAGGCTCACCTTGCTTCCTACAGCCATCTCCCGGGCGTGGCCCAGTAAGCTGAATCCAGTGATATCGGTGGCCGAATGCACGTCAAATTGCAGCGCGGCTTCACTTGCAGCGCGATTCAGCGCGCACATGGATTGGCTTGCGGCCTCCACTGCCGGCTTGCTGGCCCGTCCTTTCTTGAGCGCCGTGCTGATGATTCCGGTGCCCAGGCGCTTGGTCAAGACCAGTTGGTCGCCCGGTCGCGCGGCAGAATTGGTGAGAATGCGCTGCGGGTGGACGAGGCCGGTGACCGCATAACCGAACTTGATTTCTTCGTCGCCGATCGAGTGGCCGCCGATCACCGCGCAACCGGCCTCCTGCATTTTGGCGAGCCCGCCTCGCAGGTATTTTCCAGTATCTCGATGCCCTCTTCTTTGTTGGGGAAGCCCACGATGGAGAGCGCGGAGATGGGCCGGCCACCCATGGCGTAAACGTCGCTCAGCGCGTTGGCTGCCGCGATTTGGCCGAAGGTGAAGGGATCATCCACGATAGGGGTGAAGAAATCCACCGTCTGAACCAGTGCCAGGTCCGGGGCGAGTTGGTACACTCCGGCGTCGTCATTGGTGTCGAAGCCCACCAGGACATTTGCATCGGATTGCTTCGGCAGCTTGGCCAGCACGCGGTCCAAAATATTCGGACTCAACTTGGCGGCGCAACCCGCCGCTTTCACTAACAAGGTCAAACGAACTGGAGTCATAAGCAAAACCCCTGAGAACGCGGCGGCTGGAGCTGTGGAAATCCCCCCAAGCAGCCCCCCGCCGGGTCCAAAAATAGCACTACCGCAGTATACCAAACCACACGCATTTGCGGCGTCGATGTGCTTTGGAGTGCGCCAGCTTGCTGCCGCTTTTCCCGCTCTGCGAGACCAGCTTGCTGGCCGCGCACAGGAGCGCGGCACTCGGAGCGGTGAAACGCGAGCAAGCTCGCAGGAGAAAAGCGGCAGCAAGCTGCCGCACTCCAAAGCGCTTGTGGCGCCTTCCGTGTGTCTCCGCGGTGAACCTCCTCTTGGGTTCCGGCACAAAGGGGCTCAATCCCCTTTGGGAAGCATATTCGATCTTTCCGCTGCGGGCTAACCACCTGTTTTTTCAATGACATTCCCGCAGTTAAGGGATAAGTTCCTTTGTTTTCATACACATTCCCGTTTCGGCCACGAGTTTCCCATGGCGGTCCTTTGTTTTCATAGACATTCCCGCGTCGTTCTGTCGTTTTTAAAGTTACTACTGTTGTAGCAAAGCGTGGGCGGTGACATGTTGTCGGCACTGAGAGATGGATGAAGGAGTAATCCATGAGCCCTTGACGGTCGTGGCGGAACACCCAGGCATCATTTCATAGCCTATCGTATTAGGCTTAGCTTGTCAAGAGTCTTTTTCGAGGAGTTTCCTCATTTTTTATCCGTGCGGTGCGATCGACCCCATTCGAGGCGCTGTTGTGAGCGTCGAACTGCTTTTCGGCCGCTTAGAACCGACTCAGGAAGGCTGGTTTTGTTATTACCCCACGGCGTGGCCATCTCCCGAATGTCCTTTTGAGGTCGGAACCAGCTTGAATTGACGGTGGATTTTCAAGGATCACGCGTCACCTCCGAGGGTGCCCTGGTCCTGGTGCAGGAATTCGTTGCAACGAGTGGTGAAGACGACTGGCGGATGGCACGAACATGCTTGTTGACACCGCCTGTGCGCGGCGTATAGTGGTGGCACACTCGATTTGCTTAAGTTTATTTCATCCGGCGAGGGGGGCGCTGTGAAATGTCAACCGTCGCAGGCGAGCCTTGCCATACTTGCCGTAGCGGTGTTTTTCACCACCAGCCTGTGCGCAGTGAAGAGGTCTGCGACTTCTGGCTTCGTGCTAAGGAGCTTTTCTAGTCGACGGTGGGCAGTGCTTCAGAAAGGATGCGAGCCATGCATTCGGCCCATGATGAATTAGCAAAGTGCTTCGTGGTTCTCTCCGCCATAGGCCTGCTGACGCTTGGGACGAATGCCGCCCAAGCGCAAAGCAACAACCGACAAATCGGAACACCCTATACGGTAACTGCCGATCCGCTGGTGCCTCGGCCGCATTCGAAGCCCTGCGTGGTGCCCCTCTTCACAGATTATCGGTTTGCGTTCCATTCCGATCGCGTGCAGAGCTTTCAGTTCACACCGCCCGCGAACTGCCCCGGCCCGTGGCAGAAAATAGTTTTCGAAATAGACTTTAGCGAGAACGCGGGGCTTCAATACGACCGCTCCGCGATGTTGTTTATTGGGAATACAAACGTTTATTTTGGCACGACCCCTGAGCCGGACCTAAACGTTGCCGACACATGGCACATTGAAAGGGATGTGACCGATTACAGTGCGCTGCTCGAGACTCCGCAGCCGGGCGTCATCATTCTTGATAACTGCACGACCGACTGCCCTCCGCGAAACGGCGTGTTCACTGTTAGCGCGGATTTACAATTCTACCCACACCACGGGCAAGGCCCTCTCCCCAGAAGACCAGACGTCGTGCTTCCGTTGGGGCTGGGCTATTTGTCTTCGCCCACGGATCATCTGACAGCAATTTTCAGCCTGCCCAAAAACATCGAAGAGGCTTACCTGGATGTGATTGCCCAGAGCCAGTCTACTGACGAGCAGTGGTTCGCCTGCTTCCCTGATGATCTGAGTGGGATCGACGAGACCTACGGATGCGGCCACACCGCTTTCCGCGAAACCGAGATTACCGTTGACGGCCAGTTGGCTGGCATCGCGCCCGTTTCCCCATGGATCTACACCGGTTTTCTGCCTGGCGAGTGGCGGCCTATTCCCGCCGTACAGACTCTCGACTTTATACCTTATCGAGTGAACCTTACGCCCTTTGCGGGTCTGCTTAGCGATGGCACTCCGCACACGCTTGCCGTGAGCGTTTTCAATCAGAACTCCTTTTTCACGGTGGCCGCCTCACTCCTGCTCTACCTCGATGACCAGAGCACCCAGGTAACCGGCGCGGTTACCCAGAACACCTTGACCAACCCTTCTCCGGTTACAACTGAAGATATTCAAGGGACATCCACGGTCACAGGAACGTTTGGAGTGAGCGCGCGTAGGAGCTTCACGATCGCCGGATATGTCAACACCTCTCACGGACAGGTCACAACCTCTATTTCTCAGCAACAGAATTTCTTCAGCCAGCAGACCATCAACTTCGATATGGTAGCTTTCACCTTTCTCGACCAGAAAACCTCCTTCGATACCAGCGTGGTCTCGTCCACCACGGTGTCCGACGATCACGGAAGGACCGTGACCCAGGAGAAGTTCAGCTTTCCCATGACGGTCGGCCTCAGTTACCCCCTGCAAAATCTGTCCTCGGCAACGACGACAACAAGGCAGAGTTACCAGGTCAACAAACTCGTTTCGCGCAACGGTGTGATGAGTGACTATACCGCTGTCACCAACTCGGTTAGCGCAACCGATGTGAGTCCCGCATCGAGCTCGCAGCAGTACACGTTTGTTGAAGGGGCAGCCGGCGGGAAGCTGAACCTCGAACAATGGGGTGGCCGGCCGGATCCTAAGGATTGGAAGCACCCGTCTTATAGCTGCAAGATCGCGTCAGCGAATGGCGTTTTGACATCCGTGAGCCCGGGCTGTGGCATGTAACTCCCCATGAGGTCAGCAATCCCATTTGTTTTCGTCGCCAGCCCTCTCCCCAGGGGAGAGGGTGGACCGCGATCCCGATGCACTTCATCGGGACGCGGGCCGGGCCTTCGCCCGCCGAAGGGTTATTGACGCTCACGGCACGCAGCCCGCTACGGCCCGCAGGCGGGTGAGGGGTCACTCGCTCATCTTTGGGCGCCCCCGTTGTTCAGCCGAAGATGTGGGTAACGATCAGCCCCAAAGGAGAGGGCCGTATTACCGACCTGGGCGCCGGCGGTGTCCA
Organism: uncultured Acidobacteriota bacterium; assembly: GCA_963832915.1. Lineage (GTDB taxonomy): Bacteria > Acidobacteriota > Terriglobia > UBA7540 > UBA7540 > CAVROP01. The sequence goes on from CAWHWE010000026.1 coordinate 4,113, forward strand.
GCGAAAGATGTGGGACACGCTCAGATCCATAGCTGGTAACATTTTAGATTGCGCCATACGCACGATTGCACACGGCGGCGGTCAGGAGTATCATTCGGGTCCGTAGAAAGTGGATAATGCAAATTCCGATTTAACGCGTACTGTCCATCATTCGTAAAGGATAACCCGATCATCTGTCATTCATCGACACGGAGGTGTGCGATGGAACGGAAAAAGCTTCAGTGGTGCAAGAAGGCCGGTGTCGCCTGCCTGCTCCTGGCGGCGACGGCGGTCGGCTCGCCCGCCCAGACATTCAGGAGTCTGGTGAGCTTCAACGGGAGCGACGGGGCTCATCCCACGGGGTCTCTCGTCCAGGACAAGCACGGGAACATCTACGGCACAACCTACGGAGGCGGGGCTTACGATTACGGCACCGTCTTCAAGGTCACCCCCAAGGGCACGCTGACGACGCTCTACAGCTTTTGCTCCCAAAGCGGTTGCTCGGACGGCGCTTATCCTTACGCCGGGCTCGTGCCAGGCACCGATGGCAACTTCTACGGCACAACCTACGGAGGCGGGGCCTCCGATGACGGCACCGTCTTCGAGATCACCCGCGAGGGCACGCTGACGACGCTCTACAGCTTCGACGGAACGGAAGGCGTAAACCCGGTTGCCCCGCTGATCGAGGCCACCGACGGGAAGTTCTACGGCACAACCTGGTTAGGTGGGGCCAACGGTTACGGCACCGTCTTCGAGATCACTCGCGAGGGCAGGCTGACAACGCTCCACAGCTTCGACGGAACGGACGGTGAAGCACCTTACGGCGGGCTCGTGCCAGGCGTCGACGGGAAGTTTTACGGCACAACCGGATACGGCGGGGCGTACAGTTACGGCCTCGTCCGAGGCGAGCCTATCGGTTACGGCACCGTCTTCGAGATCACCCGCGAGGGCAGGCTGACAACGCTCCACAGCTTCGACGTAACGGACGGTGAGAACCCTATCGGCGGGCTCGTGCTAGGCGCCGACGGGAAGTTCTACGGCACAACCTCCGCAGGCGGGGCCTACATATGTCCACCCTACGGGTGTGGCACTGTCTTCAAAATCACCCGAAGTGGAACGCTGACGACGCTCCACAGCTTCGACGTAACGGACGGCGCTTACCTTCCCGGCGGGCTCATCCTAGGCGCCGACGGGAAGTTTTACGGCACAACCTACACAGGCGGGGCCTACGTGTACTACGGCACCGTCTTCGAGATCACCCGCGAGGGCACGCTGACGACCCTCCACAGCTTCGACTACACGGACGGCGGTTATCCTAATGCCGGGCTCGTGCTAGGCGCCGACGGGAAGTTTTACGGCACAACCTACTCAGGCGGGGCCTACTGTTCCCCCAACGGGTGCGGCACCGTCTTCAGCCTGACAGTTGGGCGGGTCGAGTGGCGGGACGAGTGATGACGGCATGGTCTTCAGCCTGAGTGTGGGGCTTGGCCCGTTCGTGAACCCGAGCCGAGTAGCGCGGACCTCCGCCCTGCGGCCCATAGCCTTCGGGCGGCGGGCCGCATTTGAGGTCCGCGGCTCTTCATGCGAAAAACCTCGGATCTCACCCATGGGGGCTGCTCTTGGATTCGGTAGCGTGAATGAAGGACCGCAGACCTCAACCCCGGAGGTCTGCGCTACGCCTGCTGACCACTTTTTTGTGTTTGCCACTGCTGGATGAAAAAATCTGCGTCAGAAAAATCTGGTGGTGGTGTCATCTGCAATATCATCCCTTACGAAACGCCGGTCATTCCCGCGAAAGCGGGAATCCAACCCCTTTTGGACTAACCTGGACCCCCGCTTACGCGGGGGTGACAGCAACGGCGATTTTCATCTCCTTGGGGCGGGCCGGGGGCCATGGCCGCTCGGGGATCGTCGATATCCGGTTCGACAGGCTGGAAATGCCCGATGGAACCACTCAGAGGATGGATGGGGTAGCTATGGACCTGGCGTTTCGACCACTTAAGGGGTCCGTCTCTGGAAAGAAAACAGGGACCAAATTCCTGGTGCGAACATTCACAGGTCTTGGCACAGTCGCCGCTTACCTAGTCGGAAATGGCGGCGGCAGTGGATTCTACGGCCCGCTTTCTGAGAGCGCGATCCCGCTCTGACTCCCGACTCCTGGCTCCTGACTCCCGCTCCTCACTTGTCACTCATCACTCGTCACTGCACGTGAAGTGACCGTCCCTGGCAATACCAGGTTCTACATTGTGCTAGGGACCGGCGCCGCAGGCCGTGACGCAGGCACCAGACAAGCGGCCGCATCTTCTCCGCCATCTTCGAGAGCCACCACAACGCCGAGCCTTGAGGATCTCCGGCAGTTGATGCAACTAAGGCAGGAGCTCAGCGCGATGTATCAACAGCCCGCTACGCCTCCGGCGGCAAGCGAGACGCCGCAGTAGATCCGGTGAGGAAGGAGTCGCGAAATAGCGCGCTCGATTCGCTGCTTCCGTCCTACTGCGCCCACTCCTCAATAATCACGCCGCCTGCTGCTTAACACACCGGCAGAGGTGCTGCAAGTTTCCACCGGCACGCACAGCCCGATGAGCGTCTTTGTCGAATGTCCTGAATCATTGCCGCTCTGCCATTTCGCGTCTTTGCCGAACTCCAGCCACAACGACGGTTCGACGATACAGCGAAGTGGCCGCAAGCAGACACGGCAACTTCCCGGAAGTGGACTTGAACGAAGCCGCTAGCGCGGCGGACGCTTCGCGTGATGCTATTTGGCAGGGCAACTGCGATGTCGGCCATCAACAGTTGTGTAACAACATTGCCCCAATACGTAACACGATTCCGATTCAATACCCAATAAGCAATTGCCCTGCCAAAAAAAGGCTTCCTTCAAGTCGCTGTATCGAAAGCGCGCCGGGCAGAGTATCTGCTATTCCGCAATTTTGCAAAGTCGGCGCGCTTCCGATACAGCACTAAGACTTCGGGGGAGCCAGGAGTTGCGCTTCAACTGGTAGGCCAAATACAGCCAAGTGGATGCTGGTGATCGCGCTACACGTTCTTTTAGCCTTCTGTAAGTTGCAGGGACCACGTTGCCGACGATGCCATGGATGCCACTGAAATCGTGAGCCCTTGCCCGATATTGCCCGCTACCATGGTTTCATTCTGAACAGCCGACCTTCGGCGTTCTGATCGTGAAGGGTCAGGATGATTTCGTCCGATGTGAAAACCGGTTGCCCATCCTTCGATGGTTTCGGCAGGTCAGAATCGATGAGCGTGATGATCGATTGTATCCCCAGTTCGTCATACTCCCTTATCGTCGCCAGCAGATTCTCCTTCTTGCGGTCATCGAGAGATTCGAAAACTCCGTCGTGATAAACGAAGCGCGGAAACTTCTGGTCGAGATGGGCGCGTAGGAGGGCCATGTCGAAGGCGATGCAAAGCAGTTTGCGATAGCTGTGCCCCAGGTCGGCGCTGGTGGCATTTCCGGATTCGTCGAGGATGTCGGCTTTGAAATCCAGATGACCTTCTTTATTCGGCGATACGCTGAGAAGTGCCTTGCGGTCGATCACAGCTTCAACCAACTCGCTGAAAAATAGTCGTATGGTCGAGAACAGGCTTTTGTTATCGGAGTTCTGCTGCTCCACGTCGGCTTCGATCTGGATCTGAAGCTGGCCGCGCTCCTCGGTGATTGTGCGGATTTCCGTGCGCAATTCTTGCAATCGCGTAAGCTGGCCGCGTTGCCGTTCGAGCGATGTGATGTCCGCGCGAAGGCCAACCATTTCGTCGGAAACCTGTTTGTATTTGCTGAAGATGTCGGTTGCGCTCAGGAAGGCAAGCATGTCGGACCGTCGTTTGCCGAGCGTGTTGAGTTCCGCGTTTACGCGCTTAAGCTCGGCCTCGATCTCCGCTCGTTCTTCCTGAAGATATACCCGGCGTTCATCGGTGATGGCCTTGTTGAACGAGATCAGTTGCTGAAAGTCCTTCTTGATCTGATCCTTGAACAGGACGCCAGCTTCCTCGAATAGCTGCTGGGCCTCGTTCGGATCGAAAAGAATTTGGTCATCTTCGAGGGATGCCAAAACCTTTTTCTTGTTTTGGGTCAGCGAATACCGTTCCGCATTCAGGTTGGCTATGTTTTCGTCGATGACTTCGACGAGCTGCTTTGTGTGTCCTTTGTCCTGGGCGCGGAAGTCGAAAGCATCGAGGAGCTTTTGCTTTTTTTCCGCTTCCTTTTGTTTCAACAGGAGGAGGCCTTCGATTTTGCTTATGTCCTCAACTGACCCGCCAAGCTCGTTCATGATGGTCTGAACGATTTCCTGCTTTGTGGTCAACTCCGCTTCCTTCTCGTAATGCTTTCCGATCAAATCGGCGTTGAAGCCAAGAACCTGCGCGAGGAACGGCTTCCAATCCGAATGGGCGCCGATGAATTTGTGTAGCTGGAAAACGTCCCGATAATCGTCTTGAGAGCGCAGGAGGTAACCCAGTTCTTTCCGGTAGGGCCATGGCTTCAGTGCGCGCCAGTCCAGCAGGCTATCGAGCATTTCCCGCGCGCGCTCGAAGAGCAATTCCAGATGGTCCCAGCTACCTTCGGGAAGGGACGAGAAATCCTGATGTCGAGCCTCGTGTTTCTTGAAACTGATTTTGGTTGCTTCCTCGACGCCTCGACGCACGGTCAGATAGGAAGCATCCGCGAGTTCGATTTCAAGAAAGAAAATAAAATCCTTGAACAGGTCAAAATGCTTGAAGAGGAAGAACTTCGGATCGCGGCCTTCCAGAAAGCCAAAGTCCAACAGGCGGCAAAGGGTCGTTTTGCCGAGGTTATGCGTATCCTTCTTGCGGTTTTCGGGCAGGCGTATTTCTCCCATGACGACATTCAAGCCCGGGAGGAATTCAATGGGCCCGAACAAATCCGGCTTGTTGCAGTAGAGTTTAGAAATCTTCATTGGGGCCCAAATACTCCACAGAATCGGTTTTGGGGCGATACTCGATCAGGCCCATGAGATAGAGAAAATTCAGCGCAGGCAGAAACAAAACGTCGCCGCCCGTGACGGACTTCTTCGCAAATGTTCGGAGACTATAGTAATCATCGAGCCTTTTGGCCTTCAGACGCCCCAAGAGCAACAACGACACGTTGATGACAGTACGATCGGGATGAGAATGTTTAGTTGGTCGCAACATCGCCTGTGTCTCCGAAATCGCAATTCCAATACATGTAAAACAAAACGCAACGCGTCAATCGCGTTTGCTGCCGCAGGACCGGGTCGCGATTGAATAACAAATCTATCAAATATTCCATCACGTCGTCGAAGGTTTGGTAGTCCTTGCGATTGGCGATGATCTTGAGTTGAAATTCATCGGCGACAGATTCGTACAAGCGCAACAAAGCGATGTTCTCTGGCGCGGCGAGAAACGCCCGAATTTGACGCGTTTCCTTCAAATATCTTCTGCGGAGCGCAACTGCATAGTCCGCGGTCATGTTGTTGATCGCGTTTTTCCGCTCGTAGCTTATGCGCGCCGTCGGTGGATCGTCGAGTACGTCTTTGATTGCGTCCTTCTGGCGCGCAAATGCTTGAACGACTTCCGACAGGTCGTCGGGGCTGATGATCAAAGGTGAATCGACAAGATCGAGGTTGGCCAGCTTCGGAACCTCGGGAAAATTCTTTAGCCAGATTTCAAATTGCTCCAGACCGCACAAGTATATGGATGCGGCTGGTATGCCGCAGGGTTTGGAAATGTAGGCGACGATTTCAGATTCCGCATTCGCCGCGAGGCGGCGATTGGAAAACAGCATGTAGTGATCGATCTGCTGCTGCTCACGCATCTTCTTAATACGTGCAATTTCATCCCCAAGGATCGTTTTCTTGGCTTTCTTACTATAGAAATCCGGCTCCGAAAAATTCCTGTTGTAGCCATTCGTATGCTTGGCTTGGATGATTGTTATGCCCTTCCAAGGCGCGGCTGTGCTGGGGTGCCGCTCGGCCGTTCCGACGAACTTGGCGTCCCTGCCGCCATCGGGTCCTTTCGCGAAACCCTGGACCCCCATGCCCAGAAGACGCTGGCAAAGAAAGACGACCAGCTTCTCGAACTGGTCCTCGCCAAGATCTTCGTAAGCGTATTTCATGAGGGAAATTTTCGCCCTTTCCCTAACTCGTCATGGAGCGCGTTCACCGCCGCTTATGCAATCCCAAATTGATATCGAGCGTCAACGAGTTTACCACTCTTATACCCGGCAATGAAAGGGACACCAGAGGTCTAAGAAACTCAGGGCGCTATCTAAATGAACTGCTGGGAAATAGTCTGGCGGAGAGGGTGGGATTCACGGGTGGCATACTAGGGATCAGTGCATGCGCCACCTAACGGTAGGAGGCGAAAAAGGGGAAACACCTTCCGCAGCCTACTGTCACTTGACGATAAGTCCAAACCGTAGAAGTGCCTCACGCATTTAAACTCCCGAGATACGGGGTTCTGGGATGTGTGAACCTACGCTCCTCTCTGCTTGGACGTATTACGGCCTAAGCGTACTTTGGGTCGTCGTCGCCCAACCCCACTTTACAAAGAAGGTAAGCCGACCAAGTGACCAATGCTCGACTCGTCGAGCAGGCGGTCGTCAAGGTCGAGTTCAATGGCGTGTGCCACAGCTCGGTTGGCACGACATGCGCTGCGAAAAAACGCCAAGCTCCACGACGTGGACATTGCATTCGAAATAGCTTGGCTCACAAGCCGGGGCGCTGCTCGCGGTCTCAGGCGTGACGCGATTGATTGAGTATTGGATCACGAACGGAACAGGAGGTGTCACATAGAAAAAAGAGCGCAGACTTCGTGCATTTCGAAGTCTGCGGTTTTACCCGCCGTGAATCTTGAAAGGCCGCAGGCCTGGAAAAAGCGCAGGTCTGCCCGCCCTCGTGCAAATCACGCGAGGTCGTTCCCGCGAAAGCGGGACGGGAGGGAATCGGGTCCGCGCTTGTCAGCTGCTACGAAAAGACGTCGATGCCGGCACGCTTGGCAGCCTTTTGCAAGTTACGATCGAGCGTCGCCAGGGGCACACTGACCCGGATCGCCAGCTCGAGATAGACGGCGTCGTATGCGCCCGGATGCGCCGCCATTTACTTTCCCGGCGAGGTCCAGTAGCATTTGGGCCACGCGGCCACGGACGCCGCGTAGGGGCGGGCCTTGTGCCCGCCCAGGCCTTGATTCGGACCAGGCGGCCACGGACGCCGCACAAGGAGGAATAATCGTGGTCATACTCCCTGGCAGAAGATTGCTGACCGCTGTCTTTATGGTTTTCGTCCTTGGGGGCGTTCCTTCCGCGCAAGGCTCCTTCACACTGGAACAGGTGCTGAGCTCGCCATTCCCAACCGAGCTTGTGGCTTCCCCGTCGGGCGGCAGGGTAGCTTGGGTGTTCGATGCGCGCGGCCTTCGCAACATCTGGGTGGCTGAGCCAGACGGCCGCGGAGGCTACCAGTCCCGGCAACTCACCCGGTACACCCAAGACGACGGCCAGGAGATTGCGGAGCTCACCTGGACTCCCGACGGCCGGGCTATAGTCTATGGCCGCGGGGGCGACTTCGAGAATGGCGGCGCCTACCCCAACCCGGCGAGCGCACCCGAGGGCGTCGAACAGGACCTTTGGGTTGTCTCACTCGACGGTGGCGCGCCGCGCAAGCTCGCCGAGGGGCATTCTCCGGCGGTTTCTCCAAATGGCGATAGCGTGGCGTACGTCTTCAAGGACCAGGTGTGGCTGGTCAAACTGGCCGAAGCCGCCAAGCCCGAACAGTTGATCCACGACAAGGGCAAAGGCAGCTCGCTCCGTTGGTCGCCCGACGGATCGCGCCTCTCTTTCGTGAGCCGCCGTGGAGATCACAGCTTCGTGGGCGTGTACAACCTGGAGGGCAAGAGCCTCCAGTATCTCGATCCGAGCGTTGACCAGGATTCCGAGCCTGTCTGGTCGCCGGACAGCAGGCAGGTTGCCTTCCTGCACCTTGCTTTTTCCCGCGACGACCTTATCTTCGGCCCCAAACGCACCGGCCAGCCGTGGTCGATCCGCGTGGCTGACGCTGCCACAGGACAGGGTCACGAGGTTTGGCGCGCCGATGCCGGACGTGGCAGCGTCTTTCGCGGAATTGTGGCCGAGCATCAGATCTTTTGGGGCGGTGGCGATAACCTGGTGTTTCCCTGGGAGCGCGACGGCTGGACTCATCTTTACTCTGTTCCCGTTGCGGGCGGCACGCCAAGGCTCCTCACGCCCGGCGATTTCGAAGTGGAGTTCGTTTCCCTCAGTGCCGATCGCCGCCAGTTGATTTTCGCCTCGAACCAGGATGACGTCGACCGGCGCCACCTATGGCGCGAGCCGGTCACGGGTGACCATCCTACCCGGCTTACCAAGGGTGAAGGAATTGAATGGTCGCCGGTGATGATGAGCGACGGCGCCACCGTTGCCCTGCTCCATTCCGACGCCCATTGCCCGGCTCGGCCGGCCATTCTGGCTAACTCGGGCGGAATTCGCGACCTCGCTCCCGAATCGCTTCCCGCCGACTTTCCCGCCGCTGATCTCGTCACCCCACAGCAAGTGATTGTTCCCGCCGCTGACGGGCTACGCATCCACGCGCAGCTTTTTCTCCCTAAGGACGGGGCCTCCGGGCAGCGGCGCCCGGCCGTAGTGTTCTTTCACGGCGGTTCGCGGCGCCAGATGCTGCTCGGCTGGCATTATATGGGCTACTATCACAACGCCTATGCCTTTAACCAGTATCTCGCCAGCCGCGGTTACGTGGTGCTGTCGGTCAACTACCGCAGCGGCATCGGCTACGGGCAGGATTTTCGCGAGGCGCTCGACTACGGGGCCACCGGGGCGAGCGAGTTTAACGATGTCGAGGGCGCCGGCCTTTACTTGCGCCTGCGGCCCGAGGTGGATCCGAATCACATCGGCCTGTGGGGCGGCTCTTACGGCGGATATTTGACGGCCCTCGGATTGGCCCGAGCCTCTGAGCTATTCGCCTGCGGCGTTGACCTGCACGGCGTGCACGACTGGAGCCTCGAAATCCAGAACTGGATTCCCTCCTACGATCCCGCAGCGCGGCCTGACGCGGCACGATTGGCGTGGGAGTCCTCGCCGCTGGCCTCCGTCAAGACGTGGCGCTCGCCGGTGCTGCTGGTCCAGGGGGATGATGACCGCAACGTTCCCTTCACGGAGATGGTCCGCCTCGTGGAGGCGTTGCGGAAACAGGGGGTGGAATTCCAACAACTCGTTTTTCCGGACGAGATTCACGATTTCTTGCGGCATCGCACCTGGCTGGCGGCTTATCATGCGGCTTCTGATTTCTTTGACCAGCACCTCAAACCGGGAGCCGCGCCCGCGCCCGGGAGCCAGCGCTAAGCCCCGTCACGCATGGAGAAGGGCCTGAAGCTTGATTCCGGCGGCAGATTGGTTGTCGAGGCCGGCGCGATGGGGAAAAGCACCCTGTACTACAAATCCCGAATTTCTTTTCGCGCCGCGGAGATTTCTCCTCGTGCCAGCATTGCCTCCGTGTCCTCCGTGCCCAGACGAGCTTCAACACAGAGGTCACTGAGATGCTCCGTGTGCTCTGTGTTGAGGCTTGAAAGGCACGGAGGACACAGAGAGTCCCGTTTTGGCTGCGGGCAACGGCCGCGCTGCGTTACAATGAATCCGCACGGAGGAGCGTAGCTGCCATGGGTCTGAAGCGCAAGGCGCGCGGAAAGCGGGAGGAACGAATCACCGTGGATGAGACCACGATTCGCCTGCACATCGAGCCTCTGGCCGAGGGCGGCTATGTGGCGACCAGCCCGGACGTGCGTGGTTTGGTTGCCGAAGACCGCAGCATCACCGAAGCGGTCGAAATCGCGCAGGGACTGACGCGCAAGATCATCGAGTCGTGCCTCGAACACGGCGATTCTTGCGCGAAGCGCCGTGGAGTGCGGTAGCAGCAGCTACCGCCTTTCTCCCTCTAGCTCTGGCGCGATTGCGGTATGAATCAATGGCGGAAGGCGGTAGCTGCTGCTACCGCACTCCACGGTCGGCTTCGCCGGCATGAAGGGCATCCACATCGAACTCGGACCTACAAAAGACGCTCGGTCGCGGCTCCGCCGCGTTGCGCCACTCAATGTATACGCGGGCGTAGGGGCCACGGAACAGCAGAGCCGGTGCGGGCTAAATATTGCCCGGCGCGACAGACCGTCTCCTTAGAGCTGGTTCAACTCGGGCTCCACAGGGGGCGGAGGAATTTCGGGGATCCCCGGCGCCTCCAGCGGTCGGTTCTGAGATCGCTCCAGCCGCCGAGTGGCGCGTTTATCGGCCTTCATTTTCTGCTTCTCCAGGCGCTTGACCTCTTTTTGTCGCTTCTGAAAAGTCGTTCGCTGTCGTCCTGCCATGCAGGCTCCTTTCACCCTTGGACGGGAATCAGAATCCGGGCGGAAACTCGGCGCAGGCTGGCGCAGAGGGCAACTCTGCGGCCCACAGGGAAGCTCGACCACGGCCTTTGCTTGGGCGAAGCCACCAAGCCGCACTTCACCGGGTTGCCGTGGATGTAGTTTAGCTTCTCCAGTCGTTTTTTCACGCTGCCCACGCCGAACGGATAGCCCATCTCGATGCGAAGCTGGCGGAGGGCTTCGACAAAGCTGCAGCGGAACCGATCACTCTCAAAAAGCGCGGCACGGCGATAAGTGCTGCTGGTGAGGAATTGCAGTTGTCCGGGCGCAAAATGGCGTTTGGAGGTCGGCATCACCAGGATTAGTATAGCATGCTGAAGCGCAGAGCTGCACTCTGCGCCTGAAGTGACTCATTTTGGTTTTGTAGCGCCGGTCCCGCGCGGCGGGACCGGCACAGCCCCAAAATGGCCCGATATATCGGGGCGCTACGCCAAACTCAGCCACTACCCGGCAAGCGCAGGTGTCTCTTGATGGCACCCACGCCTTCATAGAGGGAACTCGCGATTCGAGGGGGAAACCGGAATGCTTCAAAGAGAGCCATCGGATTACGCTCCAAGCCGCCGCCGCTTCCTGAAAGTCCTGGGCGCCGGATACGGAGTTGGCGCGCTTCTGCCGAGCGTCGCTGCGGGCGGCGAAAAGAACGATTTCCCGAGCCTTCCCCGGTTGCGCGCCGCACATGAAAAGCAAGGCATCATCTCACCCATGAAGACGTACCGCACCATGGAGTGGGAATTCCACACGCCTCCCGAGGAGAACTTCGATATCAATTGGGAAGCCGCCGTGAAAGCGGCTCGTGATTCGGGCGCCGAAAGCATGATGTTTTACTCCCAGGATCACTGGGGCTATGCGTTTTTTCCCAGCCGCACCGCAGTTCGCCATCCTCACCTCCAGGGGGATTTATTCGGGAACGAAGTGGCCATGGCCCGCAAACTGGGCATGTCTGTGCTCGGTTACTACAGCCTGCAGTTCAACAACCAGTGTGTTCTGAGCCATCCGGATTGGGGCTGGGTAAATGAAAAGGGCGAACAGCAGAATCTTCGCTGGCTCGTGACCTGCCTGGATAGCCCTTATCGCCAATATGTTCTGGGCATGATGGAGGAGATATTTTCGCGTTACGAGGTCGACGAGTTGTTCCTTGATATTTTTGGGATTCAGTTCGTGCTCTACCACTCGGAAGGGCACGATCCTTTCTGCTTCTGCAAATACACCGAGGAAGCCTGGAACCGGGAGCATCCGGGTGACCCTTATCGCGAAGGCTTCCGGACGCGGGAGGGTTGGGAGCGGCGCTACCATTGGCATCAAAAGCGATCCATGGTGGACATGCTGGATGAAATTGTCAGCACCGCCAGGAAGCATCGGCCGAACGTGATTATCTCTCTGAACGGCGGCCCGCAGGATTTTCCTGATGAAATAATGCAGAAAGTGAGTTTCATCTATGCCGAACCTCTTCCTTGCCCTACGGGTATCGCGCTGGGGTCCATTCTCATGCGGGGCTGGGGGCGGCCTTATTACCAGGCCGGAATCTTCACCCAGCAGGGCTATTTGGACACTTACCCGGGATCCATCCCGCGTGTTCAGGCCGATGCGCTGATCGTGCAGAACGCGCGAACTTTTTTTGTAGGGAACGCGCCCATCATCAGTGGCCTGGATGGGCAAGGTTTCTCCAAGCGATGGTTCCAGGTCGCTAAGGAGACCTGGGAGGACGTTCGGAATGTGGATGGCCTCCTTGCGGGCCTTCAGCCGCTGTACAGCACTGCCATGCTTTACAGCGCAGCCACGGGAAAGCAACTCGATGCTCAAAAGCGGCCGGTGGACTTCCGCAGGTCCAACGTAGGGGCTCTCGAGACTCTGACGTATGCCGGGAGGCCGGTTGAAAGCCTTCCGGATTTTCGCCTTACCGAAGAGGAGTTGAAGCAATTCGAAGCGCTGGTTCTCCCCGAGGTCGAGGTGCTTTCAGATGCGCAAGCGGAAATCATCAGGCGGTGGGTTAAACAAGGCGGCGCGTTGATCGGCAGTTATCGGTGCGGCTTGCAGGACGAGCATTTCCGTTCCCGGCCGAACTTCCCCCTGGCGGACGTCTTTGGGGTGGAATTCGTATCGGAGGAGCAGAAGTACGCCATCAATGCGGAAGGCAAAGTGAAGGAAGGTGTTACCGCCACGTATCTTGAATCCTCCGGCCACCCTCTGGCCAAGATCCTGGAGGTAAGCGCGGTGGGACTGCCGGGGCCTTTCCTCCGCCTGAAGCTCGCCACGGCCGAAGAGGTGATGCATTATCGCCTGCCGTTCATGGTGGAAGACCTGCCGCATCACAAGTGGTTCAACTGGGGTTCTCCGCCGCCGGGAGAAGAAGTGGGAGGGCCGGCGGTTACTTACAACAAATTTGGAATGGGGCAAGCCCTGTTTATCGGCGCCCCGATCTTTCGTGCCATGAATTGGCGGCCGTTTTGGATCCAGAGGTGGATTCCCGACCTGATGCGGCAACTGGTGCGCCGCCCGATTGCGGAGCTGCGTTCGGAACCGTTTTCCGAATATGTCCATGGCACGTTTTTCCGGGATGCGAACAAGAAGTTCATCCTGGTGCAGGTCCTGAACACAATCGAGTTGGTAACCAAGGGAGAATTCCGGCCAGCGCCGCAGGTCATCATCAAGGTGGATCCTGCCAGGCTTCAAGTGTCGGGAGCGCGCCTCGTATGGCCAAAGGAGAAGGAACTCGAAGTGGTGTCGAAAGACGGCGCCACACAGGTGGTGTTGGCCGCGCCGTCAAGGTACACAGCTCTCTATTTGAAGGTGGCATGACTTGAGATTTTGCCTCGAATCCTTCCCGGCCTCCGGGGTTCAATCCGAATTCGTAAGTTGAACCGGGTTTCTTGTTTCATGGAATGGAAGAACCCCTCACCCGCCCTCCTCTTCCGTAACTTTGCATCACAAAGTACTTGACAAAAACATCTCACGCCCGGTATAAACCCCTTATGGCATGTACGAGTCCAGCCCGTTCACGACGTTCCAGGCCGGCGCCCACGTCAACCCACGCCATTGACGATCTGCGCTTCATCCGCGAGACCATGGAAAGCGCGGCTTCTTTCACCGCCGTCCCGGGATGGGGCGGGGTGACGATAGGGATCACGGCGTTGGCCGCTGCGGTTGTAGCCGCGCTCCGCCCGCAAGTGGAGTGGTGGGTTGGGGTGTGGGGGTTCGAAGCCCTTTGTGCATTTGCGGTGGGCGCGTCGGCTATTTTCTGGAAGGCGCGGAAGGTTCAGACCCCCCTGCTTTCAAGGCCTGGCCGGAAGTTTGTACTGGGCCTATCTCCCCCCATGCTGGCGGCGGCTGTGCTCAGCATGTTGATATACCACGCAGGTGTATTTAACCTGCTGCCCGGCCTTTGGCTTCTGCTTTACGGGGCTGGTGTGGTGACGGCCGGGGCGTATTCCGTAAAGGTCGTCCCGATCATGGGTCTGTGCTTCATGTTGGCGGGAACTGGGGCGCTGTTCTGTCCTTTTAGCTGGGCCAACTCGATCATGGCAGCGGGTTTCGGTGGGCTTCACATCATTTTCGGGCTGATTATTGCAAGGAGGTACGGTGGCTAGACAGATTTCAAGCGCCGAGGGCCGTGTTGCAGGCGCCAACCGGCCGGCGCGGGATGTGCAACGCTGGCGCAGTAAAGCGCCGTTGAGCGCGCCCCCCGAACTGGACCGCCTGATCCACGAACGCATTCGCCTCGGCATGGTGAGCGCCCTGGCAGTGAACGAATCGCTCAGCTTCAACGAGCTCAAGAAATTGCTGAAGACCACCGATGGTAACTTGAGCGTGCACGCGCGCAAGCTCGAGGAAGCGGAGTACGTTATCTGTGAGAAATATTTTGTGGGGCGCCTGCCGAAAACCGTCTACCGGCTCACCCTAACCGGCCAGCTGGCGCTGGAGCGCTACCTGGATCACATGGAAGCGTTGATTCAATCCATGCGTTCCAGGTAAGCAGCGGGCCAAATTTTTTTACGCGAGTGCTTTGCATGGTAAAGTCCTTTGGAAAGCAGGTGAGCATGATGGCGAAGATATCCGATGTCCCTGATCGCTTGTCCCTTCACTCTTCACTTGTCTTGCCGCATGGCGCTGCCGACGAGGGCGGCGGCTGCGGCCGCCGAATTCATGCGGCCATCATTATGGACGGAAGCGGGCGTTGGGCGGGCGCTCGAGGCCTGTCGCGCAGCGCGGGACACCTCGAGGGCGTGAAAGCTGTTCGCCGCACGGTGCAGGCCGCGCCCGGCTTGGGGATCGGGACACTGACGCTGCACGCTTTCTCCTCGGATAACTGGCAACGTCCTTCGTGTGAAGTTCGGGACCTTATGAGCATTTTTGAAGAGTTCCTGCGCTCATCGGTCGCCGATTGGGTGGGCGCCGGAATAAGGACCAACGTTATCGGCCGGCGCGATCGGCTTGACCCCTCGCTGGTCACGGCTGTGGAAGCTGTCGAAGCCGCAACGCTCGAGGGCCGGCAGTTGCACCTGCGTCTGGCGATTGATTATTCGGCTCGCGACGCCATTATTTGTGCGGCGCGATGGCTCGGAAACTCTGAGCAGACGACGCCGGCAGAGTTTGCGCGCTTGCTCGCCGCGGGCGACTTGGGCCGGGGGCCTGTCCCCGACCTCGACCTTCTGATTCGCACCGGCGGCGAGCAACGCTTGAGCGACTTCATGCTCTGGGAGTGTGCTTACGCGGAACTGATTTTCACGGACCGTTTGTGGCCGGACTTTGACGCCGCCAGCCTCGAGGCCGCGGTGCGCGAGTTCCGTTCCCGCTACCGCCGCTTCGGGCGCGTGCCGGAGACTGTCCCCGCCGGAGCGTGACGCCGGCTGTGATTGCCGATTGTCGATTGAAAATGCGGTGCGGCGAATTACCTTGCTGCCAATCGGCAATCGAAAACCGATGATCGGCGATTCCAGACAGGTCACCATAAATTCAGACCAGAACTTCACCACGGAGGATAGGCTGACGATGTTGAGCAAGGGGCGGTTGGAACTAAGTGTGCTTGGAGCGGCGCTGGTGATGGGTATCCTCGCGGACGCACTCCTGCGCGCTTTGCCTTGGGGCCTCAATCTCCTGATCTGGATGACGGCGCTTTGTGTTGTCATCACATTTTACGCCCGCTGGAGAGAAGAAACGCTTTCCGGAGGCGGTCTGTGGTTGCTCGGAGTGGTGGCCGTTTTCGCCCTTGGTCTCGCTTGGCACGATTCCCCCGTATTGAAAATGCTGAGCCTTTTGGCGGCCCTCACGGCGCTGTCTCTAGTGATCTTGCGCGCACAAGGGGGCCGGGTTCGCCTCGCCGGCCTTGTCGAGTACGCCCTCGGAGCGGTTGTTGCCGGGATCAACGCTGCCTTTGGATTGCTGCCAGTCCTATTCGGGGAGGCCGAGTGGAAGAAGCTACTCGGCAATCGGGGATCGCGGCGCGCCATGGCGGTGGTGCGCGGAGCCCTTTTCGCTCTTCCCTTCCTACTCATATTTGGCGCACTGTTCATGGGTGCGGACGCGGTGTTCGACAACATCGTCAGGAAAACCTTCCGGTTGAACTTCCAGCAAGTATTTTCCCACTTCTTTGTCGCCGCCTTTTTCGCCTGGTGTGTCGGTGGATACCTGCGCGGCATGCTATGGGGCAAGGAGATATCCGTGATGGAGGAGAAACGTCTCCCATCGTTCTCGTTGGGCATAATCGAGGTTGCCGTGGCGCTGAGTGCGCTCGACCTTCTTTTCCTTGCCTTCGTACTCGTGCAGGTCCGTTATTTCTTTGGCGGCTCCGCGCTAGTTCAGGCGACAACTGGCCTGACCTATGCGGAATATGCGCGTGGAGGCTTCTTTGAGCTGGTGGCCGTGGCCGCGCTGCTGCTCCCGCTTCTCCTCCTCATACATTGGCTGATTACCCGGAGTGGCCCAAAGGGTGAGCGAGTTTTCAGGGTCCTTGCAGGCGTCCAAATCCTGCTTCTGTTTGTGATTATAGCTTCTGCATTCCAACGCATGCGTCTTTATCAGGCTGAATATGGCCTCACGGAGCAACGCTTGTATCCAACCGCATTTATGGGCTGGCTTGTGGTGGTGTTCCTCTGGTTCGCAATCACCGTTTTGGGCGGGCGCCGCGAGCGTTTTGCCTTCGGAGCGATGGTGGCGGGTTTCTTACTGATTATTGTCCTTCAGGCGCTCAATCCGGACGCGCTTATTGCTCGCACCAATCTCGCACGGGCCAAAGCGGGACGCTCTTTTGATGCTCGTTATGCAACCCGGCTCAGCGCCGACGCCGTGCCGGAACTTGTGGCAACCCTCCCGGATCTGAACCCACAGGACCGCTGCACCGTGGCATCCGGCGTCCTGAAACGTTGGGGGCCCCTGCAGCCGTTTGACTGGCGCACCGGGAGTTGGTCCCGCGCGAAGGCCGCGCAGGTGGTGCATGAGAATGAGGCAAGCCTGAAGGCAATGTTATGCCCTTCGTAGGATTAGAGTTGGCGTGCACGGAAATGCGGCATTCACACTTTTCGGGCGTTCCCGGAATGAGCTTCTCCCCTGACAGCTCCACCCACTTTTGCCCGGATCATGCGGTTGCTTACAGCCCTTCGGGTGGTTTAATCTGTTAGTTTCCTACATCCAGAAGGGGAGGTTTCCTGATGGCAAACGAGCTGAAAGGCAAAGTTGCCGTGGTCACCGGCGGATCGCGCGGAATCGGTTATTGCATCGCCGAAAGGCTTCTCAAAGAAGGTGCAAACGTTTACATATGCGCGCGCGAGGTGCGAATTCTAGAGCAGTCGCTGGAAGAATTGCGTAAGCATGGCGAGGCCCGAGTTGAAGGCATGGGGGCGGATGTGGGCCGCTATGAGGACTGCCGAAAGCTGATCCACACTGCCGCCGAGCATTTCGGAGGACTCGACGTGCTTGTGAACAACGCGGGAATCGGAATCATGAAGCCGGTGGACCAGCTCACGCCGGCGGAATGGGATGCCACGATTCACACCAATTTGTCGGGTGTCTTCTACTGTTGCCGCGAGGCCATCCCCATTATGCGCACGCGAGGGGGCGGGTACATCTTCAATATATCGAGTCTTGCCGGCGTGAATCCTTTCCCGGGCGGGAGCGCCTACAACGCCTCGAAGTTCGGGGTGAATGGATTCAGCGAGGCCATGATGCAAGACGTCCGCTACGACGGCATTCGTGTGAGCTACATCATGCCCGGAAGCGTGGATACTGACTTCGGGGGAGCGCCAGGCAACAGGTCCCGAGCGGAATGGAAGCTTTCCGGCGAGGACATCGCCAAGGCGGTGGTTGACCTCTACACGTATCCCACGTCGACGCTTGCCAGCCGCATTGAGATGCGGCCCTCGCAGCCTCCACGAAAGAAGTAAGGGCGGCGCTTGGCGCGAGAAGTGTTTTCCCGGTCCAGTCATTGCTGGAGATCCCCAATCGCCAAAACGCGCAGGCCGGCGAACTTCTGAAAACACGAGAAATCCCGGTCCCGGGTAACCAGGGGTACCCCGTGGTCGAGGCAGCTTTGAGCGATCAGAGTATCCGCAACTTTCGGCCGGACTTGGCGGCGAAACATTCTGGCTCGGAGCTTTCCTGCACGCTCCCAGTATCCCGGCCTGATTTCTAATTGCGGTATCTGGGTGACCAACCCTTCCAGAGAAGGTGCGGGGTCAGGGTCGCTCAGCAGTTCTGTGACTGAGATCGGCGAGATACAGAGTAATCGATCGCTCAGGGCCTGTCGAACCAGGTCGACGTCGCGTCCCGGTTCACCACCCAGCAGAGCCACGAGGGAACTCGTGTCGGCACAGATCATTCTTCTCCTCTCATTTCCTGCCAAGTGAGGCTGAATTTGACTTTTCCCTCTAAAGCACGCAGTCGGTCATAAACATCGTGGGCTGCCAGAAGCTCCAAACCCTTGCGCACCGTGGGGGTTGCCCCACTCTTTGTCGCCCTCCGGGCTCTTCGAAGAAGGTCTTCAGGGACAAGGATGGTAAGCTTTTTCATTCGTCCTTTTGCCATGCCTTCATCGTACCAGCATCCATGCCGTATTTCAATACGGCAAAACCAGGAGTGGCAGCAGAGCGTCCCCAGACCTAATTGAGCGGAATCTCGTCAAGCACGTCGTCCCAGTGGGAGACGGTCAATTCCCAGCGGCGTTTTTCCTGCTGGACATGATCTTCCTTGTTGGGATAGAGGGACTTGAGAATTTCCGGCTCGCGGATGTGCGCTTCTTCGAGGGCCGCCCAGTCGCGCCAAATCATCACTATTTTGTAATCCCAGGCGGGGCTTTCGGCATGGAAGCGCCGGGTGTAGAGCTTCTCACTCTTGAGCAGCCCTTCTTTCATCAATTCCTTGAGAAGCGGATTGTGATTCTTCTTGTACAGCGCCAGCCACTCAGAGGTCCCACCGGGCGCCAGCCGGTAGTAATACTCAATCGTGACGGGCTGTGCCGTTGACTGGTCAACCCCCGCAGACGCGGCGAGGGCAAATAAAGGTACAACTATCAAGGTCAACAACTGAAGCATTCTGTTCATTTTCTCTCCTTTGGAAATTCCCGGTCGAGCAGGAACTCGATTTGAATGTTTCTCCGGCGGGGCGCATGAAGTGTGACACTTGCTCCCAGCGAGTCAAGTTCGGTGGTTGCCCGTCGCTAGTGTCGCGTAACACCTAACTTTTGACAATTGGCCAACGGCGCTGCCGCCCTGGTTGTAGGGGTACGGCTTGCCGTACCCTCTGCATTTTTATCGCGCGACCGAGCCATGAGGGTACGGCAAGCCGTACCCCTACAACCAGGCAGTGCCCCGCGACCATTGTCAAGAATCGGATGTTACGGCACACCAGAACTCTCATGACCCAGGATTAAGGATAACTTAACGCCGCGCCGCTGCAAACAAGTCGCTATGTTCTTGATTCCACTTGTGGCAGAATCTTTCTGCGGCAGACGTCGAGTCCCTTCGGCCCCAAAAATGCCCATCTGTCAGTCTGGGGTTGACGCTGCGGACACTTTGTCTGTGCGAATCGGTGAAGGGAGTGAGAAAATGCGCACTCATTTGGGCTGTTCGGGGATGGTGGAGCTGGGGACCCTGAGCGAGGAAACCCGGCAGAAGCTTGAACATGTTGAAGCGACGTGGCTGGAGTTTGTTCCTGAGTCGGTGTCGCTGGAGGTTCGCCATGTCCAGCCTGACGACCGCCCCGCGCTTCCGGAGATTGCGGGGGAACTGATTGATTTCCTTAGCGCGGTCACCGATGACGAACGTGCCCACGCGCCCGGAGGCACCCTCTACTACCAGGATGAAATCAAAGGACAGCACGTCAGGCTCAAGGTCTCGAAAGGTGGTTTCTTATCGATTGCCTGGGCTCGACCTGACTATACGCATGCGAGTTGGGAACAATACCGCAGCCAGCCAGTGGCGGTTGTTCCGGAGCCCTACCAGCGGCTGAACGGCAAGTTCAGTTTTGAGGGGATTCCCACGGGGGCGGATGACATCCGCGAGCTATTGGATCGCACGGCTGGACTCTATTCCGAGGGAGATTTTGAAATTGTCGCCCGCATCGATCGGATCGAGGTCACCCTGCGTGACGTCAATGCGAGCGTTTTGCCTTTGGTTTACGCGTTGCAGGTTCTCGCTGGACCGGGTTCCCTCGAAGGAGAGATTGACGTTAGTTCATTTCGGGCCGGGGACCTTGATGACTACTGCCGCTTTGCCTTCCGCGGCGGCGTGGCTTGGCTGGTTAGGCCATCCTTGTGGGGCGGCGGCCTCGAAACCCAGCCCCCACCGCCGCAACCCCTGGAAAGCGTCGCGTGATGTCGCGCGCTGAGACGGGAAAGCGGAAATCCCTTGGAAATTGAAGAATTAGAAATTAGAAATTTGAAAATGGAAACTGGGTACATTCCAGTTTCTAATTTCCAGCTTCTAGTTTCAATTGTATTCTGACTCCTGACTTCTGACTCCTAAGGAGCTTTATGGATTATGGGTTCACTGAATATCAAAGGGCCATTCGAGATCTCGCCCACGAGATTGCCGAAAAGGAAATCCGCCCGATAGCGGCGGAATACGACCGCGACGCCAAATTCCCGTGGCCGGTGGTGAAGGTGCTGGCGCAGACCGACCTCTTTCGGGTCTTCATTGACGAGAAATACGAAGGGATTCCTGAGGGGACACCGATCATGAACATGGTGATCGTGACCGAAGAACTGTCGAAGGCGTGCGGGGGCATCGCGCTGAGTTTTGCCGGCACGGCGCTCGGCGCACTGCCAATCATCATCTCCGGCAGCGAAGAGCAGAAGCAGCGATGGCTGCCGGACATTGCCGCCGGCAAGCGCCTGGTGGCCTTTGCGCTCACGGAACCTCAGGCCGGTTCGGACGCCGGCGCCGTGCGCACCACGGCCATCCGCGACGGCGACCACTACGTCCTGAACGGCACCAAACAGTGGATTACCAACGGCGGCGAAGCGGAGCTCTACTCGGTGATCGCCCTCACGAATCCCGCCAAGGGCCCGCGCGGCGCCTCCTGCATTGTGGTCGAGAAGGGCACACCGGGATTCACCTTCGGCAAGAAAGAAGATAAGCTGGGGATTCGCGCTTCCGCCACGAGCGAACTGGTTTTCCAGGACTGCCGCGTGCCGGTCGAGAATTGCCTGGGGCGCGAAGGCACGGGCTTTATCACAGCCATGCGCACCTTTGACGCTTCCCGTCCCGGGGTAGGCGCTCAGGCGGTGGGCATTGCGCAAGGGGCTTTCGACTTGGCGCTCGAGTACGCCTGTACCCGCAAGCAGTTTGACTCGCCGATTGGCTCCTTCCAGGGATTGCGCTTCCTGCTAGCCGATATGGCGATGAAGATTGAAGCCGCGCGCGCGCTCGTCTATGCGACGGCGCGCTACATCGATACGCGACCCAAGGAACGGCCCACGCTTTACTCCGCGATGTCCAAGTGTTTCGCTTCTGACGTCGCCATGGAAGTCACCGTGGACGCGGTGCAGGTCTTTGGCGGCTACGGATACATGCACGACTACCCGGTTGAGAAGTACATGCGCGACGCCAAAATCACGCAGATCTACGAAGGCACCAACCAGATCCAGCGTGACGAGATCTCCAAGGTGTTGGTCAGCGGCTTCCACTCGAAGCGGCCCGCCAGCTCTTCCCGCGCCGCGTGAACCAGGCGGCAGCAGACAGAAAGCAGAAACTGGAAATCAGAAAGTGGAAATTCGAATCTGGAACCTGGTAAGCTTGCTTTCTAGTTTCTAATTTCTACTTTCTAATTTCTGCTTTCATTTACGGTCATGCCTTCGAAATCGCACACCACGTTACCGCTTCCGGCGACAGCCCTCGCTTTCCGGCCTGAGTATCTCGATTTCCGCCGCGGCATCCATGTGGGGAATCTGGAGGACAACGAGCGGATCACGCGCATTCTGAAGCTGGCGCTCGAATCCCGCTATGCCGAGCCCTTTGTGACCGAGCGCTGGGGACGCGGCGTTTACTGGCAATGGATCGGCTACCTGCCGCGGGCCAATCGCGAAGCCATGCCGCTTTCCTCGCGTGTCAGTTTCGGCTGCTCGAAGTTTTTCCTCAGTGTGGATACGGAAGAGAAGCTCTTCAAGTGCGGCATGCAGGTGGAGCGTGGCTACATGAAAGCGCCGCGCGCCTACCGTGAGTGCCAGTTGCAGTCCGACTGGGACTGGCACCGCCTGCTTCGTTCACTCCAGCCGCGCAGCCCCATGGAGCGCGAGCTCAAGCGCCTGGTGTGCCGCGAAGGCTTCCTGCTTCACGGCGGCAGTTGGGAAACCGAGCCGGCTTGTTTCTCCCGCGACAGTTTCCCGTCCATGCAGAAGCTCCGACGCCTCCTGGCCGCTGCTCCCGCCGCCCACTGGGCTGGATTCCAGCTCTATTACCCCACGAGCGAAGACGAGGTACTCGCCTCGACCGGAATCGACCTCGTCGAGTCGATGCTCGCCGTCTTCGGCGAAGTCACCCCCGCCATGAACCTCTGCATGCAGGTCCAACTGACGGAGCGGTAAGCAGCGGGCTGAAGGCAGCAGGCGTTAACAAGCCCTCACTTCCCGAACTTATACACAATGCCGATGGAGTATTCGATGGCATGCGCGATCCCATGTATGGGGAACCACGGGAGACCTGCGGTCGCGGGCTGGACAGTGGGCAAACCGAGCGTGGGGGAGCCGGTGATGTGATCGCGCACGTCCATCCGCAGACCGACCTTTGAAGTCAGTTTCCAATCCATGCCTCCACCGAAGTTAACGCCACCGTTGTTTTGGCCCACCAATCTGGCGACGGGCTCATAAGCAAATCCTACCCTGTCACCCAAAGATACGGCGGAGCTGAGGGGAGAGAAGCGGTCAACTTCCACCCCGACAACCGCGTAAGGGTGGCCGCCATGATAGACAAATGGAGCGCGCGCGATAATGTCCGCGCTCACCCTGTTATCCCTCATGTCATATCCTCTGAACGGTAAGTAAGTATAATTCGCGTTGATTAGTCTAAGGTTATTATCACCGATACCGTACGTACCTTCGAAGCCGAAGATCTTACTCTTCTTCAGCGGCATTTCGATTCCCACGGTCACCTTGGCGCCGGTCGCATAGTTCGTGCGGTAGGGAATAAAAGCTTCGGTGAAGGACCGCTTATCAATGAGCGACGAACCCCCTCCCATTACGAAAAAGCTAGTGTCTTGAGCACGCCCCGCAGTGGCACTGAGGCAAAGAGCCACCGTTACGATGAAACCTTGTACAAATTTCCTCGTGGTCATATCCGATCTACCTCCCAGGTCTCCGGAAATAAGCATTAACTCTGTGGCGGCGCCTTCTTGCCAGCTCAGGAAAAGTGTACGCTCCCGCTTTGAGGCTCATTAATTCCCCGGCGCGCCGCCTTAAATAGTGGCACACACTCATTCTTTTGCCAAGTCAGGTTTCCTGATCTGGACGACGGACCCGACTCCAGTCCCGCGCGGCCCGGACGCTCAGGCAAATCGGCGCCTGTGAAGTTGGGGAGGTTGCGCCATATCCGCTCCGTCGCTCGCCCGACAGCGGACAGTGTGTAACTCCGAGTGTTTCGATGCGCGGTGTCTTTCTGAAGGTTGGTTCAAGGGCGCAATCAGACATGAAAAAATTGTAAAGAGATCGTTAACTGAAGGGGTGACCCCGTTTTGGCGTAGCGCCGACCTTTAGGTCGGCAAGTGTCGGCCCCGCGCCTCCAGGACCGGCTCTACGAGTCAAATTAGGACAGCACCTTTACTGGAGGCGTGTCCCTCGTATTGGCTTGGCGCATAGGACAGCACCTTTACTGGAGGCGTGTCCCTCGTATTGGCTTGGCGCACGGACCCAAACACTAAGCCGTAGGCAGTACCTGGCCGGCAGCGCGCGAAAACGAAGGACGCTGTCCGAAGTCCGTGGTAACATGGCGCGGAGCAAGCCCTCCCTAATTCGCGCTCCGGTGGCGGCGCGGCCGTGCGATGCGGGAGGGGGCGGCGCACTATCACCCCGGGGGCTTGGATGGCTGACACTACTACTGCACACCTTTCCTCAGTAGCCCCGCTGACGGCGCTCAGCGAGGAAGAACGGATGTTCCAGGCGGCGGCGCGCGAATTCGCTGAAAAGGAAATCCGCCCGCATGTCGAGCCTATGGACCGCGAAGGCGTTTTCCATCGCGAGCTTATTGATAAATTTTTCGAGCAAGGTTTCATGGGTTTGGAAATTGCGGAGGCGTATGGGGGCAGTGGGGGAACGTTCTTCATGGCCATTCTCGCCATTGAAGAGTTCTCGCGGATTGATGCTTCAGCGGGCGTGGTGATCGACGTGCACAATACCCTGGTGAATAATGCCCTGCAGCGCTGGAGTAGCGAAGCGCAGAAGCAGAAATTCCTCCCGCGCCTGGCGAGAGACACCCTGGGAGCTTATGCTCTCTCCGAAGCGAGTGCCGGCAGCGACGCATTTTCTCTCGCCACGCGCGCCTGCCAGGACGGGGACGACTTCATCCTGAACGGCCGTAAGCTTTGGATCACGAACGCCAAGGAAGCCGGCCTGTTCATCGTCTTCGCGACCGTCAATCCCGGACTCGGCTACAAAGGGATTACAGCGTTCCTGATCGAGCGCGACGCCCCGGGCTTCAGCGTGGGCAAGAAGGAAGACAAGTTGGGGATTCGCGCCTCCTCCACGTGTGAACTGATTCTGGAAGATTGCCGCGTTCCCAGGGCGAATGTGCTGGGGGAAGTGGGCAAGGGCTACAAGGTGGCGATTGAAACGTTGAACGAGGGGCGCATCGGCATCGGCGCGCAGATGCTCGGCCTGGCGCGCGGCGCACTCGAACACGCCACCAGTTACGCGAAAGAACGCAAGCAGTTCGGCAAGCCCATCGCGCAGTTTCAGGCTGTCCAATTCCAGCTTGCCCGCCTGGCGACCAACGTCGAGGCCGCGCGCCTGATGACTTACAACGCCGCCCGCCTGAAAGACGCCTGCCTGCCCTTCCAGAAAGAGGCCGCCATGGCCAAGTACTTCTGCGCGCAGGTCGCCGAGCGCGTAGCCTCCGAATGCCTCGAGGTTTATGGCGGCTACGGCTTCACCAAGGACTATCCCGCTGAGAAGTATCTCCGCGACTCGAAAATCGGAAAAATCTACGAAGGCACGTCCTTCATACAACTCCAAACCGTCGCCAAGTTGATTCTGGGGTGACCACGCGGGAGTCAGTGTAGGCGCGGCCCTTGTGGCCGCCCTGGGCAACCATCCCGCGTCTGCGGGACCCCTACGACCTCGGGATGTACCCGCCACCCGTCCGATCCCTTGACCGTTTGTTGGGTCGCGAAGCCGAACCCGCTTGTTGTATTCTGAAACTACGATGGGCGATTCGAACCTTGGAGCGGAGAAACTCGCCGCCAGTGTAAACCCAGCGATTCAAGCTGGTGCTGAGGGGCGGATTTCTGTCTCTTCTGCCTGGATCACGCTGCGGCGGGAACTCTTCCGCGTCCTGTGGATTGCTTCCGTCGCTTCGAACATAGGCACGATGATGCAGGAGGTCGGTGCGAGTTGGCTCATGACCCAGATTGCACCTTCACCCTTGATCGTCTCGCTGATTCAGACGGCCGGCGCCCTGCCCGTCTTTCTGCTCTCGCTCGCTGCCGGAGCCCTTGCGGACGTGGTGGACCGACGCCGGCTGCTCATTTTCAGCCAAAGCTGGATGCTGGGGGCGGCAGCCGGGCTGGGTATCCTGACGGTCCTTCACCTGGTCTCGCCGCTACTCCTATTAGCCTTCACATTTCTCCTCGGCTTCGGCGGCGCCCTGAACGGACCGGCTTGGGGGGCGATTGTGCCTGAACTAGTCCCCAACGCGGAGCTGCCTGCGGCCGTTTCGCTCAACTCGGTGGGCTTCAATGTGGCGCGAGCCGTGGGTCCGGCGCTCGGCGGACTCGTGGTGGCCGCAGCCGGGTCCGGAGCCGTCTTTTTGCTTAACGCGGTTTCGTTCCTGGGCGTCATCGTAGTCCTCTACCGCTGGCGCCGCACGCCACGCAAAAGCGTGCTTCCGGCGGAGCGCGTGGTTGGAGCCATGAGGGCCGGATGGCGCTACGTGGCCCACGCTCCCTCCATCCGCTCGGTGCTGGTGCGCACGGCTCTATTCATGCTCGGTGCAAGCGCTTTTTGGGGGTTGGTGCCACTCTTTGCGCGCCAGAACCTGGGGCGCGGGGCCGCAGGCTACGGGCTCCTGCTGGGATTTTTCGGATCGGGTGCGGTGCTCGGCGGATCCATTCTGCCGCGCCTGCAGCGGGGACTGGGCATCAAGCGTCTGCTGCACGCAACCACGCTCCTTTATGCGGGCGCGCTCGCGCTGATGGCTTTGTGGCACCACTTCCCGGTGGCCTGCGCGGCGACTTTCGCCGCCGGCTTCGCGTGGACCACCGCGCTTTCCACCTTCAACACCAGTATTCAGCTCAACACGCCGGCCTGGGTGCGTGGCCGCGCCCTCGCATTTTATCAGCTCACTTATTTCGCCGGGCTGGGCGCGGGCAGTGCCCTCTGGGGCTCCGTGGCTGAGCATGTGGGCATTCCTCGTGGGCTCCTGGTGGCTGCCCTGGCGCTCGCCATGGGCCTCATCTTCGCGGCGCGCTTTCCGGTCAGCTTCGGCCAAGGGCGTGACCTCGAGCCGTCATCTCGACCCGGACCGGTGGTGGTGAATGAGCCGCAAGCGGGGCAGGGGCCGGTGCTGGTCACGGTGGAATACCTGATTGACCCGCAGAGGATAGCGGAGTTCGCCTTGGCCATGCTCGAGCTCGGTCGCGTTCGCCGGCGGGACGGAGCCGTGGACTGGGGGCTCTTCGAGGATGTCGCGGCGCAGGGTCGCTACCTGGAGACCTTCATGGTCGAGTCCTGGGCGGAGCACCTCCGCCAGCACGAGCGAGCCACTGTGGCCGACCGCCAAATCTGGGAACGAGTGCGCTCCTTCCACCTGCCTGACGGCCCCCCCACCGTCTCGCACCTCGTGTATGCCTACCACGACTAGCCCTAACCCGAATCCCAGACTACTGGCCGAGCGCTGCGGTGTGCGCAGACTGTCACCTTGCCGGCGTAGTAGCCCTGGCGATAATCCAGATTGGCGGCAAGTTCCCGCTTCAGCGAGATTTTGATGCGCCGGAATTTTCCGTAGGAATCTAATCCTCCGAAGGCTGTTCGACATGATCGATAACGAGGATTTCCACTTGGCCTTTTTTCGATTCCAGTTTCAGGCCAAGCTGTTCCTGAATCGCCGTGAAGAGCGAAGGCCCGGAAGACTCGGGCGGGGGTGCGTTGTCAGTTCCTGGTTTGCCTTCAGCCGGCCCCTTAAACATCGCAGCCTGGCTTTGATCGGGCGTCCAATGCAGAGTGAAGTCGTAGTTGCCCTTGAGCGCGGTTTCGTCTATAACCTCGCGGCCTTCGAGTTCCGGTTGCCGCGAGAGTACGTCTGCCAAGGCGCCCGCAGACATCGCAATCCCAGTGATTTCGCCCCTCCCCATCCTCATCATCGGTCCCTTTGGTCGTTCCGATCCTGGAGGGTTGGCGCCCGGAGGACCGAGTGGCGGAACGGTGGACAGGGTGAGCTTTGAACCGTTCTTCGCGATAACCAGCCCATAGACGGGGAGCTCTTTTGACGTGTGACTCACCTTCAGCTTGAATCGATCCGTGAGCAGCGACTGGACCATCAATCGAACTTGAGTGGCCCACTGGTCAAAGGGAAGTTTTTCCTCTTGCTCTTTGACCAGCGAGTCCTCCACCTTTGCGTCAATATCGTACTTTTCGGAGCTGACCCAGCTTGGTCCTCCCGAGACTTGATCATCTCTCAGTGAAAGACCAGCTTGGTTACCGTTATAGGCAAATTCAATGAGCATTTTGGCTGTCACGTTGGTTGCGGTGAACCTGCCGGTGGGAAGCATGATGCGAATCCCGGGGCCGCCAGAACGATCCCGCTTGACTGAGGCGACCTCGAAGGACGGCTGAGGCGCAACAGTCGCTGGTGGAGATTGCGCGCGGATTTGCAGCACGTTTAGGAGACCGAACACAGCGGGTCCGGTAACGATGGCAAAAAGCGTCGACCGCCGCAAGTGAGTACCCATCGCTGGCGTCGTGGCCGCCCATATCGCCGACAAGTATTTCGGGATCATGACTTGTCCTTTCTCTCCAGCTCACCTGTAGCGCCGACCTTCAGGTCGGCAGGTTTGTTATTTTCCCACGGTGCTGACCCCGCAAGGCAGGGTCAGCGCTACAGTAGCATTGTTCCTTCCCATCCGGCTGACCTAAAGCCCGGCGCTACGTTCTGGCCAGCTTACGCAGAGTTTTCTCGGCTTCCTTTACATCCGCGAGCGTGAGTTTGCCGGATTCAATCAGGTGTGCCATGACGGGCTGAGTGCGCCCGCCGAACAGCGCCAGCAGGTCGTCAATCAGCCTCCGCTGCGCGGCATCGCGGGAGATTGCCGCTGCGAAAATGTGAAAATTACCAACTTTCTTGACGCGGCGTAGAGCCTTCTTCCCTTCCAGACGATAAACGGTAGTCTGGATGGTGGTGTAGGCTGGTCGCTTCT
The DNA here is from genome assembly GCA_963832915.1 of uncultured Acidobacteriota bacterium. Classification (GTDB taxonomy): domain Bacteria; phylum Acidobacteriota; class Terriglobia; order UBA7540; family UBA7540; genus CAVROP01. Next base: position 32,565 of record CAWHWE010000026.1, read on the forward strand.
TCTCGGGAAACGCTTCTTGAATTTCGCGAATGGAGGCCTCGCGCCGAGTCCACAGCGTCTCCATGATTTGAAGTTCGAGCTTCGTTAATTTGGGGTCGGCCATTTCATCTCCTATATCAGTGTGTAAGTCTACTATGGTGATAGGTAATTTCAAGTCTTTTTTGGACAGGCTTCGCTCTGATCTTGGGCGCCAGGCCCGGTCCACTTGCCGGGGCTGGTGCCCTTCCTCAAGCTGGACGCGAAGATTGCTCGCCCTTCCAATCCGGCGGGATTAGAATGACATTGCAGGGAGTGTTTTTTCGGTTTGGAGGAGGAACTCGTGATAGGCAGCAAGTTGAAGGTTGTGCTCGCAGCGGTCATTGTCCTGATGTCCGGTCTGGCGGTCGTGGGCTGCAAGAATGAGAACAAAAACTTACAGCGCCAAGCACTGGAGAAGCATGAGAACAAACGATACAACCTGCGGGGTCAAGTAGTCGCGAAGGATGTAACCGCGAATGAGATCACCGTCCAGCACGACGAAATTCCGGGCTTCATGGCTGCAATGACCATGTCCTACAAAGTTAAAGACCCAGCCACCCTACAAGAAGTGGAACCGGGTGACAAAATTGCGGCGGTAGTTGTCGTGGTAAATGATGGAAGCGATTACTGGCTCGAAGATGTCCGAATCACGGAGAAGAGCGTTCGGAAAAGCGCCAGCGGAGCGCCATCGGTCCATCGGCTCAATGTAGGTGAACATGTGCCCCATCTTCCGCTCGTAAATCAGGACGGAAGGACAATCCACTTGGACGACTTCAAGGGCAAGGCCGTGCTCGTGACTTTTATCTACACCCGGTGTCCGCTCCCCAACTTCTGTCCACGGTTAAGCAGCCAGTTCGCCAAGATTCATGATGACCTTGCGAAGACGCCGGACGACTACCGAAAGACGCATTTGTTGACGATCACTTTTGATCCCAAATACGACACGGCTCCCGTCCTTCGTAAATACGGGATGGCTTATCTCGACGACGATCCCTCAGGTTTTGGGTATTGGGATTTCGCGTTCACCACGCCTGTCGACTTACGGAAGCTCGCTGACGCATTCGGCCTGATGTACTTTGAACAGGATAACCAAATCTCGCACACGATGAATATCGTGCTAATCGCGCCCGACGGCGCCGTGGCCAAGTACTGGTCCCAGGAGTGGACAACCTCAGAGCTGGAGGACGCCCTGCGCCGGCAGGCGGGGACTGCGGCGGCAGCAGCTCCTGCAAGAGCGAGTCGGGGGCGAACTCTATGACCCGCCTTCTCAGAATCGCTTGTCTCGCTCTCTGGCTCGCAGGCCTGGCGATGCCCATGGCTTGCTCGCATCGAGGAAGGGCTTACCTTAGTGAGGATGAGATGCAAGGTCGGGCGCTTTTTGAGGATCACTGCGCGCCCTGCCATCAAGACGCCCACCCTGAGCTGCGAAAACAGCCTCCCAAGTTGGAGAGACTTTTCCAGCCCAAATCGCTACCCAGTGGCGCCCCGGCTACAGACGCGCAAGTCCGCAAGACCATCATCGAAGGCCGAGGCACCATGCCCGCATTTGACCAGCGCCTGAGTGAAGAGGAGGTCAAGGACCTGGTGAAGTACCTCCACACCCTGAAATGAGTCCTATGAACCACCAAGACACCACGACGCCAAGAGAGCCCATTCCTAAGGAAACTGACGAATGCCTTTTGACTGCTTGGTACCTTGGTGGTGAAAGCGGTCGAGATTTGAAAATGGAGATGCCGATGAAAACCAGAGGATGGATGAGCATTGAGCTGGTCGCCGCACGGGCGATTAGGATTATCCTCACCGCTACGTTCGGCGTGGTTCTTGTAGCTCGTCTCAACGCTGCGGATACCGGGGCCACCCGCCCGGGTTATTACCGCGACCCGGCGATTCACGGCGACACGATTATCTTCACGGCTGAAGGCGATCTCTGGACAGTCAGCGTAAAGGGTGGCATCGCGAGGCGGCTGACGTCGAATCCGGGCCGGGAGGGCGGAGCCGCGATTTCCCCGGACGGCCGAACCGTTGCCTTCAGCGCTGAATACGAAGGCCCGGTCAACGTGTACACGATGCCGGTGGAGGGCGGCCTGCCCCAACGCCGCACCTGGGACGGCGACGCGGCGGTGGCCGGCTGGACGCCCGATGGACGCGTGCTGGTCCGGACCGACCGCTACTCAACTCTGCCCGACCCCAAACTAGTAGCCATCGACAGCGGCGGCCAGCGCCAGGTAGTCCCTCTGGCCCAGGCGGCGGAAGCCAGCTATACGCCGGACGGCCGCACACTGTTCTTCACGCGCTACGAGCGGCAGTCGAGTTCCACCAAACGGTACCAGGGTGGCACGGCCGAGAACATCTGGCGCTACGACGCCGGTTCGGAGGCCGTGCCTTTGACGGCCGACTGGCCCGGCACCTCGCACGACCCGATGTTCTGGGATGGGCGGGTCTACTTCCTTTCCGACCGCGGCGGCGTGATGAACGTCTATTCGATGGACCGAAACGGGCACGGCCTGAAACAGCACACGCACCACCGCGGCTTCGATGTTCAGTGGGCGTCGCTCTCCAACGGCCGCATTGTGTATCAATGCGGCGCCGACCTCTGGCTGCTAGATCTCAAAACCGGTCAAGACGCAATCATTGACATCTCGCTGGTCTCCGACTTCGATCAGTTGCGCGATCACTGGGTGAAGAAACCGCTCGACTACCTCACCGGAGTCCACATCGCGCCCGATGGGAGCGGAGCGGTATTCACCGCGCGCGGTGAAGTGTTCACGCTGCCCGCCAAGAGCGGACGAATCGTCAAAGTGGCCGGCAACTCAGGAATCCGGTACCGCGAAGCCCGCTACATGCCCGACGGCAAGAGCATCATCGCGCTCTCCACGGAAAGCGGGGAAACCGAGTTTTGGAAATACCCGGCCAACGGCATCGGTGCGCCCGAACAGTGGACCCACGACGCCAAGGTGCTGCGCTGGGAAGGCGTGCCCTCGCCGGACGGCCGCTGGCTGGCGCATCGCGACAAGGACCAACAGTTGTGGCTGTACGATACGAAGACAAAGCAGCAGAAACGGATCGCGCAGTCGATGGTGGACGACTTCGCGGACCTCACGTGGTCGCCCGACAGCCAGTGGCTGGCCTACGTGGAAGCGGCCACGAATACCTTCGCCCAGATCAAGCTGCTGAACACGAACACCGGGGCTATTCAGGCGCTCACTTCCGACCGCTACAACAGCTTCAACCCGGCCTGGAGCGCGGATGGCAAATGGCTCTACTTCCTTTCCGACCGTATGCTGAGGACGGTGGTGCGGTCGCCCTGGGGGTCGCGCCAGCCGGACCCCTACTTCGATCGCTCCATGAAAGTCTACGAGCTAGCGCTCACCCCCGGCCTGCGCTCGCCGTTCGCGCCGGTGGATGAGCTGCATCCGGAGCAGCCCGCCAAGCCGCCGGAGCTAAAGCCGGAGGAACCGAAGTCCGACAAACCGGCGGTGGCCAAACCGGATAAGCCGGCCGAAGCGAAGCCCAGCCAGGCGGCCGAGGCGAAGAAACCGGCTCCCGTTACCGTGAAAATTGACTTTACCGATCTGGCCTCCCGGCTGAATGAGGTCCCCGTGCCTCCCGGCAATTACTCCGATCTCGAGGCTGCTGAGAAACGGCTGTGTTGGCTGGAGCGCGATGACGGCGTGCCACCCAAGCGGAATCTCGCCTGCGTGGATATCGCCAACAAGGGCGATCCTCCCGAGACCGTGCTCTCCGACGTGAAGGGTTACGAGATGTCGCTGGACAGGAAGAAGATGCTGGTGTGGAAAGGCGAGGACTTCTACATTCTCGATTCCGATGTCAAAACCGCCGTGCTCGCCGATCCGAAAGCCCTTCCCAAAGCCAAGATGGACCTCTCGCGATGGGTGTTTGATACCAATCCGCGCGCCGAGTTCCACGAGCTGTTTCTGGACGCCTGGCGGCTGGAGCGCGACTATTTCTATGACCGCAACATGCAGGGCGTCGACTGGAAGCAGATGCGCGATCGATATCTTCCGCTAGTGGATCGGGTGGCGGACCGCGACGATCTGAACGATGTGATCGCGCAGATGGTGAGCGAGCTCTCCGCGCTTCACATCTTCGTGCACGGTGGCGATGCCCGCAAGCCGGCAGACCAGGTGGGGCTGGCTTCGCTCGGCGCCGTGCTGCGGCGCGATGAGCAGGCCGGCGGGTACGTGGTGGAGCACATTTATCTTCACGATCCCGACCTGCCCAACGAGGCGCCACCCCTTGCCCGGCCGGACTCGATCGTGCACGAGGGCGAGGTGATCGTCAGTATCGATGGCGAGGAGTTGCTCGGGGTTTCGGACGAACGGGCGCTGCTCCGCGGCAAGGCGGGACGTCAGGTGCTGCTGCGCACCAAGTCCGCTTCCGGGCAGATCCGCGAAGTCATCGCCACGCCGGTCTCGGATCGGGACGAGCGCAACCTGCGCTATAAGGAGTGGGAGTACGCGCGCCGGCTCAAAGTAGAGTCGGACTCCCGGGGGCACATCGGTTACGTTCATCTGCGGGCCATGGGCTCCGGCGACATCGAGCAGTGGGCGCGTGATTTTTACCCGGTTTTCGACCGTCAGGGGCTGATCATCGACGTGCGGCACAACGGAGGGGGCAACATCGATTCCTGGCTGCTGGCCAAGTTGCTGCGCCAGGCGTGGTTCTGGTGGCAGCCGCGCATCGGCAACCCGATGTCCAATATGCAATACGCGTTTCGCGGGCACATCGTCGTGCTCTGCGATCGCTTGACCGCTTCCGATGGCGAGGCCTTTACCGAAGGCTTTCGCCGCCTCGGACTGGGAAAGGTCATTGGCGTGCGCACCTGGGGAGGCGAGATCTGGCTATCCGCGAGCAACACCCTTGCGGACAGCGGGATCGCCACCGCAGCCGAGACGGGCGTCTACGGACCGGAAGGTAAATGGCTGATCGAAGGGCACGGAGTGGACCCGGATATCGTGGTGGACAACCTTCCCCATGCCACGTTTGGCGGGAGTGACGCTCAGCTTGACGCCGCCCTCAAGTACCTCCAGGAGCAGATTCGCAAGGACCCGCGGCCTGTTCCCAAGCCGCCGCCCTACCCCAACAAGGCTTTCAAGTACGAAGAGTAACAGTCCGCGCCATTACTGAGGTTCGCAAAATAAATCGACAACCCTTCTTCGTAGCGCCGCCTTCCAGGCGGCATTCTGCGATGCCGGCAAGATGCCGGCGCTACCCCTGAGGTGTCACCGTATTTTGCGAACCTCAGTAAGACCTCACGGAATCCGCTTGGCAGGCATGTTGGCGCCGTTCTGATGCAGCGTCAGGCTGGTGGCGCGCCCATTGGCATCGGTCTCAAAGGTAATCTGGGCGTCGACGACCTTGAGGAAGAAATCGCGCTGACCCTCCGGAAAAACTTGGACCTTGGGCTGACCCGTGGCCTGGGTGAAGAATTGGTCGCCTTCGCGGGTGACGGTGAGGATGAAGTTCGGCGCCAGTTGGTATTGGCCCACATATCCGTCGAAGATCTTCGGATCGACGGTTATTTCCTTGTGCTCCTTCGGCGCTGGTAGCAAGGGTACATGCGAGTCCAGCAGATGCATCCCGATATCATCAACGCCCGCGCCCGTGAAGGTGTTAGACAGCACGACGATCCCAACGCGGGTTTTCGCGTCGTAGCCGATGAAGGATCGATAGCCGAACGTGCCACCGTTGTGCCACACGATCTCATTGTCCGAGGGCTTGATAATAAGCCAACCTAGACCGATCTCGCCCAGTCCGGGAGCGCCAGTCGGCCGTCGAACCGACAGCATTGACGCCATCGCCGGAGCCAGCGGCGATTTCACGTAGCCAAGGTTTGCGGCGAGGAAGGTCAACATATCGTTGACGCTCGATCGCAGGGCGCCGCAGCCTGCGAGCACCTGAAAATCCCAATTGGGCACCGGGACCAGCTTGTCGTTGTGCCCTACAGCAAGCCGGGCCTTCTCGTCCGGCGAAAGCGTGATGCTGGTGCTGCTCATGCCCAGAGGGCCCGCGATGCGCGACCGCACCAGCGCCTCATGGTCCAACCCGGCACGGCGGGCCAACGCATGTCCCAGTAACCCGCCTCCCAGGTTGGAATACTCAAACTTCGAGCCGATATCGCGCGTCAGTTGATAAGACGAGAGGAATTGATAGAGCTGCTCCGCCGAATAATCCGCATATGGATTGGCGGGGTCCTTCGGGAATAGGTTGGAGGGCAACCGCGGCAGGCCGGAGGTGTGGGTGGATAGGTCCACCAACGTGATGACGCGCCCGGCGCGCTCCGGCACCTTAACCTCGGCGGGGAGATACTTCGCCACCGGGTCGGCCAGAGCGACCTCGCCACGCTGAACCATATCCGCCAGCAGCAGCGAGGTGAACACCTTCGTCACCGAGCCGATCTCAAAAATCGTGTCGCCGTTAAGCGGCCGGGCATCACCCTGGTTGACGCTGCCGTAAGCGATCACCCGGCGTCCTTGCGGCTCGATAACGCCCACCACGATTCCAACTCCCTGGTGGAAGGTATCGACGCGTTCGACGAGGATCTTCCGAATCTCGGAATCCGGCGGCACCGGGGAATTTGGTGGGGACTGCGCTCCGGCACTGGCGGCATACAGAATCATCGCAATCGTGAAGCTGAGAATTTTCCGCATTATAGTCTACCTCCGCGCGCGCAGTTAGCGCCGGCCCTGGAGAGCATCCAGTTCGTCGATTTGGTTTTGAAGCTTGCGAGCGCACGATTGGCTCTGACTCCAGAAAGTCCAGAAGATTAAAGCCACCACAACGTTAGCCACTGCCAGACGCCATCCGAGATGTCGCAGGTGCAGTTGTACGAACGCCACCATCAGGACGACATAGGCGGGAATCGCCGGCACTAGAAACCTCAAGAATCTGCGATGGAAGTCGCGACGGCGTTCGAGTTCCTGGCGATGAAACTCGAGCCAACTCACCATGCCCATTTCCGCTGGAACGCGTCGGAACGGACTTCTCTGGTGAAGTTCCCAGACGAGATACAACATAACGGCAACACTCATGCCAATACCAAGCCGAAACAGCAGGCCGGGGCCGTGCAACACGAAGTAGCAACAAAAGCCCACCCCTGCTAGCCCAACAAAGTAATTGAGTGCGTTCTCCCAGAAGACTCTCCTTTCGAACCTCTCCGCCTTCCGGTGAATCTCTTCGGCCGACATAAGGATACCCTCCGGTTTCTGGTCCTGCCAGACGTTTCTCATATCGTTTGGTGGAGATTCATTCGTCATCGTGCCCTCCCTCCCGGAAGCGGCGAGCCAGAATGTTTTTGATCCGGTGGATCTTGGTCGCCACGTTCCCGGGCGATATCCCGGTAATCTCGCCGATCGCCGCTGCGTCAAGGCCTTCGAGGTACGACAGGATCACTTGGCGGTCGAGCGGCTTGAGACTCTGAACCAGTTCCAACAGCCGCTCCAGGGCGTAGCGCCGATCGGCGGCTAGTTCGCCGTCGCGATGGGCAGGGACGCTCTCTAATTCCTCCAGCCCCACGAGCGTTTGCGAGTTTTTCCGGCGCTCCCGAATCACGTGCGAGGCGGCGGTGTTGTGGGCCACACGGTAAACCCAGGTACGAAGCGAACAGCGGCCGTCGAACCCTTCGAAGCTCCGCCACAAGGCGATGTGGATGTCCTGCAGGAGGTCACGGCGGGCTTCCGCGACGGCTTCGTAGGCGCGTGCCAGCCGCTCCAAAGCCGCGTCGTAAGTGTCCGCGACTTCCCGATAGAGCTCATCTTGGGTGGGCGGCTGAGCCGGCATGGACTCAATTCCTCTCACACCTAAGGTAGTCGATGTGCGGGCAACTTTCTTACAAATGCATCAAGTGCCGTCGCAGAGTTCTGCCGGCGCTCCGGGGCAAGCGGCTTACAGCGGGATTGTGTCCGCAGAATACTATGAACCACCAAGGCACCAAGGCACCAAGAGAGCCCATTCCCAAGGAAACCGACGAATGCCCTATGATCGCTTGGCGCCTTGGTGTCTTGGTGGTGAAAGGTTTTACCGGGCAACTTCTGCTGCGATGTTCACATGAAGAATACCTGGGCTAGGTATGTGGGTACTCTGTCTCTTGACAGCGCCCCGCCGCTCACCCGCCCGGGGCGCTGCGCCGGCGCAGGGCATGGCGTCTGCTCATTTGTTCGGAGGCGGCAGCTCGCGCAGGCGTTTCCGGATCTCGCTGGCGTCAGGCGCCGTGGGAAAGAGTTGCAAGTAGGCTTCATACTCTTGCCGGGCGCGTGCCTTCTGGCCGGCGGCTTCGAGGGCCACGGCGAGGTTGTAATGGGTGATGGGCTCCTCAGGCTTCTGGCGGATGGCTTCCTCGTACTCTCGAATGGCAGCGTCAAAGTTCCGGGTTCTCAACAAGCTGTTGGCGAGGCTGACTCGCGCCACAGCGTTCTGGGGGCGCAACCGCAGGTAATCGCGGTAATTGCCGATGGCCTCCTCGACGTGGCCTGACTGCCGAAGCGCGTTCGCGAGCTCCAGCCGCGCCTCCGCGTAATCGGGCTTGGCGCGCAGGGCTTCCTGAAATTCCTTGACCGCGTCATCCACTTTGCGAGCTTGCATGAAAGCGCTACCGAGGGCGAGGTGGGCGTCCGGGAGATTGGGGGTGAGTTGCAAGGCCGCATTCGCTTCCGCCGCGGCGCCTGCCGGGTCGTTCAATCGGCGAAGAACGATGGAAAGGTTCAGGTGCGCCTCTGACGAGTTGGGCCGCACCTTGAGCGCCTCACGGAAGGCGTTCGAGGCGCCCTGCCAGTCCTCCAGTTGCTCGAGGGCCAGCCCCAGGTCCTCCTGGGTCTCGGCATCGTTACGGCGTACCAAGCTAGCCCGGTAAGCCTCCACCGCGCTCTTGTAGTCTCCTTTGTTGTAGAGGGCGTTACCCAAATCACGCTGATAACCGGCGAAGCTGGGATCGAGCCGCGCCGCCTCCTGGCTCTCCGTCGCCGAACCTGTCATGTCCCCTCTTTCGCGCAGGGCGCCGGCAAGCCGGGAGTGCAGCGTGGGATCGTCGGGCCTGAGGCGGAGAGCGTCGCGGTAAGTGGGAATTGCCATCTCATAATTCTTCTCGGCTACAAGCATATCGCCGAGCGCCACCAGGGCCTCGGTATAATCGACCCGCAGCTCGACGGCGCGGTTCAATTCCCCCTTCGCATCTTGCATTCGCCCGGCAGCCTTCAGCGCCATGGCGTAGTTGTAGTGTAATTCGGGGCTGTTTGGCCGCATCTCCAGAGCCACACGGTATTCACTGAGAGAGTTGTCCCAGTCGCCTCCTGCCTGATAAGCGTTGGCCAAATGCAGATGGGCATCGGGATCATCGGGCCGCAGGCGCACTTCCTCGCGGTATTCCTGGACGAACCCCGCGATGTCTCCCGCCGACTGATAGGCCTCCGCAAGGTTGCGGTGGTAATCGGCGTTATCCTTGGCCAGCTCCACAGCTCGCTGAAGCTCCCGCATAGCATCCGCCAGGTCCCCGGTCTTCCGCAGCACCAATCCGCAGTTTTCGTGGAGCGAGGGGTCCTGGGGCCTCAGGCGAAGGGCCTCGCGGTATTCGGTTTCAGCAGCCGGATGATCGCCGATGGAAAGATAGGAGGCTGCCAATTCCGTATGGGCATTGGCGTTTCCGGGTTGCTGGCGAATTACCCGGCGGAACTCGGTGATGGCGCCTCCGTAGTCGCCAGCCTCCCGCAAGGCCAGCGCCATCGCATAGCGGTAGTCGACCTGGTCGGGACGCAATTGCACCGCCTGGCGATATTCCCCGATGGCGCGAATCAGTTCGTCGGTGGCCCGCAGGGCGTTGGCGAGGGTCATGTGGAGGTCAGGATCATCGGGGCGCAAGCGGACCGCGGCCCGGAATTCGGCCACACCCTGGTCGAATTTGCCGGCCTGGGTGAGCGCCATGGCAAGCCCAGCGTGGGCGTCGGCGTTATCGGGGGTCAGCTTGAGGACTTTCTGATATTCCACGCTGGCCCCCGCCACGTCTCCTGATTGGAGCAGCGAACTCGCAAACGCCATGTGGATCTCGCTGTCCTGGGGCTTGAGCTGGAGCGCCTTGATGTACTCGAGCACCGCTTCGCTGCTCTGCCGGTTGGCGGCCAGTGCGTTCGCCAGACTGACGTGGGCATCCGGGTCTGAGGGGTGCAGGCGGAGTTCGGACCGGTACTCTGCCACGGCCTCCGAAAGGTTTCCCTGCGATTCCTCCATGGCCCCTAGATTCATGTGGACGCCCGGGAAGTCCGGCCGCAGCCGTAGCGTCTGCTGGTATTCCCGGATGGCCTCGGAGGTTCGCTGTTGAGCCAGGTAGGCATTGCCCAGGTCGTAGTGCGCTTGTGCGTAATCAGGCTTTAACCTGGTCGCTTTGCGGTACGCCTCCTCAGCTTCTTTCCACTTCTTGAGCAGGGCATATTCATTGCCCTTTTTCAAAAAGTCCTCGGCAGTGACGGGCGCAGCCTGTTCCTGGTCTGGGGAATTACCGGCGCCTGTACTCCCAGCCTGCTGCCAGCCTCCGCTCCCCACTCCCGGACGTTCGCCGCCTGCAAAGAGACATGAGCTGGCCAAAAGGAAGGCAAAGAAGAGCAGAAGCATTTCATCCTGCGAGCACAGGTAGCGCAGACCTGTTTTCCAAGGTCTGCGGCTTTTAGGCTTGGGGACAGAGCTGTTGAGGGCGGAAGAAAGACAAGGCAGTTCTTCTTTCCAGGTCTTTGCGTTTTGGCGACTTGGCGCGAGACAGTTCACCAGACTTTTCCCCACACAATTACAGGATACACCCAATTCAAAAGCGTGCGCTTTACGTAGCGCGGGCGTCTCGCCCGCTGTCGCGGGAGCGTCTCGCTCCCGCACGAATCAAGCCTTAATGTCGCAGGAAAAAGGCGGATCGAAACTGAAGGTGAATTCCTTGAGGCCGCGGGCGAGACGCCCGCCCTACATCCGATGGATCGGCTCTCACCTTCGTGTCACAGACCCCGGACCTTCCCCTGGTTTGACATGAATCGAGTCCTTCCGTTATTCTCGCCTGCCAGGACATGAGCCCGCAAACTAAACCGCCGGCAGTCTCCAGAACGGAACCCTTTCTTCGTTTCTTCCGCCAACGCCCCACTTGCCGCGCGGCTGCCCTCCTCTCCGGCAGTTTGGTTTGGCTGGTGGGCTTCTTTCTTCTCCCGCTGGCTTATCTTCTGGCGGTCAGCTTCGCCCGGCGCTCGCCGTACGGCACGATTGAATGGACGCTGGGATTCTCGAATTACTGGCGCGCTTTCCAGCCTCTCTATCTTGGAGTTTACTGGCGCTCGTTCTGGATGGCACTGCTCACCACGGTGCTTTGCATGCTGCTCGGCTATCCCGTGGCGTACACCCTGGCCCTTAAAATCTCCGGCCGGTGGAAGTCCGCGCTTTTAATGCTGGTGGTGATTCCTTTCTGGACGAGCTTCTTGATACGGACTTATGCCTGGATGGTCATCCTGCGCACGGAAGGCGTGGTGAACATAGCTCTTCTGGCCCTTCACCTCACGCACGAACCCCTGCGGTTGCTTTACACGCCGCTGGCGGTTTTTATTGGCTTGGTTTACGGCGAGCTTCCCTTCATGATCCTGCCTCTGTACGCGGTGCTTCAAAAGCTCGACCCCATCCTCCTCGAAGCCGCGCAAGATTTGGGCGCTGACCGATGGCGCACTTTCCTCAGGATCACCTTGCCCATCTCTCTACCGGGACTCAGCGCGGGAGGGGTGTTGGTCTTCATCGCCTCCATCGGAGCCTTCATCACTCCGGACCTGCTGGGCGGGGCGCGGACCATCATGGTGGGCAACCTTATTCAGAACCAGTTCGCCTCCGTGCGCGACCAGCCTTTTGGCTCGGCCGTGGCCTTCCTGCTGACCTTCGTGGTGCTGGTGTTGCTCTGGGCGGGCGCGCGCCGCGCCGAGCGCGTCACGCGGGAGATACTTTAATGCCCCGTCCACGACGCCGGGGTTGGGGGCTGGCTTCAGCAACCACACTCGTTTACCTCTTTCTCTATGCCCCGATCATCGTCCTGATGTTCTTTTCATTCAACCGCTCGCGCCTTTCCGCGCATTGGATGGGCTTCACCGGTGAATGGTACGTGCTGCTCTGGCGCGACGAACAAATCATCCAGTCGCTGCTCAACAGCCTGCTGGTTGCCGCCGCGGCCACTCTGACGTGCGTATTGTTCGGGACCATGGCGGCGCTGGTCTTCCCGCGCCTTCGCCGGCGCGCCAAGACTATCCTGGATGGAATCGTCTATCTTCCTCTGGTCATCCCGGAAATCGTCATGGCGGTGGCGATTGTTATCTTCCTCAGCTTGCTGCGAATGCAGTTGAGCCTCTGCACCGTCATCATTGCGCACATCACCTTTTGCATTTCTTACGTGATTATTGTGGTGGGGGCGCGCCTGGCGAGCATGGACCGCTCCATTGAAGAGGCCGCGCTGGACCTGGGGGCGAACGAGTGGACCACATTCTTCCGCATCACATTGCCCATTGCGGCCCCGGCTATCCTCTCTGCGGCCTTGCTGGTTTTTACCACCTCGTTTGACGACTACCTGATCACTTCCTTTGCGGCGGGGGTTCGCTCCACTACCTTGCCGCTGGAAATTTATTCGCGGCTGAAGCGTGGGGTCACGCCGGAGATCAACGCCATTTCCACCATAATCCTGGCGGCGACCATTCCCCTGGTGTACATCGCGCAGAGGTTGGAGCGCGGGGCCATGAAAGTCCGGGCCGCGGTGCTGAGCGCCACGGCAGTTTTCCTGCTCATGCTGGCTCCGGTCGTCGCCCGGACCTGGCCCTCCGGCGAAAACCTTCCGCAACTGAACATTTACACCTGGTCTACTTACAACTCGCCCCGCGTGGTTCAAGGGTTTGAACGCGAGTTCCACTGCAAGGTCAACTACGACCTCTATGACTCGAACGAAGCCTTGCTGGCCAAGCTTCAGGGCGGCAACGTCAGCTATGACTTGGTGGTCCCCAGCGATTACATGGTCGAGATCCTCATCCGGCAGGGATTGCTGGCCCCGCTCGACAAATCAAAGCTGCCCACCGCCTGGGCCAACATCGACCCCCGCTTCCTGGGCCTTCCCTTCGATCCCCACAACAACTTTTCCGTGCCCTACGCTTGGGGGACAACTGGTCTAGCCTACCGCGCCGACCTGGTCAAGGAAGATGTGGAGAGCTGGTCGGTGTTATTCGATCCTCGCTACGCCCGCCACATCCTTCTGCTCGACGACACGCGCGAAGTCTTCGGCATGGCCCTCAAGAAGCTTGGCTATTCGCTCAATTCCACCAACCCCGATGAGGTCCGGCAGGCGCGCGATCTGCTTCTGGGGGAGAAACCTCTGGTGAAAGGGTATAACAGCTCCAATTTCCAAGAGGACCTCGCTGCCGGTGATGCCTGGATCGCCCAGGCTTACAACGGCAACATGACCTTCGTGATGCGCGATGAGCCGAATATCCGCTACGTTATTCCCAAGGAAGGCGGCACGATTTCGGTCGATTGCGCTTGCATCCCGCGAACCGCTCCGCACAAGGAGCTGGCGGAGGCTTTCATCGACTATTGCCATCGTCCGCACGTGGCCGCGCTCTTTGTGAACGATTCGGGTTTTAACACTCCCAATCGTTACGATCTGAAAGATATCGAACCCTGGCTCCTCCGCAACCCTGCCGTCTTTCCCAACCCCGCGTCCCTGGTCCATTGCGAGTTCATGCGCGATATCGGCCCCGCCGCGCAACTTTACGATCAGTACTGGACCGAAATTAAAGCACGATAAGAAGCTCTCAGCTTTCAGCCATCAGCTTTCAGCAAGCAGGGCAGCCATCAGGGTGGCACGTCGTTCTTTATGTATGCGCCCGACCTGGCCTCCGCCTTGAGTGGTTCTATAGCTTGAAATTAGGCGGGAGCGGTTTGGCAAGAATATTGGCTGCGTTTATTTCACCTGCGGTGGAGGCAGCCGTTTGGCAATTTCTTCAAGGCTTTGGGTCTGCTTGCGCAACTCATTGAGTATTGAACGGAGCCGGACAGGAATTACAATAACGGCAATGATCAGGGCTATGCCCAGGAGATTTAAAGGTTGAAGCAATTCCTCCATGATTCCCCCTTTGCGTTCGTTTCGTTGCTATTCGTGAAGGAGAGTTTCCAAGCGCCTAAGCGCAGAGCGAGATTCCTCGCTAGGCTCGGAATGAAACCGGGCTGGCGCTTGTTTGCTGACGACTGACGTTCTGACAGCTTTTTTTAATCACCAATCACCAATCGTCAATCGCCAATCCCGAGCACTCGTTCCGCGTTCTCGTAATAGACTTTGCGAAGGATACTTTCAGGCAAACCGAGTCCGTAAATTTGCCATCTTCCCTGTGGCGGCTTGGGCGCCGGCGCATAGTCGAAATACTCATCCTCCGTTTCCAGGAAGCGGTAATAAATCTCATAAAGTTTGGCGGAGAAAACCTGCTGGGGAGTCATCGTACCGTTGGGCACGGCGTCAGTCCCGAACATGATGCGGTCCTGGTATTTGTCAAAGAACCTGCGCGCCGTGCGAGGTTGGCGGCCGAGTTCCCCGACGCGCGCCGCGAGGTCGACATACATGTTCGGGAAACGGTCCAAGCACTCGGAAACAGCAGCCAGGCTCTCTGCGTTGTTGCCGAAGTGAAGGGCAATAAACGCCACCTTGGGATGGCGCGCGAACATGCGATTTCGCGCCTCCAACAGTTGCCTGTTGCTGGGAAAATCCCGGCCATGAAACGACCAGTCGGGGTGATTATTCAGCTCCTCGAACCGTTCGTTGAATCTATCAATGGGCAGGAAGAAAGCTTCGGGATCTGAGATGTGAATGGCCACCGGCATCTTAAAGACTGCGCACGATTCCCACATGAGGTCGAAATGGGGATCGTCAATCTTCACCAGGGGGCCCGAAGTAACGCCTTCCCGCAGATAGAGGCCCAGAGCCTTCAGCACTTTCAATCCTCTGGCGCCTGCCTGATGCGCGCGTCCGATCTCGTCCGCCTGCCATCGCGCGTAATCCGGCCGGTTAAAGTGGTCATACCCCGGCTCGGTGAAAACCATGAACCTGTCAGGGTGCGCCTGCTGAAAACGCTGAATAGCTTCCTCGAGGCCCTTCCCATGGTTACCGGTGAGATCTACCATCAACCGGATGTTCTTTCGGTCCATCACCGGCAGAAGGTCGTCTGGAGAGGCGAGGAACTTTATCTCCTCTCCGTGCGGTACACCGTTCTTGCCCCGCGCACAAAAGGTGAGATGAGTGTGGACGTCAATTACGGGAAAGCGCGACTGGCTCACCTTCGTTTCCGGCACGTGAAGCATGCTCTTGGGTTGGAAGTCCTCCAGTGCAAGGCGCTCCGGCTTGACGGGCTGCGGTGGCTTGCCTGGTTCCTGGCCCATGGCCGATGATCCAGTTCCTGCCACGGCTGCAACCCCCGCGGCGCCTACACGGCTCAACCATTGCCTGCGATTAACATCGCTCATGCATCCTCCAGATTCTTTCTGCATCTTGCCCCCTGGCCACAAGCGTCCCTTTATAAAATCTCGCGTGGCCAAGGTTACACTTTCTCAGGCCAAAGGATCAACGAGCTTGTTTTTTTCGCTTCATATTGCTATATTCCGGCTGGCAAATTCCTGGCAATTATGCACAGGGCACAGAGGAGAGCTATGATTAGGCGTTCGGTTCGATATTACTTGCTAGTTGCGTCATTGCTAGTGCTTGCTTGTTCATATTTCCTGCGAGGAAAAGGGGGTGCGCAGCCTATGCCGGAGAACAGCCCATATATCCGGAATCTCACCATGACGTCGAAGTTCCTGGCCGCCGATTTTGTTCCGGATGGTAACCTCTCCAAGAAGGTCTGGAAGGATGCTGTCCACATTACGATGGATCGCGACCGCTTCGGCGAGACACGCTTGCCTGATTTTGAAGTGCAGGTGGCAAGCCTGTGGACCCCAGGTTACGTGTACTTCGCCTATCGTTGCCGATACGAATCCCTGAACATTTACCCCGGCGAAGACCCCGCCAAAGAGCGTTGGGAACTCTGGGATCGTGACGTGGTGGAAGCATTTATCAACCCTCAGCCGGAGCGTTTCCGCCACTATTATGAGTTCGAAGTCGCACCCAACAATCAGTGGATCGACCTGGAAATCGACCTCACCAAGAAGCCGATGGCTGACGCTGCCTGGGACTCCCACTTCGAGCACGCTACAAAGCTCGACCCAGAGCATAAAGTCTGGGTGATGGAGATGCGTATTCCCGTCAAGTCCATGGACGCGCACCCCATCCAGCCGGGAGATGAATGGCGCTTGAATCTCTACCGCTGCGATGGTCCTGGACACGACGAGCAGAGGCGCTTCATGTCTTGGAGCGCCTTACCCCCCGGCCACGATGGGTCATTCCACCAACCCGCATCTTTCGGGATCATCAAGTTCGTCAAGTAGGCTTTCCACCTGCCGGATTCGTGGCCATTGTTCAGGGGGCATAGAGGAGGGCGATCATGAAGCGTTTGGTTGGGTATCATTTGCTAATTGCGTCGGTGCTGGTGCTCGCCTCTTCACACTTCATGCGAGGAAAAGGGGGTGCGGAGGTCGTGCCGGAGAAGGGTCATTACACTCGGAATCTCACCATGATCTCGAAGGTTTTGGCCGCCGATTTCACTCCGGATGGCAACCTCTCCAAGCAGGTCTGGAAGGACGCTCGCCGCGTTAGGTTCGATCGGGAGCGCTTGGGGGATAGACACTTCCCTGACAATGAAACGCAGGTTGCAAGTCTATGGACCCCTGGTTACGTGTACTTCGCCTACTGGTGCCGATATCGATCCTTGAACGTCTTTACCGGCGAAGACCCCGCCAAAGAACGGCCGAACCTCTGCATTCGTGACGTTGTGGAAATATTTATCAATCCTCAGCCGGAGCGTTTTCGCCACTATTATGAGTTCGAATTCTCACCCAACAATCAGTGGTGGGACATTGAGGTCAACCTCGTCAAGGGGAATGACCTTCAGTGGGACTCTCACCTCGATCATGTTGCAAAGATCGACGCAGAGCATAAGGTCTTTGTGCTGGAGATGCGTATCCCCGTCAGATCTATGAACGTAAGCGCCATCCACCCGGGAGATGAATGGCGCTTGAATAACTACCGCGTCGAAGGCCCGGATGACGACACTCAGAAGCGGTACATGGCTTGGAGCCCCTTACCCCCCGGCCACAATGGTTCCTTCCACCAACCCGAATGTTTTGGGATCATCAAGTTTGTAAAATAGGTTTTCCAAGCTATGTTGCCCCGGTGGATTCCCGGAACTTGCGCACGGGGCATAGGGGAGGGCTGTCATGAAGCGTTTGGTTGGGTATCATTTGCTAACTGCATCCCTGTTGGTGCTTGCTTGTGCATATTTCCTGCGAGTCAAAGGGGGTGCGCAGCCCATTCCGGGGGACAGCCAATACATTCGGAATCTCACCATGACGTCGAAGTTTTTGGCGGCCGATTTCACTCCGGATGGAAACCTCTTAAAGGAGGTCTGGAAGGATGCTGGCCGCGTCAAGTTCGATCGGGAGCGCTTGGGCAACGGACGCTTCCCTGATTCTGAAACGCAGGTGGCAAGTCTCTGGACCCCTGGTTACGTCTACTTTGCCTACTGGTGCCGATATCGATCCCTGAACGTTTTCACTGGCGAAGATCCCGCCAAAGAGCGTCCGGGGCTCTACGTCCGCGACGTGGTGGAAGCATTTATCAATCCTCAGCCGGAGCGCTTTCGCCACTATTATGAGTTCGAAATGGCGCCGAACGGTCAATGGTGGGACATTGAGATCGACCTCACCAAGGGGGGTAACATTGACTGGGACTCTCACTTCGAGCATGTTACAAAAGTGGATGCGGAGCATAAAGTTTGGGTGCTGGAAATGCGTATCCCAGTCAGATCGATGCACGTGGACGCCATCCACCCTGGAGATGAATGGCGCTTGAATCATTTCCGCGTCGATGGCCCGGGTGACGACACTCAGAGACGTTTCATGACTTGGAGCCCCTTACCCCCCGGCCACAATGGGTCCTTCCACCAACCCTCCTGTTTTGGAATCATCAAGTTTGTAAAGTAGCCTTTCCACGTACGGAAACCGCCTTGTATTTTGGGTTGACGTATGGACACTGCGCGCTTGAGTGAAATAGAGTAGCGTGCTAAGTTCTTTCTGGTGCGCCTGCGGGGGTGGCGGAATTGGTAGACGCAAGGGACTTAAAATTTCACCAGGACCTCCGATCCCGGAAACGGACGTGTAAATTCCGCTTGGCTGCTCTATGATAGACATGTGTAGATGACCAGCCACGCGGGCGTGGCGGAATCGGCAGACGCACCGGACTTAATCGAAACTTGAGTGCTCGTCCGGGAAACCGGCGATGCAGAACTGCTCAAATTCGGGGAAACCTTAACTTGCTCCGGCGAAGGCCGGGGTGGCAATCCCGAGCCAAGCCCGGACGAAGCGCTTCCGTCCGGGAAGGTGTAGAGACTAGACGGGCAGCACCTAAGCCTCGGAACTTCCGGGGGAGGGTGAAGGGATAGTCCAGACCACAAACCCGCCACGACGCATCAGGCGCTACGGCGAGGGCGGCGAAAGCCGCAGTTGGCAAGAAAATCCGTTGGGCCGCAAGGCCTGTGAGGGTTCAAATCCCTCCGCCCGCACCATTTGTTTTTATTTTACACGCGCCGGGAAGAAGCGGGACACCATGATCCCGCCCCGGCGCAGAGGATGCAACCATCCTTCTTTAACGACTCACTTTCCGGGGCAATGGCGCCCCCAGGCTCCGCTCTCGTGGGGACATGTTGGCAAGATGATATTCTAGCTTACGGGCGGGGAGTGCGCTGCGACAGCGTAATGCGGACGACCGGAACCGAAGGGGTCAAAACACGAGAAGAAAAAAAGGCTTGACTTTTCATTTGGGTTGAGTTGAAATTCAACCTAAGGGGAAGTTATGAGCTTTGGCCAGAAGATTCGCGACCTACGGCTGAAAAAAAGATTGGCCCAGCCCGAACTGGCGAGGAGCGTAGACATCCACGAGACGTATTTGAGCAAGATTGAAAACGGAAGGGTTTCTCCTCCCGCTGAAGATGTAATAAAGAGGTTGGCAAGCACGCTGGGTGTACCGTTCGAAGACCTGATGTTGGAAGCTCCGAGGATTCCGTCCTCCTATGCTGAGCAAATCGCAGGTGATCCTCTAGTGGCGGACTTCATGAGGACAGCGGGAAAACTATCATCGCAACAAAGGCGCAGAATTAAAGAGATTTTGTGTAAAATATGACCCGTCATGTCCTACAAAGGGTCACCACTGCGCGAGGCCTTCTTCGTTCTCACCCAGTACGCCGACAGCTTCGAAAAAGGGAATATTCGAATTCCAGTCCCTGTTGAGCTTATAGCTGAACTCCTATGCGGCTTGTCCATAGAGCGAAAAGAGCTGCCCCGTGAAGTTCCAGGCGAACTATATTACGCAGACCGAAAGATATGCGTCAGAAGTTTTGATCCACTTCCACGGCAAAGGTTTACCATTGCGCATGAGATAGGGCACGTTCACCTTCACGCGCCCAAGACAGCAGTACAATGTTCGCTGACCACTCGTCAGGCTGAAGTAGAAGCGAATCAATTCGCTGTTGGTCTTCTGATGCCAATAAATTTCGTTTTCATGGAGATTGCCGACGAGTTGCATCGGAGAGATCTGAATGACTATCCGCTTAAGCGTGAACAGTTCCAGTCGTTGATACAACACCTCGCAGGTACATTCCAAGTTTCAAAGACAGCGATGGGCTTGCTTTTGGACAGGAAGTTCAAGTATCTTTTTGCGACGCCTCGCACATACGACACAGAAGATCTTTAAGGCAAATAATTTGAAAAGGAGGAAACTATGGAGGCTCTTGAGAGTGCGAACAAGATGCAGGAATACGCGCAACTCGGCCTAGATGCCAATCACGCGCAGTATGGTCTGGACCGCTCTTCTCGTGAAACGCGCCTTGACCCCAGGACGAAGGAGTACCTACAAAAAGGGCTGAAGCTCTGCAAACTTTTGCAGGAGGGGCTGCCTATCGACAACAAGAGTGTTAGTGCGTCTCAGCTTGGCAGTCTGTTTAAGATTGAACCCGTCAAGAGCAAGACCCGTAATATCGACATAGCTGAGAAACTCAAATCAACAGCGCGAACCCTGAGATTGATCTTAGATGGGGGCTCTGGAAAAAGGGTCAAGTTGCAGAAAATATATGAGGCAATCGACGTTTTCGAGCTCTTGAATCAATGGTACACGAACACTGTGTTTAGCGAGCTGGATTCTATCAGGGGGCGCGAGCTGAAATAGCCCCAACTCCAGAGACGTGGACAGTTGTAGCGAAAGATTGAAGGCGGGACGATGGTGAAACCCTTTCCCGGCAGGTATCTCGCGTATCTTCTTCAACAGGCAGTAGAACGGATAGCCAGGTTAAGGTTGTTCCTTCGCGACATCGAGTACAGGGCCACCAAGACGGATCAACCCCTAATAGACTTCTTTCGCGACCGCGTGCAGGCGGGTATGTCCGCCTTGGAGGAACCGCTCTCCGGTCTTAATGACGTCCTCGCAGGAACCATCCCGCTGGACGAGCGAAGACTAAAAATGTATTTAGGTTCGCTCTGGGATTTCAATGCTTGGTTTCGAATCCTCCACTTTCAATTCCGCTTGTTTGTATCTCTACCCAAGGTTGAACCGGAAGTCTACGTCTTCCTGGAGGACTTCTTTAGCCGGGATGCCATGAGCCTGGATTGGGCAGTTGTCTACTACTATCACCATAATTTTGGGGAATTGGATCTGCTCGAATACTTTCACAAGCAGCTGGGAGACCTGAGTAGCTCCATTGACCACCAGCGGCAGGCTCCCGGTCAGTCGGGAGGGGGAAAAGAGAAGACCAAGGTTACACTCCTACTTCCATATGTTGCTCGCAACGACCCGCTCATGTGGACGAACTTGCTGCACGAGATGGCACACGCCTGCGAAAAGAGATTTAGGGTCGGAGATGAGGTGCTCGGCACTATTAAAGGAAGCGGGGAGGGACTGGAACTGACGCGTCGATGGGTCATAGAGTACTTTGCTGACGTTCTGTCACTACGCCTAGCCGGACCAGCCTACCTCTGTGGATTCATAAATTGGGTACTGTCGCAAACCCCGGCTCACCTAGGCCCAACCCCCACGCATCCGTCCCCCCTGCGAAGGGCCGGGTTCATGAACCGCCAGCTTCAGCAACTCCATCTGCACACGTCTTCATCCAAAATGTTGTGCGACATCTTGGAGAGAATCGGGTCGCTATACAGGCCTCCCTCGGACCCTCTCCCCGATCCTGTGGTTCCGGAGCCTCAAATAATGAGCGAGGTGACTCGCATCTGCGATCAGTCTCTGGAAAAGCACAAATTCACTCGCTTTGTGGCCACTGATCACAAAGCAATTTCACCCCTAAGGCGGTTGTTCGAAACAGGATTGCCGATCAGTTCTCGCGACCTTAACGATGACCGGACAATTCGACACGCCGTCAACCGGCTCCTCCGGAAACGACTAGCAACACGGGACGACTTCTATGCCGCCGCTGCCCAATTTGAGCAGATACCCAACCACCCGTCAATCATTCTGAACGTCGGCTGGGAGAACCGGACAGGGAAGCTACTCGATGTCTTCAGCGACACCTTTGGAAATAGGGCAAAGATAGACGACTGTGTCACGTCATATGGCGAGAACGTTGAAAACTGCGACATCAAAATCCAGAGGTCAATCGAGACTCGCGCGGATCCATCGCCTTTGGCGGACCGCCAAACACGAGCTGGCTAGCGAGGGGTGTTAGCACCCAGTGATATTAAACGAAAAGCAGATTCTCAGAAGGTTGATCAGTCCACGGCGCGAGGACAGACTCGCACTGACCCCCATAATCGATCCGAAGGAGGATTTCCAATCCTCATCCTTCGACCTTCGACTGGGAACCGAGTTCGTCCTGGTTCGAAATGCGAGGTTCACACACCTTAACATCCTGAAGAAGCCTGCCGAGGCAGAAAGAGAAGCGATCGAATATGTGGACAGAATTCATGTTTCGCCCTCGGAACGTTTCGTCTTGCATCCGGGCGAATTTGCTCTCTCCTCCACCCTTCAGTACATAAGGCTTCCCCGCGACCTGGTAGGTCGGATTGAGGGGAAGAGCACCTGGGGTAGGGTCGGCCTTCAGGTTCATTCGACGGCGGGCTTCGTTGACCCGGGGTTCGAAGGGTCCCTGACGTTTGAACTGCAGAATGTCGGGAAGGCTCCCATTCCTTTGTACCCCGGGATCCGGGTCGCGCAAATTTGCTTTTACACGTGCAAGCCCAGTTCTGTACCTTATTCACAAAAATCAACTTCCCTCTATGGCAATCGCGCCGGTCTTCTCACAAGCCGCTACTTTAACATGCCGGACGTAAAAATTTTGAGGCGGATCATTAATACCAGCGAGAGGAACGACGGCGATGAGTGAACTCGAAGCGTTAGTCAACCAACTTACGGCGCTCTTTCTAAAGGCACAGGGAATCCCAATCGAACAAGGGGTCGAAACGCTCGGTCCGACAGAGCGCAAGCGGTTCGAAACCCTTGAGCCGGACACAAAACGCGTTGTCATACGGCTGCTGGAGAAAGCTTATCGCAACGGGTTTCCTTCGTCGCTTAAAATCCAACCGGGAATCGAGCCTCTTGCCGGGGGAATGACGGCAAAACATGTGTTTGTCCTTGGCTCCGAGATCTCTTGCGTCGCAAAGGTAGACAATTCCGAGAGGCTTGCGGGCGAAACCAAGAAGCTACTAACAATCCGTGGGAGCCGATTTTTTCCGACCAAGTTTGCAGACTGCTATCCGCGAGTGTACGCAGCAAAGCTGGATTCGCCGCCATACGCATACATTATGGAGCATTTCAACTGCCCGCCTTTCGTCGCCCTTTCTGAATGGATTTTCAAAAGGGAAGAGCCTGAGGCCGGCGAAGCTGTCCGGCGTGTTCTTTCGATCATATTGGATGTGTATACATGTACGTTAGACCGAACACTCAGGCCCAACCTCGAGACAACATGCGCGAACCGAATCATTGACAGGCTGGAGGCGGCCGCGAGTCTTGACGATAGATTCAAACGCCTCCTGGACGAAGGGGTTATCTTCAGAGGTCGCACCTACTCATCACCCCGGGGCTATGTGGATCAAATTCGCAAACGGGCGAACGACTTGGCTCCTCCATTTGTGGGCTTTGTTCACGGCGACGCGCACCCGGGGAACATTCTCGTTCATCCAAAGGATCAACAACACATCAAATTCCTGGACGTTAACGAGTGGCATGCTGGGGACTACATCTGGGATGTGGCAAAACTCCTTCATTATCTGATGGTCACCGGACCGACTGAGGAGAGGGTCAAGGGGGACTCTCCGATGCTGGATCTTGATCAAGGCGCTCCAAGGCTCTCCTACCGGTTGGTTGTACCGAAAAAGGTTAAAAGTGCCCTTGACGCTAGCATGAACGAGATCGGGAAATTCGCAATGGCGCAGGGCGATATTAATTGGAGGAAAAGGCTCGAGCTGTCCCTTGCAACAAATCTCTTTGGAGTTATCCCCGGCCGAATCAAAAGCGGCAGGGTGAGCTCAGCTATCGTCCACTTCGGGGAAGGCCTGTGCCACCTTGCTCAATTCGCCTCAACCGTCAGCTCCACTGGAACCTGAATCCGGCGTTTCCTTTATCTACCCCTGTCTTGGAGACCCCCTCGCACGTGCCATTTTGATCAGATTCCAGGCGGTCCCTGATTTCCGGTGCCACTTCACCCACCGTTCGTACTCGGGCCGCAGAGCGGATTAGGGGCAGCCGTTACTCGTATCGCGAGAACACTGCCAAAAAGCGCAGCGTCAGGTCGCGAGGAACATTGAGGAGGTCGAGTATTTACGTTGCCACTGCTTATCTTCTCCGTGATTCCAGGTAGCCCTATGTCGAAGCATGACGCACAGCACCATTGCCAGCCGTTCGATGCTTTTTGTCATCTCTGCGAAGTTCCTTATCCGCATCGTAGAAAGATTTTGGAGTTTCATCTCTGAGCATCCTCATCATGTCAGCAGCCACAAGATCATCGAAGTTCGGCTCCGACAGGCAAACCAGAACAGAAAGTTGCGTCAGCGTATGTGCGGCATTTTGTCCCGGTTCGGTCAGGCCAGCGTTGCTACGTCCCGCGAGCAGGTCCGTATAGTCTTCGAGCAGCCCCAACCTGATGAACATACTTTTTATGCCAGCGTGTACGTTGTCATTGGCCATTTGATAATGCGACCGCATCTCCGCGCGTCCGGCAGCCGTTTCGAGATCAGCAAAGGTCGGCCTGCTATTTTTCAGATGTGATGCCGCCCATCCATAGTCTGATTTAAACGGTTTGCCGTACCGCGCAACAACCTGGTCATACGCTTTTACAATCTTCTTTTGCTCGCGAGCCGACAGAGGTTTGTAGCCAAGCGGTTTGTAACAGGCCAAATACTTATCCATTGCCCGTTTCGACTCCACTGCCTGGTGCGCGACATAGCGTTCCGCAATATTCTCGCCGTGTTGCGAGATGACGGCAGCCACGACTGCAATTTCGTGAAGCGTTCTCCAGCGAGCCATCGCGCCGTCGGCAAACCCATTTTCTAAAAGACAGATGATTTCGTCGGTCACTTGGCAAGCGCGGACGAGCAATCGAACCAAAATCTTTCTGAGCTGCTTCGTCTTGTTCTTCTTGCGGGAAATCTCGCGATTATGGGCGTTCTGACACCATTCGCGGGACATCGTTAACAGCATCCGCAACCGGCCGAGCGGTTTGCCCCATCTCTGCTCCAGCCGCTTGCGAAACTCTGACAATTCAGCATCCTGCATAGCATGTTCGTTCGCCCAGCGGGATTTGAGGTCCTTGAGTACTCTCACGGAGAGGCGGCCGGCGATGTCGGGAAGCAGTTTGGGAAGTTTTGTTGTACAGAAGCGATCAAGCGCGTGTGTTATCTCCTCTACATCAGTTTCATCGAACGTAAGCTTGATAGTCCCGGAATATTTGCGACTGGCGTAGCTGAACGGCTCCGTCGTCCCGCTTAGAAGATGCCTCGCAATCCTCTTGGAAAGCCGTTTCGGCGCCGTAATTCCCTGTTTCTGGAGTTTTTTGGAAATGAGATTCTCAAGAAAGAGCGCTGGGAGTTCCTCCATCGCTTGGTTCAACGATTGTTGGAGCGCATCCATGCTTCACCTCAGCGAATAACTTGTACTCCGGCCACCGCCGGCGTCTTTAGCGAGAATGTCCTTGTCAATCAGGTATTGGATATCACGAAGCGCGGCGTCATGAGAGCACTTCCCGATCTTTGCCCACTTCGTAGAAGTCATCTTCCCTTCAAACCCGTCAAGCATTCTGTTCAAGACAAGACGGTGGCGCTCGTTTAGCGCCGTACCCGCAAGCTTCTCCCAGAAGCGCGCCTTGCGCAGCACGGCCGCAAGGATAGTCTCCCTTCCATCAAATGCGCGGCCAAGACACCCCAAAAACCATTCCATCCAGGGCGTAATGTCGAGCGTTCCCTTCTGTGTCTTTTCGAGTATTTCGTAATAAGCGTTCCTCTCCTGCCGGATTTGCGCCGACATGCTGTAAAACCGCTGCGGACTGTTTTCTGATCTCGCCAAAACCCAGTCGGCGATGGCCCGCGCGATGCGGCCATTGCCGTCGTCGAAAGGATGGATGGTCACAAACCACAAATGAGCGAGTGCAGCCTTTAGAACCAGATCCGTGCTGTCAGTTTCGTTTGCCCAGTTAATGAACCGAACCATTTCACGGCTGAGAAGAGGGGCGGCCGGAGCTTCATAGTGAACCTTCTCTTTGCCCACCGGACCGGAAGCGACCTGCATCGGACCTTCCGCATCATTGCGCCAGGCGCCCACCGTGATCTTGCGCAGACCGCTGCGGCCTGTCGGAAACAAAGCGGCATGCCAGCCGAACAGGCGCTCCTCAGTGAGTGGCTTGTCGAAGTTTTGCGTGGCGTCGAGCATCATCTCCACGACACCTTCCACATGGCGGCCCGCCGGAACCGCTCCGGCGATATCCATGCCCAGCCGTCGCGCGATTGAGGAGCGCACCTGTTGCGCATTCAGATTCTCACCTTCAATTTCGCTGGACTTCAGAACGTCAAGGGTCAGCGTCTCAAGTTCTGCTTCCTTCTGCAGGGAAAAGCCAAGCGCCTCCATGCGCCCAAGCAGGCGTCCCTGCTTGTGACGGACGGCTGCAAGCGGCGCAGCAAGGGCTTCCTGGTTCCAATGAAATCGTGGCCATTCCGGCAATTGGTGGATATAGTGACTCATTCTACGCATGGCAAGATATAATATACGCGATTCATGCGTATATTATGTGGTCTATTCTACGCACCGGACTTGACACAAACTTGAGTGCTCGCCGGGAAACCGGCGATGCAGAACTGCTCAAATTCGGGGAAACCTTTGAAATGGCAATCCCGAGCCAAGCGCGGACGGAGGGCATCCGTCCGGGAAGGTGTAGAGACTAGACGGGCAGCACCCACGGCGAGAGGCCAGCGTGAAGGGATAGTCCAGACCACAAACCCGCCACAGCGCATCAGGCGCTACGGCGAGGGCGGCGAAAGCCGCAGTTGGTAAGAAAATCCGTTGGGCCGCAAGGCCTATGGGGGTTCAAATCCCCCCGCCCGCACCATATTCTCTTCCGGTCTCTTGTACCGCAAGATAGAAGGAGCACACCATGTTCCCTCTCGGGCGTCCGAAACGCCACAATCGATTCTAACTGATTTCTACTGCTTACAAGCATACGCACAACACTTAAAATCAAGATAATACATATTGCATAATTTAGTATCAATGCATTCCGCTTGACATCGCTTGAAACTCGCGCCTTGCCCAGCAACCGTAACCAATCCTTGTAACGGCTGCCTACTACAGTTAGAACAGCCGCATTGATCAAAGGGTTTGAGTGTACCCGGCCACAACCGGTTTTCTACTGGAAAGAACCAGACACTGCTTGAATGCCATGGCAATTCGCAAAAGGCTATGACCGAGATTGGAACTGTTTTCGGAAAGAATAAAGAAATCAGTCGGATGAGCTTTTTACTATTTCTGCGCGAGATGAGTTTGTTGTTAAGCGACACTTTCGCCGTACTGGCGCAGGATCGCTTGTCCCACCTCCATTGCGGTGGAAAAGGCACCGAGATTGCCGTCGAACCCGGGGAGGAGCCCATCAAAATAGAGTAGTGCCTCCCGGATGACGAATTCGTAGCTGGATGTGGTGAGCGAGAAGGTGACGGTGCATCCGTCGTTGCCGACGAGGATTGACGGCTGTCCGGTTCGCAGTCCGGCGAAGTACATTCCCTTGTCGCCCCGGACTTCGATCGCCCAAAGACCGCCGGCCGAGATGGGGACCTTGCCGAAGGCAAGATGAATAGGGATACCATTCGCTTCTAGCAGGGCCGTGACGTACATTTCCACTTCTCGGGTGACATCTCTCAGGCGAACGAGAACGTCCAACGGTGACCTCGCTTAGCCTGGAAAGGGAAGCGTCAAGAACCGACCAATTCCAGAGCAGTCCTGCCTGATGGAGCGGTCCGCAGGCGTGAGTGATAAGGTCGAGGATCATCCCGCCGATTTCCTTGTTTTCCGCTAGATAGGGACGTCCTGCAACGTCAGGCAGGCAGAAATCACCGGCTTCGATCAACTGGACGCCCACGCCCTCGATCTCTCCGAGCATCGACCCGAAGTCTGCAGAAGGGTTCGAAATGGTGAGCCAACCGTAGCGCGGATCGCCTTTCCGCACCATCCCTCGCGCCACTTGGAGTCCGAGCGCCTTTGGCAGATAGAAGTCCACGGCGTAGAGTTTGAGGTGGTGGAGCGTCGTGATATTCCGTATTTTTTCGATCTCCCTTACTCGGGAGACGAGCGGTTTCTCGCAAAGGATGTTTTTGAAACCCATCTCTGCGAGTTCTTCGATCAGTGGGTAATGGTCCGGCGTGAGTATCACCGGAACGACCTCCGGGGTACGGAACTCTAGCGGAATTCCCTGGATGGCCTGCGCGTGGAACTTTGCTTGTGGCATCCCCTCGGCCTTCGGGTCAGAAACCGCTAGATCGACCGTTCCTATAAGTTCCACCAGGTTGAGGCATTCAAGGTTGGCGATGACTTGCGCGTAAAACTCTTTCCACACGTGGCCTAACCCGATCACGATCATCTTTCGCACGGAATGCCTCCTTGGATGGCAAGAAGTCCCTAGAGAGAATCGATTGAACAATCCTCTTCCGAAAAATCCAGGCCTTTGCTAGACAAATTCCGAATCGAATGTAACCTAGTCCCTTGCATTTTCACCGGCCATGGGAATTCAAGGTAGTCTCAGTTTGAAGTTTGAGAGCCTACACTTCCCTTGTGCGGACGTGTCTTAATGGGCTCACGGCTAGCTGGCGCATTGAGGGACAACATCAGCGAGGCAGGCGCACCCAAAGCACCAACGCCACTGCCCGTCCGACGATCTCTGCGTCTCCCCTGCATAGACCCCTGCGCTAAGAGCCCGTTCTAGTCTGTCGATCCTCGTCTCCAAGGATTCGCTTGTCTCGCAAATCATGACCCCCACATACGCCTTTACGTCGCACACGTCGGCGAGCTTTTTGAGCTTCTGAAGATCACCAGCTACATGAACTGCTTGGCAGCGTTCATCGAAGATCTTAAACTCGATAACCACGGGCGACGATTCGGGTGGAAACATAGCTACGTCGGCCCGATACTGGCCGAATAGCGCGTTTAATTCGGGGGTAATTGTGACTCCACGACTGATCGCGATGGCGGAATATAACTCCTCGACGCGAACAGGACACAAAAAGGCTTCGTACAGACGAGAGGCGGTGAAGCCGCCAAGAAAGACCTCCGGAAGCTGATTGTCGTGTCTCACGCCGGACATAGCGCTATAACGCAAAACGCCCTCAGTGCCGAATTTCACGATAGCCTGTTTGAGATCCATTCGCTCCCCCGGTGGTACCTTGAAGCAGTATAGTCCAGTGTCCCGTTCGCGAGCGGAATATCCGGGCAAATCCTTTGCCATAGATTTTTCAGCTTGAGACACTACCGAATTCAGATATGTATCGAGCGAGGGGTGAATTTTCACAGTTCGTTCACGTGTGCTGAAAGTTCCGTGAGTATCGCTTCCGTTTCACTTTGCAACCCTTTCGCTGCAAAGCGTGTCCATCCTGACTCTCTTAGTTCAAAGGTTCAGTCCAAAAACGTCTGAATGGTTCAATCCGGCGCAGGCGAGGAAAGGGGTAAACCTACGAGCATTGGGTTGCCCCTTCCGACTTCTGGCACTGGCTCGCTTGAAGGGGTACTTCTCGCACAGCTGATGGATTAGGGTGATGAGGGGTTTGGTCTCAGATTTTGCTACTAAAGGAGGCGACCCAGCAAAGGCTCACCAATATCCCACCTATTTCAGACCTGTGGTAGAATTGGATACATGTCGGCAGAATCCCCCGGAAAGATAGCACGCACGCATCGAGTTACTGCGGCAGAAAATGACTATGGCAGCGCTGGCATAGGGAGGAGAGTGGTCCTACGAAGGTTATTCGACGGTGCGATCTTGCTTTCTACTTTCGCCAGCGGTTACTACGCACAAAGGCTATTTCAATTTGAAGTTGGAAAGGACGAAAAACAGGAGGGATTCGACCTACTTGATAGGCTCATTGGTACGAATGGTGAAAATGTTTCTCTTGGAACAGTGCCAGCGGTAAACCATCCGAATGTGCGTCGGGTTAAGAACTACTTTTCGCAGTCCGGCGAAGAGGTTTCGACGAGCTACGCGCAGGCCCTGAAAAACTCGAAACGCCCCATTAGAGAGGCTGCAGGCGCGATTCGCTTGCGCAAAGAGGACACAGCCGTCGTGATTGGCAGTAGGTTGGCAAACACCTATGCAGATCGCTATCTCGGATCCGCCCATAGGCCTCCCGACACAGTTCAGATGATTAGGGATGTCCGGGGAGAGCGTGTGCGGCCGAAATGGACGTTTTATTCGGATCCGTCGGCCCCGTCGGTTGAAGTAGTCCAATGGGGCAAGAATTGGCTTTCAAAGAATAACCTAATCGTTGAATGCGAGAACGACCGGACGTACAGTGCACCAGAGCGCTTGCACGTCGCATCGGGAAAGAAGTACCGGGAGGACGACTACCTTCTCATCCATGTTCTTCCGCGATTTAGAGCGAGCGACCCTCAACGGGTGGTGATCTTCGAAGGTTTGCACCGAAACGGAACTCGCGCTGCAGGTCTCATATGCTCCAAGCCTCCGCTCCAAGACTTGCGTACTCTTGCTCGGGAAGTGGGCGCCAATCCTTATTATCAGGCGCTTTTTAAGGTACGGACCCAAGTTGACGCGCACGGAGAAGCTCATCCTGTCGGCGTGAAGTTGTGCGACGATCCTTTCCCATTTAGGTTCAAATAAATCCTTTTGTATCAGACCCGTGTTGCCTGTCCGCTGGCCACCCTTTGAATGGTCCAGCCGTATTGTCGGCCGGGCTCTTCTACGTTTTGACGTTGAGGCTCCTATTTTGGTCCTTGGGTGTAACGAACATGCCTTCGGGACTTACACATTTCCTTACACAGTTTCACATTTCTACGAGAGAAGCTACATACTATCAATCACTTCCGATCATACGCAGAGCACTTAAAATCCCTTGTCCCTTACGGGACGTGCCGGTTCGATTCCGGCCCTCCGCACCAATCCCTTGTGAAGTTACAGGTGTCTTCATAATCTCGTTTGCCCTCTCATGGTGACCGCTGCGTGGTGGTTTTGGCATCTGAAAGAACTGCGCCGTGCGTGGCGTCCCGGCGCGGAAGCATGACTCTGACGCCTCTGACGTCGCGAGAAGATCGCAAACCTACCCCGAAACGGTTTTCTCTTCGAACTTCTTGGCCTGCCCAATCGTTCATTCTTTTGAAGGGCCTTTGCCGGCCCCACTGTTGGGAGGTTCCCGATGGGTAAGCTATCGCAAGACCTACGTTACGCTGTGCGCACCCTGATCAAGACCCCAGGTTTCACGCTGGCTATTGTCATTTCCATTGCCCTGGGGATTGCCGCCAACACCACCGTCTTCAGCATCGCCGAAGGTCTCCTCTGGGCCGTGCTACCGGTCCGCGACTCGGAGCGTCTGGTATCTTTTCCTGATGGCGCCGAGACCTTCTCGTATCCCGACTACGTCGATTACCGCGACCAAACAGCGGATGTTTTCGAAGGTGGAGTGTGCGCTTACTTCGCGTTCGTTCCCGCCAGCATCGGCGGCGCGGGCGAACCAGAGCTTGTCTGGGGCCAACTTGTCAGCGGCAACTATTTCTCCGTCGTGGGTGTCACTCCAGCGCTCGGCCGCGGCATCCTGCCAGAGGAAGACAAAGTGGTGGGCCGGGACCAAGTCGTGGTCCTCAGCCACACTCTGTGGCGGCGCCGCTTCGGCTCGGACCCGGACATCATCGGCCGGGGAATCCTGCTGAATGGGCAGCGCTACACCGTGGTGGGCGTGGCGCCGCGCGGCTTCACAGGCACGGACAATGGCATTCTTGCGGAGTTCTGGGCGCCATTGGCGATGGCCGAACAACTCATCCCCGACATCACCCAAGACCAGCCCCGCACCAAGCGCGAAGATTCATGGTTGTCGCTGAGCGCCCGGCTCAAGCCAAGGGTCACCCTGGCGCAGGCGTCGGCTGCCATGAACGTCGTGAAAAAGCGGATCAATGCCACCTACCACCGGGAGGGTCGATATTACCACCGCTCGATAATCCTCGCCCGCGCGGGTGGGATGATTGGTGGCTCCGAGACCCAGGCGCGGGTCCTGGTAGCCGTGCTGATGGTGGTGGTCGGGTTCGTGCTGCTAGTGGCCTGCGCCAACGTTGCCAACCTGCTCCTGGCACGTGCCACGAGCCGCCAGCGTGAGATTCGCCATCCGCCTCGCGGTGGGGGCGGGCCGCTGGCGCCTGGTCCGGCAACTGCTCACGGAGAGCATTCTGTTGGCGCTTACCGGCGCGGCCGTGGGCGTTGGGTGCGCGGCTATGGCCGTGCGCGCTATCTCCCGAGTCGAGGTTCCGTTGCCGGTTCCTGTGGTGTTTAACTTCGGCGTGGACCTGCGCGTTCTGGCCTGCACGGCATTCCTTTCTCTTCTGACGGGCATCCTCTTCGGGTTGGCTCCCGCGTTGCGCGCTACTGGCCCTGACCTGGTGGTGGCGCTCAAAAACGAGTCGCCAGTGTTCGGCCGGACCCGAGGATTCGGGTTGCGGAACGCCTTGGTGGTTGTGCAGGTGGCCCTCTCGCTGGTGCTGCTGGCGGGCGCGGGCCTGTTTCTCCGTAGCCTTCAAAACGCCTCCTCTATTGACCTCGGTATGAAGCCGAACAACATCCTGCTGCTGGCGGTCGATCCCAAGCTCCACAATTACTCGCCCGAAAAGACTCAGCAATTTCTCTCCCGGCTTCGCGATCGTGTGTCGGCGCTGCCGGGAGTCCGGTCTGTAAGCTTCGTCGATAGCCTTCCGCTCAGCATCGGAGGGACCAATGGCGACTTCCATGCCAAGGGCAGCAAGGCAGAGGGAGATGAGGGGGTCAATGCTAATATTTACCGCGTGGGCGCCGGGTTTTTCGAGAGCCTTGGAATTCCTTTATTGCGCGGCCGCGATTTCAATCGCCAGACCGACGACGAGCACGTGGCCATCATCAACCAAGCCATGGTGCGCCATATGTTCGGCAACGAAGACCCGCTGGGTCGCCAGATGACGAACAGTGAGATCCCGTACACCATCATCGGCGTGGCTCGAAACTCGAAATCCCGCAAGCTGGATGAGGAGCCGCCGGACTGCGCCTACCTCTTTCTCGAGGGGGCCCCGCAAAAGGTCATGAGTTTCTACGGGATTTC
This sequence comes from uncultured Acidobacteriota bacterium, assembly GCA_963832915.1. GTDB lineage: Bacteria > Acidobacteriota > Terriglobia > UBA7540 > UBA7540 > CAVROP01. Next base: position 65,526 of record CAWHWE010000026.1, read on the forward strand.
GATGCTGGTGAAGACTTCCGTGAATCCGCGCACTCTGCTCCGGCCGGCGCGTACGCAGGTCCACGCGCTCGATCCCAGCATGGCCATCTTCAATACCGAGACCATGCAGGAGCACGTGGACAAGTCCATGCTGGTTCCACGGATTAGCGCCACACTCCTGGGGGTTTTCGGTGCAGTTGGCCTGACGCTCGCGGCCGTCGGCCTCTATGGGGTGATAAGTTATTCCGTGCGCCGCCGCACGCATGAGATCGGCATCCGCATGGCTCTGGGCGCCAAGCCCGTGAGTGTGCTGGCCATGTTCCTGCGCCATGGCCTGACCCTGACCGGGGTGGGTCTGGCAGTCGGCCTCGCCCTGGCCCTGGCCCTGGGGCGTTTCACGGCCAGCCTCTTGTACGGCATCAGTGGCACCGACCACATCACTTTGGTCGTTGTTTCTGCGGTGCTCTTCCTGGCGACCCTCGCGGCGAGCTTCTTCCCCGCCTATCGCGCCGCGCACGTCGCGCCCACCACAGCACTGCGCTATGAATGAGCCGGAGGGATTTCAGGAAGCGGTACAAGGGTCGGCGGGCCCGTCGCCTGTCCCGTCTAGTTGTGCAACTGCGCCGCCCCCCTTGCGCAGTCACTGCAAACGCTCTAGAATCGGTTTGCGATGCTGGACGAAGCCACCGTTCGCCAGTTGCTCGAACCGTTCGGGCTCAGCCTTAGCACGGATCAAATCGGCCAGGTGATCGCTTATCTCGAATTGCTTCTGCGCTGGAATAAGAAGATTAACTTGACGGGCATTCTCGACGCGCCGAGTTGCGTGAGTCGGCATTTTGGAGAGAGCCTTTATCTGGGCCGGTGGGTGGATTTGAACGGCAGGCTGTTGGATATCGGAAGCGGGGCGGGGTTTCCCGGCTTGTGTTTGAAGATCATCTTTCCGGACTTGTGGGTGACGCTGCTCGAGCCGGTGGCCAAGAAGCGTGCGTTCCTCAAGGAGGCGGCGCGGGTTTGTGGAATGAATTTCGTCGAAGTGCGGGGGGAACGCCTGGAGGATTTTGCTTGCCTGGCGCCGCCGCCGGCTTATGACGCAGCAACGGCGCGAGCGGTGGGGCATGTGGAGGAACTTATTCCGCTTGCTTCGCGCTGCCTGAAGCCGGGGGGTGATCTTTTTCTCTGGCTGAGCGGCCGCCAGGCAAGTGAACTAGGCTATCTTCAAGGCGGGATAAGGGAGGGGCGGGGCATCAGGGTGCCCGGCGGCGGAGGGGAAATCTGGTGGGGAAAGAAAACCCCTTGAGGGTGTGCTGGGGCATGTTCCACGTGAAACCTCCGGTGACTTTCACTTGCACAACTTCCCCGCCTTTGATAGATTCGGCTTGAGTTTCCGTTGGGCTGGTGCCTTTGGGACGAGTCATTGCCATTGCAAATCAAAAGGGTGGGGTCGGTAAGACAACCACTGCCATCAACCTGGGGGCCGCCCTTGCCAGCCGGGACATGTGGACTTTGATCATCGATTGCGACCCCCAGGCCAACACCACCGCAGGCTTGGGTTTCCCCAGAGATCCTTCGCGCCGGACGATATACCACGCCCTTATGCTCGATGTGCCCCTCAAGGACCTCGTCCAGAAATCCGAGCCCGAGGGTCTCCACCTCATCCCCTCGGACAAGGGCCTGGTTGGGGCAACCATTGAACTTGTGGATCGTCCCGAGCGAGAGAAAACTTTGCGAAAAGCCATGGAGGGGTTTCGCGACGACTTTAACTACATCCTCCTTGATTGTCCTCCAGCCCTTGATCTGCTCACCTTAAACGCCTTAGTGGCGGCGGATTCCGTCATCGTTCCTGTGCAATGCGAGTACTTCGCCCTGGAGGGAGTCTCGGAGCTTCTCGACACGCTGATTCGGATTCGCCGCTTCCACAACCGCAACTTGGCGGTGGAGGGAATCCTCCTCACCATGTTCGACGAGCGCACCAATCTCTCTCATCAGGTCCGGGATGATTTGAGAGATTTCTTCGGTGACCAGGTTTTCTCTACGCTGATACCTCGGAACATTCGCCTGGCCGAAGCGCCAAGTTTCGGCAAGCCAATTTTGCTCTATGACCCTGATTGCAAGGGAGCTGCCAGTTACATTGAATTGGCACAGGAGGTCATCAACCATGACCAGAAAGGCGTTGGGTCGAGGGCTGAACGCACTACTGCAGACCGTTGAATCCACGACCACCGGCCTCGAGCAGGTGCGGCTTGACCGCATCGATCCCAGCCCGTTTCAGCCGCGCCGCGACTTTCCTGAAGACGCGCTGGCAGAACTTGCCAATTCCATCCGGGCAAGCGGCGTCGTCCAACCCATTCTTTTGCGCCGCAGCGCCCCGGCCGGCGACCGCTTCCAGCTCGTCGTAGGTGAACGTCGATGGCGTGCATCCCGCTTGGCTGGCCTTGAAACCGTTCCCGCCATTATCCGCGAGCTTTCGGATCAGGACGCCCTGGAGCTCGCCCTGACTGAGAATCTGCTCCGTCAGGATTTGAATCCGCTCGAGGTGGCCCGCGCGTATCAGGCACTCCAGGAAAAATACTCCCTCAGCCACGAGCAGGTTGCAGAGCGGCTGGGCATTAATCGTTCTTCGGTCACAAATACTCTGCGCCTGTTGCGGCTGCCGCCGACCGTCCAAGAGATGCTCTCCAAGGACGAAATCACCTACGGCCATGCGCGGGCGCTCCTGGGTCTGGATTCTGAATCCGCCCAAGTGCAGCTTGCCTCGAGGATTGCCAAGCAAGGACTCTCGGTGCGGCAGGTTGAGAACTTGGTGGCCTCGCGAGGCATAAAACCGAGTGCGCAGAAAACCACCTCCGAAGCTCCAGTCGATCCTAACGTTCGCGCTGCCGCACTGGAACTGGAACGAACGCTGGGGACGCGCGTCAAGATCCTCGGCGACGGGCGACGCGGCAAGATAGAAATCAGCTATTTTTCGGCGCAAGATCTGACCAGGATATACGACTTGATGGTCAGGCAGTAGAACTGCGCATATACATTTGACTATTTCCGCTATACTCTATCTCTCGAACATAATCGGGGTATCCGATGACTCCGGTGGGAGGCAACGATGCCATTCGGCTTTGGAAAGTCCAGGCGGCGTCAACTGCCCGATCTCCCCGGTGACTGGGTCGGGTGGCTGGACCCTGGCGTGGAGGTTGAGGGAAAAATGCAGGTCACGTCCGGCCTGATCCGCGTCAACACTCGCTTCAAGGGTGAGATTAGCAGTGAAGGCACCGTCGTGGTCCACGATCAAGGTGAAGTGGATGGAGAAATCCGTACGCGCTTCATCAGCGTCACGGGAAAAATAAAAGGAAACATCCATGCCTCCGAGCGGCTGGAGATTAAAGAACACGGCGTCGTATTGGGAGACATTTACACGCCGTGCCTCGTCGTTGATCCCGGAGGCTACTTCGACGGCCAGTGCCACATGCCCACACCAGAACCCGCTGCGCAAACAACCAGTGGTGTGGACACCAAGGAACAGAAACTGTGAACTAACTCCTGGATGAGCAAGAGCCCTTCATCCTGTGTGCATGAAAATGCGCTGGGAGGATCCCCTCCCTGATAAGGAGGGGGGCTCTTGGGGATGAGCAAGAGCCCTTCATCCTGTGTGCATGAAAATGCGCTGGGAGGATCCCCTCCCTGATAAGGAGGGGGGCTCTTGGGGCGGTTGACCAATTTGAAAGGGCGAAACAGCGTTCTGGAATCTACGCAAACGGTCGTCGAGGCGGGGGGGGGCTGTCACGCCCTTTCAGGGCTTGAGAACCGGAAACAGGATGGACATTATAACCTAGGCCGTTGGCCTAGTCCCGCAGGGCGGGATAGGCCACCCCGTTGGGGCTGAATGCGTCAACCCCCGGTGTCCACCACAAGATCAGGACAAGGAGGCGGGCAGGGGGTGGTTTACTGATTCGATTTGTCCCGTATGCAACCACCCTCTGATCCCTTCCTCAGCCGAGGAGGGAAGTCGTCTTGACGGCAACAACAGGCTCACCACAAACTTGGGGAACCAAGATTCGTCCGTTATCCGGACAATGCAAGGCAGCAAAGTACTCATCCTGAAACACTTCCTCCAAGTCTTCAGCCAGATACCCGTACAGGGTATCTCGCCTGCCCGCCCCACCCATAAGCGGTCTGTCACAAATGTCCGCGTTTGTGAGGAACGCTTTTCCGTCACGACTTCTGCTCTGGGTCTCGTCCCGCCTTTCTTACCGCCTCGGAACGGGGCGCCGCCTCACCCCTCAGCTTTTTGCGCTCCCGCAGGCGCAGCAACAGCAAATGTGTCCGGTCGAGCACTTTCCAGGTCACCTTCTCACCCGGCTCCAAGTCCAGCGCTGCGGCCAGTGGCAGGGGCAGGTTGGCATAGACCTGCACGGTCCCACCCTGACGCCGGATACCTTGCAAGCGGGTAACGTAATGATTCTCCATATCTATGCTATAACATAGATTATACGCCCCGTCAAGACCCTGCCCGGACATTTCTCGGGATTATTCAGTAACCTCAATCCAGTAGATCTCATAGGGACGAAGGGTGATTCGAAGCGGGTGACGTTCAAGGTCCGAGATCTCCCCATTACGAATCTGCACGAGCGTATTCAAGGGGCTTTCAGGGTTAAGCCGCACCACCCGTACCTCTCCCTTCCTCTCCGAGGGAAACTGCACGGTCACATCGTACGGCCTTCCGGCGCCATGCAACGGGAAATTCCACAGGACCACGTTTACCCACGGTTCGGCACGTGCCGCGAGTGCATTGAGGTCAGGATTTGTGCCGGTCACAGCCAATTCCTGGCCCTTGATAAGACTCAGGAGCTTGAAAGCGTAGTAAGCCGGCCGCACCCGATCCTGGTTGTCGAAGAGGCCGTCATATTGTGGCATTTCGTTCCACCAGTGTGCCATGAAGGCAGTGCCAGGTTCAGACATGAACCCGGAAAATGTCGCGGCGTCAACAAAACAGTCACGAATATGGTAATAGGCGGACCGGCTGAGTCCTTTCTTGTAGAAGCCTTGGGTGGTTTCGAGGATGAAGGCCGGCTGGTAGTAGGGATTCTGAACAGGGTTTCCGAGTGACATGTTCCACTCGTCGAGAATTGTCTCCACCTGGTGCAATGGCGGATACTTCGCGAGCTTGGCCTTCATGTAATCGATGGTCTTCCAGAATTCCCTGGGGTCACTGTGATAGAGATGCCAGGAGAGAAAATCCAGAGGCGTCTGACGTTGGCTGGCAGAAGCCAACAGCGCGTCCGCGAGAGGGCTTTGGTAGTCGGCGAGTGCGGGCCCTCCGACTTTGGCATGCGGGTCCGCGTGCCGAATCGCACCAACCGTATGCTGGTAGTAGGCGAGATAATTCTGCGGCGTGAATTTGTAGGGGCTTCCGCCCGATTCACCAATGTCGCCCTCGTTCCCCACCTCCCAGTATTCAATTCCAAACTTCCGCTCTTGATTGCAGTGCTTGACCAATTGATAGATCAATTCCTCCCATTCCGCGTAATCGGTGGGATCAACAATTTCATGGTTGATTTGCGGGTAGAGCACACGGGGTTTGAAGCATAGATTCATGATGGGTTTCGCGCCCGTGGCCAGGATCGCCTCGATCGCCCTGTCGAGTGTCACCCAGTGATACTCATGGTGCGCGGGGTAAAGATCAAAGTACTCCTGCACAAAAAGGCGGATCGTCTGAGGGTGAAGTTGGCTGATTTGATCGACACGATCGCTGATCATCGGTTTCTCGCTTAAGCCGCCCTGACCCAGCGCATACCGGGTAAGATCGATCGGCCCCAAAGTTCGGGAAGTAACCACTACGAGATTAGTACTTGCCGGGCTCGCCGCTGCAGCAGGCCCCAGCGCGGCCCCGGGAATGCGGGTGCCCTTAGCATTGGTCACCAAGCCGGTGACCTGGGCGGTCTGGCCCATGAGAGCCGATTGTCCAGCAAATAACAAAACAACCGCAGCTAGGGAGTTCCGCAGCAGCCAATGTTTGAACGAAACGCATCCACGTCCCATAACAAAACCCCTCCTATTCGCCCACAGTATGGGAAAGTATGATGGGGATTGAAGGAGGCGTGGTCAAGCGAAATTAGCGACGGGTATTGGTTTCATTTGCGCGACATGGGCTCCGCAGGTCGCAGTCATTCCCGTCCCGCCATGGCGGGACGGGAATGACTGGCGTTTCGAAATGGATCCCATTCCAAATGATACCACTACCAAGCGATGAGTCCGATAGTTCGGATTTATTCCCGGCAGACTGTGAGGGCAGTGTGATGGCGCGGTTTCATTCAGACGGCGCTCATTGTATCCTAATCGGGCCGTAAGGGATGACAAGGCACCTTCGGGGAATTCACCAACAACGTCTTACTTTGGGAGATGATTGATGCACCGCAGAAGATTCCTACGAGGAATGTTGGCAAGCGCCGTGGCAGTTCCGGCGGCAAGCAAGATGCCGCGCTCTTCGGTGAGCAATTCAGCCGATCCGTTAGCGGAGCAGGCGAGTATCTATCGGGATAATTTCGGCGTCCCTCACATCCTAGGTGAAACCGAGGAAGCGACGTTCTTTGGGTACGGCTACGCTCAGGCGCAGGACCACCTTGAGAGGATGATGGTCCATTACCTGGATGCCCAGGGCCGGCTGGCGGAGGTGCGTGGCTTCAACGCACTTGGGCAGGGGTATCTCCACTTCATCCCCTATGAGTACCGCTGGGATGGAGACTACTTGCAACGTCTGCTGCGTACGAAGAAAGCCGTTGCCGGGAACCGGGACAAGATTGACCCTCAGACTTACAAAGCGTTGAGCGGGTTCGCGCGGGGAGTCAACGCCTATATCGAAGAACACCGCGCTCAGATACCGCATTGGGTCGAGCCCATCACACCGGAGGATGTCGAGGCGCAGGAACGAAGCCACTATTTCCGCTTTTACAGCATTAACGAGGCCTTGATCAAGTTGACGAACCTCCCTCAGGAATTCCCCAATTTGGGTTCAGACCAGTTTGCGCTTTCGCCGCTCAAATCGGCCAACGGGCGAGTGATCCATCTCGAAGAAACCCACATGCCCTGGGCCAACCGATTTCAGAACTACGAAGCGCACCTCATCACACCCGGCAAGCTCAATGCGGGCGGGATCAGTTGGTTGGGGAGTCCGTTTTTCCTGGACGGGTTCAACGATAGGATCACTTGGTCAGCCACCTGGAATTTCCCCAATATCTCTGACGTTTATGAAGAGAAGATTAACCCACAAAATCCGCTTCAATACCGATACGAAGATGAGTGGAGAAGCATCGCGGTGGAGTACGAGACCTTCCAGGTAAAGGGGCCGAAGGGCATGGAGTCGATCACGCTTCCCTGCTACTACACACACCACGGCCCCATTGTGCAGATTGATCACGAAAGCCACCGCGCCTACTCGGTTAAACTTCCCAATTTCGAGGGAGTCAATTACGCAACCGGCCTTTATCGCATCATGAAGTCGCAAAACCTGGAGGACTTCAAGGGTGTCTTTGCGGCGCACCTCATACCTCGCTGGAATTTCCTGTACACCGACAAGAACACTCTTTATTGGCTCGACAACGCCGCCGTTGCGGAACGCGCCCCCGGCTACGACTGGCGCAAGCCCGTTCCGGGCTGGACGAAAGCGACGGAGTGGGGACCGTATTTCCCTCTGGAGAAAATGCCCCAACTCTTGAACCCAGCATCCGGATTCGTACAAAACTGCAACAATCCGCCCTGGTTTTCCACGCTAGATTCGGGACTCAATCCCATGCAGCCGGCGGATTACTTTCAGATGGATAAACCCCAGCCTGATGACGGGGAGAAGAACCTCAACCCGCGCGGCGAAAGGCTCCTCAAGTTGCTGAGTGAGAAGAGGACGTTCACATTGGACGAGGTCAAGGAGATGGCTTTTGACACCTACGTCGTCCCGGCGGACGTCATCGTCCCTCTCCTGGTCGCGGCCCGCACCAATGGAAAGATCCCCTTCACCGACCCTAGGTTGGAGCACGCGATTGAGGTGATTAGCGCCTGGAATCGGCGTTCCGCCCAAGGCTCGATCGCTCAGACTTATCTGTATTTCTGGGGACGTGCCTACCAGGACCTCTTCTCGCATGAAAAGTTCTCACGTTTCATTGAACATTCGCGATACCAGATCCGCATCGATTTGCCGGAAGAGCAAGACATGGCACTGAAGGCGATGAAAGAGGCGATGGATCGCATCCAGGCGCACTTTGGGAGGGCCGACGTGCCTTGGGGCGAGGTGAACTTGGTGGTCCGAGGTGGAAAATTCTCCATGGACGGCACCGACCTATTTGATGTATTGCACCCGGATGCCGGCGTAGAGCAAGACGACGGACGGATCTACGACAACGACGGCTGGGGGCATATCCTCGTGGTCGTGGAGAGCGACCCGAAGGAAGTTTGGAGTCTTCTGCCCTACGGTGAATCCGAAGACCCAACCTCTCCCCATTACAACGACCTCGCCAAGCTGCACAGCGAAAAGAAGTTGAAACGCTTCTGGTTCACGCCGGAAGACATCCGAAACCACACCGAGTCCACGTGGGGGGACAAGGATCGGCTTACCCGGCTCATCAGCAGCGCTCGTATGGCCGGAGACCATGGCTAGCGTCGATCAGCTTCTTAAGAACAGAAGCCTCCGCGACGCAGACATCCCAGAGGAGGTGTGAAAAAATCGATTGCATTAACCACGGAGACGCCGAGGCACAGAGACGAAGCCCTTCTTTTCAGTTCTCTGTGCCTTAGTGTCTCTGTGGTGAGAAGCTCCTTGCAGAATTCTTTCACAGCTTCTGACGCTAGGGGACGACCGATGACGCCCGCTGTGCGGACTGGGCCCAATGTAATTTACCTGACGGTGGTGCCCGCGCTCGCTGAAGGCTATGCACTCCGCTAATGTTTCCGGTGTTCGATCAGTTTCTCTAGACTAGGGCACATTCCATGATCCGACCCGCTGGGTTACTCGCCGCGATTCTCGCATTTTCATCTCCCTTGATTGGCCAGCAAGACTCGCCACGGCAACTATCATAACCTCCATCCACCGGCAGGACCACGCCAGTTGCTCCCGAAAATCGCGTCAACCCTCCGGCCCGAGAACTAGTAAAGCTCACCGCCCGCTCCGATCTGGTTCTCGTTCCTGTCATCGTCACCGATAAGTCCGGAAAATCTGTGCCCTGCCTGCAGAAAGAAGCGTTCCGGATGGAAGAAGACGGCATAGTCCGCGGTGTCTCCATCACCACGGTCATCCTTGCTCTGTCAGTTACTGTTTCCGCTCCGAGAGCCCATACTCGGGGATGATCTTGAATAGTGAGTGCGGCGCTTACAAGTCTCCCGACAAACAGGATCAGTCTTGAGGCGCACCTACCGGAATGCGAGCGGCACGGGAGATTTGGCGTTGTTACCACCATCCCGCTCACGAACGGAGAAACTGTGCGGGGATTCGATCTTGACCGACGCGTTGCGATAGCTAATTGTGAGAACGTAGGGGCTCAATGCCGGAAACCCAAGGACACCAACTACTTCCATACCTAAGTGACGGCTCAGGTTCGAAAGATCTAAAGCGACAACCTCATTAGGAATGAGTTCCTGGCCTGCGATTTGGAAACGCACGGCGGATGAAACGAGCTGCCCTGTTGTAGTGCCAGTCCCTGCCCCGATCCTTATCTCTGGAACAAGAAGGGGGCTGCTCAGTGAGCCTGCGATCTCGCGGGAGATGGCAGTGCAAAAGGCGGCGGTATCCAAAACCACGTGCCCGCTTTCCTTCTCGTTCAAGACGGCCGCGACCAGCAGCAGATCGCGTTTTGTGACGCCGCGCGTGGACGGGACCGTCTGGTCAAGTTCGCGCGGATACGGAAGCAGTCCAAGCGTCTTCTCGGGCAGATTGAGGCGCAGAAGGAAATCGGAGAAGAGGCTTAAAGGAATCACCCCGTCTGCCCCTTCCACTACTATTCCGGCCACCTCAGCCGCGCGGCAGTTTCGGAAGCGGACCGGACCGATCTCAACAGTCTCAGCCCACCCCACCCTTGCGTGTCTATTTCCCAAGCCTACCAGTTCCATTTCAGAGCTGCCGGGAACCCCTGCGGCGCGCGCAGCCTTAGCCTCAATCACGATGAACTCGGCGCCGCTGTCGAGAACCAATCGCAGAGGCCGCCCACCATTGATGCGCCCGTGCAGGAGGACGCCCGCAGGGCGGTTAGGGATCGGACAGAAGGGCCGCAGCTTTAATTCGTACGGCTGGTAGGGGCTTGCGAGCTCGGGAGGTGCATCCGAGGCAGGTGCCGAGCTGCCTTTACTCGCTCGAAGGCCGCCGAGCATCATCCCGATTGCCAGAAATGTCGCTGCTGCACGTCGCCACACGGCATCAACTCCACGTTACAGCAATGTGCCAATTCTATTACACCACGATTAAGAATGAAACACATTCTTGCTTCCTAATCCTCCTTAAAGGTTGTCAACCAACCTCCGCCACGACGTAGCGCGGGTGTCTCCCCCGCTGTGGCGCGGGCATCCTGTCCGCGCCCTGTTGCGGGAGCGAGACGCCCGCGCTACATCCGAAACGGCCAACAAGCTCGTGCGATCACTGGTTGCGAGCGCGATTCACCTGCCCCATCTGCTGATCCGGGACACAGGATTTTTTCCGGTTCCGAATTCACACTCTGTTTACCGATGCTTCACACACACTTCACCAAGTGGCCGCAGTCTTGTTGCTCACGTGCCATCACCTCCGGTTCACGCCCCATCTCTGGCACACAAGCATAGCGTAATGCGGTTTTTCACCGTAGCGCCGCTCTCTGGGCGCGAAAGGGCGGTCAGGGAGAACGACTCCGGTTTATGTCGCTCTCTACAGCAATTCATAGAATATGGAGGAATTTTCGATGAAATTTAAGTGGCCCTGGGTTGTTCTTCTCCCTTTATTCGGCGCCACCTTGTTTGTTGGCGTTGCTTTTAGCCAAATCGACCGAGCCAATCTTAATGGAACCGTGACGGACCCAAGTGGGGCGAGCATTCCCAACGCGAAAGTCGAGGTCGTTGCGCCCGACACGGGTTTTAAAAGGCAGACGACCACCGGGAATAGTGGGGTTTACAGCCTCAGCAGCCTGCCCACGGAAATGTACGATCTTACGGTCTCTGGGAATGGATTCAAGACCTTCGCGATGAACGGGATCCAGCTTTCCGTTGGCCAGACCCGCACCATCAACGTGCAGCTCCGGGTGGGCGCGCCCACCACGAAGGTTGAGGTGCGGGCTGAAGCTACGGCGCTCGATTCGAACGACGCCGAGATCTCGACCGTCATCCGAACCGGACAAGTGGAGGACATCCCCCTTAACGGGCGCGACTGGTCCCTCCTCATGACCCTCGCCCCGGGCGCCGTCAACCTCGGCGCCGGCGGCCAAAGAGACCTGCGATTCGTGGGGCGAGGCATCGACGACAGCAACTACACCTACGATGGACTCGATGCCACGGGCGTCCAGGAGCAGAGCCAGAAGGTGGGCGTGCGCCTGGCCATTTCGTTGGAATCGATCGCGGAGTTCCGCGTGAGTTCCTCGGTCTATACCGCGGATCAGGGCGGATCGGCCGGGGCCATCGTCAGCATCGTATCGAAGACGGGGACGAACGCGTTTCACGGTTCGGCCTTCGATTTCCTGCGTAACAACGTCTTCGACGCGCGCTCGCCCTTCGACATCAACATTCCGCCCTTCCGCTTGAACCAGTTCGGCGCCAGCTTTGGCGGGCCCATCAAGAAGGACCGCACTTTCTTCTACATGGACTACGAAGGGATCCGGCAGCGCCTGGACACCACCGTGATCGGGTTTGTACCGAACGCTGCGTTTCGGGCAAGCGTGACCAATCCCGTTATCATCCCCTTCCTCGCCCAGTGGCCGTCCACGGGACTGTTGATCCCCGTCGGTGACGGCATCACCAACGAATGGGTTCAACCGCAGAGTGAGAACACCCGCGAAGATAGCGGGATGTTCCGTTTGGATCACACCTTCACCGATAGAACCTCCATCTTCCTCCGGCTGAACATCGACGATGCCAACTCGACCTCACCATTGGACACCCTGGGCGGCATCGACAACCCTCTCATCCGCCCCTCGAATTATGTTGTCCAGTTAACCCACACCTTCTCACCGACGATCATTAACGAGCTCCGAGGGGGAATCAACCGTTCCGCCTTGCACCACTACCAGAATGGAACGTGTCCTCAATCGACCGCCAACGGTCTGGCCGGCACCATCTGCGCGGACGTGAGCGGCCCCTTCGATAGTCCTAGTGATAGCCAACTCGACGAGGAAGTCGGCACGACGATTGATGCCTACGACGACCTGAGCATTGTCAGGGGACGGCACACGATTAAGATGGGGATCGGCGTGGAGCGCCACCGGCTGAACAATTCCGACGAAATTATCGGCAACGGGGACCTCTCCTACGACAGCACGGACGATTTCCTTAACAATGTTGTTGACAGCTATTCCTACGTCGGGCCGTTGACCCTCGGCGGCGAGCGGCGCACTTACATCATGCCCTACATTCAGGATACGTTCAAAATACGGCCCAATCTCACCCTCAATTACGGGTTGCGATGGGAGCATTACACGGTTCTGAAGGAGGCCTTTGGCCGCCAGGCCGTGGTGAAGGTTTCGTGTGGAGGTTTTTGCCCGCAGGGCACGCCGCTGTATTCGCCCTACTACAAGGACTTCGCACCACGGTTGGGCCTGGCATGGGCCCCCGGAGGAAATGCAGGAAAAACGGTCATCCGCGCCGGGTTCGGGATGTACTTTTCGCCGGACCAGATGGACGATTTCACCGACGGGCACGAGAGTACGGACCAACGATTTGCTGTTTCGTCCGCCGACGTGTCAAACCTCGCGTGGCCAATTCTTCCGTCCTTGCTTCCCGCCCCGTTATACTCGCCCAAAGCGTGGGACCCGAACCGCAAGGACGGATACTTCGAAAACTGGGATTTCACGGTCGAGCGGATGCTCCCGGGTAACTTTGTAGGCCAGATTGCTTACGACGGCAGCGAGGGGCATAGGCTGTTCGGCAAATTACAGGCCAATGTCATCAATCCAGCAACGGGCGAGCGCCCAATACCCACATTTGGCCAATACGGCTACAAAAATAACCTCGGCAACAGCAACTTTCACTCGCTTCAGGTATCCTTGCAGCGCCATCTCACCAGTGGATGGCTGTGGGGGACGCAGTACATGTGGTCACACGGTTTGGCTGACGAAGGGTTCGGAGCGGGCGACACCACGAACATTCAAAACGTGTCGTGTATCCGATGTGACTATAGCAGTTCGGACATTGACATTCGCCAGTCCCTCTCAATCAATTCGGTCTACGAGCTTCCGTTTGGACACGGCAAGCGCTTCTTAAACACCCCAGGCGCCGCCGCGCAGGTGCTGGGCGGCTGGCGACTGAGTGGAATTGCCTCTGCAATGAGCGGCCGCCCGATTGACATAGAGATAGACCGGAAAGCGTCGGCCATGCCCGACGGCAATAAGAAAGCTCAACGGCCGGACCTGGTCGCCGGCCAGTCCCTTTACCCGGCCAACAAAAACATCAACAACTGGTTCAATCTAGACGCCTTCGCGACACCGGCCAAAAACACGTGGGGGGACCTGGGACGCAACATTGGCCGTGGCCCCGGGTACTATGAAATCGATACGGCGCTCCAGAGGGACATGCCCCTTACCGAACGGCTGAAATTGGAGTTCCGAGCCGAAGCCTTTAATCTGCTCAACCATCCGATCTACGGCGATCCGGATTCCGATGTCTCTGATGGGGCCGGCGAGTTCGGGGTCATCACCACCCAACTGAACTCCGGCGCCACCGGGATCGGCTCGTCGCGGCGCCTCCAGTTCATGCTGCGCCTTGAGTTCTGATATGTCGGAGGTTGGCGGTATGGTGTTCTTATGAGAACGGCAATGGCGAGGGTGGTCCTGTGATAGGGGCCACCCCGTCGCATCGAGTTCATGATGCGGGCCGAATTCTAAATCTGCTTAGCGTCTAGCCCCGCCGATTTGCGGGCGGTGCCCGCCCTTCCGCCAAGGAAAGGATGAACTATACATGTTCAAATTCACCCGCCGGCAATTCGCCAAAATGATACCCGGCCCGTTTCTGCTTTCCCTGGCGGCGTGCGGCAAGGCGTCGTCGTCTGCGCCACCAGGAACGGTCCCTTCGCGGATCGTTCTCTCATGGGCGGGCGATCCCGCTCGAACCCAGGCAGTGACTTGGCGAACTGAGGTGGCGGCAGCGTCACCACAGGCACAGGTCGCGAGATTCACAGCCGATCCCAAGTTCGAACCGTCGGCCAGCACCGTGCCTGCCAGCGTCGAAAGAGACGATTTGGGAGATGGTGGCTCCGCCGCGCACTATGCAGCGAGATTCGAAGGCCTGGAGCCGGACACTGCCTACTGCTACCGGGTGGGCGACGGCCAGGTCTGGAGCGAATGGAACGTCTTCCGCACGGCTTCCACCACGCCGGAGCCTTTCCGTTTCCTCTATCTGGGCGACGAACAGAACAGCATCAAATCGCTGTGGTCGCGATCCATTCGGCGCGCCTACGCCGCCGCTCCCGATGCGCGCTTCCTGGTGCATGCGGGCGACTTGGTCAACGAGGGGTATGACGACGGCCTTTGGGGGGAATGGAGTTACGCGCTGGGTTCTATCTCCGCCACCGTTCCCAGCATTCCGGTTCCGGGCAACCACGATTTGCATCGGCCGAAGGGTTCCCCGGAAGCCAAGTTGACCCTTGCCGCTCCGTGGCCGTGGCGCCGCCATTTCGCCCTGCCGTCGAACGGGCCGGACCTGGACGACATGTCGGGCCAGTCGTATTACGTGGACTATCAGGGCGTCCGCTTCATCGCCCTGGATGTGAATGCATTCGCCGAAGAAGGCTTCGACGCCGCGGCAAGGAAACGCGTCACCGACAAGGAAGTGGAGTGGGTTACTAAAGTATTGAGCGATAACCCCAATCGCTGGACGATTGTCGTGCAGCACCAGGCGATCTACGCCATCGCTAAAGACCGTGAATACGCGGCAATGCGGGCCGCCCTCGCGCCCCTCTATGAAAAGTACCATGTGGATCTGGTGCTGCAAGGGCACGACCATGTCTATGCCCGCACCCACAAGATCGCCCAAGACCGCATCGTGGATCCGTCGGCGCCGGGCGTTGTTTACGTCATCTCCGTCAGCGGCCCGAAGATGTACAAAACCCAGAAGGTGAACAGCCAATACATGGCGAAGATGATCGAGGACAAACAGTTCTACCAGATCGTCGATGTATCTCCGGAGCGGTTGGCGCTAACGGCGTATTCCATTGACGGCGCCGTCGCCGACGGATTCGAGTTGCGCAAGAACGGCGGCTGCACCACCTACATCGATCACTCCTCGGGTAAGTCGGAAGGACGGAACATCAGGGCGCAGACCGCGTCAGGCGGATAAGCCTTTGGGTGGATTCTGGCCCTAGCGCCGCACCGGCTGTTGTGGAAGTATCCCTTTCCCGCCGACGGCGCGTGAGCCGGCTGGAAGGCCACCGAACTTGGGCTAAAATATGGACCTGGTTTGAGAGTGATTAAACCGCCTTAACTGTGATCGCCAATTAATGGGGAGGGTTTCACGTGAAGCTGTCATCGGGTCTCGGACGTTTAGCAACTGGCGTGTCTGTTCTCCTTGCAGGCGCTGTTGCTCTCGCGATAGCGGCGACGGGCGGTTACCATCTGCTTGCGAAATACCCTTTGGGTTCGGCAGAGGGTAGTACCCGGGAGTATTTTGACTATGTTACGGTGGACTCTTTCGCACGCCGCGTCTACCTGTCGCACGGGACGGAGATTAAAGTCATCGACGCCGACAACGGCAGCGTTGTCGGCAACATCACGGGCTTGAAACAGGACCACGGGGTTGCCATCGCCAGCGAGTTTGGCCGGGGATTCATCACAGACGGTTCCCAGGGAAAAGTGATTATTTTCGACCTGAAGACCCTCAAGGTTATCGGCGAGGCGAAAGCCGACAACGACGCCGACTCCGTTGTTTATGATCCTGCCTCCAAGCGTGTCTTTGCCATGAATGGAGACCCCAACAGCTCCACGGTGATCGATGCCAAGAGTGGCGCCGTGGTGGGGACCATCAAGCTGGGTGGAGGTCCTGAATTCGCCGTTGCCGACGGCAAGGGAACAGTTTATGTCAATATGGAGGACAAAAACGAAGTGGTCGCCATTGATTCCCACGCGCTCACCATCAAGTCGCGCTGGCCGGTTGCCCCGGCTGGAAGGCCCACTGCCCTCGCGATGGACACGAAGCACCGGCGGCTTTTCAGCGCCGGCCGCAACCCGCAGATGCTCGTAGCGATGGACGCCGACAGCGGAAAGGTTATCCAGTCGTTCCCAATCTCGGCGGGCGTGGATGCCGCCGTTTATGAACCTGAAACAGGCATGATCTTCTGCTCAACCCGCGAGGGTATGATCCATATCTTCCACGAAGACTCACCTGACAAGTTCAGCGAGGTTGAGACGGTCAAGACCGAGTTCGGCGCCAAGACCATGGGGCTCGACACCAAAACACACAACCTATTTGTGGACACGGCAGACTTTGGTCCCCCTGCAACTTCCGCCGCAGGCCGGCCCGGAGCGGCCATTCGGGGAACGTTCCACGTCTTGGTTTATGGCCGATAAGGACCGTCAAGCACAGAGGCCACGGAGAACAGACGCGGATAAGAAAAGCCTTAGCACGGAGGTCACGGAGATCCTTCGTGCCCTCTGTGTTAAGACTCCACAGGCACGGAACACGCAGAGGGTCTCATTTTGGTTGTTGCCGACAGCCGCGCTGTGCGCTCTGTGGTGAGCGTTTTGTTGGCAATGTGGGTGGGTGCTGAATGTTTGGACTGAATCGTGAAGTCGTGTTGAAACGTCTACGAGCGGCGGCTTTGTTCGCGGTGGCGTGGGCAGTTGGCGCCGGTTTGGTAGCCGCCGGCACCGCCCCACGTCCGCAACTGCGTTACGTGGTCATCATCAGCCGGCACGGAGTGCGCTCACCCACATGGAACTCCGAGCGCCTCAATCAATACGCAACACAGCCCTGGCCGGAATGGAGTGTTCCTCCCGGCAACCTCACGCCGCATGGCCGAGCTCTCATGCAGCTCATGGGGGCCTATTATCGGGTGTGGCTGTCAGGCGAGCGTCTGCTGAGTTCACAGGGATGCGGAGACGCGAGCCGGATCTACATTCAAGCGGACACGGACCAGCGAACGCTCGAGACCGGGCGCGCTTTGGCGGAGACTTTGTTGCCTGGCTGCGCAGTCGCCGTCCATTCGGCGCCGGAGGGCAGCCGGGATCCGCTTTTCGACCCAATCAAGGCTGGCATAGCGAAGCCGGATTGGGAAATCGCCGCAAAGGCGGTGCGGGAGCGTCTGGGAGACAATCCAAGGCAATTCATGGATTTGCACCGAGCCGCCTTCGAGGCGCTTAAGTTCGTGTTGGGAGGAGGAGGCGCGCCGAAGAAGCTGGTCGAACCTCCTGAAGAGATCAGCGTTGCCGCAACTGGAAAGTCCGTTCAACTCAATGAACAGTTGAGCTTAGCCTCGACTCTCAGTGAGAATCTTTTGCTCGAGTACACTGATGGCATGCAAGGTAAGGATCTCGGCTGGGGCCGTCTCGACGCGAATAACCTGCTCCGCATTCTCGAACTGCATGCGGCGTACGCTGACCTGACGCGGCGCACACTCTATCTCGCTCGGGCAAGGGGTTCCAACCTTCTGGATCATATTTTGTTGTCGATGGAGCAGGCGGCAACCGGGAAGGCGGTGCCGGGTGCGCTGGGCCCTCCGGGAGCCGCACTCTTGATCTTGTCGGGACATGATACCAACCTCTCGAATCTTTCCCGCATGCTCGGCCTTTCCTGGCACTTGCCAGGGTATCAGCCGGACGACACACCGCCCGGAGGCGCGCTCATCTTCTCGCTGTGGCGGCAGCCGGATACCGGACAGTGCTTCGTGCGTGCGCAGTATCTTGCCCAGACACTCCAACAGATGCGAAGCGCGACTCCACTCACGACGGCCGCGCCGCCTGCAAAGGAAGATGTTGCGGTTGCGGGTTGTGAATCCACAACGGGGAGTATCGGCTGCTCCTGGGAAACGTTTGCGAAGACGCTCCGGAGAGCCATCGACAATCACTTCGTCTCGATGTAACCGGTGGAGGTCAAAATCCGCTTCGGCTCCGCGCAATGTTAGGCGCCATCCGGTTTCGCGGACGATGCCGTAATCGTCTTCTCCTATCCTACGCCCCCAGTCAGGCTGCTTGCTTGCGAGCCCTGAATGTCAAAATGGAGCCAGATGACGCGAGCCATCTCGCGCAGAGCCATCACGGTATCCGCAAAGAGATGCAGCGAGCCACAACAGAGGGTAGCGTTGAAAAGGCCGTTTTCGAATGGAAGCGCTTCTGCTCTTGCCTGGGCGAAATGCACGTTGGGAATGCCTTCCTTTGCCGTGTAAATTGCGCCTTGCCGAAGCATCCCCATGGATAAGTCGATCCCGAACACCTCCTTGGACGGTGACGCAATCCGCCGCCCAAAGGTACCGGGACCGCAGGCAACGTCGAGCACCCGGCCTTGGGTTGATTGGACCTTCTGGGACACTGTACTGACCAGTTGGGCAAGAGAGGGGCTGCGAAATCCACCGAAGACATTGAGGACGATCGGATACCACAGCTTGGTTTCGTAGATGCGTCCCATCCGATCGATGAAGCGCATTCTCCTGAGTACAGGGTCTTTACTTTGAGATAGTTCTTCCCGGATGAAGTCGGGGATTGCCCTCTCTGATGGGGTAGGCTTGTGAACAGGTGGGACAGCGGAGCACATCATCTTCTTGGCGCAAGAGACGCTTGCACGCGGGGCACGCGTAGATTCCGAGTTCACTAGCCACGGACGTGTCAGCAGTCATGTCCAGCCTCCCATGTGCTGCGGATGGCGCCTGACAATAATTAGCATGGTAGACCCGAAAGTGGTATCAGGCGAGTCGGCGTTGCAGTGCGCCTTACTTGTCACTTGTCACTGCTCTTAACCGACCCTTGATCAGGGCAATGCCTGCTACTGAGAATAACAGGATGCAACTTAGCCCAGTGACGATGTCGCTGAAGAAGGCCAGTATGTTACGAGGGAATAGCTTCTTGAATTCTGGCGACAAGAGGCAGCAGGCCATCGAAAGAACAACAAATGCAGTTGTGCCTGCCCCGGACACCAAGACGATACCGACATCTCGCTTCCAGTGTCGAAATCGGCTTAGGGCCAAACCGATAACTAACGCAACCACTCCCGGGATGCAAAAGCCCCCCACAATCGCATACTTCACCCAGAGAGGGGGCTTGTTGGCGAAGGGCAGAAACCTCAGGTTGAGGAAGGCGAGAAGGCCGATCATGTACACGAAGAAGCCCGCGACGATGTAGCAGATAATGCTAAGGGTTTTCGGAAGCACTTGCGGCCTCGCTTCGGCCAAAATACTGATTGACCTTGGGACGGAAAAGGAAAAATACGACAACCGCATAGATGACGAGGCTCGGAATCATGGCCGCTTTCACCGGAGATGTTACCAGCCCGATCAAAAACCCAACAGGATTCCAGATGACGTACAGCAGGCGCGCCCAGTTTTGTCCTTTCAGCATCGCCAGGCCACTGGCAATCAGAACGAGTATCCCTACGTACATCATGGCATACTGAACGGGAACCGGAAGCGAACCGCGCGCCATCAGTTCCTTGGTCATGGGATTGTTCCACATCAGCGTGCTCGTGATAAGCGATACTCCGCCCAACACGATCAGAATCCAACAGATCACAGTTACTGAGGTCGGTCGTATTTTCATCCGTTTCTCCAATCTGCCGAACGTTCGCGTTTCAGCCGCAGCGCCCCATTGTCGCGCCGACCGCCGTCGGTTGCAAGCGCGGCATTGAAATTCCCTGCCCACCGACATATAATAACGGCTGGGCTAAGATTGAAAATCTGAACACTGCTTGCTCCGTGGAGGGGAAGTTCAAGCTGTGCCACGGGCCACGATCACGCCTCGTTCATCTACCGGGTCCCCGAACGCGGAGCGCTTTTCTCCTGTGCTGACGGGCGCCGGCTTGCGCCTGGCCCATTGAGGCATTCTTGGGTCCGGGGTTCGACTCTTCCTCGGACAAGATTCACGTTCGCCCGCACCGCGCGTGGCCCATTCAGTTTCATTGAGGAGGACGAACCATGATTTTCCGAAAAGCTCTCTGTGGTGTTGTCTTATCGTTGCTGTTTGCCACTTACCTGCCGGCGGCGAACACAACTCTTGTTGACGGACCAAGGGTGTTCACTGTCCACAGCGGTCCGCCCACCTCCGAGACTGTTTCCTTCACCCTGCCACCCCTTGTTTATGGCCCCTTCACCCTTCTGGCCGACCATAAGGACGTCACGGGCGTGAACGTTGAACTGAATGGAGCCACCATTTTCGGGTCGGAAGCTTTTGACTCCCGGCCCCTGCGCGCCATAGTCCCCCTGAAGGCGGATAACACCCTGACGGTCGGGTTGACGGGCCCCGAGGGGGCATCCATGACCATTATGGTCATGGGATACGAGTACGAATACGCGAGGGATTATCAGGATTTGCCTGTGGCGAAAGCAGAAATCTCGAGCAACGACTTACCCACCGAGGTTGACTGGCGTACAAAAGGGGCCGTCACGCCCGTCAAAAACCAGGGCCAATGCGACTCGGGTTGGGCCTTCAGCGCCACCGGCGCCGTGGAGGGTGTGGTGGCAATAAAGACGGGAACCCTGAAGAGCTTGTCGGAGCAACAATTGGTCGACTGTTCGGGTTCGACTGGTAATCGAGGTTGCAATGGCGGGGATCCCGCCTTCGCCTTCAAGTGGATCATCAAGAACGGTGGTATTAGCTCAGAGTCGTCGTACCCCTACACGGCACGCGATGGGTCGTGCAAACAAGCGAGTTCGGTTTCCCGCATTTCCGGATTGCGCACCCTAGACCGCCCCGGCGACGAACAGGCCCTCCAGGCGCTTGTCGCGGAGCAACCTGTTTCCGCAGTGGTGGATGCAAGCGACAGCAGTTTTCAAAGTTACCATAACGGCGTGTTCTCCGGCCCCTGCGGGAAGACGCCAACTCAGCCCGTTCTGATCGCCGGGTACGATCAAACAAGTTGGATAGTGAAAAACTCGTGGGGGACAAGTTGGGGCATGAGTGGGTACATATTAATCAAGCGTGGGAAAAATCTGTGCGGAATCGCGGATTTCGTCACTGTCCCCGTATATTGAAGCTTGGATTATTCAATTCAACAGTCCGCTGAGCTCTTCTTTCAAGAACTCCCGAGCGCAGTCGCCAGAGGGAATTTCGGGGTGAGCCTCTAACCGGAATTTCTCACCACGAACGGGGAAGGGCGGGGTTAAAACCCCGCCCTTCCGGTCGCCTGACTTAAAACGGCACAGCGTGGTGAGAAATCCGGGCTAATGCTTTTAGGCTTCAGTTTTTTGCAGTGTTTCCCTTAGATCTTCAACCAGGGCTGGGCCGGAATCAGCAGTGAACGGGAATTGTCCGGTGAACTTCGGGCTGCTGATGGCGGCGTAGGTGCGGCGTGCAATATCATACTCGTCCGGCAAGTATCCAATGGTCTCGTTGGAGTAGCCGATCACGAACAAATCATCGTGCGGCCAGGAGCGACGGAGATTGAGACTTAGCGAAGAAAAAAGTTCAGCGCCGTGAGCGGCGAAGTATGCGTCCCCAATTCGAAAGGCCTGAACTTCTGCGTCGAGTTTCTCCGGCCGCGTTTCCAGCTCGGGCAGAACTTGGCCGGTCCATTCAACCGCAAAGCGTGAAACTGCAGCCACGGCTAGCTCAACGCTTCCGCCATAGCGTTGCGGCAGGCGCTTGGGTTCGTTCACGGCGCAACGCACGATGCCGTCCAACCAGCCGGTTGTGTCGCCAGTCTGAAGGCGATATAAGCCTTCTTCCCGCTCCCGCATGATCTCTTCGCGCGTCCAACGTCGAGTGGGTATCGAGACGGTTCGGGTTGCTACCGCCACGCCCGGCGCTTCGATTGGCCGAGCGCAGGCCAAGGCCTGGAGAGCGGCCCCAGTCACCGCACGCGCCGGCTCGAACCGACGATCGGTGGAAAGATACTCGCGGCGGAAATTTATGTCCCCGCAGGTGCCTTGCAGATACAGTGCGGTGACTCCCGGGATTGCCGCCTGTAGCTGATCGACAACCTCGCCGGGAACGTCCCGCGACACGGCGCGGAAATCAACCTCCATATGCGCACACGGATGGGCATTAAAGTTCACGGCGACTGCCAGCGGCTGGCCATTCCTCGCATCGGCGCGAAGCACACTTACCCGCGTGTCCACGGGTCCGTTTTCACGCGTGCGGTTGTAGGTCATGCCAGACAGCTCAACCCGACCGGCGTAAAGTTGAGCCGGCTGGCGATCGCGCCACGCCATAATTATGGCGGTGGCGATCTGTCGCGCCGCAAAGCGCAGATACTCTTCATCGGGATCTCCGATCCCGCGGACAAGCGCGGCAGTAGGCGCATTGTGACTGTGCGAGAAATTGATGCACACCGAGCCGGGGGGGATATCGGTATTGGCTGCTACCTGCTCCCTGATGCTTCCTGTGAATTTGCTGTCGTTGTACATCAGGTCGGCTGCGACCATGGCTACCGAATGGCCATTCTCATCGGCCACCACGAGCGCGGTGGCCGTGAGGTCATCGCGAATTCTCTGCCAAGTCCGCTGTAAGTAATAGCCCAAGCCCGCTAACTCGACGCCCCAAGGGGGTGTGATCAAACGCCGTGTCACTCCGACTGTGAATGGCATTATCTTCTCTCCTCGGTAACTCTTTCTTACCACCTGCCATCGAAGCTGCGATAAGGTTGCGACCCTGAGCGGGCGAGTGCAGTCGGGCCTTCCTCCGCAAGCTCTCCTCTCCAATCATGACTGGACAAGCTCCTGGTTAAGAATCGAAATTACACCGGAAGACGCCCCAGTTCGGCCCCGGCCCTAGTGGCCCTGGCAAGACCGGAACGATCAGAAAGATCCAGCCAGAGAAGGGAGCCGGTGGCCGGCCACCAGCCCACCGTCCACCACAATGACACTACCGTTGATAAACCCTGCTTGATCAGAACAGAGGAAGAGAGCGCACTCCGCAATATCAGCAGGTGTGCCGAAAGTCTCCGCGGGGTACAAGGCGCGCAGTTCGGCTGCCATGGCGGGATTCTCTGCGTAATACTGGCGCGAGCTTTCGGTGAGAATCGTGCCCGGGCAAATGGCATTGGTCCGAATCCCAAACCGTCCGTAATGAGAAGCCAGAAGCCGAGTTAGCGAAAGCATTCCGCCCTTGGCCGCAGTGTACGCAGCAAGGTGAATACCGGTGAGAGCATTTACCGAACTCATATTGATAATGACCCCCGAACGCCGCTCCATCATCCCATGCAACGCCTGGCGGCAACAAAGGAACACTCCCTTTAGACAAACATCGATCACGTGGTCCCAATCTAGCTCAGCAACCTGGTGCAGGAGTCCATCGCCAGACCAGACCGCCGCATTGTTAATGAGGGCGTCGACTGCTCCTGCGACGCGGAAGGCTCGTTCTACGTCCGCCGCCACAGAAACATCCCCCTGCACGGGATCGCACCTGCCGCCCGTGTCTCGAACCAGCGACCCTGTTTGCGCGTTGCCCGCTTCGTCCATATCCAGGGAAACCACACGCGCCCCTTCCGCAGCAAACCGGAGCACGATTTCGCGCCCGATGCCGTTTCCGCCTCCAGTGATCAGTGCTGTTTTACCCGCCAGTCGCTGAGTCATGACTCTCACCATGTATACGTTTGGGATTCACTTAGGCCGTTAAGCCTATGCCTTCCGGAGCGGCTGCGCAACCGTTTTTCGGCACCGTTTCTCGCCCTGGATGGGATCAACTGCAATGCGAGGAGCGTGATCGAGAGGCCTCGAGGTTTCCAGGTACACTTCGAGCATACCTCGGCGGCCCGGACCGCATCCAAAAACAGCACCTTGCCGAAAGGGCCGATAATAAACGGCTCCTCGGGAAACCGCTTGGCGTGTTCCATTGTGTGAGGCGGCTGCGAGCAGGGCGGTGTGCCGTGTGGAACAGAACAGGTATCCGATACTTCGCCGGTGGCGGAGAAGAAGTTCAGGGTCTTGCGTAGCACAGGGGACGAACATGTCCCTTGTAACAAATGAGGACATTATGGCAGAATTTAATACTCAGGAAGACAAATTTGGCCGGTCGGAAGTTCGTGGGCTCCGGCGATTGAGGGGGTAGATATGCCACTCGTCGTAATCTCAGTCCTCTTCGGCTTGAGTCTGCTTGCTGCCTGGGTCCTTTTCAAAGTTCTGCAAAGCACGGCTTCGGTGAGCAAACCACAATATCAACTAGGAGGCGCGGCGGCGGGATTCGTAGTGATCCTCACGATCTTATCCGTCACCTACATGCAAGTCGACGACAAGAAAAAGCAGGACAATATAACCCAGCTCACATCGGAGCGCGACGCAGCTAGAGCCGAGGCAGCGAAAGGAAAAGCTTGCCTGGAGGAGCAATCCGCCGAGGTAACTTACTCCGGCACGGTAACGCCGTCCGTGCAAGACGCCAACGTGGTGCTCGGAGTGAGCGAAGTGCAACTCCAACAAGACGGGAAGTTCGCCATCAAAACGCACAACGTGAAGCCCTCCGATCTCCCCTATATTTATGTGATCGGAGCAGACAGCCACGCTCCTTATCGACAAGTGTTTGCGACAGATAATCCAACGAATTTGACCATATCCCACTAAGAACAGTGAGAAAATCCATGGCCTACGGATTACTTCATAGGGGAAGACGACAAGATACACGGGGAAGACTTTGGACTGCCGATGAGGTCGCGTCCGCTTCGCTTACCACACTGGGATTGAGCTGTGTCTTAGCCGCAGTGATCCTTCTGCTGGCTGCGGATCTGCACGCGCAGACCTCGACAGTGATCGGCACGATTACGTACCATAATGGGAAGCCGGCTGTGAACGTGTATGTTTCGATCGCTGGCCGCTACCGGTACACGGACGTGGGCGGCAGATACAAGATCGAGGGCGTTCCCCAAGGCCACCAGCAAATGACGATCAAGACTGGTAAGAAAATCTTGTGGCAGGGAGATGCGAATATCAACGGCACGATCGCTACCGTGGATCGAGTACTTCCCTGACTCCCAAACTTCAGGGACTTCTTTTCTGAGTTACACTGTGCTCTGAAACGAATTCTGATCTAGTAGGCGAGCCCGCCATAGTCGGGTCTGCACCACCCCCGCGAGATAACTCGGGGCACCCATTTTATATTTTGAAGAACCATATTGCTGGGGGGGGGGCGAGCAGCCGATAGTATTATTGATGCTGGAGCAAATGAAGCTAGGAAACTACGAAGTCGCTCACTCGATGGCAACTCTACCCATCTCGCCCAAGACGGAAACGATTGGGTGCGACCCGCTCCCTTTGCGGGCTGGTTCACCTCTGATACAATCTGGATTGATGCAAGCCACGCTCACTAAGGCCACTTTAACATTATGTTGCGGAGACCCCAGGGAAATGGACTGGATTCCGTCGGGGTCTGTCCACCTCGTCCTTACCTCCCCTCCCTATTGGACGCTTAAGGTGTACCCCCGCCACAAAAGCCAGCTTGGGCTCATAGAAGATTATGACGCTTTTCACGATGAGCTCGATAAAGTATGGAAGCATGCTTTTCGAGTTCTGGTCCCTGGAGGTCGCCTCGTCTGTGTAGTGGGAGATGTTTGCCTCTCCCGTCGTCGCCATGGAAAGCACTCTGTAATGCCCCTGCACGCTGACATTGTAGTTAGGGCTCGGAAGATCGGCTTCGATAACCTAAGCCCTATTTTTTGGTACAAAATCGCCAACGCCAGCTATGAGGTTGAGAACGGTTCCAGCTTCCTTGGGAAGCCATACGAGCCGAACGCCATTATCAAGAACGATGTGGAATTTATCCTGATGCTTAGGAAGCCCGGGGGCTATCGCCAACCGACCGACGAGCAGCGCGAAGCTTCCAAGCTGACGAAGGAAGAATACCAAGAATGGTTCCGGCAGGTGTGGAACGGCCTGATGGGGGAATCTACCAAGTATCACCCCGCGCCGTATCCGGAGGAATTAGCTCATCGTCTGGTGAGGATGTTTTCGTTCGTTGGCGACACGGTTCTTGACCCCTTTATGGGCACAGGAACCACGCTGTTGGCGGCTGCCAAATGTGGCCGGAACAGTATTGGGGTTGAGATCGACCATTCCTACGTGAAAATGGCCAAAGCAAGGCTAGAGAAGGTCGGCGACTACGAACTCCGATAGTGCGTTAGAGTTCTGCTGCGCTCTCGGGTTAAAGCCGATGTTCTCGTTCATCCAGCGGACGTAGGATTCGGGAGCTCGCATAGTCTGCGCATGTTACCACGTGGTGGGTCAATTGGGTAGAGCGGAGCCAACAGCCAAAATCTTGCGCACCGGGGCCACCCATTTCCTCATCCTTGGACATTGCGAGGCCCTGCTTTGCAGCCGGCAATGCTGCAATACATCTTCCGAATTCAGGTTCCAAGATTTGCTTGGGCGGGACCTTGCTCGTCACTCGCCGCTTGTCACTGCTCTTAACCGCTGCGCTGCGCCGATGGTTGTCGAGAACTGCCGCTTTTGGTAATGATCCTCAAGGAGGGTAACGATATTATGCTCCGCGGCGACGGCAGTGAGTCCGCCGACGCGCGTGTTTAGACGCTCCTGCGGCGACAGCAGGCGTAGACTCTACCCCCCGGCTGCGTCGCTGTGCTTGCGGAACCAGATGAGTTCAATAGGGGCGCCGTTATGCACGATCATGGCTGCGCGGACGCCTTCGGACGGAGAGCCAGGGGGGCAGATGACTTCTTGACCCTGGAGAGCGGCCTCGAGGTCGTCCACTTCGAAGGCGATATGAGGCACAGTCTTGATGATCTCGTGTAGGGGACTGTGTTTCTTGAATCGCATCCACTCTACCCCGTACGGGCTGGTGCTGAACCCGGAAACGTATACGCCGAACTGTTCGAGATACGTCTCTCCGGGGCGCGCGATGTCGGTTGGAATACCGACGTGGTGATAGCGCCAACCGAGTTTCGCGATTGCCGGTGGGGGCTCGTGATCGAGCCGGTGATCCGCAGCCGGGCCCGTTAGCGACGAATGTGATGTATCGGTCATGGACTCCTCTGACGATGGATGTGTGTGTGTAGGACCTATCGGGGCGTCTAACGACCTGGCCCTCAGCGGGGTGGCGCAGCGCAGCCACAAGGCCGTGCTGCGCTACCCCATCATTTATCGGTGTACGCGTCGCTATCGGTCACGGCTGCGGCCAGGGCGCGGACCAACTCAGCTCCGAATTCTCTGCGGTCCGCTGCGGTGGGGACGCGCCCCAGCTTCGAGTTGAATTCGATCATCTGCTCCATCAGCATGGCCGGCAGTTGGCGATCATGAAAAAGCCCCTGATCGACGGTCATGCGGCCCGGCTTGCCTGGTGTCGTGGTTGTGGCCATCTCCTGCAAAGGCGTGGTGGGATGGAAGGAGGTGGCTTCGCTCAGCTCCCGAAAGACGCGTTCGCCGAGCGCTTTGAAAGGCGCGGGCGCTTCGAGGTATTCGCCGCTTTCGTCGTTGTGCAGCGATAGGAACAGGTCGAGGCGATGTCCCGAATCGACCCAGTCGAGGATGGCCCGGCGTTGCGCCGTGATTTCTGGCATCTTCTGTGGGTCAACCGTGTCCCAGTTTCGGTTGAGGTCGTAGCCGTTCCGGTTGTAGCGCACGCCCCCGTCTGCAACGCCATCCGGATCAGCCAGGGGAAAAATCTTGTAGATCACCTGATCGCGGATGCGCGCCGCACGCTCATCCTTCGAGAGCAGGAAGCGCACGGCCCCATCGCCTGCCCAGGATGAACCGGTCTCCCACGCGTGCTGGCGGAACATGAGCCAAATCACCTTCTTTTTCGCAGCAGGGATTTTGAGGTTGGTGATGGTGATCAGCGGAATCTCCCGGCCCTCGATGGTGCGACCCACGGACAGTTCTTCGAGGTACGGGCTCCCAGGGAAGGCGCCGAGCAGGGCGACGAGGTCTTTGTCGGTATAGGGGGCAACGTGCGCGATCCACAGGTGGTCGCTCTCCGGCGTGAAGTGCAGGGTCAGGTGCGGTTCCTGTGCGTCCCATGACACCTCGTCATCCGAAAAGTGCCTCCAGTCTGCGCCGTCATAGCTATACACCGGCCGCGTTCCCCGGGTCACCGCGAAGACCGGGCCCTTGTAGTTGTACTCGCCCGCCAAGTTGACCAAGTCGAGGGTGATCGGCTGGCGCGGCAGGTCGGCCAGCTCGAAGTAATACCAGTTCGCCTGGCGATTTCGATGCTCCTGGTCGGATTGGCCCTGAACGGCGCAACGCAGGTGCGTGGGGGATAATTGCTCCACTTTGCCGACGGAGCCGCCTTCAAAGTTGGTCAAGACTCTGATCCCGGGAAGAGGTAATAACAAAACGAGTAATAAGCCCAGCACGGTCATCGGGAGTGGCCCTCCTGGTAGTGGTATAATCCGGTCGCGGCAGGGATACCCGTTGCCTGATACCCCCCGCACAGACCCGTAGGGGCGCTACGGTCTCCAAGCTCCCGGCATGTGCGAAGGTTAGCGCGGCTATCTGTGCCTGTCAAACACCAGAAAGCAGTCAACAGTTGACAGTGGAAGACGAGCCAA
The DNA here is from genome assembly GCA_963832915.1 of uncultured Acidobacteriota bacterium. Lineage (GTDB taxonomy): Bacteria > Acidobacteriota > Terriglobia > UBA7540 > UBA7540 > CAVROP01. The sequence continues at coordinate 94,272 of CAWHWE010000026.1, forward strand.
AGTTCCAAGGGAACTATTTGCTGACTGTTTTCGTTCAAAGTGTTAGAGGCTCTCGCGCCCGCTTCGCCCAACGGAGGCCACCGATGGAAACGCTGTTGCAAGATGTCCGCTACGCCATTCGAACCCTGGTGAAAGTTCCCGGCTTCACGGTGGTAATCATCATTTCTATCGCCCTGGGCATTGCCGCCAACGCCACTGTCTTCAGCGTCGCCAACGGGTTGCTCTGGGGCGTGCTGCCTGTGAAGGATCCAGGGCGGATGGTGGTGTTCTCGGAAGGCGAGTCCTTTTCCTACCCGGACTACATGGACTATCGCGACCAGACCACCGACGTCTTCGAGGGCGGTGTCACAGCGCACTTTCCGCTGATTCCCGCCAGCCTGGGTGGAACAGGTGAGCCCGAGCGCGTCTGGGGACAGGCGGTGAGCGGCAACTATTTCTCCGTCCTGCGTGTGAACATGGCGCTTGGCCGTCCCATGCTTCCGGAAGAAGACCGGGTGATAGGCCGCGACCAGGTGGTGGTGCTCAGCCACAATCTCTGGCAGCGGCGCTTCGGCGCGAATGCAGGCATCCTGGCGCACGGCGTGGTGCTGAATGGGCAGCGTTACACCGTGGTGGGCGTTGCGCCGGCAGGGTTCCACGGGGCCGACCGCGGCATCGTCTCCGACTTCTGGGTACCGCTCGCCTTGGCGGAACAGGTCATGCCCGACCTGGCGACGGACGGAGGGAGGACCAAGCGGGACAATCAGTGGCTGATGCTCAATGCGCGGCTCAAGCCGGGAGTCAGTCGTGCCCGCGCGGCGGCGGCAGTAAACGTCGTCAAGAAACGCATTGACGACACTTATCGCAAGGACGAGAAACGGCACGATACAATGACCCTCCAAACCGCCGGCGGGCTGATCGCAGGCTCCGCGACCCCCGCCTTCAGCCTGATGGCAGTCCTGATGGTCGTGGTCGCATTGGTGCTCTTGGTGGCCTGCGCCAATGTCGCCAACCTGCTACTGGCTCGAGCCACCGGGCGGCAGAAGGAGATCGCTATCCGTCTGGCGATGGGCGCCAGTCGCCGCCAACTGATCCGTCAGCTGCTCACCGAGAGCCTGCTGCTGGCGCTGGCCGGCGCGGCGGCAGGCTTCCTGCTCGCGGCGGTGGCGGCACACGCCATCTCGAGTTTCCAGCTTCCGTTGCCCTTCCCGATGGTGTTCGACTTCACCGTGGATATGCGCGTTGCGGCGTTCACCGTGGTCCTGTCACTGGTGACGGCCCTGCTGTTCGGGCTGGTTCCGGCGCTGCGGGCCACGCGTCCGGACCTTGTGGGAGCTCTCAAGGATGAGTCGGCGGTCTTCGGCCGCTTCGGGCACTCCGGCATGCGCAACACGCTGGTGGTAGTGCAAGTCGCGCTGTCACTGGTGCTGCTGGCGACCGCGGGCCTTTTTCTTCGCAGCCTCGGAAACGCCTCCTCGATCGACATCGGCTTCAAGCCCGACAACATCCTGATGATGACGGTGGACCCTAAACTCCACAATTACTCGCCCGAAAAAACTGTGCAGTTTCTGTCGCAGCTTCGCGAGCGCGTGTCAGCACTGCCGGGAGTCCGTTCCGTAAGTTTTCTGGATACCGTTCCGCTCAGTATCGGCGGCGCAAGCTACGGTTTTAACGTCGATGCCGCGAACGCCCGCCCTCAGCAGCGCGCCCAGGCCAACGTCTATAGCGTCGGTAGCGGATATTTCCAGACCATGGGCATTCCACTACTGCATGGCCGCGACTTCAACCTCCAGAGCCGTGACGAACACGCGATCATCATCAACGAGACGATGGCCGGTCATCTGTTCCTCAACCAGGACCCCATCGGACGCCTGATGCGCGCGGATAAGATCCTCTACACCGTGGTTGGTGTGGCGCGAAACTCCAAGTCGCGCACGCTGGGCGAGGGCCCGGTCAATTGCGCCTATCTGTTTCTCGAGGCAGCCCCGGAAAAGGTTTTCAGCTTGTTTGGCATTTCCACCATTGTGAAGACGTCCAGGAATCCCATAGCATTGGCCCGGCCCGTGCGGGACGAGATCGCTACGCTTGATCCCACCATGGCGGTCTTCAACACCGAGACGATGCAGGAGCACGTGGATAAATCGCTGTTGTTGCCACGCATCTCGGCTTTGCTGCTCGGGACCTTTGGCGCCGTGGGGCTGACGCTCGCAGCCATCGGCCTATACGGCGTGATGAGCTATTCGGTGCGCCGCCGCACGCGCGAGATCGGCATCCGCATGGCGCTGGGCGCCCGGCCCGGCACGGTGCTGAAAATGGTCCTGGGGCAGGGCCTCGCCCTGACCGGCGTGGGGCTCGCCATCGGGCTCGGCATCGCTCTGGGCCTGGGGCGCTTCACCGCCAGCCTTTTGTACGGCATCAGCGGCACAGATCTGCTGACGTTCCTCACCGTCCCCGCAGTTCTGCTCGTGGCGGCGACGGTCGCCATCGTGGTCCCCGCCTTGCGCGCGGCACACGTCAAGCCAACCACCGCTCTGCGGTACGAGTGATACGCGCAGCCGCGTTCGAGCCGGCTGTACACCCCCTGCCCGCCGCGCTTCAGCACCTGCGTGCAGACCATCGTCGTCTTGCTATCTGCGGCGCACCGATGGCGCGGCGCGATAAAATGTAAGGAAGGGACGGCGACGGCATTTCTACGGGCTCATCCCCCCGAGCAGTCTCTCTCAGCTATCCTTCGGGGGCGACATCTCCTGTCCATTTATCACAAGTCATGGCCTGAGCTGGCGCGATTGCGGTATGAATCAATAGCCGAAGGTGGTAGCCGCTGCTACCGCACTCCAAGGGCCCCCACATCGAACTCGGACCCACAAAGGACCCTCGGTTGTGGCTCGGCTGCGCCCCAGCCACAGCGGACGGCCACATAGGCGTGCAGTCGAAGCATCGAGTGCGCTGTGGCCCATGTGAAAGGCAGTGTCCTGAGTTAGAAGTTCGCTGACAAAGTCTTCCCTTTTCGGATGGCCGTTCCATAGCCCCGGCAGGGGTTCCGCAAGGCGGGATGGCCCACTTCCGGCAGCACGCTAAAAATGTCCAATCGTGGTGAGCTATGAGGATTAGCTGGCGGATTTCAAAAGTCTGCGGCGCTCGTAAGCCAGGAAAATCGCTTGCACGACAGTCAAGAGGACAGCGAAAGCTACCACTAGAGAAATGCCTGCTCTCACCGTTGCAATCTTAGCTACGTAGCCGATGGCAGGAGGGAGAATGACTCCTGCCGACAGCCCAACAGCCATGAGCATGCCAAAAACCGTTGCAAACAATTTCGGAAAGTAAGTGCTGGCGGTTCCGGCCGTGGTGGGGAAAACCGGCGCATAGGTGAGCCCGCAGATAACAATGCCCACGCTGGCCATCAGGACTGAGTGCGCCATGGCGACCACTAAAAGCCCACCCACCGCACCCAGCGCGGCGCCCAGAAGCAGGTTGGGCCCGCGCACAAACTTGACCACCTGGCTGGCGGCGAGTCGCCCCACCATCATGGCAATCCAGAATATCGTTAGGATGGCTTTTGAAGTCTGCGGCGTGGCGAGGAGGTCTTGCTGGAGAAAGGTTCTGGTCCAGCCGGCCGTGGAGATCTCCACGGCGGAATAGAAAAACAAGACGAGAGCTAGAATGATCACCGCCGGATTCAGAGCCAACCTCCGTGCCTCGTGCCAATCAAACCCCCCGCCCGCGCTGACCGGCGGGAACCTCTGCATAATGGCGACCACCGCAACCCCCGCGACCAGCAGTGTGATCAACCACAATGTAAGTACGAGCCCTAGCCGTACCGTCATCAGAGCGACCAGCCAGGGAAAAAAGATCGCGCCGACGCCAAAGAAGACGCCACCCAGATTCAAAGCGGAGGAAGGGTTTTCGGGGTAAAGGTCGGGGATAAGCGTGTTGGAAGCGCTCATGGCCGAAGCGCCTCCCAGCCCCAGCGCGATGAGCAGCGTTGCCAAAACCGCATAGCTCGGAGCATAAGCAATTCCCACCAGAGCCGCTGCGCAGAGAAGGAAACCCGCGGCCAGGACGGGCTTCTTGCCAAAGCGGTCGATCAATGGTCCTGCCAGAAAAACCATGGGAATTTGGGGGAAATAAAGGAAGCTGAAGAGAGCGCCGCCGCGAGCCAAGTCAAAGTTCAACCGGGCGCTCAGCTCGGGAAGAGTGGCGCCAAGGAAGGAGGTCATAACCCCGAAAGTGAACAGTCCCGCACACGCCGTTGCCATCAAGTATCGCGTGGGCGTCCGATCCTGTGTGTCCATTAGATGTACCCCCGGAGTTTCCTCTCGCCGCGTGCGGAGTGCGGGCGAACCAGGAATCATTTCGACTGGAATGCGGATTATACGCTTCAAATTTGAAATTGCAGCATGATTCTCGCCTGAAAAACAGTGACGAGTAACCCGCCGCGTCGGGGCGAGTGACGAGCAGGAGACAGGAGGTTGGCGGTAGGCAGGCAGCAGTGGGCAGTGGACAGATGGAAGAAGCAATTTCAGATCACAAATTCCAGATTCAAGATTCCAGATTCAAACTTCGGCCTTTGCCCGCTGCCCCCTGCCTACGGAATACGGCTTACTTACTACGGCATACTGCATGCTGCATGCTGCATACCGCTTACTGCCCACTCCCTACTGCCCACTGACTACTGCTTACTGACTACTCCCTACTGCCTGCGACTGCACCAGTAGGCCGACAGGTTCCGACATTCGACTTTTCTTCGCTTGGCAAGGACCTGGAATACGGGTAAAAGGACTGATCATGCATACCCTTGACTCACTTCTCAAGCCACAATCCATTGCGGTGGTCGGCGCCCCGCGCAGGGCGGGCTCAATTGGCCGCCAGATTCTGCACCAACTGATTGAATTCGAATACCGGGGCATGCTCTTCCCCGTGAATCCCAAGGCGGATTTCGTTCACTCGATGAAAGCTTATCCATCGGTCAGTTCTATCCCTGACCAGGTGGACCTGGCGGTTATCGTGGTGCCGCGCGAAGCCGTGCTGGCGGTTGTGGACGACTGCGGCAGGAAGGGTGTGAAAGGCCTGGTGGTCATCACGGCGGGTTTTTCTGAGACGGGAGAAGAGGGGAGGAGGATGGAGGCCGAGCTGGGTGAGCGAATTCGGCGTTACGGAATGCGCATGATCGGACCCAACTGCATGGGATTGATCAACACCGACCCGGCGGTCCACATGGACTCCACCTTTGCGCCCACTTTGCCCCTGACCGGGCGTGTCGCATTCATGTCGCAGAGTGGAGCGCTCGGGGTTGCGATCCTGAACATCGCCCAACAGCTCGACATCGGCTTCTCCTACTTCGTGGGGCTGGGGAACATAACGGATGTCTCCAGCAACGAGTTGCTGCTCTATTGGGAAAACGATTCGAACACAGATCTGATCCTGATGTACCTGGAGTCAATCGGCAACATAAAGCGCTTCATGCAGATTTCCCGCCGCATTTCAAAACGCAAGCCCATCCTGGCTGTGAAGTCAGGCCGAACGGAGGCTGGAGCAAAGGCGGCCATGTCACATACGGGGGCGCTCTCGGCGCGCCAGGGTCTGGACATCGCTGCGGGCGCGCTCCTGGAACAGTCCGGAGTAATCCGAGTGAACACCGTGGAGGAGCTTTTCGATTTGACCCTGGGTTTTTCCAAGAACCCCCTGCCGCGCGGGAACCGCCTGGGGATACTGACCAACGCCGGCGGGCCCGCCATCATGGCCACCGACACGGCGGTCAGTCTCGGTCTCAGGCTTGGAGAGCTTTCCCCCAGGACGCGCCAGGAGCTGCGCCGCCTGTTGCCGCCCGAGGCCATCGTTCAAAACCCTATCGATATGACTCCCAAATCCGCTCGCAGCCAGTATGATGCTTGCGCCGGAATCTTGCTCGAAGACGAGGGGATCGACTCCCTTCTCGTGGTGTGTGTTCCTCCCATGATGATCGACGCGATGGAGATCGTTGATGGTCTCGAGGCGTTGCGGAAGAAGTTCGACAAGCCGGTGTTTGGCGTATTCATGGCCCCCGACGAGTTCCTCAAGGAGTTGAACGAAAAGCATCCCGGCCATATGGCCATCTATTTGTTTCCCGAATCAGCCGTGCATGCGTTGGCAGCGTTGGACCGCTATCGACAGTGGCGGGAAAAACCCATCGGCGAAGTCTTGAGTTTTGACGCCGACCACGAGGCGGCAGTAAACCTCCTGAACGAGGTCCGCAGCCAGGGACGTTCTGATTTGACTTCCCTGGAGGCGCAACGGTTGCTCGAGTGCTATGGCATTCCCGTAGCTCGATCGGCGGTCGCCCAGGATGAAAAAGAGCTTGGAGAAGTCGCCCAAGGAGTGCGCTATCCGGTCGTCCTGAAAGCTCTTGCCCCCGGGCTAGTCCACAAGACGGAGGCAGGTGGGGTGATCCTCGATATCCACACGCCGGAGGACTTGGTCGCCGCCGGCCGGATGATGACGGAGGAGGTAAAGCGGCGCCGCCCGCCTTCCGCAATGGCCGAGGGTCAAATGGGTTTCCTGGTGCAGGAGTACGTGCGGGGCGGGCGCGAGGTCATTGTCGGTATGACTCACGACCCCAAGTTTGGGCCCCTGGTCATGTTTGGCTTGGGCGGAATCTATGTGGAAACCTTCAACGATGTTGTCTTTCGCGTGCCGCCCATCACCGACCTCGAGGCGCGGGAGATGATCCACCAGATTCGCGGTTATCGGCTTCTTGAAGGAGTGCGCGGAGAGCCTGCCGTCGATGTGGCAGGCTTAGCAGAAATCCTGGAGCGATTCTCTCAGCTCGTCGAGGATTTGCCACAACTCGCCGAGATGGACATCAACCCCTTGATGGTTTTCCCGGAGGCGAAAGATTTTCGCGCCGTGGATGTCCGCGTGCGGTTGGCCGAGAAGTAGCGCCGCCCAAGCCCGAACTTCTCACCACGCGGGGTGGCGCAGACATTGCCCTTTATGTCTGCGCCCCTCAGCCATTCGAGATAAACTATCCTCATGCTCGGCCTGAAGCATTTCTACGGTCTAAACCATCTCCACTACCTGACCGCCAACACTTATCGAAAAGCCCGCATCTTTGACTCCGACCGCTACAAGCGCAAATTCGTTCAGACCCTGGATGATCTTCGGACCGAGTTGGGCTTCAGGATTATCGGCTACGTACTCATGCCTGAGCACTCCCACATGCTGATCTGGCCGGGCCCCCTGGCGGACCCTTCCCAAATCATGCAGAAGCTCTCGGAACGCACGGCCAATTTCATCCTCCCCAACCTGCGTGAGGACGTGGCTTTCCCTTGGTGTCGGAAGATGCTCAAAAGCTTTGCATTGCCGCCCACCGTGCATGACCACGCGCACTATCGCGTCTGGAACCGGCGCGGCTACGATATGAACATCTGGAGCGAAAAGAAGATCCGGGAGAAACTCAACTACATGCACAATAACCCCGTAAAGCGCGGGTTAGTCGCGCAGCCCGGTGACTGGCCCTGGTCAAGTTGGAGATACTACTACCTTGACGACAGTTCAGTCCTGGCGATGGACCGGCTACGCTAAACACGGGGCATAAGTATTGGCAATGCGACGGAGTGAGGCGCAGACATAAAAGGCAATATCTGCGCCACCCGCGGTTGTTACGTGACAACGCCTTAGCGCTTACGCCCGAGACTCCATCTGGCGGATTTTCAGGTAGAGACCGCCGATGGCAAGGACGATGGCGATAAGAGCAATTCCCAAACCCTTGCGGCGAGAATCACGTTCGCGAAGCGCCGCCACACCGGCTTGGTATGACTTTCCTGCGATCTCTACTCCCGAATCCGTTAGTTTTCGGACTTCCGAGTCGTTGAAGGTATGAACGTTGACGCGCGCTTTCACCAGCGCATCATTCGCGTCCGTCAATTCCACTTTGGCGTCCGAAACCTCCATTCCGTCGCGTTCTGCGATATTGAGCACTTTCTCCGCGCGCCCCAGCGAGGAGTTGAGTTTGGCGAGATCTGCCGAGATGGCTTGCGAGGCAGTGTAGCCCTTATCACCCGGTGCGTGGCAGGTGATGCAGACGGATTGGGGCGCCGATCCCACCCAGGCGTCAACAGGCCGGACGATCTCGTGGTTCGAATGGCACTGCACGCACCCGGGCAAACCCATTTTGGCAAACGCCGCCTGGTGCGGGCTCTTCTCAAAAAGTTGAACAAAGAATACGTGGCAAGTGCCGCAGACGTTGGCCACGGAAGTTACTCCGGGCGGTGTGGCGCCATGGTTCCCATGGCAGGTAGTACAGGTTGGAGCAGACATGTCGCCTTGCGCGAGCATCGCGGCATGGACGCTCTTCTGGTAGTGAGCTGCCTGGTCGGTGGGAATTCCGTAGCCTTTCATGTAGTGGGGATCGGAGTGGCAGTGGGCGCACGTTGAAGCCACGTTGGCAGGAAAGACCGGCGACCGAGTGTCAGATACGGGAAGAATGTTGTGCACGCCGTGGCAATCGACGCAGGCAGCCACCTTGATGTCACCCTGCTTCAGTCGCTTCCCGTGTACGCTGGTCAGATACTGGCTCAACTGGTCCACCCGCATCTTAGGATCGAAGCGATGCATATAGGCTGCGTCAGCATGGCAGCGGGCGCAGAAATCGGGGGTCTGATTTTTCTTCGGAGCGCCGCGAAAGCCTTTGGCGCGGCTCATGGCGTCCATCGACTCGTCGTTCGGATTGCCGCCATGGCAGTCTGCACAGCTTAAACCGGCCTGATGATGAACATCGCCTTCAAACAGCTTGGCGGGTATGGCGAGATCCCCCTCTAGCGCCGAGTGGCAGGTGATGCAAGTGTCTTTGGGCGGAGCGGCAAAGGCAGCTTGGAGCGAGAAGAGAATCAAAGCGATGCATGTCGTGGAATTCTTCATAGCGGTCTAACGCAAGGCTAACGCCGACAACACAACGATGAATCCGATCACAAAGATCCCCAGGCCGGTGAAAAAGCGCGTCACACGGCCGAAACCGATGCGGCGGTCCAGGAACGGCACTAAGACCCACACCGCTGCGGCCGCGCCGAATCCCAGCAAGCCTGCAAATTCGCCTTCCAGGAAAAGGATTTTGGCAGGGAGATACTTCAGGGTTTGAAACATGAAAAGAAAATACCACTCCGGCCGAATTCCCGCCGGAGCGGCAGCGAATGCATCGGCCTTGGTTCCCAGTTCCCACGGGAAAATTGCGGCCAGCCCTCCCAGCACCCCCAAAGCTGCATACCAGCCGATCATGTCGCGAAGCAGGAAATTGGGGAAGAAAGGCATGGAACGCGGTGTGGCGCGTCCCTCGTCGATGGCGCGCTCGACGCTTGGCGGGACGCTCATCCCCAAGCGCTGTACGAGTAATAAATGCATGGCGAGCAGTACGGTGGCGAGTCCCGGCAACACGGCAACATGGAATCCGAAGAATCGCGTCAAGGTGGCGCCGGTAACTTCCTGGCCGCCGCGCAGGAAAACCAGAAGCCATTTCCCGACGCCCGGAATCGAACCTGCCATCTCGGTTCCCACTTTGGTGGCAAAGAAGGAAAGAGTGTTCCAGGGCAGGAGATAACCGCTGAAGCCAAAACCCATAAGGATGAATAACAGCAAAATGCCACTAAGCCAGGTGAGTTCTCGCGGCTTGCGATAAGCCTTCAGGAAATAGACGCTGAACATATGAACGAAAGCGGTGAAGATCATCAGGTTCGCCGACCAACTGTGCACGGACCGGATGAGCCAGCCGAAGCGCACCTGAGTCATGATGTATTGCACGCTTTCGAAGGCGTCGTTGGGCGTGGGGCGATAATAAAGCAGCAGCAGGATGCCGGTCAGGACCTGAATGATGAATAGAAAAAGCGTTATGCCGCCCAAATAGGACCAGACGGTGTGGCGATTCACCGGAACCGTCTTATGGCGTAAGAATTCCTCCACACTTCCGGCGCCGAACCTTTCGTCGAGCCAGTTCAGAGTTTTGCGGTAGAGAGTAGCCATAGTCAGGTGGTGCGAGTTACCACCACGTCCTCACCCTGAATGTGAACCTCGTAGCTCTCGAGCGGACGTGGCGGAGGGCCGCTGACATTGCGCCCCTCGAGATCGTAGAGTCCATTGTGACACGCGCACCAGATCTCGCGCAGGTCGGATCGATATTGTACCGTGCAACTCAAGTGCGTGCACACGGCGGAAAAAGCCCGGTAGCTGCCGTCCACCAGGCGAACCAGTATTGCGGCCCGAGAACCGAATTTGAAGATCTTCCCGCTGTTATTCTTGAGTTCGCCCACCTTCGCCGCCACCACAAAACGGCTGGGCGATTCTGTGACGGGCGGGGGAATGATGTATCGCATGGCGGGATAAATGAAGGAGATTATCGAGGCCACGACGCCGCTACCAAGAAGAAGATTAACCCAGCGTCGGCCGGGTTGAACAGTTCCACGCGGAGTGGGGTCAGCGGTTTCCAAGCAGGTGTTCTCCTCTTTTGCTGCCAAGCCTACGCACGAACCTTGCTAGGGCTACGGGCCAGACACAGGGGCTGTGGTGATACGAAGAAACCCTCCGTGAGGCAGTAACACCGTTGTGCTGGTACACCCGACGTGACCTTGCCCAGCCGCCCCGCTTCACCAAGCGAGGTTCGGCCACGGTTGCCCGCCCGTCCTGTCATTTGCAAGGATGAGGTCTGGCTCTATCCGGGTACCCCTGGCATGCGATCAAGGGCCCTCGCGACTGAGAGCTATTACTTTGCCGGCGCCTTGTAGCCTTCCAGAGAATGGTCGTGCGCTTTATAGTATTTGCCGGCGTCGTTCAATTCTTTGGATCCCATTTTTACATGGCAGAATGTGCAGGACTTGCCTTCTTTCTTGGCATATTCCGGCTTCGCCGTCGCCAGCGTGAGTAGGAAACCACAAGAGATTGATATCGCGATCAGAACCTTAACAAGCTTCATGAATGTTCTCCTTCTGGAATTCTCGCCATTTTTTCTTGCCTGCCCTCCGTTTGGTCAACGGGCCGTTTGTAATGATGCCTGAATTCCACCTGGAAGGGCAAGAGCGTTTTTACTGGCTTGGGTAAAGTTCGTGCAGGACCTTGGGGTCCGCATCGTCCATGGCAAGGAGTGAATGGCAGGCGTTGCAATCTTGCGTAATTTCATGCCCGTCCTTGGACTTATGATTGCCATCGTGGCAGCGGAAGCAGCCGGGGAAGTCTGCATGACCCAGGTTGTTCGGATAGGTCCCCCAGGTAATATTCATCTCCGGGAATATGTTGCCGTCGTAAATGTCAAGCACCGCGGCCGCCGCTTGTTCAATTTGCGCTCGCTGCGAATTGTAAAGCGAGAAATAATTCGCTTTGTAGTAGGCGCGGAACGCTTCCGGCAATTGGGTCTGAGCCGCCAACCCGCTGGGATAGCTCCGCTTCAAAAGCTCGACCGAAAACTTGTGGACGAAAGGCAAAGCAGGACTGATGCGCCCCGTTGCCATCTCCCGATTGACGGCTGATTCAGGCATGTCGAAGGTGTGTGTGGGGCGATTGTGACAGTCCATGCAATCCATGATGCGCGGTTCGTGACGCGCTGAGCCGTTCTGAGCGGCCTCCGCGGAAACAAACTGTGCGAAAGAGCCGTCGGGGTTTTGATAATTGATGGTGGGAATGACCTGGCGCTTATCATCGGCTGCCACGTAAGTCACCAAGCCCAGGTGCCTTCCGTGAATCCCCACCAGTTGACGGTCCGGACTGCGGCCACCGATGTGGACCAGCAAAACCGTCTTGGTGGCGGAGTTCTTTTCATCATTATCGAAGCTGGTTTTGACCACCAGCTTATCGCCCGAGAACTTCTGCGGCCAATGGCAAGCCTCGCAGGTCTCGCGCGCGGGGCGCAGGTTGTGAACCGGCGTGGGGATGGGGCGCGGATAGAGGTTGAAAGTCACGGCCAGCAACTGGTAGCTGCCAGAGATTTTCGAGCGCACAAACCACGGCGCCCCCGGCCCAATATGGCATTCGATACAAGCCACGCGCGCGTGCGGGGAACGCTGGTAGGCTGTGTATTCGGGCTGCATCACTCGATGGCAGGTCTGCCCGCAGAACTGAACCGAATCCATGTAGATTGTGCCGCGGTAAGTAGCAACAACGAAGAGAGGCACATTAAGGGCGGTCATCATCACTACGAATCGCGCCGTCCGCTTCAGGCGCCGGTCGTGAAAGTCGATAGTCGGGTAAGTGACGGGTAGCGTGCCGCGCTGCCGGTAGCGGCGGAAATCGCGATAGATACCGAGTGGGATCAAGAGCAGTCCGGCAACAAACACCGCGGGCAGCAGAAGAAAAACTATTATGCCAGCGTAAGGGTTGTAAACCATGCCAAAAAGCTGGAAGAAATACGCCAGTAGCAGGGTCACACCGGAGCTGGTGGTCAGTACCACGCCAAGGCGACTAATCAGATTGTGGCTGAGATAGAATATCGGACGCAGGGTATTCGCCAGCAGCCCCGGGAGGCCACTCGTGCGCGCCTGTCCCGGCATTCCAGCAGGATTTTCTTGGTTTTCGGGCATGTTTTTTGCGTAATTGATATTCTGAGGCACGAGAGAAGGGGGCCTGCCGAAATAGGCCCGACCCCCGCTCGACTAGCTTCTGCAACTACTTCTTCTCGTCGGCCTTATAGTCCTTGAGCGAGTGGTTATGCTCCTTGTAGTACTTTCCAGCGTCGGTAAGGTCCTTGAACTTTCCAGGTGGATGACAGAAGGTGCAGGGCTTCCCTTCCTTCTTGCTATATTCCACCTTGCTCATCCCCATTGAGACAGCGATGAAGGCTGCAAGAGTCAATAGAAGCAGTAGCTGAATGGTTTTCACAGATCAGGCCCTCCTAAGAGTGGTGTAGTCATGTCGAGGCTGACTTTCTGCCCCGATTCCAGCAACGACGTGATTGTTGCAGCATTCTAAATGCCAGGCTCGCACATCTGTTAATTTCCTTTACAGCCCGAGTATAGCAAAAGTTAGCAGTTTACTGAACTTCGCTAGCCACTTGCATTCAAATAAGTTGCGCGAAATTTCAGAGGTTTTGTGGCAAATGACTCAATCTGGTCTTTCCCGTTTGTCGCAATGACCATTTGTCGCTTAGAACCGAGCCGGTCGTATTGGCTTGGTCTTAAAGGGAAAGATCGGCCGCATCATTGCGCATCTTTTACACGCCACAATGTTGAATTCCTGGCATGTCACGTGCTCTCGTATCAGCGCGGGGCAGCTTTCGAACAAGTTTGAGTTCGCCGCAACCGTCCCGACACGGAGTCCGAATCGGAGCACGGAATCGACCATGAATCTTATTCTGTGAGAAACTCCCTTGAAGCTGGAACGCATCCTTTGCCCGCTGGATTTTTCAGAGTTTTTCGCCAGGGCTTTTGAATACGCGCTGTCGTTGGCACGGAGATATAAGTGCAAGTTGCTGGTCGAGCACGTTCTCCACCTGCCATTCTCGGCCTATCCTTCCTACGTCAATGCGGAAGCGATCGACAACGTTTCGCATGGCCTTTCAGCTTTTGCTCGCGAGCAACTTGAAAATGTTCTACGAAAACAAACTGGTAAGGGAATTGAGATTGAGAGCTTCGTGGACGAAGGTGATGTGACGGATACCATCCTGGCCTTCGCTCAAAAGCAAGCCGTGGACCTGATCGTGATGGGTACGCACGGCTGGCACGGCCTGGACCACATCATCCTCGGCTCGGTCACGGAAAAGGTGCTGAGAAAGGCGCGCTGTCCCGTCCTGACAGTGCGCAAACCCGCCCACGAATTTGTGGCCCCAGGGGACAGTGCCGGGCCAGTGCATTTGAGAGGATCCTTTTCGGGGTGGATTTTTCAACTTATTCCGAGCGGGCTCTACTCTATGCACTCTCCCTGGCTGAGGAATACAAAGCCGAACTGACGTTGCTGCACGTCATGGAGAATTTCCCGCTGCATAAGGAGCTCACCGCGGTCTCGTCCGAAGTGGTGCGGCAACTCGAGGGTCTGCTGCCACCCTCCGCCCGGAAGAGCAATCTGCTTAAGCCCCGTCTACGAGTCGGTAAGCCCTACGAGGAGATCATCCGCTCCGCCCGTGAAGCGGATGCGGACCTCATCATCCTGGGAGTGCGCGGCCGCAATGCTCTGGACTTGGCCATCTTTGGTTCCACCACCTACCGCGTCATCCAAAAGGGTTCCTGCCCGATCTTGACCGTTCCCCTCTGATTTGCAGCTTCTAACCCTCATTTCTCACCACGATTGGACTTTTTTAGGATGCTGCCGGAAGGGCGGGTCCCGCACTGCGGGACCCGCCCTCCCAAACGCGAGGTGAGAAATGCGGGGTAATAGGGCCTGCTTATTCTTCCGCTTTCGGTTCCTCTTCCAAATCCTTTGCGAATACTGAATAGCCAGGGTTGGGCGGAAAGAGGTTGGACATCAGGGTCATACGGTTGCGCAACTGCTGGAGTGGCAGGTGTTCGGGTCCCACCCGAATCTGGACGTCGTGCCACAAGCCGTGCATGTATTCAGCTACCGTGCTCACCAGGGAGATGTCCCGGTAGGGCTCATACTGAAGGCGAGTACGGCGCCAGGGGCGAATGGCGAGCAGGGCCTGTTTGGCAGTCAGGGATTCTTCATCAATCTCGCCGCGCACTCCGTGGCGAAGCTCCTCATCCAGGAGTTCATCGTAGGCGGCCAGTTCTGAAGTGTTAAGACGTGGCCGCAGAAGCTCTGCGACGCTCCCCAGGAACTCGAACCCGGTGTCGTGGGCGTCAACCTCCCGGCAGGCGAGGAGGAGATTGGTCCTTTCACTTGATTCAACCCAGGCGGCGGTGTGAGTCTCCCCTTTGGGTTTGGCCGTGCAAACCACATCCCCGGACTCCACACAAGCGATGTAAGGAACCATCAGAACCCGAAGCGGACCGATCCGCTCGGCGATGCGCGCCGGAACTGCCTGGGCCGGTTCTCGCACCATGGTCCGCTCCTCGGCGGGAGTCAGCGTGGTCATGGAGTGTATTTCCCATCCGTGAGTCAAGTGGGAGATCGGGACGAATCTTCCTTGGATGTACTCGCTGATGGGAATGCAATCCTGCGCCGGGATTTGCGAAGTGCTCAAGTTCCACCATCCCACCTCCCCGGTTTTCGAAACCAGGGGGTTATTTTGCCAGATAATATTCTGAGCAATTCCGGTCCGTCTGTCCAGCAGGGATTCCGCGCTAGGCAGGAAAGCCGAAGAGCAGGCCTTCATGAACTCGCCCCACTTGGATATCGAGCAGCGTGTTGGGCGGGAGGTTTGAGCCGGGCAGGACAATCTTCAAGTAATTGCTGCTGATCGCCACGCACCCACCGGCTTCGGATACATCGAGTGTGATGGCCGAAAGCTTGCGGCCGACTTGTGCCTGAAGGAAAGTCTGGCGCTGGCGGTTGACCAGAGAGCGCATTTCCTGGGCGCGCTGGCGGGCCACGCGGCCGTTTACCTGTTGGGGTGAGGTGGCGGCAGGCGTATGGGGCCGAGCCGAATACGGGAAAACGTGCAAATAGGTGAAGGGCATTGATTCGATGAAGGCGGCGCTGGCGGCGTGGTCCTGGTCCGTCTCGCCGGGGAAGCCGACCATCACGTCCGCGCCAACGCCGGCGTTGGGAATTCGCTCGCGGATGGCAAGGATGCGCTCGGCATATTGTGAAGGCCAGTACCTCCTCTTCATGAGACGAAGAATCCGGCTGCACCCGCTCTGTAATGGGATGTGGAAGTGCTGCGCCATGCGTGGCTCTTCCGCCACCAGCCGGATGAGCGCGGGACTGACGTCCATCGGCTCAATGGAGCTGATGCGCAGGCGCGCGATGGCAGTTTTCTCCAACAACCTCTCGAGAAGACTGAGAAAAGTAATGCCACGGTCAATGTCTCGCCCATAGCTTCCCAGATTGATTCCGGAGAGAACGATTTCCTTGTACCCACTCTGCTCCAATTCGCAGACCTGCTCGACAGCCTTTTCGGGCGCCAAGCTGCGGCTGCGGCCTCGGACGGATGGAATCACGCAGAAGGAGCAACGCGCATTGCAACCGTCCTGAATCTTGAGCGTGGGGCGTGTGCGGTCGTCCGGGAATACAGGAGCAAAGTGGAATTCGTCAGTAATCTCTCCCACCAGGACAGTCCCTGGTTCCAGACTCGGTGCATTTCCCTTCGGGAAAAGTGAATGCTCTGCGGACCCGCTGAAACTCGCCGCCGTGGTTCCCCCTGGCTGAATTTGCACCAACGGGTTTCGTCCTATGGTTTCTGACTTCTGATTTCCGGCTGCCAACTCCGAATGGCCGGGTTCACACTCCAGCCCCCGCTCCCCAGCTTGCAGGCTCGACCTCAGCAGGTCCGCAATGGCGTGCTTGTGGGAGTTCCCCACCACCCAGGCAACACCACCCAGTTGAGCGATTTCCGCCGGCGAACGCTGCGCGTAGCAGCCAGTGACCAGAATCCGGCACCGAGGGTTGGCGCGGTGGATGCGGCGGACCAGTTGGCGGACTTCGGCATCCGCCCTGGCGGTGACGGTGCAAGTGTTCAGAATCGCCACTTGGCTTGCAGCAATGTCCTCGGCCTCCCGCAGGCCTGATTCGAGCAACTGCCTCTTGATCGCAGCACCGTCCGCCTGGCTCGCGCGGCAACCGAAATTGAGAAGCTGGAACGTGGGCATGGTCGAAACCCAATTGTAACTGACTTAAATGGCTTTTCCGGCAACTTGTTCGAGCTTCGAGATTGGACACACCTCACCCTGAGTTTGCCAGGCTGGGAGCGTTTGGGTTGGAATTAAGTTGGGGTGGCTAAGGTCCGCCGCTGCTGAAAACACTCACGACAGTAGACGGGTCGTCCCTGAGTCGGCTTAAAGGGCACGGTCGTCTCTTTCCCGCATTGGGAGCATGTGGTGGTGGTTTCCCGTCGGCTGCCATGCCGGCTCCGCGTTTGACTCCGCTTCGACTTACAGGGTTTGCACCGTTTTGGTTCGTTCTTAAATCCCCTGTCGGTGAAGAAGAGTTGCTCGCCGGAAGTGAAAACAAATTCCGCTCCGCAATCGATACACTTCAACACCCTGTCCCGGTACTCCATACCCCTGCTCCCCTGATTGAACAGAGCCCCACCCGCGATAAGCTGCGATGTGGTCGAACACCGCGAGGCTTGTGTCGTTCCGTCTATTCCGCTGCTTCCGGAGCCCTAATCCTGTTCGTGTCTGGCCTTCTTGCGTGCCCTCTTGCGAGCCAAGGCCGCCTTGACTCTTTTTTTCTCACCAGGTTTCAAGTAGAAAGAGTGCCTTTTGATTTCCTTTATGATGTCTTCCTGCTGAACCTTTCGTTTGAAGCGGCGAAGCGCGTTTTCCAAGGACTCCCCGTCCTGAAGTCTTACTTCAGCCAACCGATTCACACCCCCGTTTCGGATTGGAATATTGAAACCACGACAATTGCAGTGGTGTTCTCATACTGACCCATGGAATGGAGGTAAGTCAAGCGCAATTTTTCCGGCGTGTTGGCGTCAGTTGGGGCAGGATACTGCCCGGAGCTCTAGTCATCCGCCACGAATAGTGGAGTGAAATGAATAAGAAAAAAGGTGCGAGCTGAAATAAGGTGCGAGCAGGCCTGGTGCGCAGCAATTCCGCATCCCCAGCTTTTGAATTGAGCAACCTCTTTCTGTAGCTCGCTTTCCCTTACTCTGGTGGTCCCCAAGCAGATTCGCATTCGTATTTTCCTCTTGACAAGCCCTTCTGTCTTATATATTAGTATCATATAAGACAGGAGGTGCCCTTTGACCCGTTCCAGCTTTTCCGATTCCGAACGCCGGCGCCGCTCCCGCTTGGCTCAAATAGCTCATACCCAGCGCTTCTTGCGCGGCACCCTCTCTACTCGTCACGGCCGCTGCGGCAAGCCCAATTGCCATTGCGCCCGTGGGGAGTTGCACACGTCCTTATATCTGGTCCAGAGCCACCAGGGAAAACTCCGCCAGATTTGTGTCCCCAAGGCTTGGGAAGAACGCATCCGCCAGGCGGTTCAGAGCCACCAGCAGATGCAGACGCTGATCGAAGAACTCTCCGAGCGCGAGTGGCAGCGCTTGCGAGAGAGAAAGGAGTAGGGCGGTTCTCCGACGCCTCATCCGATACTCGGAAAAGGTATTTGAGCTGTCGGGGAAGATTTTGTCTCCCCTCACCGACGGCCGCCTCCAACCCCGGATTCGCACCCCGGTACTGGTGCAATCGGCCTTGATTCTCTTCTGGACTCGCCTGGGCAGCTTGCACGCCCTGGAGACGGTGAAGAAGGCGCGCTTTTGGAAACAGTGGCTGGGGCGGGAGATGAGTAGCGTCGATACCCTCGGACGTGTCTACGTCGGCCTCAGGGTGGCGGAATTGAGAGAGGGACTGCATCGCGTCTATACGCGCTTGAAACGCAACAAGGCTCTGCCGGGGATGCGTGGCTGGGACGTGGCGGTGTTGGACGGACATGAAAGCCATGCCAGCTACCGCCGTCACTGTTCGGGATGCCTGCGGCGAACGGTGCACCTGGAGAGCGGGGACCGGGTGCAGTTCTACCATCGGCAGGTCACTCTCATGCTGGTGAGCGAAAAGTTCCACCTGCTGGTGGACTTGGAGCCCCAGCGTCCTGGCGAGGATGAAGTGACGACGGCCTTGCGCTTGCTGGAGCGCGTGCTGGCCGCCTATCCGCGCGCCTTCCAGATCGTGTTGGCCGACAGTCTCTACGCTCAGGCTCCCTTCCTGAATTTCTTGCTCGCCCATGGGAAACACGCCATCGTGGTTCTGAAGGACGAGCGGCGTGACCTCTACCGCGATGCGCAAGGCCTCTTCGCGCTGACCCCGCCCCAAAACGGTCGCTATCGCCGCCGCGACTGTCGCTGGTGGGATGTGACGGACCTCCGCTCCTGGCCTCAGGTTCAGGCCTCCTTGCGGGTGGTCCGCTCACAAGAAACCGAGGTCGTGCACCGCCAGGATGATGGAGAAAGGGAGACCCCAACTAGCGATTGGATCTGGGCGACCACCTTGCCGGCAGCGGTCGTGCCTACCGCCTCGGTGGTGCATTGGGGGCACGCGCGATGGGATATCGAAAACCAGGGCTTCAACGAACTGGTCAACGGCTGGTACGCCGATCACGTCTATAGGCATGAGCCGCACGCCATCGAAGCTTTTCTGCTCACCATCTTTCTGGCTTACAACCTCTTCCATGGCTGGTTAACGCGCAACCTCAAGCCTTCCCTGCAACGCGGCAAGACCCAGGTCTTCTGGGCGCGGCGCATGGCGGCAGAACTTTATGGCGACCCGGGAGTCTTGCCGCGAGGCCCCTGAACCGCGAATCGCACGCATCGCCCCGGAGTGTTTGATCACGTCTCCCCACCGACCTGCCATCGCCGCCAAGCGATCAGGCTATGGTGTCGTCATTTTGCAGCCCGCGGCCTCCCTCACTGCCTCCCCAGGTCCCCAGCACCGGCTGCGACCAGACGCGAATCTGCTCGTCAGCCCGAAACAGACGAAAACAACCGTCTCTCGGCCACTTGTGGGACCGGATGCGGAATTGCTGCCTGGTGCGAGCAGGCCTTGACCCTTTGAAGAGCTTATGTTAGGGTCAGCCGCGAGGTTTTAGCACGTTGCGGAATAACAGACTGCGGGAAAAGGCTCCCCCTCTGGCATCCTGAGCGTAGCAAAGGATCTCGCTCTGCGCATTTTCATGGAAACACGAGATTCTTCGTTCGGCCCGGGCCGACGGCTCCTCAGAATGGCAGTCTCGACGGGTTTTCCGCAGTCTGATAAGCCGCAGAGGCCCCGGCTAGAGGGGTGCGCAACTTGGCGCGGCTTCTGGAAAGCACAGAGGCGAAGTTGAGCTAACTCCACGCGGGCGCGGGTATTGGTTAAACGCGGGCGACAAGCCGGCGCTGCGGGACGCTAACTCCACGCGGGCGCGGGTATTGGTGTCATTTGGAATGGGGATCAACTCGAGCCGCCCGCCATTGCGGGACGGGAATGACTGCGCTCCAAATGACACCAGTACCCGGGCGAGGATTCTGCCGCCACGATACATTGCAGGACGGCAAATTCCCAACCCTCTGAACCTGTGAATTAATCCATGGACGGACAGACCAGTTTCACGCAAAGGCGCAAAGTACGCAAAGGTCGCAAAGCAAAAAAAGGACTTCCACTTTGCGTTTCTTAGCGCCTTTGCGCCTTCGCGTGAGCTGTTTTGATTTTTTCAAACCTTCTCTGCAAGAGGGCGCTGGCACGGCAAAACACATGGCTGAATTAATTAAAGTGGACCAAGCAAGGCTGGGATTCATGTTGGAATACGCTGTCCACATGATTATTTCCGGCAAAGTCGTTGCCTTTCCCACGGACACCTTTTACGGTCTGGGCGCTGATCCTTTCAACTTGGCGGCGGTGAGTGAGGTATTCCGAATCAAACGCCGCATGGCTGACCGCCCCCTTCCCCTTTTGGTGGCTTCCATCGATCAAGCTGCAGATCTTACCCATGATCCGCCGCAGCTTTTCTTCACGCTGGCGAAGAGGTTTTGGCCGGGTCCCCTGACCCTGGTGGTTCCCGCCTCCCGCCAGATTCCACTGAAAGTCACTGCAAACACCGGCAAAGTGGGCCTGCGGTGGCCGCATGCCCTCCTGGCGACGGCGCTGATTGAAGCTTCGGCGCGGCCCTTGACGGGAACCAGCGCAAACCTCTCGGAATTGTCCGCTTGTTCCACAGCCCAGGAAGTAGACCGGCAGATCGGCGATCTTCTCCCCCTCATCCTGGACGGAGGCCCCACCGCAGGACAGCTTGCCTCCACAGTGGTAGACTTGACGGGCGATCGAGTGCGTATCCTTCGACCCGGTGGAATACCGGAGTCCGAATTGAAGGAGTTTCTGGGCTGATTCACCTGCGTTTTCGCCAAGTAGTTCTTAGCGCACTGCTGCTGGCCTTGTTTGCTCTCGCCTATGCGGAGAGGTCGCTTTATCTGGCCATCCGCGAGCAAGCCGCGCGAGATGAATCGGCGCCAGCCGATGCCCTCGTCATTTTTGGCGCTGCGGAGTATAACGGCGCGCCTTCCCCTGTTCTCAAAGCCCGCCTGGACCACGCCCTTAACCTCGAGGAGCAAGGCCTCGCGCCGTTGGTCATCACCACCGGGGGCAGTGGAGGCGACCCGCGCTATACCGAGGCCGGCGTGGGGCGTGACTACCTGATCCAACAAGGTGTGGCCGAGGATAAGATCCTGGCGGACACACAGAGCCTGACCACCTATGAAAGTGTCAAAGCCGTAGCGCTCCTCTTTCGGCAACGCCAAAAGCGCACTTGCATCGCGGTCAGCGATGGCTTCCACCTTTACCGAATCAAACTGATGTTTCGGTCGCTGGGCATCATCGCCTACGCCTCACCGGCCCCCGACAGCCCCATCGAAGCCGATTCCACCTTGCGCACTCTTTACTCCTTGCGTGAGGCGGTTGATACCACGTTGTGGCATGTGGGATTTCGGAAGTAGAGTCCGGACAAGAGGTAATTATCAAGGTCGGATGATTTTGCCCAGCACGACGGCTCGGCGCGCGCCGGTGACGGCGGGAAGATTTCCCGGCAAACCGTGCAGGGTGCGGTCCGCAAGGATAGCGAAGGCAATGGCCTCTTTGGCGTCCACCGGCAGGCCGTAACGCTCAGAGAGTTCAACCGTCAGATGCGGCAACAATTCGACCAGGCGCTTCACGAGCAAACGATTGTGCGCGCCGCCGCCCGAGACAATCAGGCGGTCGATCTTTCTTCCAGGAAAAACAAAACGAGCCAGCGCGCCCGCAATCGTCCGTGCGGTCAGCTCGACGGAGGTTCGAAGCAGGTCTTCGTAGCGAGCGCGGCCCCACCCCTTGCTCCCCTCCCCAACTAGGGAGGGGAATGAGGCATGGATGGGAAAATAGCGAGCCACGAAGTCTTGGCCAAACTGTTCCCGCCCCGCACTCTTGGGCGGAAGCCGCAGGAAGAAGGGATGACGCAGGGCGTCGGCGAGGAGGGGTTCATTCACTTTTCCACGCGCTGCCACGCGCCCACCGGCGTCGTAATACTTCCGTCCCCGGGTGAAGTGCCGGACCAGAGCATCAGTTACCATATTCCCAGGCCCGGTATCGAAACCAACAATGTCGAGAGGTTTCGCCTTCGCCGGGATCACCGTAACATTGGCGATGCCGCCGATGTTTAGGGCCACGGTTCCTTTCCGCGTATCCCGAAGCAAGAGATAGTCCACCATGGGCACAAGCGGCGCCCCTTGTCCCCCAGCCGCCACGTCGGCCGTGCGGAAATCTGCCACCACCGGCACGCCCGTTCTTTCTGCGATCACGGCGGGCTCGGCTATTTGGAGGGTGTTCGGGCCCACTGCCTGCCCAAGGCCTGGAATCAACTCAGGCCTTCCCTGGTGATAAACGGTCTGGCCATGTGAACCGATGACGGAAATACGTTGGGGCGAAACGTGTGCAGCGCGGCATGCACGCAAGGCAGCGTTGGCAAAGAGCTCGCCGAGCAGGAAGTTAAGTTGGCTGACTTCGCCTACGGTGGTCTGTTCCCCCGCGGCAAGGCGCATGATCCATTGCCTCACCTCGGGAGGATAGGGGAGCATGACGAATGCCAGCAAGCGCACTCGAGGTTGTTCCGCAGGGCCGCCCAAGCGCACGAGGGCCGCATCGACTCCATCCAGGGAGGTGCCGGACATCAGTCCCACGGCCAGTCGCGCGTCGCGTTTGGAGCTGTTATGCATGCAAACCTGCCATGTCCTACCGCCTGTCATTCCAAGCGTAGCGAGGAATCTCGCCCCGATTCTTTCCTCCACAAACCAGGGCAGGATTCCTCGCTACGCTCGGAATGACACAGGGCCAGGTGTCCGCGTCAGTCTACAGAAGGTGGATTCCCGCTTTCGTGGGAATGACCGTCAATGAAGCGCTCATGACTGGATTTGCTTCTTCAGCTCCGCCAACAAGTTCAAGGCTTCAATCGGCTTCAGGTTATCGAGGTCGGCGCTTTCGATGGCTTTCACCACCTCAACATTCAAGGGAGTAAAAATCGTAAGCTGGACAGGTTCGGTTTCCGCCCTGTCTGGCCCGGCCGTCAGGCGCTCGCTCAGGCTGTGCTCGGTTTGTTCGTGGCGGGAGAGGATTTCCCGCGCGCGCGCAATGACTTTGTTGGGCAGGCCGGCCAGGCGAGCAACTTCGATGCCGTAGCTCTTATCGGCGCTTCCCTGTTCCACCTTCCGTAAGAAGACAATGTTGGATCCGGATTCACGCACGGAGACGTGGTAGTTGCGCACCCCGGGAAGAAGCTCGGCGAGCTCGGTGAGCTCGTGGTAGTGGGTGGCGAAGAGGGTCTTGGGCCGCGCGTACGTCTGGAGGTGCTCGACGACGGCCCAGGCAATGGCGAGGCCGTCAAAAGTGGCCGTGCCCCGCCCCACCTCGTCCAGCAAGACGAGGCTGCGCGGGGTCGCGGTGTTAAGAATGCTCGCCGCCTCGGTCATCTCCACCATAAACGTCGAGCGCCCCCGCGCCAGGTTATCCGAGGCGCCGATGCGGGTGAAGATACGGTCAAAAATGGGAAGCTGGGCGCGCCCCGCCGGAACGAAGCTCCCCATCTGGGCCATCAAGGCGATCAATGCCGCTTGGCGGAGGTAAGTGGACTTCCCCCCCATATTCGGCCCTGTGACGATCAGGATCAGGTCGGTACTGCCGTTCATGTAAAGATCATTAGGAACGAACTTGCCGGACTGTCCTTCTTCGCTGAGGCGCTCAATCACGGGATGCCGTCCGCCCTGGATGACCAGTTCGCCGTTCTCGGGAAACTCCGGGCGGCGGTAGTGGCGCTCGGCGGCGAGGTGGGCGAAGCATGCCAGAACATCCAACTCCGCCAGCACCGCCGCCGTCTGACGGATGCGGTGCGCTTCTTTAGCCACTTGGCGCCGGACGCCCAGAAAAAGATCGCGCTCGAGGGTTTGGCTTCTTTCCTCGGCATCCAGTATCTTCGCTTCCAGTTCTTTCAACTCCGGCGTGGTGAACCTTTCGGCATTCACCAATGTCTGTTTGCGTTCGTAATCCACCGGAGCGAGGTGGAGATTGGCTTTCGAGACTTCGATGTAATAGCCGAAAATACTGTTGAAGCGGACCTTGAGCGAGCTAATGCGGGTGCGCTCGCGCTCGCGGACTTCGATCAGGACCAGCAACCGTTTACTGTTCTGGCTCAGTTCGCGGAGCTCGTCGAGCTGGGCGTCGTAGCCCGGCCGGATCAACCCGCCCTCGTTCAGAAGCACAGGCGGCTCGGGATCTATCGCCTTCTCGAGCAACTCTCGCACATCCTCCAGTTCGTCCAAACGCTCCCGCAGGGCCTTGAGGCGAGCCGCCTGAAAATAATTGAGATAAGTGCGGAGGAGGGGGAGGGCCTGGAACGACTGCTTCAAGGCCAGCAGGTCGCGGGCATGAGCGGTTTCGAGCGTCACCTTGCTTAACAGGCGCTCGAGGTCCTGCACGCCCCCCATCGCCCGGCGAAACTCTTCCCGCTCGATGGTGGATTTCAGAAACTCCTCCACCACATCCAGCCGCGCCTCGAGCTCGCTGCGGTCGAGGGAGGGCCGGAGCATCCACGCCTTCAATTTGCGCGCCCCCAGCGAGGTCACACACTCGTCCAGTATTCCCAAAAGAGTGGCCGCACGCGATTCCCCGAAGGCAGGCTCGAGTAATTCCAGGTTGCGCAGCGTGGCGGGATCGAGGATGAGAGAGTCTTGCTGCTGGTAGAAGCGGAGTCCGTCCAGATGCGAAAGCGACCCCCGCTGCGTCTCACGCACGTAATGAAGAACGGCCCCGGCGGCCGCCACGGCCAGCCCATGGCTCTCCAGACCGTAGCCCGCCAGCGTCGCCACCCGGAAATGGTCTCGCAATAGGCGGGCGCCATATTCCTCGGCGAATACCCAATCGTCCAGAGGCGTTTGGGTGATGGGAGCAAGGGGATCGGGGCGCGAGTCCGCAGGGCTGGTGGGACGTGACGCGACCAGAAGCTCGCTGGGCCGCATGCGGTCGAGTTCCTCTTGCAGGCGCGCCGAAGCCTCCGGACCGGAAAACTCGGTGGCGCGAAAGTCGCCGGTCGAGAGGTCCACGAAGGCTACGCCGGCATTGCCGTCCCTCTCCGCCACCGCGGCCAGATAATTGTTCTCGCGCGGCTCGAGAATCTGCGAGTCAATCGCCGTTCCCGGCGTCACCACTCGGGTGACTTCGCGCTTCACCAGTTTCTTGGCAAAACGCGGCTCTTCCATCTGATCGCAAATGGCCACTCGATAGCCGCGCCGGATGAGCTTGGCGATGTAACCTTCGGCAGCATGATACGGAACACCACACATCGGGATGGCCACGCCCTTCTCCTTATTGCGGGAGGTCAGCGTGATTTGCAGCTCTTTCGAGGCCACTACCGCATCTTCAAAGAAGAGTTCGTAGAAGTCTCCCAGGCGAAACAGCAGGAGCGCGTTGGGATGGCGCTGCTTTATGGCACTGTACTGCCGCATCAAGGGCGTGGAAAATTCACTCATGGGCGCGTTCGACTACTCGGATCATTATAGCCTCAGTTGCCAGCCTTCAACTCCTGAAAAACGGCTAATTTTCCTTGAGAATGGTCAATTCTCCTGTGCTTCGCGCATTACCCATGGCGGTGACTATTTCGCTACCCCAACCGGTACGCATCAGTTATAATCGCCGCTTGTTGGTTAACCCACATTGACTTTCGATGATTCCAGCAGCCTTTGGGGAAGGCCGATGACTCGTCCGTTCTCTAATGTCCTGGTTGACAATTCTTCGGAAGACCGCAGCCTGAATCGAGATCTCGTTTATATCGTGGGGGCCAGCTTCCTGACCGGCTTCATGGCGCAGATTCGCATCACGCTTCCCTTTACGATCATTCCCGCACCTTTCGCATGCCGAGACTGCGAGCCTGTTCGGCCTGCGACCCGGAAAGCGAGTTTCAATTATGGCAATGCAGCCTCACTCCGAGACAGAAGAAGAGAAGGTTCTGGCTGTGAACTTGGCGTTTTATGAGGCCCTCCGGTCCCTGGACATGAAGCGCATGGAAGCGGTGTGGCTTCAAGACGATTGGGTCAGGTGCTTGCACCCCGGCTGGGAGTTGCTGCTGGGTTGGGAGGAGGTCGAAAGAAGCTGGGCCGCCATCTTCCATTCGACCATCCAAATGCTGATTTCAATCCGCCGTCCCCTGGTTCAGATCCTGGGCGACACGGCTTGGGTGTCCTGTCTCGAAGATGTCACCATCGCGCAAAGGGACGGCATCTCTTCCGCTTTGATCGAAGCAACCAACATCTTCGTTCGTCATCGGGGGCGGTGGCTATTGGTTCACCGTCACACGACGCCGCTTCCCGGAAAACCAGACTCCTCGCAAGATCAGATATTGCAGTGAGCCCCGTCCGGAGGCAAGAACATCGCCGAGGGCCGACCGGTAAGCGCAGACTCGACTTACGGGAATCAAGGCCTGACCCGGTCGCTGTGCCAACCCCGAAGGGGTTGAAATTCAGTAGCCGTGGGCAAGGGCGCGGTTTTTGCGCCCGCCGCCCACGGAGGGCGTCCCGTGAACCCTACCGGCCCTGAAGGGGTCGAACCCGTCAACTGACGGGCCCCTTCAGGGCCGAGCAGCTTTTTCAACGCACCGTCAGCGTGGGTTTCACTCCGCCACTGCGGGGCTACTCATGTAGCTCCCCTTCGGAGAGCCCCAGGAGAGCAACAGCCCGATGTTCGAGCGGCTCAAATGGCGTCGTTCTGCCCGCCCGCAGAGTGGATTTGTTTCTGGAGTTGGAGCTTGAGCTGTTCCTGGACTGCCCGCTTGTACTCTTCCGCGGCCTGCCGTGCCTTCTCGGACATCTGACGCTGCTGGTCCATCAGTGACCTTTGCGAATCTCGCAGGGCGAGCTGAGCCGCCTCCAGTTGCGCCTTTGCCTGTCCTTGCAATTGTTGTAATTGGTCCGCCTCGATCCCAAAATTCGCAGCCATTCTTCCGCGCTCGCCAGGCCCTAGCCTCTCCAGTTCGACAGGCACAGTCTGCTCGTGCCGATCGCGCACGACTGTCAAGTTGACCTTTCGTTCTTCTTTTGAGGGTTTGAGATCGAGGGCCTGCCGCAGTTCCGTAACCGTTGCCACACTCTTCCCATCCACAGCCACAATAACGTCTCCGGCCTTCAGTCCGGCTTTTGCGGCAGGACTACCGACCACCACTTCACGCACCAAAATTCCCTTGCCCTGCTTGACGCCAAAATAGCTTGCGAGTTGCGTTGTCAGCTCGTCTCCCGAGACTCCGAGGCTGGGTCTCCCGCCGTCGAACGGAAAGTTGTAACCCCCAAAGCCAAAAACCTGCGGACTGGTGGGTGCGATGTGTATTTCCGGAACCTGAATGTTGAGTTGGTTGGTCCTGGACAGGAGCTTGGCGTTGAGGGCTCGAGCCTGCCCGTCACGGAAGACCTGCAAGCTGACTGTACGGCCGGCCGGCGTCTCGCGAATCAAGCGGCGCAACTGCGCTTCGCTTCGCACTCGCTCACCCGCGAACTCCACGATCACATCGCCCTTTTGCAGGCCTGCCTTGGCCGCCGGGCTGTCCGCATCGACGCTCCCCACTAAGGCGCCATACTCGCCGGGCAATTTCAAGTCCCGCGCCTTGTCAGCGGTCACATCCTTCAATGTAACACCCAGCCAGGCGACTCCATCCAGCGCCAGGAGTTGCGACTCGAGCCCGCCCATTGCAGCTTCCGGCGGCTCTGGAGGCTCGGGCGCCTCCTGACCGCGGTAGTCACCCGCGCCAACCAGCAACATCGAGGCTGATAGCAGTAACCCCATGGTGAACTTTCGCTTCATAATTTTCCTCCCAGTGCCAACCATTGCGCCTTCAGGGCTCGGAAACTCATTCTCAACCGGCGCTTCCTCAAGGGCACTCGGTCCTTTGGACGTGAGCCCTCCGATTTCGTCACCAGCGTAATTACAAAAGCTCGTCCCGCTCGGCGACGCGGATCGAGCCCCGGACAGTACGCAGAGAAACCGTCACACCGCCCAGCCCCACACGCGTACGTCGCGTCGAATCGCCGGGGATGGAGCTGATCTGAAAGGCGTAATTGCCTTCGACCGTCCCGGCCACCGTGGTCAGCTCCAGGTCCGCATTGGCCCGGGGTGGAAGGAGCAGGACTACGTTGCCATTCACCGTGTCCAGGAGCAGCGGAGCCGTACCCACCGGCAGGGCGCGTAGTGAGACGAGGATGCTTCCTGTAAGCGCCCGTGCCACTACCCGGCCCGTCACATCCATCTGCTCGATGTTCCCGCTCAGAGTCCGCGC
This sequence comes from uncultured Acidobacteriota bacterium, assembly GCA_963832915.1. Classification (GTDB taxonomy): domain Bacteria; phylum Acidobacteriota; class Terriglobia; order UBA7540; family UBA7540; genus CAVROP01. The sequence continues at coordinate 122,565 of CAWHWE010000026.1, forward strand.
GTCCACAGATCCCTCGACATCGTGCACGGCGATATTTCCTTCCAGCGTACGCAGAGAGGACAGCCGGACCTGTCGCGGCACGCGCAAACGGTAGTTCACCCGCACCGGTTTCTCCAGATGGGGTGGGTAGACGGTCCTGAACTTCAAGCTCCGGTCCCCAATCTCGGTCACCACACGCACGTCATCCAGGTTGTCGCCTTGCCCCGAGCCGATCTTCGCCGCCGTGACTTCCACTTCCGCCCGATCCCATCCCTCCACGCTGACCTCGCCCTGGATGTTCTCGACCGCCACGCTTCCTCCAGGAGAAAGTGGATAGAGCCCGTACCAGGCTCGTTCGAGCTCCTGAGAAGCTGAAAGCGTCGCCGTGCATGCCATTGCGAGGCAAAGGAAAAGGCAGGCTCTCAAATGTCCTTGGAGTCGGGTGCGGTCAGTTCTGGTCACGGTCTTCCTCCTTTTCTCGCTGGCGTTCGTGCCGCCGTTGTTCCTTTTCCGCCTTTACACCGATATAGCTTGAGAGCTGCGTTGTCAGTTCATCTCTTAAGATCCCGAGGCAGGATCTGCCACGACTGAATCGTGCTGCGTACATTGCTCTTCAAATCCTCCATGCCTCGCGAGTCGAGTTTACGGATCTCGATGTTGCCCCCAACGGTCCTGATACGCAAAACCTCACCCCCGCCGTTCAACGTCCCATGGCCGCTAATCGTGCGCTCACTGAAATCCTGCTTGTCACCCAGAATGTTGAGAGGAAAATCGGTGACAATGTGATGGCCGGCGGCCGCGTCGATGGCTGCGTCAATAGTCAACGGCAAACCCCCGGGCAGATACACGTAAACATCTCCCATGGAGGCCTCAAGCTGCGAGGCCGCAAAAGTCTTCGCGGTAGCCTCGAACTGCGCCAGGATGCGTCCTCCGGAGGTGCTGGCTCGGACACCCGCCCCGATCTGCAAGAGATCAATGCTGCCACCCGCTGTTTCCGCCACAACTCGGCCACGCGCCCCTCGAAGGCGGATGCTTCCTCCAGCGGTCTCCGCCCGCACATTGCCTCCCGAGGGTCCGACCTGGATCTGTCCTCCCGCAGTCTGCGCCACAACTTGGCCGGTAGCGCCGGCGATCACCACATCGCCTCCCGCCGTCTCGGCCCGCAGCGTCCCGTCCACCTGTCCCACCTGAATGCCCCCGCCGCTTGTTTCAAGCGTCGCATCGCCCCGGACATTCCCGATATGAATGCTGCCGCCAGCCGTCCGCACTTCCGCGCGAGCCCCAAGGTTCCCCAAAGTGATGCCTCCGCCGGCGGTTTCCACTCTGCTCGGACCGCTGATCTCCGTGGTGTGGATATCGCCGCCTGCGGTGGTCAGCCGCGCTTCGCCCTGGAGGGCGCCTTCCACGCCAATGTCTCCACCCTGCGTCTGAACGTCAAGGTTGAAACGAGCCGGAAGTTTGATGTCGAATTCCGCTTCCGTGGGGTGGTCGGGATGCCTCGGAGCGGATAACTCCCCGTTCACGTAAACAACCCCGCCCTCTATGGAGCGGACGCTGAGGTGGTAGGCATCGAAAACGCGGCGCGCCATTTCCTTGCTTCCCGTGTAAGCGCGCAAAACCACGCGACACTCGATCTGATTGCCGGACCCGGGGGTGATTTCCACGGAGCCCATGTCCGCGCGCAGAATGAGCTTTCCACCCTCGCGTGCCGGGGCGGACCTCTCGTAGGTCTCCGTCCAGGGGACATTTCTTCGACGCACGGGCGTGTCTCGTTTTACGACGGCCTGGCCGAACGCCTGCAAGGGCAGAGCAGCCAGCCAAAGCCATATTGCGAATTCGAAGATGCGTTTATTTCTCATGTTGTCAGAACCCGTCGCTTCCCAGCTTTCTCAGCGCACTTGCGCACTTCAATCGTACATAGCGGTTCGGATCGTTTGTGGCAAGGCGCTCGAGCGCGCTCAGAATCGCTTCGTCACGCCCTTCCTTCTCAACGTGATCAACAAGCACGTCAACAGATTCGACCCTGACTCCCATGTTCCTGTCATGTTGCAGGACCTCCATCAAGCTCTGTTGCAGATCATCGCCGCCCTCCATGCCTCGAACCGCGTCCAAGGCTGCCAGGCGGTTCCCGATGTTCGAGTCGTGCTCCAGGGTATAGAGCAAGGCGGCTCGGACGTTAGGGCTCTTGGTCCGGGCACGCAGGGCGTCCAGTGTGTCACGGCGAATCCCCGCGTTGTCGTAACTCTTCATGGCATAGACCAAAAGCTGTTGGATGTGTGGATCGTCAAGCGACCCTTCTACGGTGACACGGCGTTGCGCGTCCAGGGTGATACGCACGTCGCCCGTCTTCGGATCTGGAGCCACGCGGCTGATATCGTTGATGCGCATGTTTTCAAAGTCCGCGCCGGCCAGGGAAGACGCGGTCACGTTTCCAGGCTCGGAAGGAACCACTCTGGCGGCTTGCGGGCGGAGCGTCCAGCCTAGCCCAAACCCAAAAACTATCAGGCTTAAAGTGAAGGCGAGGCGGGGGGCCATAGTTAGTTGCAGGAATGGCAGGCACTCCCGGATCAAGCCATGCCATCCCAGTCGTTCCCTGTCGAGCGCTTCCGCCAGCGCGTGCCTGCACTCCACCAGAAAACCTGGAGAAGCCTCCATGCGTGGCCGTTGAGCCAGCACCTCATGAAGGCTGCGGAGTTGCTCCCGCGTAGCCTGGCAATTGACGCAGCCCGCAAGGTGCACCTCGTAGTCCGCCCGTTGCTCAGGCGGAAGGTCGCCATAAAGATCGAGCGTCAGGTCCTCTTCAAACTCCTTGCAGTTCATGACCACATCTCCTGAGGGCAGTGACGAGTGACAAGCCCCCGCGCCGTCTTGTCGCTAGACTTCCTTGCCTTCGCCCACCTCTTTGGCTCGTCACTCGTCACTGCCTTCTAAATAAGATCTCCAAGCTCCAGGCGCAATTTCTGGGTAGCGCGGAACAGGCAGTTCTTGACCGTCTGCTCGCTGGTATTACAAAGCCCGCCAATGGCGCGGAGCTTGAGACCTTGGTAATGCTTCAATTCGAACACCATGCGCTCGCGAGGGTTCAGGCGCTGGAGCGCTGCCTGGATGCGCCGCCCAATTTCCTTGGAGTGGACGGCCCGTTCCGGGTCGAGCACTGGCCTCTCCTCAGGCACCGTCTGAAAATACTCCGGTTCGCCTTCTTCCCTTTCGGGTCCCTGGACTTCCTTGCGAGTGCTTTGGCGGCGTAGATGGTCCAGGCAAACATTCATCACCACCCGATAGAGCCAAGTGGAAAAACGCGCCTCAAGGCGGAAGTAGCGGAGGGAACGGTAGACCTTCAAAAACGCCTCCTGGTAAAGGTCTCGAGCCTCTTCCTGGGAGTGCACCACTTGCAACGCAAGGCGAAGCACGTTCTGATCGTACACTCGCACCAACGCCTCGAAGGCTTCAGAGTCCCCTCCCTGGGCGCGGCGGATCAGCGCGATCTCGTCCGCCCCGCTCAGTTGCCTCGCCTCTTCTCGTATGTCTCCGGCCAGTTCCAAGCAGCCTTCCATCACCGATTTCGCTTGAACCTCTCTACCCTTTACGACGCCTTGACTGGGAAAAGGTAAGCGCCCAAAAGCAGAAATTAGAAATCAGAAACCGGAGACTGCCAGCGTTGTCGTGTAGCTTCTGAATTCTAGTTTCCGGGTTCATTTAATCCTCAACAACGTATCATTATGGTCCCGATGCGGCAACTCGAACTCACTTCGGGCGCCGTAGGCGGCAGCCGGCCCCAATGTGGAGCGGGGCAATTCATCGTTCATAATTCTGAATTCCGCCATCGTTCCTTTGTTTTCATAGACATTCCCGCGTCGTTCTGTCATTTTTGAGTCTTCCACCGTTTCCACACCTTGCGGGTCATCGGACACAATGTCGCTGCCGGTGACCTCCTCGGTGTTCTCCATCCCCGCGCCATCGTCCTGACTGGCAGGAGCGGCCGGGAGGTTGGTAGATTCCTTCCGCAGCCTCAGCAGTATCCTCACTTTGCGGTCGATGGAGCGGTCCAGGGCGCCTTCCTGGCGCAGCATCATGCTCCACGTTTCCCCCTCCGGTGCAAGGCAGGCCTCCCGTTCTATCGCCACTCTCTCCTCATTCGCCTTCTCCGCATATTCGAATTCCTCCCGCACGCTGGCGATTTCCTCATCCAACAGTCGCAGAAGTTCCTGGTATTCCGGCTCCCCCGGCGGCTCGCAGTCGACGTCTATTTTGCGTAGCGACTGCTGTTCTTCCTCGTCGGCTTGTTGCGCGTGGAGATACAGTGGATCACTGAAACGGTGCATCAGCCCGAAAATCAGCGCCTGTCGCCACCCCGTCACACCTTGGTAAAGAGATTCCAGCTCGGAGTACTGGCGCTGCCGGAAGGTGCGCTGCTTGATCTGGTCTCGTATGATTTCAAGAAAGGAAAGAGTCCTTCTCAGCCCCACGCCTCGATCATTAGACCTCGATAAGTTGGCATCCAGCATCTGGTGTTGGGAGGCGTCGAAGGTGACGCGGGCCATCTCCAGCCGGCGGCGGTGCTGCCAGTCGTCGATCCCCTGCAAGGCGCGCCGCTTCAGGCCGTCTTGTGCCCGCTCCAGCCTCTTGCGGCGCCAGTAGAGCCAGGCGAGGTCTTCGATCTGCTTCTCCCAGAGCGCGTCGCCGGGACCGAAGGCACTCCTGAGTTCCTGCTTCAAGTTTTCGAATTCTTGCGGGTCTTCGCCCAGGGCCAGCATGGCTTGGCGCTGATTTTCGTCGCTGACGTATATGCCATGCTTCAAGGCGTTGAGCTTGGAATTCTGCTTGGCGGCGGGGCTGCGCGGTCCGGTGGAACGCCGGGCGTTGCGGCGCAAGGCGGCGAGCAGTTGGGGCGTAAGTTGGGGTGCTTTGCGTAAGGACATGGTTCCTCCTGGGACGGGGTGATGGATGAGCGGGGAAAGGACTTCCCCGCGGGTCAGGCTGTTCACATGAATAGGCTAGCACAGAGGAGGCGCATTGTCAAGAGGTAATGTGTCCACATCCCTAGCCCAGGACCTCTTCAAGCAAAACCTTTCACCACCAAGACACCAAGGCACAAAGAGATCATAGGGCAAATCGCTCCATCCCCTGTTTTTTGGGTGCGCGATTAAAGCTCACGACAAAACCGCGCCAATGATTCGTGAGCTATCTTGGGAAGGCGCTCTCTTGGTGCCTTGGTGTCTTGGTGGTTCAATGTGCTCTTCGGCGAAAGCACGCGGCGGTTTCGCTAGGATAACCGCAGCGTAAGCCATGGTCGCCAAGATGGAGCGCTCGTAAAGAACGCGACGCCCCAACCTGGACATGCGATCAATCTACCCACGTTGGGAAGGCAACAAAGGAAGGGTACACTCAGGAGTTAAGCACAGCAAAAAGTTGACGCTCGGAAGAGCCCTGCCCGCGGTTACTCGCCTGGATTAAGAAAAACCTTACCTGCTTCCACCTTCACCGGATGGGTTTTGAGGTCTACACAAGCGGGCGCCCCTTTGGCCTGGCCGGTAGTAAAGTCAAATCGCCCGTTGTGCTTCGGACATTCGATGATGTGACCCATGACGAAGCCACCCGAGAGGTTGACACTTGCGTGTGTGCATAGGCCGTCGGTGGCGTAATATGTGTCGTCAACCGTCCGGTAGATCGCAAAGGTGCGACCGTCGTGATCGAAGCGGATGACGTCTTCCTTTTCAATGTCGCCCGTTCCGCAGACTTCAATCCAGGTGTTGTTCATGGCGTGATTCGGCTACGCCCGCTCCAGCGACGAAGCGAGCGGGGCACTGCCAGGCAATGGGCGCCGGACGAAGTACGCCGGGTCTTTCGCCTGCCTGAAAAGGGTGGGGATGATTTCCCGGTAGGCCTCCCAGAGACCGTTATAGGGTTTGGGCATGTCCGCCTTTAATTCCTGATGCAGCTTGCCCAGGGCGTGGTAGGGCACCATCGGGAACATGTGGTGCTCGACGTGGTAGTTCATTTCCCAGTAAAGGTAGCGGAAGATGGGGTTCATATACACGGTGCGGGTGTTGAGGCGGTGGTCGAGAACGTCCTCGGCGAGGCCCGCGTGCTGGGTTGTCCCAAAGACGACCATCAGCCACGACCCGTATAAGGAGGGCAGGCCGACGTACATTAACGGCAGGATGCTGCGGATGGCAATCGCCCAAGTAATGACCGCCGCATAGATGAGGATGTAGATGCGCGCGTTCCGATAGACCTTGTGGCGTTCCTCTACCGGGATGTAAGTCGCCTCCGCGGGAGTAAGCCGTCCAAAGCAGTGGCGCACCATCTTGACGATTTCCTGGGGCGCCCTCTTGATACTGAAAAAACCCAGCCCCAGGCCCAGCAGATCTGCCGGGCGAGGCACGGCGATTTCCGGGTCGCGGCCAACAATAATGGTATCCGTGTGATGCCGAGTGTGACTCCATCGCCACGGCACGGATTCACGGAACACCATGAAGGAAGCTATTTCATAAAGGACATCATTCATCCACACCGTCTTAAAGGCTGTCCGATGACCGGGCTCATGCCACCGCGAATCGGACGACGAACCGTAGACCACGCCATAGACGACAAAGCAGGGAAGGGCCCACCACGTGCCCCAAGTCAGGTAACCGAGCGTGCCCGAGGTAATCAGCAGCGCGAACCAGATCAACGTGTCGCGGATCGCCGGTCCGTCCCGCCGCTGCATGAGTTCCTTCAACCGTTGGCGCGATATTTTGCAGGTATACCACTCGGCGTTGGCCAGCCCGCGCTCCTCGGCGAGTTTGGTGTCGCGCCCGGTGAGACTGTAGTCGCGTGTGGTGATTTCAACTCCCAAACTGTCCCCCCTTTCGCTTGCCTGCAAATGCTACCCCGTTTACAAGAAACAAGTCCACCTGATAATACGGCAGGGGTAACGTCTAGCTGCTGGCGCAAAAAGGTGGAGGGTGCGGGTCTTCCATTGCTACTTCTCATTCAGGGCGCAGATGCTCCAGACCAATATGGAAAAGGCCAGTTAGATCCATGGAAACGAGGGTGGCGCGTACCTTGCCTTTTATGCATGGGCCCCACGAACACGGGCAACATTTGTGTCAACGGTTCTATCCGCGGCCTGTCCGGGTTTCTTAACAGTCTCCAACATAAAATGCCATATCGGTGTCACCCACGGCTTGATATTCCCCCCATCCACAGCAAGCGTAGCGCAGACCGCCGCCTTTGCGGTCTGCGGCTCTTCCCTACTGAAGAACCGCGGACCGCAAAGGCGGGGGTCCGCGCTACCCGAACCGATTCGCGCTCTTGAATCCAAGGGCAAAGAAGTGCTACCTCGGAGGCGGACGGAAATGGAATCTTCCAGGGTAAGTTTCACCGTCCTTGGTTGTGGTGTAGACTCTCAATGCGGTTGGTACAAACTCTCGTTCAGGTCAGAAAATTCGAGGGGGTTCTCACGTCATGCGGAAAGTCTTCCTTATCTGTATCTGCACTCTGACCCTCGCTCCGCTGGGGGCGGGGGACGATCGTTTACTCCAGTGGATGGACAGGATCGCGCAACAGCAGCTTTCCGAGCGCGAGGCCACTATCGCGAGGATTCACACGGTGGGCGAAGCGAAAGCGCGGCAGGCATGGGTGCGCGCCGAGATTCTGAAGTTGCTGAGCGGCCTCCCGGACTACAACGGCCCGCTAAATGCAAAAGTTACGGGCCGGCTCGAACGGCCGCGCTACACCATCGAGAAAGTTATCTTTGAAAGCCTACCCGAGCTCTATGTAACGGCCAACCTTTACCTGCCCAGAGAAGGCGGCAAGCACCCGGGCGTGCTCATGCCCATGGGTCACTCGGAGGAGGGCAAGCTTGCCGGACAGCCCATGGCTGCGAACCTGGCCATGAAAGGCTTCGTAGTGCTGGCTTACGATCCGGTGGGCCAAGGCGAGCGCCAGCAGGCCTACGACCGCAGGGTCGAAGCTTCCCTGATCGGCGTCGCGACGGATCAGCATATCCAGGCTGGCGCGCAGAGCATCCTGGCGGGCGAAAACTTCGCGCGTTACCGCATCTGGGACGCCAAGCGAGCGCTCGACTACCTGCTGAGCCGGCCGGAGGTGGAAAGCGAAAAGATAGGCTGCACCGGCTGCTCGGGTGGCGGGACGCTGACTACCTATATCTCGGCGCTCGACCCGCGTATCAAGGTGGCGGCGCCGGCCTGCTACATAAATTCCTGGCGCCAACTGTTCGCCGGACCCATCGGGGATTCCGAGCAAAGTTTCCCCTTTTTCCTCTCCTCGGGCCTGGATGTGGCGGATTACATCGAGCTGTTCGCACCTAAGCCTTGGTTGATAAATTCCACGGTCGGCGATTTCTTCCCTATCGAGGGCGCACGCCACGCTTACCAGGAAGCGTTGGACTGGTACCGGATTTACAACGCTGAAGACAATATCCGCTGGGCGATCGGTCCCGGGCCGCACGGCACACCCCTGGAAATCCGCGAGGCGATCTACGAGTGGATGATTCGCTGGCTGAAAGATGGCCGCGGCAACTTCCGCGAAGAGCCGGTCGAGTTGGCGCCGGAATTCGATCTGCTCGCGACTCAAACCGGCCAAGTGGGAGGCCGCGAAATTTACCAAGTAATCCTGGAGCGCTTCCGGCAGAGGATGAGCCAGGGAAGCTCTGAGCAGTTGTTAGCGGAAATGCGCAAGTGGTCTGGGCCTCACGCCGGCCAGCCGCCCGTCGTGCACGTCTTAAGTGACGTGCCAGGGGAGGTTTTTCGCACTCAACAACTGGCCTTGGAAGTCGAGCCCGGCCTGGAAACCTCAGGCGTTTTATATGCCCCCATCGCGCCCGGCCGCAAGTCGGCGGTTTTGCTGGTGGATATGGATACGCGCTTGGCTGAGCGCCTGGCTGCGCAAGGCGCGGTGGTCCTGAACCTGCAGCCGCGTGGTGTCCCGGCACCCTCCACGGGCGAGGATCAAGCCGCCGCTTTGCAGAATATCCGCGCCTGGGTGATCGGGAAGGATCTGGCGGGCATGCGTGCTGGTGACATTCAGCTCGGGGTGGACGTGCTTCTCGCGCAGCCTGAGGTCGACGCCGGTTCCCTCCGCGCCGCGGCCCGCAACGTTTCGGGCGGCTGGCTGCTCATGGCAGCTTCTACCGACGCGCGCATCGGCAAGATCTGGCTCGACCGCACTCCTTACAGCCTGCGGACAGCCCTGGAAGTCCCCCTGGCTCGCGATCTGCACGACGCGGTGATTCCCGGCTTCGCGCTCCATTGGGATCTGGAGGACCTTGTGAAAGCTATGGCGCCGCGCCCGGTCCTCTGGACCGACCCCACCGACTGGGTGGGCAAAGTGGTCCCGCACCGCGCTGGTTTTCTTTATCGTAACTTCAGGGAGCCGGACGACCGCTTTCTGGCGGAACTTATGAAGTGAACCGGAAAATGACGGTGCAGACCCGCACCGGAGGGAATCCAGAAGTCCAGTCACGAAGCGAATCTGTAGTGACTCATTTTGGTTTTGTAGCGCCGGGCTTTACAGGCTGCGGAAAAACTCGACCCCCGCGTATGCGGGGGTCCACGTCAGTCCAGAAGGAGCTGAATTCCTCCCGCCATGGCGGGACGGGAATGACCGACAGGGGGTGATTTTCGACGGAGCGAAGCTTTGGAGTGCGGCAGCTTGCTGGCGCTTTGGCTTGAGCCAGCTTGCTGGCAGGCAATGATGCTCTCGGTTGCAATCCCCGCGAGCAAGCTCGCGGGGAGGAAAGCGGCAGCAAGCTGCTGCACTCCAAAGCAGGCAGCGCCCGCACAGGCTATCGTGGCGCTCAGCGCCTGCCCTGACGAGTTTTTCCGCAACCTGTTTAGCTCAACACAGCCCCAAAATGCCGACCCCGCGGGGCGGGGTCGGCGCTATAACAAACTGGACCTCCACCAGCGAATCCGGTGCACGCCGCATCTGTTCTAAGGCATCTTGTGCTGCCGCCGATAGGCAGGGATCTCTTCGTTCAGAGTTTCCTTGAGAAGCTGAATCTTCTTTTCGATCGATTCCGGCCAATAGATATAGTCTTCCTCCCACTCGTAGCCAAGGCGCGAATCACGTCGAGCAGTTTCAAGAGATGAGTTGGTGCGGAGCAATTCCTCTTTCAAGATGCCGGTCATCCGGTCAAGGATGCGCTTCTGCTCCTGCGGCGTATCGGTCTTGGCCAGATGGAAACGCAGATCTTCAAATTCCACCACCGACTTGTTACTGCGCATCATGCGTTCCAGTTGCTCAGCCAGCAGGACTTCGCGAAGCGCCTGCGGACGCTTGGAGGCCGGGGTCTTCAGGGCGGCTGTGCGATAGCCCTCCAGCCCCTTTGCCATTTCATCCGCAGCTTTCAGCAGATACTTGTTGAAGACTCCGAGACTCATCGGCTTGGCGTAGAGTTCAGCTACGTTAGTGCGGTTTGTGAAATCGGGGTAAAGGACGAACTCACGGGCGGAGTAAGGCCAATAGGGGTTCAGAGAGGATTCTCTCGACCAGATTTGCTGATCCGTCCAGGAGTGCTGAAGCGTCATGATGTGCGATGCCGGCTGTTGGAAAAATAGAGGATTGGCCACGGCGGCGTTTCCTCCGCAGCTCGGTCCGGTGTCGGGATCATAGGCGATCGCCGTGCTGAAGTGTTTCCAGGCGTTTAGAACGAGGCCCTCATTCCCTGCTCCGAAGTTCCGGCGAGCAATTTGGCGGAGCAGAGTCTCGAAAGGAGGGGCGTCAGTCCAGCTAAACCAATCACGGAGCTCAGCCACGAAGTTGGGTTTGAAGCCATAACTCCAGCTCTCCATGGTTCCATCGACCCCGCTTTTTTCCAGCGCCTGATACCGGGCGTACCACTGGAAAGGGAAAGGCAGGTAGGGAAACGTGCCGAATTGCCAACTGGCCCAGGTGTCAGCTTTGGAGTAAATGCCGCGCATTCCGCGCTTATGTGCTTCGCTGATCTGGGCTTCGGCGACTTCGGCGGGCCCGACCTGACTGATCGAGTAATCTCTAACCGAGGCGTGTTCGCCGTCGAACTCAAAATCTTTTCCGTTTTCGAAGGTTACGAGCGGAATCGAATCCAGGGGAAGCTGGTCGATCACGAATCTGTTGAGGTCCACATTTGCAGGCCGGAAGTCGATGTTGTAATCCCAGGGCAATACTTCAATGGCGGGGTCGAGACGCTTGCACTCTTCCGTCACGATGCGGACGCCTTGGGCCCAGTTCTTGGTCCAAATACGCAAGTCCAAATTGCCTTGCCCCCCCGCCCCGAACCAGGTCTTGTAAAAAAAGCCTTCCGTGAGCAGAATGTAGCCCCGAATTTCCGGAAACTCTGTCACGATATCCCGCACCAACTTTCGCAATCCCTCTTCATTCTCGGGTGTGCCTGTATATAAGTAGACGATGGGGCAATAAAGCTTGATGCCATACCGTTCCGCACGGCGGATCAGGTCGTGCACACGCGCCGGATCTTGCTTTCGCATCTTATCCCAGAAGGGCGGCGGCCCGCCGACCCCGTTCGGATTGTCGTACACCGAGGCGTAAATGGAGTCGAATCCGTATCGGGACAGCATGGCGAGGTAGGAGTCCGGCCACTCCATCCACCCCAGCCCTGAAAGGGTCATGCGGGCTTTGAACAAGCTGTGCCGAATCGTATTGAGGTTGCGGGGAAGATATGGAGCTTCCCGCAAACTGAATCGTTCTTCCAGATTGTAAAGGCCGTACATGGCCCCGGCTTCATCGTGCCCGCACACAATGACCCGATCGGGCGAGACCATGACTTGGTAATCCTTCCCACTTTTGAGATCAGCTCCACATCCGGAGAGGTCTTCGCGCCTCCCGGCCATAATCACCTGCTTGCGGGTTGCCCAGTCGGCAAGAGAGGTTTTCTCTTCCATGCCCAATTCGACTTGCATGGCCTTGGCGAGGTAGGAATGGAGCGCTTGAGCCGCCTCGCGCAGAGGGCTCCCCGCGCCGGAGTTAATCACCAAGGTCCAGCCTTGGTTCGCAATGACCATTTCATCGGAACCGGGCTTGGCAGCGGAATCTCGCTGGCCTAATTCCGGGTCAATGCCCTCGGTCAGTTCTTTGGAGAATGCGTAGGAAGGTTCAGCCGGGAGCGCCGCGAAAGCCTTGCGATCAAACTCTGCTGTGCTGATCGTGGCGGTCTGCGCCAATGTCAATGATGGAAGCAGGAAGGGTGATATAAGCACCAATGTTAATACCCGAGGACGCAGGCGGCTCATTAGCCATCTCCTTTGGGCAGCGGGAGTTTCATGCATGGGTTCCTAATGTGGCACTCCGGCTAAAAGGGTGTCAAGGCAAAACAGAGCGTCACCACCAAGACACCAATAGAAGCAGAGACCATAGAACAGAGAGTGGCATTACTTAGCGCCTTGGTGTCTTGGTGGTGAACCAAGCAGCCTCCAACTTCGATGGACGCGCAGCGGGACGCTCGCCAATCCACTCCCTGGCGAGCGCCATGTACCGGGCGTAAAGGTCCTTCTCGAGGAGTGGATAATCGCTGGCCGCCACAATCGAATCAGCGGAAAACGCGGCGGTCACCTGGGACGCGAACAACCCAACGTCGGCATGCGGATAAGGCTGACTGGAAAAATAGGGAATGGCGGAAACACCAATGACTAGACCGGGTACGCGACTCAGTTCGGCGATCGCGGGCTGCCAATCCTGGTCGTCTACGGAGTCTCGTCGTGGCCAAGCCAGGTGTGGGACGTAAATGCGCAACCGGGGATGATCTGCCGCCAGGCCGACGAGGGCCTTGGTGAGTGGTCCAATCCCATTCTCCGCGTGGGTCACCAGCCACTTGTCCGAGGATTCAAGGAGGGTGGCGGTATCGCCCAAGTGTCGCAAGTCGGCGGCTTTCACCCGCAAGCCAATCACTGCGTGATGGTCTAGAAGACGCTGCGCTGGCAGGCGCTGCTCGGGCCGAAAGCACAGGGCCACCCGGAATTGAGACGCCGATGAATCAAGCACGCGCTCCAGGCAGGTGAAGTTGTCGCCACTCCACGTCTCCACAGCGAGTGCCCGGTCAATTCCGGCTGAAGCCATTCGGGATTGGAAATCTGCGATAGGGTCCGAGGCCGACATATCCAGGTGCGTAAAGGCGTCCATCATGATTGTTGTTCCTTGATTGCCGGGAAAATCGCGAGAAAGGCCAGCCAGGGTAGAAACCCAATAAGGGTGAGGGTTAAGGACGTCCGTTGCAAGTCTGCCAGGCGTCCAATGTAAGGACTGAAATAACCGTAGGCGAGATTTCCAAAACCACCGAGCAGGCCGGAACTGATACCGACGTAGGCGGGATCAAGGTCCTGCACAAGGGTCAAGTAGATCACCAGAAAACCCGCCACGCCCACGGCCGTGAGCGCCAAGCAACCCACCGCGGCGTAACGGTTGGAGGCCGATCCCGCAGCGACGGCCGAGCCCATGAGGACGCAACTGCCCAAAAGCGACCACTTCTTGGCCACGGACACCGCGAGACCCCTGGCGACCAGCTTCCTTACAACCAGCCCCACCAGGATGTTCCCGATGGATGAGCCCGCGTATACAACGGTCGAAAGGGCGTTACCGGCGGCAAAGCTGAAACCACGAGAGGTCTTCAGGTAGAGAGGTATCCAATCGGCGAGGTAGTAGTTCACGCTGTTGATGATGATGGCGGAAACGGTCAGCGCCCAGAAGCCACGCATGCCCAGGAGGCGTGCCATGACGCGCAATGCGGCCCCGATCTGAAGAGGGACTCCCTTGAGTTGGCTCGCGGATTCTCTCGTGTACCAGAGCCACCCCACCACCCACAGACTTCCCAGCGCCCCGGTGACCACAAACGCGGCTCGCCAACTGAAGTACACGGCCAGGAGAGTGACGATGACAGGGGCGATCAACGCTCCCACTGCGGCGCCGCTGTTGAAAATCCCGTTCGCGAGCGGCCGATCTTTCGGCGGCAGCAGGCTGCGCGTGACTTTGAGCGCGCACGGCCAGTTGAAAGCCTCGCCCGCGCCCAGGATCAAGCGAAAGCCCGACAGCATGGTTACCGTGGTAGCGAGGCCGATGAGCATCCCCCCGAGTGACCAGAGCCCTCCCGCGGCGGGATAGACAATGCGCGGCCCGTGGGCGTCCACCAGAAACCCACCGGCGATCTGAACAATCCCATAGGAGTATCGAAACGCGGCGATGACTCCGCCGAAGCCCTCCTTGGTGAGGTGGAAGTCAGCAATTATCTTATCGGCGGTTAGGGCCAGGGCTTGCCGATCAAGGTAGGTCAGCATCGTCTCCAAGAAGAGAAATATGCATATCCACCAGGTTCGAGAGGAAATGCGGTTTGGACGCTCTGTGGTCAAGAAGTTGATTCCTGCTGGGGCGATTTTAGCAGAGGTGAGCCACTTACCTATACTCACAAAATAAGCCGCCTTTGCTTCATACCGCAATCGCGCCAGAGCTAGAGCCAGAAAGGCGGTAGCTGCTGCTACCGCACTCCAAAGCGCTTCGTGCAGGACCATAACTTGTCATAGATGGGCAGGATACGTCACGCCATTCAAGTCGCAAAATGTTTGCTAAGAAAAAGAAATTACGGGCTGGCGGCCTTTAAGGGGCGGCATGTCGCGTCTTCGGCGCCTGGTGGTATCGGACCGTTGGTTTTTTGTCACCTGCCGCGTCTTACCGCGGCGGCATCTTTCAGATTTATGATTTAGCTGTTTGGCGCAGGTGATCCGCGAACGCCGCGAGGAACAAGGCTTCTTGCTCTGCGCCTGGGTGTTCCTGGCGGACCACTGGCATGCCCTATTCTATCCAGCCCATCCGCTCACGATCGGCCGGGTGGTGGAGTCGATTAAGGACGCCGCGACGAAACGGATTAACAGTTCCCGCCGCGAAGTGGGACGGCTGTTGCAGCCTCGCTTCTTTGACCGTGCCTGGCAACGTCAGTGGCTCGGTGGCGAGGTGAGGAGGAATACGTCCCAAGCCCAACGATCAGGGCGCTTGGAATTGGGGTCGTCCACATCAATTTTGGCGCGGTAGCGAAAGGCATTACCGTATTGGTCCACTCGACGGGAGAGTTGATAGTCCAGCGAAATCCAATCCACGCCGAGCTGCGGGAGCGTGTAGAGTTCGTTGGGCTCGGAGATGCCATTGTGATTAGCATCAATCCATAGGCGAAGCTTGGAATAGATGGCGTCGCGGCTGTCAATGATGCCGTCGCCGTTCCCTCCATTTTCCGGCTTGTCGTAAACCGCCAGCGCGAGAAAACCGTTCGGGTCCATCGAGGCGGGCTGGGGCGTCATGTTCCCGAATAGCTCCGCGCCATTGTCTATCTTGCCGTCCCCGTTCCTGTCCAAAGCCAGGAAGGCGTTCGTGGATCCCTGAGCAGTCCAGCTAACCTGGATAGGCTGCCCTGTGTTGAGCAGGTCGAACTTCACGCCCCCTGCGTAGTCTGTAAGGTGGAATCCCAAACCGTCTGTGTCTATGACGATTGGTGAGTTATATATGCAGAGGCCGCTGCGGCATACGGAATTGAAGCACTGAGGATTGGTCTCGCAACAGGGCTCGCTTACTTGCCCACACGCCTGGCACGAGTAGCTGACGCAGGCCAAGCCGCTACAACATTGACCACTGGCGCAGGCATGGCCACCCCAACCACAGCAAAGGTTGCCTTCGCACCCAACGTTGCCGCCGCAACAGTCAGAGCCTATTTGGCAAGACCCACCCAAATTGAGACTGCTGCAACAGACGTTGCCGACGCATGCGCCTCCGCAGCACTGGCCAGCGCTATAGCCCAAGCAGCTTACACCGCTGGCAATGCAACACTGCCCCAGATCGCTGTTGCAGTAGGCGGGAGAGCAACACGGGCTGCCCCCCTGGCACTCGGTAGTCGAGCACGGGTTAGGCGCGGCTACGCAGCAAGGTGGTGAAGTGCATGAGGCGGGCGTTGGGCTCTCATAGGCAAGGGGCTGGGCACACGTTGATGGGCTGCAAGGGGTCTCTTGCACAGCATAGTTGTAGAAACCTGTACTGAGTGGAGGCTGAAAGGTGTTATAGGTCCCCGGTGTGCAAGGGGCGGGGCAGTTTAACTGAGTGGCGACGTAGTTAGGGGGTGCGCAAGTCACATTCGAGTAGTTGCCCCGCACCGTTAACACGCCTGCGTTCCTCACCACCAGAGGCAGAAAGCCAACAAGCACCAGAACTCTCAAAACCGTGTAGTCTGTCCTCATGACGTGATCCCCCTTCCAACGCACCTGTGCCATGACTGTTTCTGTTTTCCGGCCCGACGCTCACTGTCCGCAGCGGACTCGGCTCAGTTTGGCCCAGAAGCTGCGCCGCCGGTGAGGGGACAGCCCTCCGCGCTCACTCGCGTGAAGATTCCGTTCGGGTTGGGGGTCGCATAGCCGTAACCGTAATTCCCCCATATTGTCCCGTCTTCGAAGTAAACCACGTCAACGCCGATATTGAATTTGGGGACCTCGGCAAAGGCGCACCCAGTCTTTGGGTTGTTTCGCTCGTCGCATGTCCGAGCGCCCTTGGCTTCCTCGATCCCTTCCTGCGAGAGAATCCAGTTCAGGGGGCCAGGGTACTTTCTGCCTCTTTGGTCCGTTCCCCCGACCATGCTGTCGCCGCGGCCATCCGCAGAGAGTGTGAGCTCCCCGCCGGGTGGTAGAAGGAGGGCCTTCGTCCCCTGAAGCAGGGGTCTGTCATCACGGCTCCGATGCGCCTCCACCCAGGCCGCGTATCTGGACCGGAGGCCGGACGCCGTCGCGTGGGGGACCAGGCCCCAGTGCAAGGTGCAGTACCTGATACCTGGGCACCCGCCGTCGCAATAATGAGGGTGAGCGTCGCACCAGTGCTCACCATACTGAGCGAGGGTCAGGCAATCAAGGTCGGTGCGGCGTACCGGGAGCATGACGGCTATCCCCACGGACACGATGCTCTTTGACGCCTCGCTCCTCAGGGTGAACGCCACGTCGCCCAGCCACTGGTGAACGGCGTGCGGATTCTCGATGTCATCTCCGGCTATTTTCGGCAATTCGTACTTCCCAGGCTGAAGCTGTAGCCCTGCCTTGGTGACCTTGACCAGCTTCACCGGGTCGCCCGCGTGCGCGGGGCAGAGTGTGAGCGTTTCGGGCCACCTCAATTCAGCTTCTTCTCTGACATCCTGTGCCGTGGGGCGAACCTGAGCGAGAGCACGTGCGCGAGGCCAAACCTGGACCGCCAGGACGGCGCCCAGGACGCCGCCCAGCACGCAGATCGCTAACACGTTCAACCGTTGCAGTATCCTCGACATGTTTCTCCACCCTTTCCGCCCCGCCTCAGAACTCGGCTGGCGCCGGCCACCGCGCACAGACGACGACTTGCGGAGCAGCGCTCACCCCTAGAGAGCGTCTTTTTTCAGAATCGTCAACACCGCCGCCTCTTGCTCCGGCTGGAGTTTTCCTTGCCAGGCGTCGGCGACCTTTCCGGTGCCGTCGACCAGCAACAGCGTCGGCGTTCCTGTGACCCCGATCGTGCTGAGCTGAGCCTGCTTTACGTCATCCACGTGCACGCCCTCTCCCTCCAAATACTTCCGGCCGTCGCCGGCGGGCTGGGGCAGGACGGCGACCATTTTCACGTTCTTTGCTGTCTCCTTCCCGATCCTCTGGAAGAATGGGGCGCTATCCGTGCAAAAGTGGCACTGAGTCGAGAGCGCGAGAACCAGAGTCCGCTTGTTCTTGGCCCAATCAACGCCGGGGAGCGATTGCTTCATATTCAGCCCAACAAGCGGCTGCGCGCCTGTTGGCGGGCGTCCAGGCTGTGGGAGCAGAAACACCTTGATCAAGACAAACGACAGCAGAACCGAAACAACTATGGTCGCAATATTGGCGACGTTCTGCAACATGCCTGGCTTGCTTGTGGGTTCCATAAGTCTCACCGCCGTTGGAGGCATCGCACTTCAAAGTTGCACACGCCTCAAGATTTTGCACGATACCGTAAGCCTAGACCCTACCTTAACGTTGTCAATACAGATCAATTGATAAAATGTGCTATTTGTTGTCAAAACGTGCTACGGCGGTATTCAGAAGGCGACACGTGAAACGTTTTCTTGAAGTCGCGGGCGAAGCTTGAGTTGCTTGCGTACCCGCATTGGGAACCAACTTCCTTAATGCGTAGAGTGTAATCGGGGAGAAGCGATTGAGCTCTTTCTAAACGAAGACTCCGCGAGAGCGATTTAAGAGTCTGGCCCGTCTCGGCTTTTAAGAGGTGCTCGAGGCGGGACCAGCTAAGGCCCACAAGCGCGGCAAGTTGGCTGACCCGGAGGCACTGCCCGTGGTTGCCTCTGATCGTGGCGAGAACCTGGACGATTCGTGGGTCCATCGGTAAATGACCCCAATTGCAGACGTAGTACTTACCTCCTTAGTATATCTGGCCCCTGTTTGTCAAGTAGACACTTAGTCGAGTAGACACTTAGTGGGGGGTGCGCGGCATAGAAGTGAGCGCAGAGTATCGCTGTCCAGAGACTCTGCGGTTCTTAATTCATGTAATACCTGTTCGATTATTATGATTTACATGATAGGAATCTGACGCACGGAAAAGCAGCAGGGTCTCAAAGGCAGAGACTCTGCGCTACCCCGTGTCATGGTCATTTCCACAGATTTATCAAACCCTGGTTACCCTGACCCCCCAGTCCCTTCTCGATGGCTGAGGAAAAGAGCGAATAGACCAATTCGATGCCGGGATAATCTCCACCCAATTCTGTGACCAGTTCGCGAACCAACCTCAGATCCTTGTGGTGGAGCTTGATGCTGAACCCGGGCGCGAAATCCCCCTTGATGACTTTCGGGCCCAAGTTGGCTACCATCCAGGAGCCAGCAGCGCCTCCGGCGACGGAACGGACCGTCGCATCGAGGTCAAGCCCCGCCGCACCGGCAAGGCGCAACCCTTCCACCATGGCTAAGACGTTTAGGCTGCCAACCACCTGATTGATCAGCTTCGTCTTTTGTCCGTTACCCTGTGGGCCGGTGAATGTGATCGTCTTCCCCACGGCCTGGAAGATCGGGAGACATTTTTCAAACACCTCCCGCTTTCCGCCCACCATGATGGCGAGCGTTCCCGCCTGCGCGCCCGGCTCGCCGCCGCTCACTGGCGCGTCAAGCATCTCGCACCCCTTCTCTGCCAGCCGCCGGGCAAACCTCACCGTAGCGCTGGGCGAGATTGTACTCATATCAATCACGATGCTTCCCGGCTTCAACCCGAACGACACGCCCCTTTCACCGAAGAGCGCCGACTCAACGTCGGGCGTGTCCGGGACCATCGTGATAACAACATCACTCTGCGCGGCAAGTTCCTTTAGTGACTCGGCGCCCGAAGCTCCAGCCGCAATGAGCGGTTCGCATCGCGCATGCGAGAGATCAAAAACGACTAACGGGAAGCCCGCCGTCAAAAGACGCCGAGCCATGGGCTGCCCCATGATTCCCAATCCGGCAAAACCCACCTTCAACATTGCTTTTTATCTCCTTTTTTCCTGTGACCTGACACATGTAGGGCCGCCCCTTGGGGTGGCTTGGCCGGGGCAAGCCCCGGACTTGTCCGAATTACGCACGATCCTGTCAACGATGACTTGCGGCTCCGCCGCGCTGAGCACTGGCGTGAGCTGCTAATTTGGACAGCCCTGGGGCAAGCCCGGCCCTACCAGTGTGCCTACCTCCACCCTTGCTGTGGGGCGTAGGGGAAGCGGGAGAGGGCGGCTTCGTTCAACTCGACGCCCCAGCCGGGGCCGTCCGGCACACTGAGCTGCCCTTCCACCAGCACCGGCGGAGCTGTCAGGAGTTCCTCCGCCAGTTTCTGCTCCGCCTCCGACCCGATCGTCTCCAGCATCAGGTAATTCGGAATCGTCGCCGCGAACTGCACGTTCATCGCCGTGGCCAGCGGCCCGTTGGGATTGTGCGGCGCCATCCCGATATAATGCGCCTCCGCCAGCGCCGCGATCTTCTTCAGCCCCGTGATCCCTCCACAGTTCACCAGGTCGCACTGAAGGATGTCCACCGCCCCCTTCTCCACAAACTCCCGCGCCCCGTAAATCGTCGCCCAGCGCTCCCCCGCCGCGATCGGAATCGCCGTCGAGCGCTTCACTTCCGCCAGCACCTCGGCGTTCTCCGGCGGCACCGGCTCCTCCACAAACATCATCCCCACACCTTCCAACGCCCGGCACAAGCGCACCGCATTCTTCAGATTCAGCCGGCCATGACAATCGACCGCCAGCCCCATCTCCGGTCCGCCCGCCTCCCGCGCCGCCACGAAAAACTCCCCGATCCGGCCCCAGATCGAGGTGTCCAAGTACTCCGTCTCCCGGTAGTCGCGGTCGATTGCGCCTCGCGTCCCCGAGTACCCGATCCGGCCGCCTGCTCCCTCCCGCGTGTCCTGCATGCCGTAAAACAGCGGCAGCGTTGTCTTCAGCGCGCGATAGCCGCGCGCCCGGCATCCCTTCACGTTCTCCGCAAAAGCTTCCGGACCATCCCCCGCCGGACAGTGGCAATACACCGGCACCTGCCTTCGCGTCGGCCCACCCAGCAACTTATGCACCGCCAGCCCGCAGCGCTTCGCCAGAATCTCCCATAGCGCACAGTCCAGCGCACTGATCGCCGTGCTGTGCATCGGTCCCCCCACCCAGAACGAGTCCCGATACATTTTCTCCCAGTGATTCTCGATCTCGGTCGGATCCTTCCCCACCAGATAGCGCTTCAGCTCCAGGATCGATTGCTCGATCGAATGCGTCTTGCGCTTCATCACCGTTTCCGCTACCCCGGTGATCCCTTCCTCCGTCTCCACCTTCACAATCACCGCATTGCGAAAACCCAAGTTCACTATCCGCGTCGTGACGTCAGTTACCTTCATTGCTCCCTCACTGCCCTGGGTACCAGTCGAGAAGTCGGTAGTCGAGGGTCGAAGAGTTAGCACTTCTTGACCTTTGACTCTCGACTGCTTGACTCGGCGGAGCGAGATTCCTCGCTGCGCTCGGAACGACACCGGTCCCCTGTTCGGCCGATCACCCGATCATTCGATCACCCGATTCATCCCGCCCAATTCCTGGAAGCGATTCACGGTTTCGATGAGTCGCATAGCCTCTTGCCACGCTACGCCGCCACTCTTTTCCCGGCAGGAACGCAGGAAGTCTAAATCCTGGTCGTGGATGGCTTTCTCATAAAGCACCTGTTCTTCGCCCTTGAACTGGAGCTTCTCCAGATCCGACCGAATGTAACTAAATCCATCGGTCTCGAGTGTGTGCCTCTCGCCCACAATGTACATGCTCATGTGCGGCAGACGCGAAGCGTAGGTCACGGTTATCGTCGCAGGCGCCCCGTTCGGCAGCTTGCCGAGGAGGGTCACGGTTTGGGCGTTACGCACCTGGGGGAGAGCAATGCACGCCAGCGGCGCTACCCCTCCGAACCAGTGAATGAGCAGATCGATGGCGTGGGCGGCATGATGAAGGAGAGCGTCGTCCCTCCAGGTCCGCTCCCGCAGTTTGTGATGACGCACGTAATGGACCTCTTGGATGGCGCCCAGCTCGTTGGCGCGAAGGCTCGCTTCGATGCGGGAGTATGGGACCAGGTATCGGCTGGTGTGGGCGCAACTAACCCGGACTCCTCGCGTCCGCGCCAACTCTGCCAATTCCGCAGCTTCTTTGGCGGTTTCGCAAGGCGGCATCTCAACCAGCGTATGAACGCCGCCACTGAGGCACTGGCGCGCTTGCGCGAAGTGCAGGGGAGAAGGCGAACAAACGATGGCGAGGTCAACCAGCGCAACCGCTTCTTCCACTGTTTCGCTGATGTGAGGGATACCGTAAACGGACGCAAATTGGCGCACCGCCTCGCGCCTCACGCCGAAAACGGCCACGAGCTCTACGTCCGGCTCTTCACGCAGCCCCCTCGCGTGAACCGCAGCCACAGCCCCATAGCCGATCATAGCCACTCGAATGCCCATGAGTATGTTGCCCCCTGGCTACTCGCTGGAAACGGCGGCCGTTGTGGCCGCCCTGGGGCAACCACAAGGGTTGCCCCTACCACGAGGCCTAACCTACTGAACGTCGTCCAGGATATGATCCGGGTTCATCCAACCGGAACGCTCCAGCAGGTCGCGCAGCGTTCTCTCCTGCTTTTCATCGAGAGGGTAAAACGGGTCCCGGCAGAAGCCTCCATGGAGTCCCCAGAAATTCAGCATCGACCTGTAGATCGCCAGGTCACTGACCGGGCCAACCCGTTGGTAGGTGTAAAGATGGACGATCGGTAGAATCTTCTTCCATATAAGAAGACCCTTCCGCGCATCGTTTTCGACGATGATGGCGTGGTGCATGGCTTTTGCTGCCCGCGTCGCGACATTCAGAATTCCGCTGATCCACCCGTGAGCCCCCGCCGACAAGCCTTCGAAGGCCGCCAGAAACGAACCATAGAAAATCGCCATCCGGTCGCCGACCAAGTAGCTCAAGTCGTGCACCGGCTCGACCGTACCGAAGGTGGACTTCACCATGTGAAGCACATCTTCATCGACGAGCTGCGCGATGTCACGCGGGTTCAGCTCGACGCAGGCGGAATTGTGGGGATTGTTGTACAGCATGATGGGGAGGTTAGTGGCCTTGCGCACCTGGCGATAGTGTTCGATGACGGCGGGCTTGGAGGGCTTCTGATAATAGGGCAGGATAACGATGAGGGCATCCGCACCGTGCTTCGCCGCCGCTTCGGAGAGTTTAATGGTCAGTTTCGTACTGTAGTGACCGGAACCGTAAATTACCGGTACGCGCTTGCGCACGACCTCCTGAGCCAGCCGAAACAGCCGGACGCGCTCCTCGGAGTCCAGGGCAATGAATTCGCCGCTCGTGCCGGCGATAACCAGACCGTCTGCTCCCTGGTGATCGATCAGCCAATCCCAGTGTCGCGCCGTGGCTTCCTCGTCGAGGTTGTTCTCACGATCGAACATGGTGAGAGCCGCCGCGAAGATTCCACGAAAGGGTTTAAGATCAAAAGGCATCACGCTCTCCTGAGTTGTAGGGGCGGCCCTTGTGGCCGCCCTGGGGGACAACCACAAGGGTTGCCCCCACAATCATGAAAGGACTCTGGCGTTTTGAAAAGCGCCGGCCGCTTCCTTCGCAGAAACGCCCGTGCATTCGAGATAATGTCGATCGGCCAGCGGCAGCCGCACGCCGTGCTCGAAGGACTCAATGGCGATTGTTTTCCCCAGTTCCTTCATGAGCCGCAGGCGGTTGGCCGGCAACGGCACCGCCAGGTTTGCTTCGCCAGACATGTGCCAGTACACCACATAAACCTTCTCGGCCCGTTCAAAGACAAAGGCGCGCGCCGGCTGGCCGGAGCCCCCAACCTTGTCGATTTCAGAGTAAGGAACAAGTTCAAAACCACCCGTCTCATTGATCAGAAGAATGTGCTCCTGCTGGAGATTCTTCAGTTCATCCTTCCGGGCCGGGGTCAGCCAGTTGCTCGCCCGCGCATCTTCCCACCTCTTCATAACTTCCAGGTTGTCCGCGGTGCGAGGATGTGCTTCCAATTGGCCAAGCTCGGGCCTAAAGGCAATTGGGCAGTTCCAAGCCGCGGCGCGGCTCGTGATGTACTCGAGCATGTCCGGCTGAGTTCCAATTGTTTGGTTACTTGGGGCCCAGTAGCCGATCCAACCGAAGTTGAGGCTGGTGAAATCCTTCGCAGCGCGGGGCGCTTCCGCGCCCGGGTATGCGCGCGTCGCCGCCTTCACGACCTCCGGCTTGAAAATGTCAAAGGCGTTGCCGCGGGTCAGGATGTGCCAACTAAAATGTGATTTGCAGGCGCCCTCGGAGAGAAGAGGCTTCGGCTCGAGTTGTTTCCACACCAGCCACTGCGCCCGTGAGACGGTGAACCAGTAGGGCGGCGGCACATCCTCTGCCCCGTCAAAGTAAGTGAATTTGAAGCCCGCCTCGCGATAAATCCTGCCCAGGCGCTCGGCCACCTCCTGCTGGATGCTGGTGTTCTGGGTGAAGCGCACGAAGATGGGCCAGGTGTCCACGTCAAGCACGCCAAGGATCGATCCTTCCTCGTGCGGTCCTGCCGTCGTGTCGAGCGCCCCGCGCTTGCAATCGAGAAACTGATAAGGAGGACTGGTGGTGTAGTGCTCGTAAGTGACCAACTCATTCTGAATTTTCAGAATGCGCCTCTCGTTGTCCATCGTGCAGAGCCGAGGATTCTCCTCTACCGCGAGTGTTGTAGAGGCCGCATCCAGCGGCTCCGCCAACGTGAAGGTTTCGCGCAGGTTGAGGCGAGGATCGGGCCTCGGGGTAACATAAGCGTCTTCCTTGTGGCATTTGTTGTAATGCAAATGAACGCCGGGGATCATGCCCGCGTCGCTGATCTTGCTGACCACCCTGTTGAGGTCTTCCATGCGGTTCGGGTACTCAGGTTTCCATTCAAAATGGCCCACTGTTTTGGCGAACGACAAATAATATATAACCATCGTCCGGAAACCAGCCGTACGTGCAAATTTGATATGGCCATCGATGTTCTGCGGCGTCGCGCTCTCAATCTCGTAATAAGAATGCGCGTACTCCTTCCGGCGGCGGCTCTCCACCCCGTCGGGCAGGCTGTAATCCTTTTCGACGGCTGCGATGCGGTCTAAAAGGTTTTTCGTTGCGGTCGTGATAAGCGCCGCTCCGACCCCCTCTGTTTTGACTTCATCCACAGTTCCTGCCTGAAACAGAAGATGGTTCGCGCATGGTGTGATGTCGATCTTCGCGAAGGGATCCGTAGCCAGTAGGTTCACGGCGACGTCGTCATCCCAGGTCACGTTCAGCCAGTCTCCCAGATTCTTTCGCGCGCGGACCGGGAGTTGCACAAAGAGCGTCTCCTCAATCGGCGTCTTCTGCTTCGACGTAAGACTTGTGAATCCTTTGTACTCGAGGTTGAGCATCGTGAACCCGATATAGTTATCGGTGATGGTCAAGCCGATGGTGGCCTCGTAACCGACAAGGGCGAAAGAAACGATAAGCTTGTCGCCCCTCATCTGAACCGATTGTGCGGGAAAGCTCGTGACCTTGGCCGGGTAGGCAAGCTGAAGCTCATTGTCATAGGGGCGATACTGGGTCACGGTAAACATCGGAACGGCGGCTTGAGGGGCGAGGCATTCCTGCCCTGTCGCCTTGTGGACAAGGCTCCGCGCCCGCCCGTCGTGGCCAATGACGAGCCGGAAATCGGGGTTCTCCAAGACGATTCCGTTCGCCTCCGACGCTGCCCTCGGGGGTGGATCCTCTTCGCCCTTCGTCACCCCTTGCGCCAGGGAAGTCCTGGCAAGAGGAACTGCCGCAAATGCTCCCGCTTGCTTGAAGAACTGTCGCCTGTCGCTCATCGTCGAGCTGCCTCCTTAGCCCTTAAGGCGGGGCGTAGCCTGTTGCGTCTTGGCGACGTTTCCCGCAAACGCCCTAAGCTATCGAGCGACCACGCAATTGTCAAACAAAAAGAAAAGTGCGGGAACAATCGGTTCCGCCGCCACGTAGTATCAGGTGGGGAACATACACCGAAAGGCTCGGACGGCGAATGAGCAAATTCGGGCCGCTCAACTTTTGCGATGCTTTCAAGATGATTGGGTAGTAGGAACCCTGAGCGGCTTACCAAGGTTGTTTTTCTTCGTCTAAGCGGTAGACACAGAAAAAGGGACTGGGCGCAAGTGCGGTGGTGCCCTACACTGAAAGGGATAAGACACCATGGGAGCTTGGCGGCAAGACCTGGCATATACATTTCGGCGGCTTTCCAAATCACCTGGCTTTGTGCTCGCTGTCGTGGTCTCCATCGGCCTCGGCATCGCCGCCAACGCCACCATCTTTTCCATGGTCAGCAGGTTTGTCCTGCGTCCGGCGCCCGTGGGCAATCCCTCCACGCTCATGAGCTTGCATGTCACGCACGACGGTGAGCCGTGCTGCAATAACTTTTCCTGGCCGCTCTACACCGACGTGGGCGACCAGGCGAAATCCTTCTCCGGCGTGGCTGCTTACTACGAACTCGTCCCTGCCTCCATCGGCGGCAAGGGCGAGCCGGAACGCGTTTGGGGCCAGGCGGCCACCTCCAACTATTTCGACGTCGCGCAACTGCGGATGACGCTTGGCCGTGGCTTTGCCAGCGACGAGGAGCGTCTTCCCGTCATTGTCCTCAGCCAGCGCCTCTGGCAACGCCGTTTCGCCTCTGACCCCGCTATCCTCGGCAAATCCATCACCCTTTCCGGGCGGCCCTTTACTGTCGTCGGCATCGCGCCACCGTCATTTCATGGCCTCGACCCTCCCCTTGAGCCCGAATTCTGGGTCCCGCTTGGCAACATTGATCAGTTGCAGCCCAAGACCAGCGACTTCCAGTCGCGCGACTTTCACTGGCTCGCCGTCATCGGACGCCTCAGCCCGGGCGTCTCGCGCACGCAGGCCGCAGCCGAACTCAGCATTCTCGCCCAGCGCTTCGCCACCGCCTACCCGGCAACCGACAAGGGCGGCGGCTTCCGCTTTGAGCAGGCGGGCTCGCTGCCGCCGAAGTTCAAGTCCGCCGTGGTATTGTTCCTTACGGCGCTCACGGTGGTCGTGCTGCTGGTTCTCTCGATCGCCTGTGCCAACGCCGCCAATCTTTTTATGGCCCAGGCCTCAGGTCGCCAGCGGGAGATGGCGGTGCGCCTCGCCCTGGGCGCCACGCGTTCACGGTTGGTGCGCCAGATGCTCGTGGAAAGCGTGGTACTGGCTCTCGGCGGCGGGTTGCTCGGTGTCGCACTTTCGCTGTGGGCCACGCAGGCGCTCTCCGCGTTCCAACTTCCCTCGCCTGTGTCCCTCGACCTCAGCGTCAGCCTCGACTGGAGAGTTTTGCTATACACGTTCGCTCTCAGCGTCGGCGCTGGGCTACTGTTCGGGCTGGCCCCAGCCTGGGCCGCTTCGCGTGCCGCGCTCTCAAACGCGCTCAAAGGCGAGGACGCGCTCGGCCGTCCCGGACGCCGCTGGACACTGCGCAACGTACTTGTCGTCTCGCAGATCGCCATGTCGCTGATCCTGCTTTGCGCCACGGGGCTCTTCCTGCGCAGCCTCGAGAGCGCGGCCAACATCGACATCGGCTTTCGCTCGCACGGCATCCTGATGACGTCCGTTGATCCGCGAGTCCACGGCTACACTGCCGAGCGCACCACCCAGTTCCTCAGCGAGTTGCAGCGACGCGTGTCCACTTTGCCGGGCGTTCTTTCTGCCGCATGCACCGATATGGCGCCTCTATCAGGGGGCCACCGGAGCGACGCTTTTAGCGCAGAGGGTCTGCCAGCGCCGACGGATCCCAACCTGTCCGTGGACCTCTATATGGTCACCCCCGGCTATTTCGAAACCATGGGCATGCCCCGGATCGCCGGTCGTGACTTCGCCCAAGAAGCGGCGAACGGGCCCAAAGTCGCCATCGTCAACCAAGTCTTCGTCGACAGAATCTTTCGCGGAGAAAACCCCATCGGACGTCGCGTTTCGGGGGGCGGCGCGGCCTACGAGGTCATCGGCGTGGTGAAGAACATCAAGTCACGAACTCTCGGTGAGGACTTCAGGCCCGTTCTCTACCGCTCCCTCGCACAGAGCATTGGGCCCGACCCATCGTTCATGGGGTACACAGTGTTGGTCCGCTCCGCAGGCGATGCCGCGGCGGTAGCGCAGGCCGTGCGCCGCGAGATCGCCTCGCTCGACTCTACAATGGCTGTATTTAACACCCGAACCATGGAAGAGCACCTACGCGACGCTCTCTTTCTCCCGCGGCTGGCCGGCGCGCTGTTCGGCATTTTCGGCTTTGTCGGCTTGTTGGTGGCCGCCGTCGGGCTCTATGGCGTGATGAGCTACTCGGTCAGCCGGCGGACGCGCGAGATCGGCATCCGCATGGCGTTGGGCGCGCAGACTGGCGGAGTCCAGCGCCTCATCATCCGCCAGGGCATGCTGCTCGCGCTGGTGGCCATGGCGCTCGGTCTGGCCGCCGCCTTGTCAGTGGCCAAGCTCTTCGCCGCCTTCCTCTATGGAGTCCGGCCGTACGACCTGGCCACCTTCACTGCCGTGCCGTTGTTCCTCGCTGCCGTGGCGCTCCTGGCGTGCTGGATTCCCGCGCGCCGCGCGGCCCGTGTGGATCCACTCACGGCCCTGCGCTACGAGTAGCGCTTCAACGTTCCGGCTGCGGCGAATTGAAATCTCCGTGGTTGTGAGATTCACGCTCCGTCAATTAGACGCAAAGTCAAAATACCGCTTGTCACGCACGCAGATTTCCTGCTAACTTTTCAATTGCTCAGAACGTCTATGTACTGTTTGGAACATAGTAGCAAGTCGATAGTCGAAGGGCGAATGGGTCCGGAGTGCGCCAGCGAGCCGCCGCACTCCAAAGGCCCGCCGATCCTGCTCGGCATACCACACCCCACAAAGGGGCGGCCCTTGTGGCCGCCCCCTCGAGCCTACCGACTCTCTTAGGGAGAAGAGGGACTGGGGTGGAGCACCCGGCTTCAATTGTTGCGCAGGGCCCGCATGGGATCGATGGACGCGGCGCGGCGGGCCGGAATAAATCCGGCGAGGGATGCCACCCCGCACAACAGGAACGCCATGGCGGCGAAGGTTACTGGATCGCTGGGAGCGGTGCCAAAAAGCAGTGAGGCGATAAGCCTCGCGACGACAAAGGAAGCCGCCATTCCCAGCACAATACCCGCCAGCGCCAAGCGCAGGGTTTTAGAGATCACGCCCAGCAGGACGTGGGCCGGAGTCGCGCCCAGGGCCATGCGGATGCCGATCTCCTGCGTCTGCCGCGTCACCGAATAGGAGATGACTCCGTAGATTCCGAGCGAAGCCAGTAGCAGACCCAACCCCCGCAAAGGTCGACACCAACAGCATAAAGAAGCGCCGCGGCGAGGTCACATGGTCGACAAGATTCTGAATGGGTTTGAACTCCGTCGCCGGCTGTTCCGGATTGATCTCGCGCAGCGTCCTCGTTACGCTCGAAGCCAGCGTGGCGGGAGGCAGCTTCGACCGCACGACCAGATAAGAGCCTTCCGGCCCAGACTGGCTCACGGGCAAGTACACCTGCCATCCGGCGCCGTTTTCTGCATTGGTTTCACGCACATCAGCAATCACGCCGATCACCCGCGCATTCGCGCCGCCGACTTCTGCCATACGGCCAATCGGGTCCTGCCCCGGCCACAGTTTCCGCGCCACGGTTTCGTTGATGATAACCACTGGCTCGCTTTTGGGAGCATCCTCCCAACCGATGTCGCGGCCCCTGAGCAAGCGCATACCTATCGCCTTGAGGTAGCCGGGCGAAACGATGTAGACAAAGGCGCCCTGAAATTTCCCACCGTCATACTCACCACCCTTGGCTCGAATCCCCCAACTGCGGTTCCGGCTCATCGGCAGGTTGTCCGTAATGCCCACTGCCTCGGCGCCCGGAATCATGGCAGTCCGGCGCACGATTTCCTGCCAGATCGCGGCCCGCTTGTCAGCGCTGCCGCCATCTTCATAGTCCACGCTGATGGCGGCTGCGTGGCTTGGCTCAAAGCCGAGATCGACGTCCAACACGCGTAGAAAGCTGCGCAGCAGCAGCCCGGCTCCGACGAGCAGCACGCACGCCAGTGCGACTTCTGAAACCACGAGTGTCGCGCGCACGCGGTCGTGCTTCTTGCTATCGCTTGATCCATGGCCAGACTCTTTCAGCGCCTCATGTATATTGCTGCCCGACATCCTAAAAGCCGGTGCAAGACCGAAAAGAACGGAGCTCGCGACCGCAAGCAGGAGTATCCAGGCGAGCGCCGTGCCGTCCACTCGCAAGCTGCTGAGCAAAGGCAAGGCAATCGATCCTTGATGCGCCAGATAGATCGTCGCCGCGAAAGCAAAGCCCAGCCCGAGAATCGCGCCGGCCAGCGAAAGCACTAAGCTTTCGGTGATCAATTGGCGGACCAGCCGTCCCCGTCCCGCGCCGAGCGCCATGCGCATGGCGAATTCCTTGCTTCGCGCCGCCGCGCGCGCCAGCTCGATATTCGATAAATTTACGCAGACGATAAGGAGAATCAGGCCCACCGCGGACCACAGCACCAGCAACGAGCGCCGCAGCTTGCCGCTCACGTATTCCTTCAAGCCAGTGAGCCGGCCGGTGTAACCTTTTCCGTATTCCGGGTGCTTACGCTCGAAATAGAGTTGCGGAAAGAGTTGATCGGCCTCGCTCTGTGCTGCCGCCAGGCTGACTCCGGGTTTCAGGCGCCCAACGAGCGCCAGGTCGTTTCCGTCTTCGCGGAAGTCATCCATGATGTAGGGAACAAAGAGGTCGACCTTTGCACCCGGCGAAAAAACCGAGCCAAAATCGAATGTTTCCGGCAAGACACCCGCCACCGTCGCTAGCGTGCCGTTCAGGTTAATGGCCTGCCCAATGATGCTCCGATTGCCGCCCAACTGCCGTTTCCAGAACGCATAGCTCAACAGGGTCGCGGGCGGGGCGTGTTGCAGAAATTCGTCAGCCCTGAATGTCCGCCCCAACACAGGTTCGACGCCCAGCGTTTGAAAGAAGCCTTCGGCCACCAGAATGCCGGTAAAAGGCAATGGCCGGTCTTTCCCGATCAGCTTGAAATTGTCAGGTCCGGTAAAGGCAAAGTAGCCGCTCACGGACTGGAAAGAGCGGTTTTGTTGCTGGAAGTCCTGGGTCGCATCCGCCGTGTACGTCATACTCGATTCGCCGGACGTGGGGTTTTTCTCCACAATCCGCACCAACTGCTGCGGGTCGCGGAAGGGTAATGGCCGCAGCAGGATCGTGTTCACCACGCTGAAGACCACCACGTTGGCGCCGATGCCGAGCGCGAGAATCGTCACGGCGATCAGTGTGAAGGAACGGTCCCGCCGCAAGGTTCGGAAGGTGTACCGCAAGTCCTGCATCAGGGTATCGAGCGCCGGCAAACCGCGCGCCTCGCGGTGCCGCTCTTTCGCCTGTTCCACTCCGCCGAAGCGAACGAGCGCCTGCCGGCGGGCTTCTTGCGCGGGCAAACCACGCCGCAGATTTTCTTCGGTAGCCAGCTCGAGGTGGGCGGCCATCTCCGCCTCCACATCTCGGTCTAGAGGTTCCTTACGGAAAAACGCGCGCAGACGGTTAAGCGCCTGGCGAATTGAGTCGATCATCTCCCATCTCCTTTTGGTTCTAAAGCGAGGACGCGGCCCATGACGGCCGAGAGGCGCGCCCAGTGGGCGGCATCCTCGGCCAATTGCGTGCGGCCCCGCTTGGTAATCGAATAGAACTTGGCCTTACGCTTGTTGTCCGAGGCTCCCCACTCGGCCGAAATCCACCCCCGCTGCTGAAGCCTCACCAGCGAAGCGTAGATGGTCCCCTGGTTCAGCAGGACCTCATCCCCGCTCACCTGTTCAATGCGGCGGGCAATGCCATAGCCGTGCAGCGGGCCGAGGGCCTCGAGCGTGCGAAGCACCATCAGGTCCAGAGTTCCTTGTAGAAGGTCGAGCTTGTCCTTAGGCATGTCATCTCCTGTGGCCGTACCACATGATTGTAGCGGAGTCGATGTGGTATGGCCACATGTAGCTTTAGACGGGCCTGCGTTACTCTGGTTAGCACCCCTTCCGCCGCCCTCGTCCGGCAAACCACGGAAAAAGGTTCGCAAGCAGTCATTCTGAGTGCCCAGGGGCCTAAAGAGTCTGTGTGAAAACCACCGCCAGCGCGTCATTCCGAGCGGAGCGAGGAATCTCGCTCTGAGTGTTTTCAAGGCAGTGCGAGATTCCTAGTCGCCTTCGGCTCCTCGGAATGACATCTAAAACGAGTTCTCACACAGACCCTTTCTCCTTGGGTTACAACCTTCCGCCCCTCGCGTGGCTCGGGCCTTACCGCCCGCTCGAGCAACAATTTGTTCACGAACTTCCGACCCAGGACCATGGCGATGAAAACCCGCGGCTGCCGCAGAGCGAAGCCCTACGTTTGCGCGCCAGGAACTTTTTTGGTAACGTTTCGTATACTAAGACGTCTAAGTAGTGTGAGGTCGCATATGCCCAAACCCGATTCGCTGCAAGGTTCGCTCGATCTCCTGGTGCTCAAGGTCCTCTCCCGCCGGCCCGGCCTGCACGGTTACGCCATCATGTCGGCCATCCAGGCGACTTCTAATGAGGTGCTCCGCGTCGAGGAAGGTTCCCTCTATCCGGCGCTGCACCGCATGGAGGAGGCCGGCTGGATCCGAGCCGAATGGATCACCAAGGAGAACGGCCGACGGACGCGCCTTTATGAACTGACCGAGACCGGCAAGAAGCAGCTCGGCAGCGAAGAGTCTCGCTGGCTGGCGGTGACGGCTGCCGTAAACCGCGTTCTAAGGACGGTGTGATATGTCGTTATGGTCACGGATCGTGAATGTATTTCGGGGCGAGCGGTTGAGCCGTGAAATTGATGAAGAGCTCCAGTCGCACATTGAAGAAGCGATCGCGCAGGGCCGCGACCCGGCGGAAGCGCGGCGAGCCTTTGGCTCCGCGCTGCGTCTGCGCGAAGAAAGCCGCGACGTCCGGCTCGTCGCCTGGCTCGACTCGTTACGCGCCGACGCCGTTTTCGGCTGGCGGCAACTTATGAAGAGAAAGGCCACGTCCGCCGCGGCAATCCTCTCTCTCGCTCTCGGCATCGGGGCCTGCACGGGGGCGTTCCGGCTGATTGACGCCCTGCTGCTGCGGCCCCTGCCCGTCTCGGAGCCCGAGCAGTTGTACGCTCTCGCTCGCCAGGAGATCGGACCCGAAGGCAAACCCGAAACGGACGACAGTTGGGCGTATCCGGCGTTCCGCCTAATGCGCGCTGCGGTGAAAGATCAAGCTGAGTTGATGGCGATCTCGTATGCCGCGCGGACTGATTTGACGTACGGATCGGACGCGGACACGGAAAAAGCGTACCGCCAGTACGTTTCCGGGTGGATGTTCAGTTCACTTGGACTTCGGCCCGCTGCGGGGCGGCTATTCACCGAAAGCGACGATTTGAAACCCGGCGCGCATCCCTACGCCGTGCTCTCGTACGACTATTGGACAAGCCGCTTCGGACGAGATCCGAGAGTGGTCGGGCGCACATTCCGAATCGGCAACGACCTCTACGAAATAATTGGTGTCGGCCCGGAGCGCTTCGCCGGCACCGAACCGGGCACGGTAATCGACATTTTCATCCCCACCATGATGCATCCCGGGGTCCAGCAATCAGACTGGACCTGGATGCGGACATTGGCGCGACTGAAACCCGGAGCCGCTGTGGAACCTCTTCGTGCCAAGCTGGACGCAATCTCGCGAGCCTTTGAAGAAGAACGGGCAAAGGGCTTCGGCGATATGTCCAAAAAACAAATTGAGGAGTTCCTGAACCAGAAGCTCTTGCTGGAACCCGCGGCGACGGGCATTTCCGATCTCCAGAACGACTACCGCACCTCGCTCGTGGCTCTCGGTGTGCTCGTGGCGCTGGTGCTGCTGATTGCCTGCGCGAACGTCGCCAACCTGATGACGGCGCAGGCAGCGGCGCGGGCGCGCGAGATGGCGTTGCGTGTCTCGATCGGCGCGGGGCGCGTGCGCCTGGTGCAACTGGTGCTGGTGGAGAGTGCCTGGCTCGCATTCCTCGCCGCCGCGATGGGCGGCGTGTTCGCTTGGTGGTCGGCGCCGCTCGTGGTCAGCATGATCAATCCACCCGACAACCCGGCGCGCCTGTTCCTTCCCGCCGACTGGCGGGTGCTGGGGTTCGGCCTCGCAATCACCATTGTCGTGATGTTGTTGTTCGGTCTGGCGCCTGCGCTGCGCGCTTCGGCCGTCAAGCCCGTAAGTGCCCTCAAAGGTGGAGAAGACCCGCACTCGCGACGCCGCCTGATGCACGCACTGGTCGCCGTGCAGGCGGCCTTCTGTTTCCTGGTGCTCTTCGTCGCCGGCCTTTTCGTCGCTACCTTCCAGCGGTTGTCCAACCGGCCCACCGGCTTCTCCCCCGAACGGGTTCTCACTCTCGAGACGTTCACAGTCAGCCCGCAGCCGCCAGCTTTCTGGGACCAGGTGGTGGAACATCTGCGCGCGGTGCCGGGTGTGGAAACGGTGGGGCTGGCCAATTCGGTGCTGCTGGGCGGGTGGAGTTGGAACAATTTCATTTCGGTCAACGGCGCGCCTCCCAACGGGGTCTTGGCCTATTTGCTGCAAGTGTCGCCCGGATGGACACAAGCCATGAGGATTCCCTTCATCGACGGCCGAGACTTCCGTCTTGGCGATGTGTATCCCGGTGTCGCGATCGTTAACCGGGCATTTGCGAAGGTGTACTTCAACGGGGAGGATACCGTCGGAAAGCCCTTCGAAGTGGTGTTCAGTGGAGGCAATCGTCTTCGCTTTGAATGCGTGGGCTTGGTTGGCGACGTAACCTACCGCGACATCCGCGGTCCCATCTTGCCCCAAGCCTATTTCCCATTTCACTCGATCGATGCCAAGGGGGCATTGCAGCCGATAGGCCAGGGGACGTTCATTGTGCGCACCTCCACGCCGAACCCGCTCGCGCTGGCGTCCACCCTGCGCCGGGAAGTACCGCGCGCGCGGTCCGAATTCCGCGTCAGTAACATCCGCACCCAAATGGAGATCAACCAGTCGCAGACCGTTCGCGAGCGGCTCCTGGCCAGGCTGGCAATGTTCTTTGGCGTGATCGCATTGTTGCTCGCGGGGGTCGGCCTCTACGGCGTGCTCGACTACTCCGTGCTCCAACGGCGGCGCGAAATCGGCCTACGCATGGCGCTTGGCGCCCAAGCCAGCGACATCGCTCGGCGAGTGACCGCGGATGTCTTCTCCATGGTGCTGGGCGGAGCGCTCGCCGGGCTCGCGCTCGGCTTCGCGGCAGCGCGATATATTCAGGCGCTGCTCTATCAGGTGAAGCCGACCGACCCAAGGATGCTGGCGCTTCCCGCGCTGACCATTCTCGTGGCGGCGTTACTGGCCGCGCTGCCGCCGGTGATCCGCGCCGTGCGCATCGACCCGGCCAGAACGCTGCGCGACGAATAGGCGCCCGTAACGACGTGCGCCGGTAGGAGCTGACGGCGGAGGGCAAGAAACAGCTTGTCGCTGAAGAAACGCGCTGACAGGTGGTGACTGCGGCCGTAAATCGCGTTCTAAGGATGGCCTGATATGTCATTGTGGTCACGCATTGCCAATGTACTTCGCGGCGATCGTCTGAGCCGCGAGATCGACGAAGAGCTCCAGTCGCATATCGAAGAGGCTATCGTGCAGGGCCGCGACCCGGCGGAAGCGCGGAGAGCACTCGGTTCCGCGCTGCGGCTGCGGGAAGAGAGTCGCGACGTCCGGCTGATCGCCTGGCTCGAATCGCTGCGCGCCGACGCCGTTTTCGGCTGGCGGCAGCTCATGAAGAGGAAGGTGACCTCCGCCGCGGCGATCCTTTCACTGGCGCTGGGGATCGGGGCATGCACCGCGGGCTTTCGGTTGATCGATGCCCTGCTGCTCCGGCCTTTACCAATCGCGCAACCCGACCAGCTCTACGCTCTCTTGCGCCAACAAATCGGCCCGGACGGGAAGCTCAGAACGAACGACAGTTACGAGTATCCAGTTTTCCGCGAGATGCGCGCCGCGGTTAAGGATCAAGCGGACTTGATCGCGGTCTCGTATTCCGACCTGACCGATGTCACCTACGGGTCGGATCAAGACATGGAGCGAGCGTACGTGCAATATGTTTCGGGATGGTTGTTTGGCTCGTTCGGGCTTCGGCCCTCTTTGGGGCGGCTGTTCACTGAAAGCGACGACCTGGAGCCTGGCGCGCACCCCTACGCTGTACTTTCCTACGACTACTGGGCGCGTCGCTTCGGACAGGATCGGAAAGTAGTGGGGCGCACTGTTCATATTGGCGACAACCTTTACGAGATCGTCGGTGTTGGCCCGAAGCAATTCACCGGGATTGAGCCTGGCAAAGTGACTGACATCTTCATACCGACAATGATGAACGCTGGGGTCAACCATTCAGATTGGAGTTGGTTGCGGACGATGGTGCGTCTGAAGCCCGGCGTTGCCGTCGAGCCTGTTCGCGAAAAACTGCGCACCACCTTTAGAACCTTGCAAGAGGAACAGGCAAAGGCGCACGCGGGAATGCCTAGTCAGCTCATTGAGCGATTCTTCCATCAGAGGCTGCTGCTAAAGCCTGCGACCTCGGGCGTTTCCGATCTTCAGAACGACTACCGGCGTCCGCTTTTGGCCCTGGGTGGGTTGGTGGCGCTGGTTTTGCTCATCGCATGCGCTAACGTTGCCAACCTGATGACGGCCCAGGCAGCCGCCCGGGCAAGAGAATTGGCGTTGCGCGTCGCGATCGGCGCCGGACGTCGGCGCCTGGTGCAATTGGTGCTGGTGGAGAGCGCTTGGCTCGCGTTTCTCGCGGCAGCTATCGGAGGCGTGTTCGCCTGGTGGTCCGCGCCGCTGATCGTCAGCATGATCAATCCGCCGGACAACCCCGTGCGACTGCTTCTTCCCGCAGACTGGCGGGTGCTTGGCTTCGGTATGGCGCTGACCGTTGTCGTGACGTTGCTGTTCGGATTGGCTCCGGCGTTGCGCGCTTCGGCAATCAAGCCAGTCAGCGCACTTAAAGGGGGAGAGGACCCGCACTCGCAGCGCCGCCTGACGCACGCCCTGATCGCCGTACAAACAGCCTTTTGTTTTTTGGTGCTGTTCGTCGCCGGCCTGTTTGTCACCACCTTCGAGCGGCTGTCCCATCTGCCCACTGGCTTTTCTGCCGACAGAATTCTTGCTGTCGACGCGGTCGCACGGCCCGCTCAGTCGCCGACCTACTGGGAGCAATTGGCTGAACGTCTGCGCGCCGTGCCCGGTGTCGAGAAGGTTGCACTGGCCGGATGGCCGCTGCTCAGCGGGAACGGCTGGTACGGCCTGGTATCAATCAACGGTGCACATCCCACGCCTATTCTGAACTATTTTCTGGGCGTTTCGCCCGCTTGGGCAGATGTCATGCGCATTCCCTTCATCGACGGTCGCGACTTTCTTCCCAGTGACAAGTCTCCCGGCGTGGCCATCGTCAACCGCGCTTTCGCGAAACAATACTTCAACGGTGAGGACCCTGTCGGCAAGTCGTTCGAAAAAGTGAGCCCGGAGGGCTCGCGTTTCCGCTTTCAGATTGTGGGTCTGGTCGGCGATGCTCGCTACCGCAACTTGCGCGAGCCCATTACGCCCACGGTCTACGTCCCCTTTGCTTCGATCGACGCCATTGGCGCAGTGGTGCCAATCGACACAGGCGCATTTATTGTGCGAACGCTGAGTTCGAACCCTCTCGCGCTGGCGTCTGCGCTGCGGCGGGAAGTGTCCCGCGCGCGGGTTGGGTTCCGTGTCAGCAACATTCGTACGCAAACCGAGATTAACGAGTCACACACGGTTCGCGAGCGGCTGCTGGCGCGGTTGGCGGTGTTCTTCGCGGCGGTCGCGCTCTTGCTGGCGGCGGTGGGATTGTACGGCGTGCTTAACTACTCGGTGCTCCAACGGCGGCGTGAAATCGGCATTCGCATGGCCCTGGGCGCCCCCGCCGGCGAAATCGCCCGCCACGTGACCACCGACGTCTTGTCGATGGTGCTGATGGGAGCGCTGGGGGGACTGGCGCTCGGCACGGCAGCGGTGCGTTACATCGAGTCGCTCTTCTATCAGGTGAAGCCCACCGATCCTGCGATGCTGGCGCTGCCGTCGCTGACCATTCTCGTCGCAGCGCTACTGGCCGCGCTGCCGCCGATAGTCCGCGCGGTCCGCATCGACCCGGCCACGGTGCTGCGCTCCGAATAGTGGAGAAGGAGTGATGCGGCTCTTCCTTGTCCCTCGGGGAGCAGGACGGGTGAGGGTTGTTTTTGCGATAGGAAGAACAAGTCAAGAGGCAAGGCGCGAATTCTAAGGACGGTGCGATATGTCGTTATGGTCACGGATCGTGAATGTATTTCGCGGCGAGCGGTTGAGCCGTGAAATTGATGAAGAGCTCCAGTCGCATATCGACGAAGCCATCGCGCAGGGCCGCGACCCGGCCGAAGCGCGCAGAGCGTTTGGCTCCGCGCTGCGGCTGCGGGAGGAGAGCCGAGACGTCCGGCTGGTCGCCTGGCTCGACTCGTTGCGCGCCGACGCCATCTTCGGCTGGCGGCAGCTTAGGAAGAGAAAGGTGGCCTCCGCCGCGGCGATCCTTTCGCTGGCTCTGGGCATCGGGGCCTGCACCTCGGCGTTCCGGCTTATCGACGCCCTGCTGCTGCGGCCTCTGCCCGTCTCGGAGCCCGAGCGGTTGTACTCCATCTCTTATGAAGGATTCGGTCTGGATGGCAAGCCCGTCACATTTGACAGTTGCTCGTACCCCTTGTTTCGCCGAATGCGCGCCGTGCTCAAGGACCGAGCCGAGCTGATGGCGATCTCTTATTCTAACCGGACTGATCTGACTTACGGGTCGGACGCGGAGATGGAAAAGGCGTTCCGTCAGTACGTTTCCGGGTGGATGTTCGGCTCTTTTGGACTTCGGCCCGCATTGGGGCGGCTCTTCACCGAAAGTGATGATCTCAAGCCGGGCGCGCATCCCTACGCCGTGGTCTCTTACGATTATTGGACCCGTCGCTTCGGGCAGGATCCGAAAGTGATCGGGCGTACCTTGCGCATGGGCAACGACCTTTACGAGATTGTCGGCGTAGGTCCGGAAAGCTTCACGGGCACCGAGCCCGGCACGGTGACCGACATCTTCGTTCCCACGATGATGATGAATGAAGCCACCCTCAACAGTGCAAACTCGTTTTGGTTTCGGACGTTCGTTCGGCCCAAACCGGGTGTTGCCGTCCAACCCCTGCGCGACAACCTGGACGCCTTATACCAGGCCTGGGAGCTGGAACGCGCCAAAGGGTACAGCAACTCTCTCAAGCACTTTGTCGAGAACCACCCTAAGCAGAAACTGGTCTTGAATCCGGCAGCCTCGGGCGTCTCCGGGATGCAGAAATACTACCGCACTTCGCTCCTGGCTCTCAGCGTGTTAGTGGCGCTGGTACTGCTGATTGCGTGCGCGAACGTCGCCAACCTCATGACGGCCCAGGCGGCGTCGCGGGCGCGCGAAATGGCGCTGCGTGTCTCGATCGGCGCGGGGCGCGGACGCTTGGTGCAACTGGTACTTGTGGAAAGCGCCTGGCTCGCCTTCCTCGCGGGCGCGATCGGCGGGGCGGTCGCCTGGTGGTCTGCACCGCTCGTGGTCAGCATGATCAATCCACCCGGCAACCCGGCGCGCCTGTTCCTTCCGGCAGACTGGCGGGTGCTGGGGTTCGGCTTGGCGCTGACGGTTGGCGTCATGCTGCTGTTCGGTCTGGCGCCCGCCCTGCGCGCCTCGGCCGTGCACCCGGTGAGCGCGCTCAAAGGCGGGGACGACCCGCACTTGCGGCGCCGACTTATGCACGCCCTCATCGCCGTACAGGCGGCTTTCTGTTTTCTGGTGCTTTTCGTGGCCGGCCTCTTCGTCACCACGTTCGAGCGGCTGTCGAATCAGCCCACCGGCTTTTCCGCTGACCGCCTGCTCACGCTCGAGACGGTCGCGCAGCCCGCTCAGTCGCCGGTGTACTGGACTCAGGTGGCCGATCATCTGCGAGCGCTTCCTGGCGTGGAGACATTGGCACTGGCAGGGTGGCCCCTCATGAGCGGAACGATGTCGAACAACTTCATTTCGATCAACGGCGCGCCTCCCGGCGATGTTCTGACCTTCTTTCTGAACGTCTCGCCGGGCTGGATAGACGCCATGAAGATACCCTTGATTGAGGGCCGAGACTTCCGAGCCGGCGAGACCCATCCCGGGGTGGCGATCGTCAACAAGACATTCGCGAGGCAATACTTCTCCGGGGAGAACCCCGTCGGAAAGTTCTTCGAGACCACCGGGGCAGCGGGCGCACGGACTCGCTTCGAGATCGTCGGGCTGGTTGGCGATGTAAGCTACGAGGACATACGCGCGCCAATTTTACCGCAAGCTTATACACCTTTCCCGTCAATCGACGCCAAGGGGGCATTGGAACCGCGGGGTTCGGGGACGTTCATTGTGCGCACACTCAGCTCCAACCCGCTCGCCCTGGCGTCCACCCTGCGCCGCGAAGTGCCGCGCGCGCGGTCCGAATTCCGCGTCAGCAACATCCGCACCCAAACGGAGATCAATCAGTCGCACACCGTCCGCGAGCGGCTCCTGGCCAGGCTGGCGCTCTTCTTTGGTGCGGTTGCGTTGGTGCTTGCGGGGGTCGGCCTCTACGGCGTGCTCGACTACTCCGTGCTTCAACGGCGGCGCGAAATCGGCATTCGCATGGCGCTCGGCGCCCAAGCCGGCGACATCGCCCGGCGAGTGACCGCGGACGTTTTCTCCATGGTGCTGGGCGGAGCGCTCGCCGGGCTCGCGCTCGGTTTCGCGTCGGCGCGATACATCCAGACGCTGCTCTACCAGGTGAAACCTACCGACCCGAGGATGCTGGCGCTTCCCGCCCTGACCATTCTTGCGGCGGCCTTACTGGCCGCGCTTCCGCCGGTGATCCACGCCGTGCGAATCGACCCGGCTGAAACGTTGCGCGTCGAATAGGCGCCCGCTCGCACATCAAGGCAACTTCCCAGGCCGGGGCCTCGGGAGACTGCGCGGCTCCACTTTTGCGATGATCGTGTTTACCCGAAGTCGGGAATTGTGAACGGCGCTCGACGGGTTTATACTGGTGTCAGTGCGCTTCGGCGCTGGCGTGAGCGGGGCGAAGAACGACAATCGGCCGTTAAGTGTGGTTGAGGTGAGGGAATTTACTGTTGTAACGGGGAAGCCTGTAAAGCCCTAGCCCCCCACCAGAAGTTAGGGATAGATCCTGAATACTGCCGACTGGCGCATCTTTAGCGGGAGCCCCAAGACGTAGGGGAGGAGAAGTTCGATGAGGGCAGTTATACTCGCAACCTGCACCTTGGCTGCCTGCCTCGGTGTGAGCATATTCGCTACAGATGAGCCTTCCTCGACTGCAAACTCTGCGTCCTGGAGTGGCAAGGCGGCAGCCGCCTACCTGGATGGGCGAATGGTTTGGTGGATGGGTTGGGATGTCGCTGCCCGCGACCATAAAACGTTTTGCGTCTCCTGCCACACGGTAGTGCCCTACGCAATGGCGCGGCCCGCCCTACGGGCGACGCTCGCAGAGCAAGCCCCCTCATCGACGGAACGCCAGCTTCTGGCAAACGTCATCAAACGCGTTCGGATGTGGAAGGAAGTTGAGCCCTTCTATCCCGACGCAAAGAGAGGCGCACCCAAAACGTCGGAATCGCGCGGCACAGAGTCCATTCTCAACGCTGTGATTCTGGTGAGTTATGACGCGCCCACGCACAAGTTGAGCCCTGACGCGCGGCTGGCGCTGGACAACATGTGGGGACAACAACTGAAGACGGGAGAAGCCAGGGGAGCCTGGCCCTGGCTACAGTTTCACAACTCGCCTTGGGAGGGTGATTCACAATACTACGGGGCCGCGCTGGCCGCGCTGGTTGTGGGGAGCGCACCTGGAAACTATCAGACTGCCCCGCAGATTCAGAATAATATGAAGCTGCTCCGCGAGTATCTTGTTCGGGAGCGCGAATCGCAAATCTTGATTAGCCGACTGGTTCTGCTCTGGGCGTCGATGAAAGCGCCTGGTCTGCTGACGCCCGCACAGCAGAAATCCATCATCGATGAGGCGCTGAGCAAACAGCAGGCGGACGGAGGCTTCAGCCTGTCTGCATTCGTGGGAGGGTGGAAGCGGCATGATGGCACGCCCCTCGAGACCAAGAGCGACGGCTATGCCACCGGAGTCGTCACGTTCCTGCTTCAGCAGGCAGGCATGAAGCGCGATCAGCCCCAATTGAAACGTGGTCTCACCTGGCTGATGCTGAATCAGGACAAGACCGAAGGCCGATGGCTGGGTTACTCGCTGAACAAACAAGAAGACCTGTCGTCCTACACCGGCCATTTCATGAGTGATGCGGCCACAGCTTTTGCTGTGCTAGCCCTTCAGTACGACAAGTAAAACCCGTTTGCCATTTATGGGGTTCCACGGCCGAACAGTGGACAGCCTCCTTAGACAGAGCCTTCAGGAGAGTGCTGCCTGCGGCTACCGCCATCAGACTTGTAGATTGCGATTGACCCACCACCCAAACTTCGCGTGAGCAAGGTGGGCCTGCTCGTCTCCATGTTATTGCTCGAGGCTGTTGTAGTACTCCTTCAAAATGGCGATCACCTCGGGCCTGGAGAATTCCGGGGGAACGGGTTTCCCCTCGCTCATAAGCTTTCGCAGCAAGGTGCCGGAGAGCAGCAGACGAGCGCCCCCCTTGTATATGCCGTTGTCATCAATAACGGCCTTGCTCTCGTGGGGGCAAGTTTTCATGGAGGCCATGCATCCACATTCGAAGCAGTAGAACGTCCAATCCATGCACAAAGGGCGCAAGAGCAGGGCGTCCGGAGGAATCTCGGTGAAGATCTTCTGGGCATCGAAGGGGCCGTAAAAGCTGCCCACGCCGGCGTGGTCGCGTCCCACGATGAGATGGGTGCAGCCGTAATTCTGCCGGAAGACGGCGTGGAGAAGGGCCTCGCGCGGCCCGGCGTAGCGCATTTCCAAGGGGTAGCCGCCCTGGATCACCCGATCCTTGCGGAAATACTTGTTCACCAGCGCGTCAATGGCTCTCACCCGCACCTCGGCCGGGATGTCGCCGGGTTTGAGCTTGCCCACGAGCTGGTGAATGTAGACTCCGTCACAAACCTCGATGGCGATCCAGGCCAAATAAGCGTGGGAGTTGTGCATGGGGTTGCGTGTTTGCAGAGCGGCCACGGTGTTCCAACCGCGTTCCTGGAAAAGTCTGCGGGCTTCGGCAGGCCGCTGGTAGATGCCCTTGAACATCTCCGGGTAATAGGATTCCGAGAGAACCTTGACAGGACCCGCAAGATTCACCGGCCCCTGCTGCATCACCTTCTGCACCCCGGGGTGGGCAAAGTCGGTAGTGCGGAAGACTTGCTTGCACTCGAATTCCTTGTCGATCGCGTACTTTTCGGTGACCTTCATGGTGCCCATGATGGACTCGGTTTCAGAGTCCCACAGCGCCACTTCTTCGCCCGCCGCAATCGAATTCGCGCAATCTTGATCCGCCGAGAGGGTAATGGGTACGGGCCAAAAAAGACCCTTCTCGCTGGGCAGGCTGTAAGTCGCGCAACAGCCCTGCCAGTCGTCCTTGCTCATGAAGCCCTCGAGCGGCGTAAAGGCACCAATTCCCATCATGATGAGATCGCTCGTTTCCCGGCTGGTCATCGGGACCTTCTTTAGCTCCTGCGCTCTTTTGGTCTCCTCCTCCCGCGCCGCGGGTTCCAGAAGAAGGGGCTTCAGTTCGTTACTTCCGTGGGGAAGAATCAGCTTGCTCAATGATCGCCTCCTATACGAGCTGTATTTCCCAAGTTGTATTCCATCTGCTCACTGTTGACTCTCGATCATATTG
Source organism: uncultured Acidobacteriota bacterium (assembly GCA_963832915.1). GTDB lineage: Bacteria > Acidobacteriota > Terriglobia > UBA7540 > UBA7540 > CAVROP01. The sequence goes on from CAWHWE010000026.1 coordinate 165,970, forward strand.
CGCTTTGACGCATTCGTCACCGATTTTTGAATTTAGCATGCCTGCGAAGAGCCCTCCCCATCCGCCCCCTCAAATGCGGTGGGCAGCCGGCACCAATGTGGAGCGGGGCAATTCATCGTTCATAATTCTGAATTCAGCCACCGGTCTTTTGTTTTCATAGACATTCCCGCGTCGTTCTGTCATTTTTGTGTCTTCCACGCCTTCGACACCCTGCGAGTCATCGGACACAATGTCGCTGTCGGGGCCCCCCTCGGTGTCCTCCACCCTCGCGCCATCGTCCTGACCGGCAGGAGCGGTCGGGAGGTCGGGCAATTCCTTCCGCAGCCTCAGCAGTATCCTCACTTTGCGGTCGATAGAGCGGTCCAGGGCGCCTTCCTGCCGCAGCAGCATGCTCCACGTCTCCCCTTCCGGAGCAAGGCAGGCCTCCCGTTCTATTGCCACTCTCTCCTCATTCGCCTTCTCCGCATATTCGAATTCTTCCCGCACGCTGGCGATTTCCTCATCCAGCAGACGCAGAAGTTCCTGGTATTCCGGCTCGCCCGGCGGCTCGCAGTTAACGTTTATTTTGCGTAGCGACTGCTGTTCTTCCTCGTCGGCTTGTTGCGCGTGGAGATACAGTGGATCACTGAAACGGTGCATCAGCCCGAAAATCAACGCCTGCCGCCACCCCGTCACACCTTGGTAAAGAGATTCCAGCTCGGAGTACTGGCGCTGCCGGAAGGTGCGCTGCTTGATCTGGTCTCGTATGATTTCAAGAAAAGAAAGAGTCCTTCTCAGCCCCACGCCTCGATCATTAGACCTCGATAAGTTGGCATCCAGCATCTGGTGTTGGGAGGCGTCGAAGGTGACGCGGGCCATCTCCTGCCGGCGGCGGTGCTGCCAGTCGTCGATCCCCTGCAAGGCGCGCCGCTTCAGGCCGTCTTGTGCCCGCTCCAGCCTCTTGCGGCGCCAGTAGAGCCAGGCGAGGTCTTCGATCTGCTTCTCCCAGAGCGCGTCGCCGGGACCGAAGGCACTCCTGAGTTCCTGCTTCAAGTTTTCGAATTCTTGCGGGTCTTCGCCCAGCGCCTGCATGGCCTGGCGCTGATTTTCGTCGCTGACGTATACGCCATGCTTCAAGGCGTTGAGCTTGGAATTCTGCTTGGCGGCGGGGCTGCGCGGTCCGGTGGAACGCCGGGCGTTGCGGCGCGAGGCGGCGAGCAGTTGGGGCGTAAGTTGGGGTGCTTTGCGTAAGGACATGGTTCCTCCTGGGACGGGATGATGGATGAGCGGGGAAAGGACTTCCCCGCGAGTCAGGCTGTTCACATGAATAGGCTAGCACAGCGGCGGGAGATTGTCAAGAGGTAATATGCTCACAGTTGTAGCCCAGGACTTCTTCAAAACCTTTCACCACCAAGACACTAAGACACCAAGAGATCATAAGGCAAATCGCGGCATCCCTTGCTTCATGAGTGCACTATTTCAACGCCACCCATTAATCGCCTGTTCAACACCACCCCTTTGTGCCTTGCTCAGCACCACCCCGGCGCTCAGCGCGCCACCCCTCCTCAACTGAGGAGGGGAGCACTTTACCGAACTCCCCTCCTGATTCAGGAGGGGTGGCGCGCCGAGCGCCGGGGTGGTTACTCCTGTTAATTCCCCCTCCTAATTTAGGAGGGGGTTGGGGGGTGGTTAAGACTGCTAGGGCGTGGTCGAGGTCGCGGGCGTGGCGAAGGCGCCGGGCCAGCCGCCGTGGGCTTCGATCGCTTGGTCGATTTCGGACATCAGGCGCATGGTCTCTTTCAGGGCGACGACGATCTTCTGGTAGTGGGCGATGTCTTCTTCGGATAGCACCCGGCCACGGCGGTCCTTCAGCCATTTCTCGCAGACCTGATAGCCGCCGATGTGGAAATTCCAGACGTTTTCGGGAACGCCCTCGAACCAGCGCGTAGGATTGATGTAGACGTTTCCTGTCATTGTAGCGGCGGTCTGTGACCGCCGATCTGCGGGTGCCGGTTCATTTCGGCTGTTAAGGGACGCCACCGACTCGTTTCGGCGGTCATAGACCTCCGCAAACTCCTGTCGGCGGTCATAGACCGCCGCTACAAATTTCGGATAGCCCGTTGCAACTTCGCTGCCGCCCCTGCCCGCGTACTTCGTGATGTATTTCTCCAGCTTGGGGGACTCCATAAGGTGAAGGCCGACAAGCTCGCCGCCGAGCTTCGCCAGGGCACAGAACAATTCCGGGCTGGACGTGAGCGGCAGGCGCGGAAAATCAATCTTCAGAAACCCTGCGTAACGGCTCCGGTAGCCTGGAGAATGCAAAGCCGCGTAAATGTAATAGAGCGCCTCCATGTCCATCTGCGACCGATCCGTCCTATGGTCTGGAGAATTCTCAGAAGACCTTTGTGAACAAATCGGACCCAAATACTCTGAAGAGAGATTTGAGCGGAAGCGGTTGGTTGTTTGTGCGAACAAGGCTTGGTCTGGTCCATTCATTCTTAACTTGAGTGGAAAAGAGAACGCGTTATTTGAAGTTTTCGACGAAAGTAGTATCGCCTCGGAAACGCAACGGGAGACGAACGCGTGAGCAAATACTTCGCCTTTGGTCATTCGCGAGCAGATGAGTGCGAGATTTCCACCCGCAACCATGTGCCCCATTACCGGGAGACGTAGGTTAAACACGACCGACTTATGAAAGAACGTTCGTCGGATATCAAAAGGCCTATACAGGACGTTGACGAAAAGGTTGTGTCGCCGCGACACTCTTAAAGATTCCCTCGCATCTGAAATGTTCCACATGGAGTTTTCGCGAAGTCTCAGAAGATGCAGAACTTCGGTATCATCCAGATTCGGGTCCACGTAGGTATCCAGCCTGTCAGATAGCTCCTCATCGTCGAAGGCTATACTAAAGCCATCGTGGGCGGTAATAATCCCGTTGCCATTTACGCCGAAAATCTTATTTATCGGCCACCAGCTCTCGTATTCAACATCTCTCTCTTTCGTCGCCGTGAAGAAGTAAAAGGGAGCGTGGGGTAACACTCTGGGAAATTGAGAAGAAAGGCAGGTGTTTCGAGCTAGCCAGGGATACTTGTGAGTTTCTCGAGGTCCCCATAAATCCGATGTGTATGTTTCTCCGCTCCTGCGCTCCGTTCGGTTCGACAGCTGCTGCCTAAGAAACACTCCAATGCAAACACCCTGTTGGATATCAAAGACGTTCTCGTCCGAGCTTCCGTCGGGGCATCGCTCTCCCTTTTTGTAGTTGCCATGCAGGTCCAAGAGGAAAAGCTTTCTGAAATCCCCGATCAGGGCATAACGCATTCCACGAAACGTTGGGTTGTCCAAGTAGGCGTGGTTAGTAATGAGCGCAATCACGGCAAGTGGGAGCGCCTCCACCAATGAGTGTGAAAGGCGAATGAACTTCACATAGTCGTCAAGCAACCAGTTCTTCTTCCCCTTTTCCTCAACCTTCTTTCCTTCAATGAACTGGTATTTAGAGTTCACCAAGTCACGTATCGATGGAATCTTGTTGGCCGACTCACCTGAGTAAGGAGGATTGCCGAGGACGACGGTGAACCGCTTATGTCGCTTGACGGCGTTTACGGCCTGGGCCTCGTGGGCCAATGCCGGGGCGTCGAATTCGAATCGGTCGGAGAAGTCTTGAGGCGGTTCAAGGCTGTTGGTCAGGTAAACCCTGGCCCTCTCATGTGACCGAAACGAGTAGCCGGTGTCAGAGAGCTTCAACCCGAGCTTCATGTGGGCGATGGCATACGGCGCCATCATTAGCTCGAAGCCGTAGAGCCGGGGCAGGAGGTGGTCGGAGACGTATTCGTTCCAACGATCGTGAAATTCGAAATCGAGGCCGGGCCGGCGGTCATAGACCGCCGCTACAGAGCGCCATTTGGCTTTCATGGTTTGGTGAATTACGTCGATCACTTCAACCAGGAACGTGCCGGTGCCGCAGGCCGGGTCGAGAATCTGCACGAACGGGTCTTCGGGCTTGGCCCCGTCCGGAATCTTGAGCTCCGGGTGGCGTTTCGCCATTTCGCCCCAGGTGGTGGTATCTGCCAGGCCATCCGCCAAGCCGAATTCCTTGCGCAGGATTTCATCCACGCTGCGCACGATGAACGAAACGACGGGCCGCGGAGTGAAGATGACGCCGCGCTGCATGCGTTTCTTCGGATCGTATTCTTTGAGGAAAAGCTCATAAAAATGAATTACCGGGTCTTCCTGGGGGTTCTTGTCATCAAAGTCCCGCATCACCGCTTCCATGTTTGCGTCGCGAAGGGCCTGGACCACGTCATTAATTCCTACCTCGTCAAAATCGATTTTGCCCTTGCGGCCTCCGATGGTGAGAAAAGTGGAAAGCAGATCGCGAAGGAAGGGGTTGGTGATGGGAACCATGTCGCGGATGTTATCCGCCACGAGTCCTGCGGGCCGTGAAACGCGCGCCGAAAGCAGCCCGTAAGTAATCGTCTGCGCGTACATGTCGGCGAAGTCGTCTTCCTTCAGGTCGTGAATCAGGGCTTCGCGGAAGGCCGTCATCAGCTTGCGCATGGGGCCCTTCTCGGACTCGACGGCTAGCACGTTGTTGACCCGCTTGCGGATGGCGGTAGCCAGCTCCGCCATGCGCTCCGCCATCTCCTTGGAAGTGCCGATCACTTCGCGATGTTTCAGCGTAAATGCCTGCGACCAGGTGCGTCGCCAGTTGTCGAGATCGGCGGGGTTCTCGGGCCAGTGGAGTTTTTCTTTCAGAACATCATGCGAGTAGGCCAAGTGCCGGGGCGTATCTTCATCATCCCAACCCAACACCTTGAGCGTGGGCAGATCGCCAGCCTGCGAGTCATCGGAGAAGTTGGCCAGGGTGATGTCCCGATGTTCGGACTCACCGTAGGCCGAAATGAACAACAAGTCGTGAAGCTGCCAGGCGGCCTGCTGCGGCTTGTTGGCGGACTGTCGTTTCTTGATCACGAGTGAACGCAAAATGCGGCGGAGCACCACCACGGGAAGGCGTTTAGGCTCGAAGTTGACGAAGAAGATTCCCCAGGGCTGGTTCGAGGCCAGCGGGCGGAGTTGCTTGATTTCTTTGATCTTGACGGCGGTTTTTGCGTCCAGCCCCAATTCTTCGGGCTCGTAATCGAAGGTCAGGTCCTCAAAATTGTCGGAGTCGATGGGCCAGTCCAGCTCGTCGCGGAGGTACTTGACGAGGGAGTGGAAGGTTTTAATGGCTCTCAGGCGGTCTACGTCAGCGGTGCTCATAGTGTCCCCCGAGTTTGGACGCTTGATTTCATTATCAGCACCACCCCTTAATCCCCTCCTCGCGGGTTCCGAACTCCCCTCCTGATTCAGGAGGGGTGACGCGCTGAGCGACGGGGTGGTTGTTCACTCCTGCAACTCCCCTCAGTCGGGGGAGTCTCTCATGAAAGCTCCATCCAGGCCTTAAGCGTTGGTCTGACGCCGATAGGTGCTTGCACCTGCTTGAGGTACGTGTTCTTGATGTGCTTTTCAATTTTGCCGCGTATTTCTGAAAGCGTACTCCGGTCCATTGTGCATCGCCTGGGCGTGTCAGGTTCGGATCGAATGAGATTGATAATCCGTGCGGGCTCCTCTTCAATCTTCCCGGTTCGCAGGTCATATAAATACCATCTCGTCGGTCCGGCTTCTTCGGACCAGCGGACTTCCGCTTCCGCCGCAGCCTCACCCGAGGCACGCTCAGCGCCGGGAAGCGCGTAGCAGAAAAACACGGCCTGCGCACCGGCGGAGTGATGTTGCTTCCCGCTGAAGACTCGTCTGGGCAGGGCCTTAATTCGGTCGGCCAAGTCGGGATATTGGGTCAATAGAGCCTGATATTCCAGGTCGGCCTTCTCCAGAGCTGAGGCGACGCCGTCGTATTCGTGGTTGAACTCTTTAAGAGCCTCGAAGTCGTCCTCGGGGCGCAGCAGCTTTTTGCCCTCAATGCCCAGCGTTTTCGAAATCCGCAGCGTCTTATGAGCAACCTTGCCGTACAGGAGCAGCAAGCGATCGAGCTCGTCGGGCGGGAGGAAATTCCAATAGACCACTTTGCCGCGCAACAAATTGACCTCCGGGTGATCTTGCACGAGTCGTGCTTCGACCTCCGGGTTCAAGCGGCGGTCCACGCGTCCGATTCGTTGCATGAGCCGGACAGGATTCCAATGAATGTCATAGTTAACCAAGCGCGTGGCGTCCTGCAGGTTCAGCCCTTCGGAAAGCACGTCGGTGGAAATCAAAATGCGCGTCTCTTGGAGTCCTTCCGCCTTCAGCTCGGCGGAGGAGGAATTATTGTAGTAGGGGGCGAAGCGACGAATGGTTTCGTTGCGAAGCTTGGTCCCGCCGTCCACTTCGTCCAAACCCTCGATGCCGCGTCGCTCAAGCTGCTCGCGCAGGTAACGGGCCGTATCGGCGAACTCCGTAAAGAGAAGCGCTTTGTGCTTGCTTAGCACAGGATCACTCTTCAAAAGTTTAACCAGCGCGTTCAGCTTGTCATCATTCTGGGGCTTGAACTTGCGGAGCTCGTCCAGAAATTGCGCCAACTGGTCAAGGTCCTGGAAGGTCTCCATGATCATGGCGCTGAGGTCATACTCGGCCGGGTCCAGATCAACGACTTCCTCCAGCATCTCCTCCGTGATCAAATCTTCGGGAGGATCTTCCTGGTCATCCGGGCCGCCGAACAGTTCCAATTGATGTTCGTGGACGTAATCCGTGAGAGCTGAGTTTCGCCGCTCCCAGGCGTTTAGAGACTTCTTCTCCGAGGGTGAAGATGCGTAGCGCTTGACGAAGGCGAGCAGCTTTACCAAGAGGCGCTCGCAGGACATTTCAAAAGCATGCACTGAGCTTTCAAAGCGTTTGAGAAACTGGGTTCGTATCAGGCCAACCACCTGCTCCTGCCGGTTCTCCTCAAACTTGTCAATGGAGGAATCCGGCCCTTTGTAATATGCCAAAGGGTAATAGACCGCCAGGCAGAAGAGGGGCTTATGGTGGTCAAAAGCCTCGTCAATCATGGTGAGGAGGCGCCCGTAAGTCTTCTTAACCGAATAATCCGCCACCCGGGGGGCTTCACGCTCCGGGAAGCTGGTGACGGTTGCCCCTTGCTGAAGCTGGCTTTGCTTCACGTAGGCACGGCTGCGCTGGACCACCAACGCCTGGAAAAGGCTGTCTGCGCTCAGGAGTTGCTGAGCCTCGGCCATGTCCGTCTCAATGACAGGCTCGCTTTGACCTTGATTGGCAATGCTCTCCTTGAGGTCCTTCTCCATTTTTACAAAGTGCCCGCGCAGCGAGTGGATGCCGATCCTATTGAAGTAATTGTCATTCTGCCGCGAAAACAGCTCCACCACGTGCCGGAAATCTGCGAGCTTGTTGTTGATGGGAGTGGCGGTCAGGAGATATACCTCTTTAAGTCCGGCCGTGCTCTCGATCAGGTCGTAGAGTTTTCGGTAGCGGGATGGGGTGAGGCGAACTTTGCCGCGGATTTGGCCTTTTGCTGTTTCTGCATCCGCGATCAACGCGGGAGCGCCCTGCGCTCCGGGGTTGCGGAAATGATGGGCTTCGTCAATCACCACGGCGTCCGCCCGCTCCTTGATCTGTGCCAGCCGTTGAGGGAAATCCCCGCCGCGAAGAAGATCGGTGTGGCTCAAGACCTCAAGATTACAGTAGGGACCGTAGAGGTGATTCATGTAGCGCTTGAGGGCGGGTTCCCAAACGGTGTCTCTTGCACCCTTGGGGACGATCAGCACCACGCGCTTGTGCTCGTATTCGATCAGGCGCTCGATCACCATCAGGCCGATAAAAGTCTTGCCCAGGCCCACGCCATCGCACAAGAACGCCCCGGCATGCTCACGCGCCCGCTTCATCAGGGCACGGTAGCCCTGCTTCTGGTAGTAATCCAGATAAGGGAACATTCGCGAACCACGGCGCTGGGGGCCCGCTTCTTCCCATTCCAACTCGGTGAGCTCATGCCCCCGGAACAATTCGGCGAGGGCCTTGACGTACACTTCAAACGGTGAGTATTCCCGAGTGTGGCGCTCAATGACCCGCAAGATTTCAGGAGTGACGTCTTCAGCGGCCGCCCAGTGTTCCTCATACCATTCCTGAAGCACGCCCACGGGCTGGCCCGTGATCTGGACGTTGAGCTCAATATTCTCGGTGAGGCCGGGATAGGTGAAGTTGGATGAACCGACCAACGCCGATGATCCGATGACCTCCATCCGAGCGTGAGTGATGTAAGCCTTGGCGTGGAACTTTTCCTTGCGATAGACACGGCAGGCGATCTTGCCGGACTGGATGGCCTCAACGATGGCGGGCACCCCGGCGAGAAAATCGTTCTTTTGCTTCTCGGCTTCGAGACTGCTGTCGAGGCGCGTTGTGACTTTTCTTAACCCTTCGACGAAGGCATTCTTGGTGCGATGCGAAACCTCGTCGCCCACCAGGATGCGAAGCTGATCCACCTTTTGCCACTCGTCCTCCAGGGCCAAAAGTGATCCGATCTCAAAATACCCTGTGGCGCAGTCAATCGCCTTGGAGATTTGACACCAATCGCGGAGATAGCGCAGAACCTTCCAGTCCTCGTCGCTGTTGTCAACGATAAAGAGTTCGCTTCCTGTCGCGCTGGTTCGTTTCGGCATTTCTGACTTCTTGCACCCAATCGTTGGGGATTATCCTGCCACAACTTGCCCGCATCGGCAAGCAAAGGAAGAAAGCCCTCGCCATCCGACAAAGGGCAACGGCCGCGGAGAATGCGCGCCGCCTCTAGGCCAAAAACCCACCCTTCCGTGGGCACGGATACCCACCCGATAAGAAGGAAAAGGCCACGCTGCCCCCCATGAGCAGGCTGAACTTCTCTGCAAGGAGTGGGCAGCCCCCTCCGTGGCAATATGGGTGAGACACCTTCTCCGGCGGAAACTACTGTCGAGGGTGGAGAAGGGATTGATGCTCAATATTTCCGCGGTGGAATGATTGCGGCTCGATTGAGGCTGGCCGGTTCCGACTTGTACGAACCCATGCGTTGCTGGGAGAGGCCAAGCCTTGAGAGGCGATGCCCCCATTGCCGAATGCTCATGGTCCGTCGGTCGGGGGGTGTTACCTCATAAAGCACCTCACAAACGCGCTGCCAGCGGCCTATGAACGTACGCAAGTTGGTAAACAGATTGGTCGGGGCGCCCGGATTTGAACCGGGGACCTCTTGCGCCCAAGGCAAGCGCGCTACCAGGCTGCGCTACGCCCCGAAATGGGAGGCAATTCCATTCTGCCAAGCTTCTTGCGGGGTGTCCAGTGCCAATCACGGAGTCCGATAGTGCGAAGGCGGTCCCGCCCCCCTAGCGTCATGTAACGTAAGTTCGTTGCATAAATGCCGTATTCTGAGAACGGCTCTACAGCCCCGATAGGGGCGGTAGAACTTAGCCCACGGTCCCGCAGGGCGGGATGGGTAGGCGAACCCTCCCTCACCCCCTTCCCCTCTCCCGCTCGAGCGGGAGAGGGGTGTCCCGAAGAGGCGGGACGGGGAGTGGGTCGTCTTTCCCAGGGCTTGCGCCCTGGGCTACAATCTTCCGCCCCTGACGGGGCTGGGAAGCGAATCCCTCGCCAGGCAGACTTCATGAATGAACTTACGTTACATGACACTAGTGTTCTGTAACATTTAATTCTTTACAGCGTCGGACCTTGTCGAGAATGATGTCCGCCGTGGCTATCCAAACGAACGGTCTGGGAGTCTGGTTCCACGCCGCCAAGTACTCGTAGATGGTTGTTTCGAGTTCTTTAACACTGTGGAAACTTCCCCGTCGGATCTGTTGGCGGGTGATTTCGCCAAACCAACGTTCCACCTGATTGAGCCAAGAACTGCTGGTGGGGGTGAAGTGGAAATGGAACCGCTGCCGCTTCTGGGGCTTCAGCCAGCGTTGAACGGGTGGGCACTTATGCGTGCTGTAGTTATCCAAGATCAGGTGGACCTCCAAGTCCGGAGGTACCGCTTGTTCCAACTGGCGGAGGAAGAGCACAAACTCGCGGCCTCGATGCCGAGGCAGGCACTGACCGATGACTTTGCCGGTGAGGATGTTAAAGGCAGCAAACAACGTGGTGGTGCCGTGCCGGATATAGTCGTGTGTCTGGCGCTCAGGCAAGCCGGGCCGCAGGGGCAGGATCGGCGCCGTTCGGTCCAGGGCCTGAATTTGGCTCTTTTCATCAACGCAGAGCACCAGGGCGCGATCCGGGGGATTCATGTACAGTCCCACCACGTCGCGCACCTTGGTCTCAAACTGAGGGTCGTTGGAGAGTTTGAATTTTTCCACCCGATGGGGTTGCAGATCGTAGCGTTGCCAAGCCCGGTGAACGGACATGTGGGACACTCCCAGTTGCCGAGCCAAGGTGCGGGTGCTCCAGTGGGTGGCATGGGGCGGAGGGGTGTGCAGCGTCGTCTCGATCAACTGCTTCTCCAGGGCGGGCCTCAGCTTGCGGCGCGAGCGCTGGCGTTCGGGGTCATGTCGAAGGGCGTCCACTCCGCCCTGGGCAAAGGCGCTACGGACGGACGACACGGTGGGCCGAGAAACACCCACTTGCCGGGCAATCACCCGGTTGGGGGTTCCCTGCGCCGCCAGCAGAATCACTCGGCAGCGGCGCGCCACTCGTTGGGTCGTACTTCCGGCCCGCGCCAGGGTTTCCAAAGTAGTCTTAACCTCGCCGTTGAGGGTGATAACCGTGCTTGGGCTCAACATCCACCCAGCATACATTATTGACCCTATATGGTCAATTATTAAATGTTACGTTACACTAGCGGGGCCGCAATCCAAGTCTCCAGCGGCAACTCCGCTGCCTTCAGGCCTTGCTCAAACCGCCGGATAAAAACCGCCGGATATGACTGGCGACTCCTCAACGCTGGTGTTACACTCACTCCGCCAGGTGAAACGGAAGCATGCCCGCCATTGCGAGATGGGAAGCAACCCGGCGCAGGGATAATCCGGTGGGCTTATCGCGGCGATGAAGTCAGTGTGTGCGAGCACCGCTCCACAGCTCCTTTCCAATTCGTCGGTCACACCTGATCAAAGCGATGGACCCGACAATTCGAGCTGATATTCGACTGGAGAAGCCGAGGTTTGGGTGCGCTTGGGGGGCGCCCAATCACTGGCAGAAGGAGTAACCATGAAGAACCAGATTGATCGGAGAGAGTTTCTGAAGATCGGCACAGCGACGACGCTGGGCGTGGGCGCTATGAGCAGCGGCCTGCGGCCTGCCTTAGCGGCGCCGGAGAAGCCTGTGCGGCTCGGCATGATCGGTGTGGGCGGGCGCGGCACGAGCCACGTCGAAACCTTGCTCGCCATGGGCGGCGTGGACATCCCCGCCATCTGCGACATCAACCAGGAGCATCTGACGCGCGCCCAGTCAATGGTGGAGAAGGCCGGGCAGAAGCGGCCCGAGGGGTACGGGCGCGATGTGGAAGACTACCAGCGGATGATGCATCGTGACGACCTGGACGCCGTGCTCATCGCCACTTACTGGGAGTATCACATGCCCATGGCGGCCTGCGCGATGAGGTCCGGAAAGTACGCGGCGGTGGAAGTCCCGGCCGCGCTCACCGTGGAAGATTGCTGGGAGCTCGTGAACACGCAGGAAGAGACCGGCGTGCCCTGTATGATGCTGGAGAACTGGAGCTTCCGCCGCGACAACCTCGCGGTGCTGAAAATGATTCGCGCCGGGATGTTGGGTGAAATCGTACACTGCCATTGTGCGCACTCGCACAACTGCATCGACCACTGGTTCTTCGATGAGCACGGGGACATGCGTTGGGGCGGGGAATACCTGGTGAAGCACAATGCCAGCCAGTACACCACCCATGCCCTGGGGCCGGTGATCAGTTGGATGGACATCGGGTGCGGCGATTATTTTGACAAAGTCGTTTCCTTCGCCAATCGCTCGCTTGGCATCAACCACTATTTCACCACGAAGTTTGGCCCCAACCATCCCAACGCGAAGCGCAAATATGCGCAGGGGGATATTGTCACCACCCTGGTCAAAACGAAGAAAGGCAATACCATAGTTATTAATTACGACATGCAGTTGCCCCGGCCTTATGACAACCGCTGGGAGGTCGAGGGCACGGAAGGCATTTACAACGAGCAGCGCAACTCGCTTTATCTCCCCGGGCGCAGTCCTAAATACGAGGAGTGGGAGTCCTTCGACCCTTACCAGGAAAAATACGAGCACGCTTGGTGGAAGGCACAGAGATCGGGTTCCGCAGGCGGCAAGAATGGGGTCGGCAGCCAGCTCGCGCTTGGGCACGGTGGGACCGATTATCTCGAGCTGAGTCAATTTCTGAATGCCGTGCGGAACAAAACTCAAACCCCTGTTGACGTGTACGATTCCGTGATTATGAGCGTCATCTATCCGCTTTCCGAGAAGTCGATCGCGGAGGGCGGTTCGACCGTCGAGTGCCCGGATTTCACACGTGGAAAATGGCAGGCCAGGACGCCGGCGTTTGCCCTTGAAACTTAGCGGGTCGGTTTGCCGTAGCGGCGCGCTCGGAGCAGACTCGTCCAAACTACGCTCGATCCGGTCAACAATGACCGGCGGCTCCGCCGGGTGATGTGCGGAAAGGCTTCGAAGCTGTGAAAAAATCGAGTTGTAGGGGCGGCCCTTGTGGCCGCCCTAGGGCAACCACAAGGGTTGCCCCTACGACGGGACGGCAAAACGCAATTCTTTCACACCTTCGGAGGCTTTCCGCAAGACGGAGCGGCAGAGCCGCGCTCAGCACTGGCATGAGCTGCTATTTTGGACAGCCCAGCTCTCCGTGCGCCGGAACTCGTTGAGAATTCAAGTCTGGCGGTCATAGACCGCCACTACGAGAATTGTATGCGCATCTTGTCTCGAATCCAGCGCCTTTTGGCGGCAATCTGTTTTTTCCTAGTCGCCGGTGTTCCACCAATCCTGGGTGAGAATACCGCTGCGCCGCCTGCAATCATCCCCAAGCCTGCGACGATGGAGGTTCGGGGAGGGGTCTTTGTTTTCGGTCCGAGCACGACGGTCGATCTGGAAGCAGAGGACAGCGGGGCCCGGTGGGTGGGCGAGTACTTGTGCGCTCTGCTGTCAAACTCCATGGGACGGGCAGTGCCGCTCCACGTTGCAGCCGGCGCCGGTCCTCGCAGTTCCATACAATTGTCGTTGCGAGCGGCCGGGGCGCTGGGGCCGGAAGGCTACGAGATGACTGTGTCTCCGCATACAATTCGCATTAGCGCGGGCACAGTGGCGGGATTGTTCTATGGCGTCCAGACCCTGCGCCAGATGCTTCCGCCGGAAATCGAATCCCGCGCGCCCCGGAAAGAACGAATGGAAGTGCCGTGCGTAAGCATCCAGGACACCCCTCGCTTCTGCTGGCGTGGCCTGATGCTGGATTGCAGCCGAACGTTTCTGCCCCTGGCCTATGTCAAGCGCACTATCGATCGCATGGCCTTGTACAAATTGAATGTTCTCCACCTGCACCTGACGGATGACCAGGGCTGGCGGTTAGAAATCAAGAAGTACCCGAGACTGACCACGGTGGGCGCGAGGTTTGCCGACGGCTACGGCGGCGGTGGTGGCTTCTACTCCCAACAGGAAATGCGCGAGCTCATCACTTACGCCAAAGAACGTAACATCACGGTGGTTCCGGAGATCGAGATGCCCGGCCACTCCATAGAAGCGCTGGCTGCATACCCGGAGTTGGCCTGCGACCTCCCCCGGCGGCAACCCCTGGAAGTGCATCCTTTCTGGGAAGGTGTGCCGGGGTTCTCGCCGCCCTTGTGCGCTGGTAACGACAGGGTCTTTGAGATGTACGGGGACATCCTCTCGGAAGTCATTGACTTGTTCCCGTCCGAATTCATTCATGTGGGCGGGGATGAGGTGCCGAAAGATTCCTGGAGCAAGTGCCCGAGGTGTCAGGCGCGAATCAAGGATGAAGGGCTGAAAGACGTTGAGGAGCTCCAGAGTTATTTCATTCGGCGCGTCGAGAAGATCATTGCGGCAAAGGGGCGACGGCTGATCGGATGGGATGAGATTCTCCAGGGGGGACTGGCGCAGGGCGCGACGGTCATGTCCTGGCGTGGGACCGAGGGTGGTGTGGCCGCGGCCAACTTGGGGCATGACGTGGTAATGACGCCCAATTGGAATTGCTACTTCGATTACTCTTACCATACAACGCCCACGGAAAAAGTTTACGCCTACGATCCGGCGCCTAAAGAGTTCAACGGCGCCATGGCCAAGGGCATCCTGGGCGTGCAAGGCAGCATGTGGACTCACATCGCGGTCACCGAGAAGGCGATTGACTACCAAATGTATCCGCGCCTGGCCGCACTGGCGGAGGTGGCTTGGTCTCCGCAACAGGTCCGGGACTGGTCCGATTTTAACGCCCGCCTGGACCGCCACTTTAGACGCTTCCAACTGCTCGGCATCCGCTATTTCAACCCAGCATCTGTCGGCCAAAAGATCGGGGCATGGCAGGCTTCCGATCTTTCCGGCAATGCCCCACGCCTGTTTGAGTGGGACGCGACGTCACTTCTAAATAGGGCGGGCGAGTACGAAGTGCAAGTGCGGCGGGAAGAAGGGCAGAAGCCGGTATACGTGCGATCGGTCGAACTGTTGGAAGATGGCAAGGAAATTAGCCGGGAAGTCTTCCCCGGACCAATTACGGAAGGCAACGACGTTGCCATCGGCTGGTTGGAGCTCGGCAAACGCAAGCCCGCCGCCCGTTACACGGTTCGCGTAACTCTCCAGGGCACAAATGAAGGCGGCTTGGCCGGCAGCGTGTGGATGATGGAACCGCTTGCCACCGGGAGCAAGGCTCTACCCTGACTGAACAGTGGTCCGCCATCTGGCGCCAAATCATGATACTTTGGTGGGCACGCCCCTGGCCAATATTGCCGTGATGCACGCCGACGCCGGAAACGCCCGGTCCAGAAAAGGAGATGGAGATGAATGAAAGCGGTGTGCGTCGCGGACGACGCTCCACGTGGTATTTTCTGCTGCTCGTTTTGGTCAATCTGATGTGGGCTTTCCAGTACACGGGGGCCCGCATCGCGACGCGGAAACTCGGCCCCTTCACCGTAACGCTATTGCCCATGGCTATGGCGGCGTTGCTCCTTGGCATCCTGCTTTTCTCCCGGCGGGGCAGAGAACGCAAAGATGTTCTAAAGGAACGCGGTAGTTTCGGCTGGCAATTGCTGAACTTCGCCATACTGGGACTCGTGGGCTGCTTTTTGGCGCAATTCTGTTTGACTTTCGGCGTCAAACTCTCGCTGGCCTCCAATGCTTCCGTCATCACTCTGTCGATTCCAGTCATGACCGCGGTCCTCGCCACGCTCCTCCTGGGTGAGAAGATGAGCCGCCTCCTTTGGATTTCATTTGCTTTGGCCATCTTGGGCGTGCTGCTGGTGTCGGACGTGGACTGGCACACGGTTCACATCTTTCGTGGCAAATATCTGGCCGGCAACGTCGTGATCCTGGTGGCTTGCTTCGGGAGCGCGTTCTACAACGCTTTCAGCAAGCGGATGCTGCGCACCTTCACTCCGCTGGAGGTGCTCGTCTATAGCTACATGGTTGCAATCGTGGCGCTCTTCACGGCGATGCTGGTGCGCGAGCCGTTGTCGTGGCGGCAACTGGCTTCTCTCGGGTTCGCGGTCTGGCTGAGCCTGGGGATGATTGCGTTCCTCTGCCTGACCTCAGCCATGTTACTTTTCTTCTGGGTGATTAAGCGGATCGACCTCACTCAGGCATCGCTCTCCTTCTATCTTCTGCCGGTTTTTGGCGTGCTCATCTCCACCATAACCCTGAAGGAGAAGATCAGGTGGCAGTTACTCGCTGGGGGAATCCTGGTATTTCTCGGCGCCTTTCTCGCCACCAAGTACGGGGACCGCGAGAGAGCGGGGAATCCCTCGGATTCCGGCGGCAACGAACGCAGCGTCGGGGTTTAGCCCGGCAGGTACTCGGATTGCGTCGGCAAGGAAGGCAGCGCTGGTCCCGCAGGCGCGGGACCAGCACATGCCCCGACGAGTCGGGGCGCTACAACTTACGAAATTCAACACGAGGAGACAGGAAATGACCCCACGCGAGCGCTGGAAAGCCGTACTCTCGGGAAAGCGGCCGGATCATGTGCCGTGCGACTACAGCGGTACAGACGAGGTTACGCAACGCCTGCTGACGGAGCTGCGTTGCGACTCTGAACGTCAACTCTGGGAGCGGCTGGGGGTGGACAAGTGCATTCAGTTGACCCCCAAGCACCCCCAGGCCAAGGAAGACACCTGGCACATGCAATCTCTGTGGAGTGTGTGGCACATCGGAGTTAGAACAGTGGCCTACGGAGATGGCCTCGGCGTGTACGAGGAGTCCATTTCAAATCCCCTCGCCGGGGCCGAGAGCGCGGCCGATGTCGAGCAGTTCGACTGGCCCGACCCCGCCGCCTGGGATTTCAGCCAGATGCGAGCGAGTTGTGAGGAGTGGAGAGATTACCCGCTTTCGGGAGGGTGTTACGAACCATTCTATCTCTATTGCCACCTTCGCGGCAGGGAGCAGGCCATGGGGGACTTGGTGGTTAATCCGGCCATCGCGGAAGCGGCTCTGGAACGAATCTTCTACATTCACAAAGCGGTCATTGGCCGGGCCCTCGAAGAGTGCCGGGGCATGATTGACCTGATTTACGTCGCGGAAGACCTGGGAAGTCAGGAATCGTTGCTCATGAGTCCCCAGTGCTTCCGAAGGTTCCTGAAGCCGAATATGGTCAAGATGATTGAACTGGCCCATTCCTTCGGGGCGAAGGCTTTCCACCACGATGATGGAGCGATCCGGCCGCTGCTCCCGGAGTTGATCGATATGGGGATCGACATCCTGAATCCCGTGCAATGGCGTTGTCGAGGAATGGACCGCGAAGGACTGGCACGAGATTTCGGGGCGGCGGTGGTCTTTCATGGCGCCGTCAACAACCAGTGGACGCTCCCCTTTGGCACAGTCGCCGAGGTCCGCCAGCAGGTCGTTGAGAACATCCGGATTTTGGCGAAGGGCAAAGGGTACATTGTTGCCCCGTGCCACAACTTCCAGCCCAACACCCCCACGGAAAATATTCTGGCTCTCTATGACGCGGTCCGAGAATTCGGCCGGATGGAATGAACCGGGATTCGTGCATCGGCCACCACCCCTACCCCCTCCGTGGTTGAGGAGGGGAATAAGCTCCCCTCCTTGGGCAAGGAGGGGTGGGGGGTGGCTGGACAGCCGCCAGCCTCATGGGGGAGGTGGTGCCCGTAGACAAAATCGTAGTCCTCTCCCCTGGAGCTGATCGTGTCCCATATCTTCTGTTGAACACCGGGGGTGTTAGTGGTGGTGATGCCAAATCGAGCCCCGAAGGGGCGAAATAGCGTTCTGGGATCTACGCGGACGGTTGTCGGGGCAGGGGGCTTTGTCACGCCCTTTCAGGGTTTGAGAACCTGAAATAGGGTGAACTTTGTGACCCAGGCCGTTGGCCTGGTCCCGCAGGGCGGGATAGGCCGCCCCGTTGGGGTTGAATGCACCTAACCCCGGTGTCCAGCAGAAAATATGGGTAAAGATCAGCCTCTGGGGAGAATGAAAAGAGTCGTTCCCTGCGCCGCGCTGATTGCAAGCGATTCCATAAGCTTAGAAAGGGAAGGAAGGTGCATAAAATGACACGCAAAAATCGCGGAAAGAAAGCAGCCATGGCGCTTGGGCTGGCGGTGCTGGGTATTCTCGTGATGGCGAGTTGGGCAGCCGCTCAAACCGAAAAACCCAAGAAGGTCTACATGATTACTGATGTGGAAGGCGTGGATGGGATCTATGACTCGGAACTGCAAGTCATGCCGTTTCAGAGTCCGCGTTGGGAAGAGACACACAAGTTGCTAACCGGAGAGGTGAACGCTGCCGTCGAAGGCTTACTGGCGGGTGGCGCCACCGACGTGGTGGTCTGGGACGGGCATGACTCCGGCCGCAGCCTTTCCGTACTCGACATCCATCCCAAGGCGCGGTTGCTGACGGGCAGGCCCCTCTCACGCACTCTCGAACTCGATCCTTCTTACTGCGCTGTGGTTTTTATCGGACAACACGCCATGGCCGGCGCGGAAAATGGAATCCTCAGTCACTCCTATGACTCGCGCGGCATCCAAAACATCTGGGTGAACGGTAAGCCCACAGGGGAGATTGGGGGACGCGTGCTGCTTGCCGGCGCCTTGAATATTCCGGTCATCATGCTGTCGGGCGATACTGCGGCTTGCAAGGAGATCCACGACCTGATTCCTGGAACAGAGTGCGCCGAGGTGAAGAGCGGAATCAGCCGCACCGCAGGATACATGCTTTCACACTCTGCCGCCTGCGCGCTCATTCGTGAAAAGGCTCAGCAGGGGATGCAGCGGCTGGGGGAGTTCAGACCTTACAAGATTCCGGGCCCGGTAGAAGTAAAAGTAGAATTTACTACTGCTGCGGGCACTCGATTCGAGCCGGCGGAGGGCGTCGAAAGGGTGAACGAGCGCACCTGGGTGTTTCGGGGAAAAGATATTCTGGACGCCTGGCTGAAATACGGGTATTTCTGATTTGAGTAAGGAGGAGCAGAATGGCTCGAAAGAAGATTCTGATGCTGGTGGGGGACTACGTTGAGGACTACGAGGTCATGGTGCCGTTTCAGGCATTGCAGATGGTCGGGCACACGGTTCATGCGGTCTGCCCGGATAAGGAGGCGGGAGCGACGGTGCGGACGGCCATCCACGACTTCGAAGGCGATCAAACCTACAGCGAAAAGCGGGGGCATAACTTCGCGCTGAACGCCAGCTTCGGCGAGGTGAAGCCCGAGGACTACGATGCCCTGGTCATACCGGGTGGGCGCGCGCCCGAGTACCTTCGCCTGAATAGGAAAGTCATCGATATGGTGCGGCACTTCAGTGATGCCTGCAAACCCATCGCGGCTATCTGCCATGGGGCTCAAATTCTCGCCGCCGCCGGGATTCTGAAGGGCCGGACTTGCAGTTGTTATCCCGCCGTGTCACCGGAGGTGATGGTGGCGGGTGGAGGTTACGCTGACCTGCGCATGGATGAAGCGCACGTTGACGGCAACCTTGTCTCGGCCCCGGCTTGGCCCGCCCACCCTGCGTGGCTTGCCGCGTTTCTTCAGGTGTTAGGCACGGTGATCCAACCCTAAGGGCAGTGACGAGTGGAAGAACAGGTTTCAGGTGTCGGGTGTCAGGGGCTTGGGAAACTCGGGGCCTAGAGTTAGGGACGAGGGCTGCGTGCCAGGGAAAGGAAGGTTGCCAGCCTTCGCGAAGGATTCCGCGTCTTCGCGTCCCCTGCCCACTGCGTACTGTTTACTGTTCTTCTCCAGTCCCTAGACCCCCTTCTGCTCGTCCCGCCACGGCGGGTTACTCGTCACTTGTCACTGGCTTTTGAACTGCTCGTCGATCTCCACCTGGTACCCGGTGGCAAGGCGGTTCGTCTCGTTCGCCATGCCGACCACGGCCATGAGTTCAGCGAACATGGAATCCGTCATGCCTGCCTTTCGGGCCCCTGCGGTATGGGACGCGATGCAGTAGTTGCACTGATTGGTGACACTGACGGCCACATAGACCATCTCTTTGGTAAGCGCGTCCAGGGCTACTGGGGCCATGATCTCCTTTACACTTTGCCAGGTACGGCGCAGCGTGGCTGGATCGTGGGCGATGGCTTTCCAGAAGTTGTTCACCCGATCCGCCTTGCGGGTGGCCATGATATCGTCGTAGACGGCCCGCACCTCGGGGCTTGCTTGTTCATATTCAATTAAACCCAACGTTGCCATTTCAATCTCTCCAATCATTGATGACGCAATTTATCCACAGTCGAACAAGACTAGCACAATGTGACTCTATCAGCGTGCAACCGATCCCTCACCCGTCCCGCGTCGGCTGGTGAAGACGCCGGCGCGAGCCACCCTCTTCCCCAAGGGGAAGAGGGACAGAAACATCGCGGTGTTCGGGAATGTGGCTATGTCACCCCTGCCATGACCAACTCATATCCGGCTTCATAATTAGGCTGAAATGATGTAAAGTCCACTTCGCAGAGTACGTCACGAAGCGCAGGGTCGCAAAGGAGACAGCGCGTAAGAAAGGTGGCGTGATTGGCAGGGGAGAGCCTGTTTGGTCGATAGCAGGATGCTCGAGAATTCCCGAGACCCGTGCCAGGGAAAGGAAGGAAAATGGACCAAGAGAATTTCTTCAGCTTGATGAATCGTATTGCTGTGGTGACGGGGGGCGGGCAAGGCATTGGCGAAGGAATCGCCACGCGCTTACACGCCGCCGGGGCAAAAGTAGCCGTTCTGGACGCGAACCAAGCAGCGGCGGAGTCAGTGGCCAAGTCGATTGAGGGAATGGGCGTGAAGTGCGACGTCTCATCGGCCTCTTCGGTGAAGGAGGCGATCGAAAGGGTACGGGCAGAGTTGGGACCGATCGACATCGTGGTGAACAATGCGGGAATCACAGGCAAGACAGCACGGCTTTGGGAATTGGAAGAAGAGGACATGGACCGTGTGTATGCGGTGAACCTCAAGGGCGTTTTCCTGATGTGCCGCGCCGTGATCCCCGAAATGCTCGCGAGGCGGTACGGCCGAATCGTGAACGTGGCTTCGATCGCCGGCAAAGAGGGAAATCCCACCCTCGTTCCCTATTCCAGCACCAAGGCGGGCGTCATTGCGCTGACCAAAGCCCTCGCAAAGGAAGTTGCCGGCCAAGGCGACATCACGGTGAACAGCATTGCCCCCGCGGTGGTAAGGACCAAGATCCTTGATACCATCGCGCCGCAGACCGTCCAATACATGATCAGCAAGATCCCCATGGGGCGCACAGGGAAAATTGAAGAGATCGCGGCGCTGATTCATTTTCTTGTTTCGTCGGAATGCTCATTCACCACCGGGCAGTGCTACGACATCTCGGGCGGCCGAGCTACTTATTGACGCAGTGGTCAGTGGCCTCTGGTCAATAGTCGGATGAAGACACTGGGGTAGGGCACAAGAGCATGGAGTGATTGATTCATCGAGTCAGTGAATCATTGGCGGAGGCGCCATGCAATCGAGAATGATAAGCCTGAAGATTGTGCTCTTGTTATGCTGCAACGTGAGTTCGTGGCCCAGAGAGGTTCCTGCGACTTCCACCCAAACGCTGGACAGCCTAAGCGTTAAAGTGGGAGAAACGGTTCTCATAACCAGAAGCCAGGGATACTGCTGGTTCCCCAATGTCCATCGACTCTCTACAGGTGAACTGTTTCTCACGCTCGGGCTGGGACCCGACACCACCGATCCTGAAGCAAATCTCGGGGGCACTTCCGCCTTCTGTGTCTCGACTGATGGGGGAAAGACCTGGAGCCACAGGATTCTCGAAGGCATGCTCTTCGCCGCCGCAGACCTCAATCCGCGCCGCGACGGCAGCCTTATGGGGTTAGGCTTCCAAATCCTTCCATCTTCTCCGGGAGAGACGAAGGTGTTCGAAGCGACCTTGACCGTGATCTCCGATCACGCAAGTGTTATCACCCACCGGCGTGGGATTCGTGTGACATTTCCCGAGGCAATTGCTTCGGCCAGGATCGAGTCAAGCCGCGGGGGGAAAATCTCCGAAATGCCTGACATGGTTTTCGCCGGGTCGATCCTGCCTTCGCATGATGGTGGCCTGCTGGCTTCAATGTATGGGAATTTTCAAGGAGACAAAATCTATCGAACAATCCTGATGAAATCGGGGGATAAAGGGAAAACCTGGTCTTATCTTTCTACTATTGCTCAAGCCACGGAGCGGTGGCCGGGTATGGGTGACGAAGGACCCTGCGAACCCGGATTAATAAGGTTGGCGGATGGCCGCTTGTTTTGCATCATGCGCACAGGTTCGGATGGCCTGATGTATCAAACCTGGTCGACAGACGATGGGAAGACTTGGGAGAAGCCAACGTCAAGTGGCGCCAAGGGCGTGGCCCCCCAACTGCGGTTAATGACGAACGGCGTCTTGGCCTGTTCCTCCGGCAGGCCGGGACCAGTAACCCTCATGTTCAGCCGCGACGGGACGGGGCGGACTTGGTCGAACCCGACTCCCATCTTCAAAGAAATGAGCACCAGGTACACCGGGTTATTAGAAGTTGCTCCCCGTCGTCTGCTGATCGTTTACGACCATGTCCCCTACGGTTGGAAGCCGATCCCCAAGGAGGACAAGCAGTCCTTTAATGAAATCTATGGCACTTTCGTAAATGTTGATTAAGGTGCATCGCCGTTTCCAGCATGTGCACGATTCCCTAAAGGGAAAGATCTGCGGTGTCACGTAACACCTGACATTTAACAATTGGCAAGCCGATCTGCCGCCTTGGCTGTAGGGATATGGCTTGCCGTACCATCTTGCCTCCCCGAAGGAGTCTGTGTGACAACCTCTGATTTCGCGTTTTCGCCAACGGAGAATCAGTCACTTGCATTGTGGAAAAGGGCGAAAAATCGAGTTATCACACAGACTCCGAAGGGGAGGGATAAAGTAGCCGGGGGCAACGCCCCCAGAAAACGGTCCGTGCCTCGACCGACCCTGTAAGGGTTGCAGAAGGGCAGCGTCAGAGTCAAGCCAGACCCATTCCCGCGGTCTGTGCGACCCCTTCAGGGTCGGTAGGCTATCCTGGCAGTTTACCGGGGGCGTTGCCCCCGGCTACTGTACGGTGCCCTTGCAGGGCACAGGACCTCGCGCTTCGACGATGACCTCTGCAGACGCTGTCACCATTTGGGCTCCTGGCTTATTCTAACACCTAGACCAACCACCCCCCTGTCCCCTCCTTAACCAAGGAGGGGAGTTAGCTGGATCATCTTCATGCCGAGTGGTTGGTTCACGAAACCACTTCCACACGAGATATAAATGTTGGTAATGTTGGTGGTATATGCGTTTTGAGATTTTCGTGGCGCTGCGGTACCTGAAGGCAAAGCGGAGACAATCTGTCATCTCCGTGGTCACCGTGATTTCGATTGTCGGAGTCATGGCTGGGGTTTGCGCCTTGGTGGTGGCTCTGGCGATTAACAACGGTTTCCGCGAGGAATTGGAAAAGAGCCTGTTGGGTGCAACCGCCAACGTCAACCTTCTTCAGTCCAAGAACGACGGGATCAAAGACTACGAAGCGTTGACCACACGATTGGGCAGACTGCCGCATGTGGTAGCCTGTGCTCCCGCGCTTTACGGAGAAGTCTTGGCTTCTTTTCACTCCCGCGCTCAAGGCGTAGTTCTGAAAGGTGTTGATCCCCAGCGTGAAATCCACGTCAGTGGCCTTCTTCTAAGGCTGCGTGAAGGTACACTCGATGGCCTTTCGCAGCCCTTTGCTGACGCTGACCCCATTATTCTTGGCAAGGAGTTGGCCAAGTCGCTCGGGGCATACGTGGGGGAGACTATCCTCATCACCAGCCCGCAGGGTCATTTGACTCCCCTGGAGGTGGTTCCCAAGTTCCGCCACTTCCGGGTGGTCGGGGTATTTGACTCCGGCTTCTATGACATTGACGCCACCTGGGCATTTACCAACCTTCCTGCTGCCCAACGTTTGTTGGATTTAGGCGATGTGGCTTCTGTGATTGAGTTCAAGATTGACGACATCTACCGGGCCTCTTCGCTGGCCGACCAAATTCGGGACGCCGCCGGCAAGGGATATGAGACCACCACCTGGATGGAGCAGAACCGCTCCCTGCTCAGCGCTCTGCGGCTGGAGCGCTTGGTGACTATCCTGACTATCGGCCTGATCGTGGTGGTCGCTGCCCTCAACATCTTCATTACTCTGGCCATGATGGTGATGGAGAAGAACCGGGATATTGCCGTGCTGATGTCCATGGGCGCCAGGAAGAGGCAGGTGTGGGCGGTCTTCACTCTTCATGGGCTGCTGATCGGGGCCTTCGGGACACTGCTGGGGCTCATTTTGGGTTATGGCACTTCCTGGCTTGGGGGCCATTACAAGCTGGTCCCCCTCCAGGCGGACGTTTACGCGCTCGCCTCGGTACCTTTCCATGCCCGCCCCTGGGACGGAGTTTGGATTACCTTGGCGGCGCTCGGCATCAGTTTTCTAGCGACGCTTTATCCCTCACTATCCGCGGCCCGACTGGATCCGGTGGAAATCCTGCGGTACGAATGAGGAGATTGATTCATCGGGCCATTGGGCCATCGAGCCATTGAATGGACCAAATGCTCGGGAGTTGTCGAATGGAGAGCCGGCTGGCAGAAGCCAACGCGCTGTTGGCGATTTTTGCGGCCTCTTACCGGGCGGCAAGAGCAGGCGGACGATCACGGAAAGACCAATGACCCAACGGCCCGATGAACCGGTGACTCAACCCTATGCCGGCCCGCTCTTGCGGGCCGAAAATCTGACGAAGATTTTCCGTTCCGGCGACGAGGAGATTGTGGTCTTCGACGATCTGAATCTGGAAGTTCGCGAGGGAGAATTCGTCGCTCTGGTGGGTGAATCGGGAACGGGCAAAACCACGCTACTCCATCTCCTTGCTGCTCTGGACACTCCGACGAGGGGTGAGGTATACTTCAGAGGGCAGAGGTTAAATGAATTTTGCCTGGAGGAACGCGCCGCCTATCGCAATGTGAGTATCGGTTTTGTATGGCAGATGCAATACCTCCTTCCGGAATTCAGCGCGCTCGAGAACGTTGTGATTCCGCAGTTGATTAGTGGGCGTGACCTTCCCTTGGCCAAGGAACGCGCCAGGGAACTGCTGGGCGAAGTGGGGCTCGCGAATGCTTCCGCGCGACGAGTGGGCGAGCTTTCGGGGGGCGAGCAACAGAGAGTCGCTTTGGCCCGGGCGTTAGCCAATCAGCCGGCGGTGCTGCTTGCCGATGAGCCCACCGGTAGCCTCGACCGCCGAACCGCCCAGCGGGTAGTTGAGTTGTTGGAAAGACTGCACCGGGATCACCATTTGACCTCGGTATTGGCAACCCACAATCCAGACTTGGCCCGGCGCGCGCAGCGGATTTTGCGCCTGGCGAATGGAAGGCTGGAAGAAACGGTAGTTCCGATAATTCAATGACCTGCCAGCCCCGGGGATGTTGTGGGCCGGGGCGAGGGTTCCCGAGAGGACTGGGGAGCTATGTTTGAGAGGTATACGGAAAAGGCGCGGCGCGTGATCTTTTTCGCCCGCTATGAAGCCAGTCAGTTCGGCAGTCCCTATATCGAAACCGAGCACCTGCTGTTAGGGGTGCTGCGCGAGGATAAGGCGCTGACGAACCGTTTCTTGCGCTCCCACGCCGCCATCGAGTCCATCCGCAAACAAATTGAGGGACGAACCCCTGTCCGCGAGAAGGTTTCGACTTCTGTGGACTTACCTTTGAGCCAGGAGTGCAAGCGGGTGCTGGCCTTCGCGGCGGAAGAGGCTGAGCGTCTCTCGCACAAACACATTGGGACGGAACACCTGCTGTTGGGTTTGCTGCGCGAGGACAAATCGTTTGCGGCGGAAATTTTACATGAACGCGGCCTTCGCCTCTCGGCGTTGCGCGAGGAGTTGACCCGGGCACAGAACGAAAAAGCTGCCACCTCGCGCCCTAAGGAGGCGTCCCTGCTCTCCGAATTCAGCCGCGACCTCACCCAGTGCGCGATGGAGAACCAACTCGACCCTCTGGTGGGACGCGAAGCCGAACTTGAGCGGGCGATCCAGATCCTCTGCCGCAGGACTAAGAATAACCCCGTCCTCATTGGGGAGCCTGGTGTCGGCAAGACCGCCATCGTGGAAGGTTTGGCGCAACGCATTGCGGATGGCGATGTACCTTCCTTTCTCGCCGACAAGCGAATCCTGGCGCTGGACCTTTCTTTGATTGTGGCGGGCACGAAGTACCGCGGCCAATTCGAGGAACGTCTGAAAACCATCATGAAAGAGTTGATGGAGTCGCAGAACGCCATCATCTTCATCGACGAGCTTCATACCCTGGTGGGAGCAGGATCGGCGGAAGGGTCGCTGGACGCCGCGAATATCCTCAAGCCGGCGTTGTCCCGGGGTGAAATCCAATGCATCGGCGCCACGACCCCGGGGGAATACCGCAAGTCGATCGAAAAGGACCGGTCATTGGAGCGGCGCTTTCAAGCCGTGAAGGTAGCGCCCCCAACGGAAGCCGAAGGCATCAAGATTC